>NZ_JAFYHP010000015.1 GCF_017539065.1 Methanobrevibacter sp.
GGTGTTTCAATATCTACAATTTCATTGTAACCAACGCCTTCTACTCCTTCAACAACCATTAAAGGACCTGAGACTTCAGATACAGTAGTATATTCTCTAGTTTTAATATTTGTATTCATTTTTAAGCCTCACTGCATTGTTTAGTAATTGCTGCTTGTATTTCTGCAACTTTTTCATCAAATACATCTTGTGGGATGTATTTCATTTTACCGATTTCTTCTTTTACAGGTAATGCAACAATATTTGCAATTGGAGCACCTCTGTTTACAGCTGCAAGAGATTCATCGTAGAACTTAAGAATAGTTTTTAACATTTTGTACTGTTTATCAGGAGCACAGTATGTATCTACGTCATCAAATGCATTTTGTTGTAAGAAGTCTTCTCTTAACATACGGGTAGCTTCTAATGTAGCTTGGTCGGTTTCAGGTAATGCGTCAGGACCGACTAATTGTACAATTTCTTGTAACTCGGATTCTTTTTGTAACAAACTCATAGCTTTGTCACGAGTTGCTCTCCAGTCTGCCGCTACATTTTCTGCGTACCATCCTTCAATACTGTCAATGTACAAGGAATAACTTTGCAACCAGTCGATTGAAGGGAAGTGACGTTTATCTGCAAGAGATGCATCTAACGCCCAGAACACTTTACAGATACGTAATGTGTTTTGTGTAACAGGTTCAGATAAGTCCCCACCAGGAGGTGATACTGCACCGACTACGGAAATAGATGCTATTTTTGATTCTGTACCAATAGTTTCTACCCTTCCAGCTCTTTCGTAGAATTGAGCTAATCTTGATGCTAAGTATGCAGGGTAACCTTCTTCCCCAGGCATTTCTTCTAATCTTCCTGAAATCTCCCTCATAGCTTCAGCCCATCTTGAAGTTGAGTCCGCCATGAGCGCTACGTCGTAACCTTGGTCACGGTAGTATTCAGCAATAGTCATACCAGTATATACACATGCTTCACGAGCTGCTACCGGCATGTTGGAAGTGTTAGCAATAAGAACAGTTCTGTCCATCAATGGGTTTCCTGTTTTAGGGTCGTCGAGGAATGGGAATTCGGTAAGTACGTCAGTCATTTCGTTACCACGTTCTCCACATCCGATATATACAACGATGTCTGCGTCTGCCCATTTAGCTAATTGTTGTTGTGTAACAGTTTTACCTGATCCGAAAGGACCTGGAATAGCTGCTGCCCCACCTTTAGCTACACTGAAGAAAGTGTCTTGTGCCCTTTGACCAGTGACTAATGGTATATCTGGGTCTAATTTTCTTACATATGGACGACTTTTCTTTACAGGCCATTTTTGGAGCATTTGAACTTTTTCGCCGCCTACTTCAGCGATGTCTTCGAGTACAGTGTATTCACCTTCAGCTGCAATTTCAGTTACTTCACCTTCTAATGTTGGAGGCACCATAATTTTGTGTAAAACTGCAGTGGTTTCCTGTACTTCACCAAGTACATCACCGGCTTTTAAAACATCTCCGACTTTTGCTACTGGTTTAAATGCCCATTTTTTCTCTTTGTTGATGGAATCTACATCAATTCCTCTTGCAATGAAATCACCAGACACTTCTCTGATGATTCTTAAAGGTCTTTGAATACCATCGTAAATAGAACTCATAATACCTGGACCGAGTTCTACGGACAATGGACCTCCAGTACATTCAACTACTTCACCCGGTTGGATACCGGCTGTTTCTTCATATACTTGGATAGTTGCGGTGTCACCTTCAAGCTCGATAATTTCTCCGATAAGCTTTTCATCACCTACTCTTACCATCTCAAGCATCTGAGCCCCTCTCATACCATCTGCGATAATAACAGGCCCAGCAATCTTAATAATATTTCCTTCAATAATCATTTAACCATCTCTACCCCGATAACTCTTTTAATAAGGTCATTTATTTGATCAGATGATCCTCCTGAGGACCCATCTTTATCAGGTATTTCAATTATCATTGGTAATACATCAGAACCAATTTTCCTATTAATATGCTCTCTTATTTCATTTGCCATTAATTGAGTAATGATAATAATTGAAAGTTCTTCATCTAAAAATTTATCAAAAGCTGCGATAGCCTCTTCAGGAGTATTTACTACTTCTGCTCTTTTGACACCACCTAATCTAAATCCGGAAACAGTGTCAATATCACCTATAATTGCTACTGAACTCATATTAACATCTCCATGATTTTAGAATTAGGGAAGTCTGCTTCTCTTTTTGCTCTTGCAATAATTTTTAAATTCTTAATTTCATTTTCTTTTTGACTTAAATAACCAATAATTGGACCAATACCTAATGGTTTTTTAGAAGCTAAAGATTTTGAATAATCTGAAGTGTAACCATCTAATGCTTTTTCGAATACTGCTACTGAACCAGTTTCGTTATATACTGGCATTACATCAGTTAAAGCATCAGCATATTTTGTTCCTTCTAAACCAGAAACGATATTTGTAACGTCTGGAGATTCCATTAAATCTTTTAGTTTCCAATCACGTAATTGGTATCCTTCCTCTAATATATAAGGGGCGATTGCATCATAATCAAGGCCATCTTGTTTTGCCCTTATAATTAGTTTAAGATTAGCTACATCAACTTGAGTTCCAACATATGAATATAAAATTTGTTTATTTTCATCGGAAGGAACATCAGAAGAACGTAATAATTTGCCTAAATAATATTTATCTAAAGCAGATTCTAAAGGAAGAACCATATTAGTTTCTTCATATTGTGGAAGAGCATCTTCTAGAGCTGCTGCGTATTCAGTGCCGTCCAAACTGGTTACAATATCAGTAACAGTTTCGGTGTCAGCTAATGAATCCAATTCGTCGTATAGTGATCCGCTAGGAATTAACAATTCCCTTGTTTCTTCCGGACCGAGACCAACTTCCTTAGCGGTTAAAAGACTTTTGATGTTGTCGATATCTGATTTTTTAGACATTACAACAAAAGGATCTTTTATGTCCTTAGGAGCTACTCTTGCAACGAAATCATAAGTGTTAGCACGTTCTACGTCTAATGCTTTATCGAGCGGATAAGCATCTAAAACATCAGCATATTCAGGAACACCTTTGAGATAGTTTTCAACTTCTTCAACATCGTTGGTTTCAACGAGTTCGGAAATTTGTTTTTCATCAAATAATCTTCCTTTTCTAGCTCTTACTCTTGCACTTGGGTTAAGATAAGGATAAATGTCCAAAATTGGTCTGGATGTAATGATTACAACTACTGCACCTACAACAAGGACTGCTAAGATACAAAATACAAGAAATGTTTCTTGTGTAAGTCCTACAGAACTTATTAAGGTAGCAATTCCATCTGCCATAATTTATCCTCCTAATTATTTAAATAATATTTCAGCAACTTCACTACGTAAGATACTTTTAAATCTTTCTAATCTAGCTTCAATTGTGTTATTTACTTCAATATCTCCATTAGCGGTTTTTAAGATAGCGCCGCCAATTGCATTAATAGGTTCACCTAAGGTAAAGTTAATACCACCTAATTCAAAAGAGTCTGAACCTTGTGAAGATAAGTCGTCTTTAATTTTCTGTGTATCAGCTTCATTTAATTGTAAGATTAAATCATTACCGCCGAGTTCTTCAGCAGCTTCTTTAATCATTTTACTTAATGATTCTTTGTATTCTTCGTCACCAGAAGAAGCTTTGATTTTTAATTCTCCAACAGCTTGATTAAAAGCCGCTTCGATAACTTCTTCTTTAGCGCCTAATTCTGCTCTACGAGCATTCATCTTAGCTTCAGAGATAATTTGCTGATATCTCATATCAGATTGTTTTTTACCATTTTCCAAAATTTTTGTTTTTTCGGCTTCAGCAGTTTTTTCTGCACTTGCATTAATTTGTGAAACTTCTGCATTAGCATCTTGAATGATTAAATCAGCTTTCTCTTGGGCTACAGACATAATGCTTTCAACAATTTTACTTGTGCCTGAGCTCATATAAACTGCCTCCTTAACCTAAGATTCCACCGAATACCATAAGTAAAATAGCAATCAAGAAACCGTAAATAGCTTGTGTCTCTGGTAATGCAGAGAAAATAATACCACGAGCAAACATATCATTGTCTTCTACGATAGCGCCGACAGAGGATGCTGCTGCCATACCTTGTCCCATACCGGAACCTAAACCAGCAAAACCAATGGATGCACCTACACCAATAGCTACAATACCTGCTTCAGTAGGTAATCCTTGTCCTCCACCTAATAATCCTGAGAATACTAATAATAAGATTGCAACCAAGAAACCGTAAATAGCCTGAGTTTCTGGTAATGCAGAGAAAATAATACCTCTTGCAAACATGTCATTGTCTTCTGCAACTGCACCTACAGAACCAGCAGCTGCCATACCTTGACCTAAACCGGAACCTAATCCGGCAAAACCAATTGCTACTCCAGCACCAATAGCTGCTAAAGCAGTACCTAAAGCAATTTCTACCATATTTATTCACCTTTGAAATAATATTGATTTTTTAAATTTAATTTAAGATATAAATGAAAAATTTTATTTAATTTTTGTAAATGTTCTTTTTGCTTTGAAAGCTTCAAATTTACCTTTACCTTCTTCAAAGAATTGTGCGAAGAACTCTACATAGTTAAGACGTAAAGCGTTAATAAATGCACCTAATACTTGGAAAGCGAAGTTTGCTATATGACCGAATATGAAAACGATTACTGCAAGTACAATTCCTGCAAATGGAACCATTTGATCAAGCATTTGTGCTAAGATGTTTACAGTCATAGCAATACCACCGGTAGCTAAACATAATGCTAAAAGACGAGCAAAGGATAAAACATCTCCCAAGAATCCGAAGATATCCATTAATCCGAATGCACCATTAGCCCAAATTAATATTCCAATAGCTGCAAGTATTAAAATTCCACCTAATGCCATACCAATCATGCCGATTGCAGGCATCATATATCCTAAAACAAGTAAAAGTAATCCTGCTTCAAATACAAACCAACAAATTTGAGAACCTAAAGCCTCTTTAGTCCTTCCGTATCTCAAGTTGTTAATAGCACCTAATATGAATCCAATATTGACGTATATTAAACCAACAGCAATAGCTATTATCAAAATGGTTTCAGGATGTTTGAATGCTTCAACAGGAGCGAATACGGTTGGCAAACGGAACCCAGCGATTCTTTCTGGGAAGTCCCCAATAAAACCATTGGTTATCAAACCCAGTACTACGGCCCACAGACCTGACCAGATTAAAATCCAACCGAATGAATGCATTGATTCTTTGATTTTACCAAGACCTTTCAATAATACTACACCAATAGCTGCTACAACCAAACCATATACTGCATCGGTTAAACAGAAACCGAAGAAGAATGGGAAAGTAATTGCAACAAATATTGTTGGATCAATCGCATTATAACGTACTGGAGCGTACATATCTACGAGGTATTCGAAAGGTTTTGCATACCATCCATTTTGTTGTAAAATAGGAACATTCTCATCATCTGTACCTTCAACTTCAATTGTTTCAAAGGCACAATGTCCGTCAGAACTCTTTTCAACTATTTGTTCGACTTTTTCAGTGTCTTCTACAGGCACCCATGCTTCAAGTACATAAGCATCTTTAGTTTGAACAAAGGATGAAAGAATCTCGTTCTTTTCTTTTTCATTTTCTAATTGTTCTTTGAGAGCCAATATGTCATCGTCCCATTGTTCTGCAACTGCCCTTAATTCAGTTTTGACTGAAGCACGTTCAGATTCGATGGTTGATAATCTTGAATCGGCATTTGAAATGATTTGTTGAGGAGTACCTTCAACATTACCTACATCAATTTTCTCAAAGTCAAATTTACGAAGTGTTGAATAAACATCATCACTTAATTCTTTTAATGTTACTACGACAATAATTTCACTTTCTTTATCATCCGCAGGAACAGTAAAAATATCTAATTCGTCTGTCAATTTACTTAATTCGTTTTTGATTTCTGAAGCAGATTCAGCATTAATCCTTCCAACAGTAGTAGAAGTGTACTTTGAATCTTTTAAGTCAGCTAAGTTCATGTCAAAATTAGATAAGCGATTAGCCAAACTTTTATTAGACTGTAGTTCACTTGTTTCAGCGTCGAGTGCGGATAATTTTTCTTCTATAACACCTGTTTTGGCTTCCACTTGACCTAGAGTGTCTTCAGCTTTTGCAATAAAAGCTTCAGTGTCTAACTTCTCAACTTCCTTTTGAACAGGCATATCTGGACTAATAAAAGACATTAATGTGTCCTTTAACCCATGGCCTTCTGATAAAGAATTACCTAATAAATCAGATATACCGTTTGTTTTCATGAGAAGAGAAGATAATTTACCAGTAAATGGAGTAGCTTTAGCAGGAGTTACTAATTCCGCTAATTCAGGATCTTGCTGAATGCTTTCAGAAATATCGCTGATTTGTATAAGCCCTGATTCGTGGAGCGCATCCACTGTAGGACCCACATACTCTTCCAGCGTAACTATTCTAATTTTTCGCATTCTAGCTGTCTTGAACATATAATCTCACACTACAAAATATTTTTGACAATAATAGAAGCAGCTTCATCTACATTTGCCATAGATTTGTCTTTAATGGATTTCACATCCAATTTGGACTGTTCGGCAATAGATTGTGCTTCTTTTTTAGCTTTATCTTCTGCATCAAAAACAGTATCGTTAGCTTCATCTTCAGCTTGCAACTTAGCCATAGAAATAATTTCTTCAGCTTTAACTTTGGACTCAGCGATTAAATCTTTTGATTTAACTTCTGAATCAGCAATAAGTTGCTCAGCATCGGATTCAGCTTTTTTTATCATTGCGATTGCGTCTGATATCTCTGCCATAATTAATCACCATGGTGTATTTATTTTTGTTGAGCAATATATATATCTTTTACTATTAAATTTTGTTTAGAGTTTGTAAAATTTAATTTTGAATAAAAAAAAGTATTTAAAAAAGAAAATTTGCATGAAAATATCGGATAAAAAAAAGAATAAGAGATAATTAAATTATCTATAAAACCATTTCAATATAGCAGGAGGTAACTTTTGCAAATAAGCAAGAATTGCTATTAAGACAATAATTAACCCAACAATTACGAACTCTAAACTGTATGGATAATCAAGTAACATATACCCGCTTACCCCTATAACAATACCCTCAAAAAAGAATACAGCCTTGGTCCAACTTGGATTGAATAATATGATGAAGTAAGCAACAGCTATTAAAATCAGTATAATTGCAGTAGCCATCACATCAGTTGTAATTGGTTGGTGTCTTAAGAATGGAGCAATTGCCCAAACAATTAACACTAATGCTAACAGTACCCCTAATAATTTAAACATCTTAACATTTGCCATAATAACACTTAGTTTTTAATTTAATCTTCATGATATTTATATGATTTTATCTTAACTAATATCATGGAACGAGCAGTATGGATAATTTTAAACAAAAATTTTTCACTCACATTGGATGGTGAAGTAAAAGACGATAAAGTTATTGATAAGAAGTTCTCACCCGGCGAAGATATTTGGACTAATGAGATTCCTATCTTGGGTTTTAGTGACGAAAATGTTCAAAAGGATTATGACGAGTTCATATCCGACATATTCACATTGTTTGCAGAACCTACCGCCAATGAAGTATTCATCAATGCAAAGATAGGTGAGGAATCCGAGTATCTTAATTGTAAAAATCCCTTATTAATAAGAAAAATAGAAGAGTATCATGTTGATGAAATTATATAAGTGCAGTAGCCTTTTTTAGTATTTCATCCATATTACTAAATTCCAATGGTTCTCCATTATCTCCAACTGTTTCTGTTGTAATCAATACATGTGGGGAAGCCCATAAAAAAGAATATGCAAAATATGCTACATTAATGAAAATTAGTATTCCAATAAAGCTCAAAGCAGTTATCAAACAAACTGCATGAATTAAAAGATTTCCATACCTTCTTTTTTTCATCAGGATATAATTATCCTGTTCTTCAATCTTTTTAAATTTATTTTGAGACAATTCCTCGGAAATCTCTTCCATTTCTTTAGAATTGTCTGCATGCAATATAAATAAATCCATTTTAATCCATATAAACTACAAATTCGTCTAATTCTTTTCTTGGAGTGTCCCTTGGTTCAGCATTACCATATCCCAATGGAGTAAATAAGACCGCTTCCTCATTTTCATCCAAGTTTAAAAATTCATGAGCTTTATTTTTCTTAAATGCACCAATATAACAAGTTCCAAGGCCAACATCAGTTGCTGCAAGAATCATGTGATCCATTACGATTGTTGCATCAATATCAGCAATGTTTTTTTGATCCCATGGTCTAGTCCATGCTTGGTCTTTTATACCCACTACACATAACACATAAGGCGCTTCGACAAACCATTTAGCTCCATAAATTTCAGATAGCTCTTCTTTATACTTTTTAGTATCAATTACATAGACTTTAAATGGTTGATTATTTACACCTGTTGGTGCAATTGTTGCTGCTTTTAAGACATATTCCAGTTTTTCTGGTTCCACTTCTTTATCTAAATATCCTCTTACACTGTATCTTTCGTTAATAACGTCAATAAATTCCATTTTATCATCCCATGTATTCTACATCATCAAGGTCGCAAAACCTTCTAAACTCTTCTTCATCCATTTTTTCTTCATGAATATGTGCTATAATTCCTGGAAGTCTGCCTATCATAAATATTCCAAGACCTAACTCCGGTTCAAATCCCAAATCAGACAATAATGCTGCATTTGCACCGTCAACATTTAAACGGATGCCTTTCTTTTCAAAAACCAAATCCTGAAGTGCCAATGCCAATTTGACATGGGGACCTATGAACCCTTCATTGATGGCGATGTCTATTAATTTGTCCGCCCTTGGGTCGACATTATGATATCTGTGGCCAAATCCTGGAATCTTTCTGTCCTTAAGGATATATTCATTATGAATTTCGATAGCTAAACTTGCAATCTGCTTATTGTCAATGTCCGGATCGTCAATCAAATGTGCTGAACCGATTTTGGATTGATATAATTCCATTGCTTTTTCAATAGCTCCTGCATGTTTATGTCCAAAAGATAAAAATGCCCCTGCGGCCGCTGAATTCATCGGTGATCCTGAAGAGGCAATCAAACGTGCGGTTTGAGTGCTTGGGGGAGTTACACCATGGTCACAAAAAGAAACTAAAACATGATTGAAAATTTTACTCTCTTTAAGAGATGGCAATCTGCCTTTTAGGAGTAGAAATACCATATCCCCATACCTTATTTTTTCAATCAAATCTCTTTGATTATATCCTCGAGTTACAATTTTATTTTCTTCAACTCGAGTAATCGCAGTTTTTAAAGACTTTGGATTAACCTTGAAATTATTTTCTTGCATTTTTTAAACCTTTACACTTGTTAATTTAAAATAATCTTAATTCATATATAAACTTTACAATTTTAATGTCGCTACTCTCGGTTCTACAAAACAGGAGGGCCTAATAGAGACTATTCTAACGCCACTGGCTCTTTGATTTCCAATATTTAAATAACAACCTAAAACAGTTGTTTTTCCCCCTAAACCTAATGGCCCAATACCTGTCTGGTTTAATCTGTCTGTTATTTCCCGTTCATACTGACTTTGGTTTACTAAATTCCCATAAGCAATGGATTTAAGGAGTAGTGAAGTTGCTTCATAATGTGTCCTTCCGATTCCTATTGATGGAATTGAAGGGGTGCAACCCAACATTTTAAGGGATGATTCCAGCCATTCACAAGCGGTATTGATTACATTTTCAAAAGACCGCTTATGATAAACTCTGTAAGTCTTTGACCTGATTTCAGGACCTCCTCCTTCAAGCAGAAAGTGCAGATTCAAGGTATCTGGAGAAATATCCCTTTTATAAGTTGATTCATCATTAATGGTATCGATTAATATTGATGCATTGGCGAGTTTGCCGGGTTCATCATATAATCCTTTATTTTGCTCAATACGTTCTAATTCATCACCTTTAACGGCCATTGGCCTGGCTGGGAGACTATTTAAACCTAAAGCTATTCCTTCATGAATCTGATTCAACAACTCTCCGGTGATTTGCCTTTCATCACCTATTTCAATTATTACATGAGGAATCCCAGTATCGTCACATAAAGGGAATCTGTTTTTTTGGGCGACCTGATAGTTTTCTAAAATCTGTGATAAAGCCCAGCGGGCATTTTCATTGTCTTCATTGTCGATTGCATGCTTCAATGCATCATGCTTATCATCTGAAAGTGTGGTTGAAGCCTCAATTATGGCTTTAGAAATATCATTTAAAATATCCATAGAATCACTCAGGAACCGCCAAATCACTGGACTTATCCGGTGAAGCAATTGCATCAGGATAATATTCATCAATCATCCTTTTGACTAGTTTCACCTGTTTAATACGGGCAATAGCTTCTGCTTCTGTTGTATCCCAATTATGGTTGGCTGCAACTGATCCTCCGGTTTTTAGGTAAACCGGCGCCGCCACCTTGATGAATTTCGGAACTTCATAATGCCTTATGAATCCTCCGGTTGATTTCGGATTTTCGGTGTGCAAGTCCAATGTCATGTCACATGCATCCCTAATGGCTGCAATCATCGGAATTTGCAAATCACGAACGGGATTCAGTGAGTCCAATCCGGTTTCTTCAAGTAATTTTGCAGATCCTGGATTTGAATGACCTGCATGAGCAGATAATTTAAAATGAACATTATTTGGAATTTCGGATTCCTCTCGCATTTTGCTTAGAACCCAAAGCAGACCCTCATCATAAAGCAATATTCCGCGAACTCCCAACCTGCATGCTCTCTTTACATCTTCAATTGCATAAACAAGATTATCATAACCTCTTAATCTATAACCAATTCTGCTTCCTTCTTTGGTATTGACAGTAGCTGAAGTATCGTATGTAGCCCTTGGACCTACTGCCAAAAACAATTCGCATCCATACTCCTTAGCCAAGCCAACCATTTCCATAATCTCTTCATCAGTTAACATCATTATTCCTTTTGTCTGTGTAACCCGATGAATGAAAATATCATTTTTGCCGGCTTCGTCGAGAAGCGCCTTCATTGTTTTTGGAGATTGGATTCCCGGAACTTCAAAACGGAACTGGCCTCCATCATCAAATCTTTTGGAGGAGACATAATCCGCAGAAACCTCTTCAATACCTATTTTTTTAAGGAATTTTTTTGTTTTTTCCATAATATCTACTCATTTAATTTGCGAACAACATATTTCATTGTATAATCTTCAAGTGAATCGATTACTGTCAGATTGCTAATATTATAATGTGGATTTAATCCTTTGAACTTGTCAATCAATTCTTTTAGCTGGAATGGATTTTCATAATCTCCCTTTGGAAGAAAAGTAATGTTCTGGAAAATTCCATTTCTAAAGCTTTTGTCTAATTTAATAACGACATTTGACGGCCTTCTTTCGGGATACAATTCATTTAATTTATCATCTTCGACAATTATCATGTGGTCAACTATATGTTTGATGCTTTTTACCTTATCCACAGTCGAATAATTTTCCAAAAGACCGAATTCCATTAGCTGATTAATGTCATCGACACTTACTTCTCCAACAACCAATGAAATTGCAACGGCATAAGGAAGGCTTTGCCTCAACTCTTCAATATTTTTGGGATTGAAATTGTTGTGTTCCGCCGCAACGGAATACGTCTTGATGGCCACATTCTGGATATGGTTATATTCATCTCCTATACTTGCCTTTAGCTTTAATGCCGTATCTATTGATGAATGCAGGTGTCTGCAGAATGGGTATTTTTTAAAGTAAATATCTCTAACCCTCACTTTTCCAACATCTTTCAAGATATTGTCAAATGAGAAATCTTCCTGCTTAAAGTCATCGCCGCCAACAACCATGGTTTTTAAAAATCCTTCGTTACCTTCAAAAATGGTTCCGCTTCCAGTAAAACCGTTTCTTGCAAGATATGCTGATAAAATTCCATTATAAACGGCTTTTCCAACATGCAATGATTTTCCCATTGATCCGCCATGGTCTGATTCCAACAACCCCGCCGCCTGAGTTCCACATAACCCTAAAGCGTTCAGTATTTGATTTTCATCAAGTTTCAACAATTTGGAAGCGACACTGCCCGCCACAAATGTGCCTATTGTTCCGGTAGTGTGGAATCCTTTGTTCCTGTGTTCGGGATTGACGATTTTACCTAAAAGAATGCCTATTTCATAGCCTACCATGACAGCTTCTATGAATTCCCTTCCTGTCAAATCATAAGCTTCAGAAATTGCCAGAGCTGTTGGGAAGATGACAGAACCTAAGTGAATCTGGGCTCCTCTGTGACCGTCATCCAATTCCAATACATGTGCAGAAACTCCATTTACCAATCCTGCATTCAGAACATCTGTTTTCACACCAGTTCCAATTATGGATGCCTCCAGATTTGAATTAGAGATTCCATGAAATATTTCTCCAACAGTGTTTAGTGCTATTGTTGGAGCTTCTTCGGCCATGCCCCTATAAGTTACACCGAAAAAGTCTAGAAATGCTGCTTTTACCGTAGCGATTGATTCTGAAGTTGCTTGTTCATAGCGATAGTTTGAAATAAATTTAGAAATATTTTGTAAAAACATACCCCACCTATAATATATCTATGTAAAAAGTAGTATTAAATAGTTAAGATTATAATTAAAAAAGTTAATTTAAACAGCTGGAACACCGGTTAAAACAAGTACGATGTGTGCTACAATAGCTGCTCCATAATAGGTTGCTGCAATAACTAAAACAGTAATGACAATTGCTCTCCAACCTAATGCCTTAAATTCATCCCAGCTTTTACCCATTCCAATACCAACATATGCTAAAAATACGGTTACTATGGCTAAAAGTTCGATTTGAGAAACATATTTTAGAACGAACTCTGAAGTAGGCATGCCTGGGAAAGCCACGATAATACCGATTACGCTTATGTATAGAATTGAAGAAATGTCCAATGGCACGTATCTTTCCAGCCATACTCCTATAAGGGTTATGAAAGACAATATGGCCATCCCAATTAATGAACCTTCAATAGGATGATGATAACCCAAGAAATTACCGACTGCGGTTATGACTGAAAATATGAATAACAATAAAATCCAATTGAAAATACCATGAACTGATACGTTTTCAGAGCTGTCAATCAAATCAGGCATTATTATCATCCTCCTTCTCCGGCATTATTGAATCTCTTCCAATTTTAGGTTCTAACCAATCATATACTCTTTCTGTTAACGGAAGTGCTATAAATATTACAATATATATTCCAACACAGAATGATAATAAATTACTGAATCCTGCAAATGCTTCAATTTGAGTTTCCATTCCTGGAAATGCCGCCAAAGTAGGGCCAATAGCTGCAGCATTCATACTGGCACTGCCCACCCCACTTGCCATCGCAAATGCGTATGGGTGTAGTGGTAAGAAGGATAGTGAAAATGTTACTAAAAAACTGATAAATATTGTACCGATAACAGTACCGATAATGAATATCGCAAATACCCCTCTTGATTCAGGGGAGTTAAATCCATATTTATCAACAACAACAGCAACGTTCGGTTCCCTACCAATGGAATTTGTCATACCAATTGCTTCTTTTTTGAATCCTAAAAGCAATGCAATTGGAAGTACCAAAATTGTTGCCAAGTGCCCGATTTCCTGTAATATTAAAGCGGGACCCATTTCAAAAATCAAACCGATTGACTGTCCACTAGAAATAGCTAATTTTGCAATCAAAACACCAATGAAAAGCATCATAGCCCCTTCAGCAATACGGGCTTGCTTTCTATGAATCCATTTGATCGGTTTGATTAGATAAAAAGCAAGGCCTAAAATAATAGTATAAATCAAAGGCATTATTGTAATTGCAACATCTTTGGTGATAGGAATTTTAATTGTACCTATTAACTCTGCAATAATTACTAAAACAAGAACAGTTCCGTGTAAACGAACATCTCTCCATGGATTTCTTTTTAAAATACGTTTATCCGTTTTTTCACGGTAAATATGTTCAACATGCGTGTCTGGTTTTTTATCAGGAATAATAATCCACTCCAAGCATTATTTATTGCAGTATTAATTCTTACAGTATACATATTATTTTTCAAAACATTATATATAAATTAATAGCATTCAATCGCTAAAAATTCACCAAATAGGAATAAAATATAGTAATAATTTTCACTAAATACGAAAAAAATGAAGGTTTTTATTGAAAAATTAGAAACGGCAAAGTGGTTTGGACAAATGTCTCCTAGCTGAAACCGGAGTTTCATAAAACTTAGAATTTTTTAAACTGCGATGAATTTTTTCGGGAACCTTTTCATTAGATTCTATCTTATTTCCGCATTTTTTGCATTTAAAACCTTTATCTTTACCTGCTGAAGTCATTCTTTTTCCACATTTACATACAGGGTTTTTATATTCAACTTCATTTAATTTTATAACTTGGAATTTCTCAACATTAAAAGTATTCTGCTCACCAATTCCGCCATACACCTTAATAATGTCACCAGGCATTAAATAAGAAACTATTTTTCTAAAGTTTTTAGTTGGCTCATATGCTCCGCATTCGATTTCCCCTGATTCATCTTGAATATAAAAGAACATATGCCCCCCATCAATGATTGTAGGTTTGTTTTTCACCTCTCCACATACACAATAACATCCAAACTGTTTCATATCTGAAATTTTAGATGCTTTTTGGATATGCATATCAGTATGTTGATTAGTCTTAAAAATACACCAATCATCTATCGGTTCAGCTACTTTAACTATGCTTTTTGCTTCTTTTAAAACTTCAGGAGTATTTGATCTGATTCCATATAAAACAGGACACGGTGTTTTTGGTTCTATTGCAATATATCCTTCAGAGTAATCAATATTTTCAAAAGTATCCGGGAAAGTTTTTTTATCCATTTCATACACGGATTCATAATCAATTTGGCGTTTAGTTCCAAAGTTTTCAGGTGCCCTGTAAGCAAGCAATTCATAAGTAAAATCAGATAAAGGCAGACTGATTGCTGCAATAGACCCAATTATTCCTCTTCCCTTCTTGAATTTATGAATTTCACATCCAACAGATTTTCCAAACTTTTCAGCCTCATCGATTGTTATAAATTCATAGATGGCTCTGAATGCATAATCTTCCATTTCCTTTGTGATTTCACCATCATAAAAGACTACACCGGGATTTGTATTATCGCAGTCAAACATTGATAGTTTTTCAACAGATTCCAAAACAATTTCCTTTGCCAAACTAACTTTAGAATCATTTAGTATTTTTAAGGCCACACCTCCATTTCCACGAGTTTTATGCCTAGCGAAAGGATTCAATCTTATTAATCTAGGATAATCCATTAATTCAATCCCATTCTCCTTGAATTCATTGATAATTTGGCTTGCAAGATATGTTGTGCACATTCCATCTGGAGAATCTGTATCATCTATTCCAATGTATAAATATTTAATCAAAATCACCTACTAAAATATATTTAATGTTAAATTAATATATAGTTTAAGAGAGGTATTTACAATGTTAACTCGAAGTCAACTTTTGCACAATATTGAAAACTTATTAACCTCAAATGGTTTTAGAACCTCGGATATTTATGAACAGGGTTCTTTTGATATTGTAGCTAGAAAAAACTTACAAATTTTACTTCTGAAAACGTTTCTAAACATTGACAGCATTAACGAGCACAATGCTCATGAAATGAAACAATTAGCCAACATATTCCTCGCTTCCCCAATCATAATCGGTGAAAGGTCAAGGAATGGTTATTTAGAAGAAGGAGTAATTTATGAAAGATATGAGATTCCTACAATTGGCTTCGATACCTTAAAAAATATGATTGCATATGGAGAATACCCTGAAATCTTAGCAGACCGCGGAGGATACTTCGTTAAAATTGACGGGAATATTATTAAGCAATACCGTGAAGAATATTCAATGTCACTTAAAGATTTAGCAAGCCTCGCGCATGTGTCACGTGCTACAATGTATAAATATGAAAACGGGATTGTTAGAGCGAATACGGAAACCGCAATGATTTTAGAAGAAATCTTAAATACAAAAGTGACATTAGATATCGATTTGTTAAAACAACCCCAAAAGGAAAACATTGAATATACCGATGATGTTAATGACTTATCAAAACTCGGATATGGAGTAATATCAACAAATAAAAGTCCTTTTGATGCAGTCGCTAAAATGAAAAGTTCTGATAAACATTCGCCGTTAATGGCAAATGTTGAGAAAAATCGGACGGAAAAAACTCTAAAACGAATGGCGATTCCTTTAAAAGATTTATCCATGGTTACAACATCAGAACCTGTTTTTATAATTAATAATGACAAAATAAAAGAATCCCTTGGAACCATTCCAGTTATTAAATCCTGGGAATTAAAAGAATTTGAAAATTCAAAAGAATTATTGAAGATGATTAAAGAGAGAAAAGAAAATTAAAGTGGTAATATGGAAAACTTACAAATAACTGACATGGAAAATTATCCAATCAAATGGGTTTGTAACTTCAAAGGCCAAAAAGCTATTGGAATATGTGGAAAAACACAAAAAATAGCGATGTTTGCTTCCGATGAACGTGTTTCAAGAATACTTGACGATATTGTTATAGGAACCGATGAAGAGCAGGAAGGTTACGGCTGTGAAGAAAAGGACAGATGTTGCAATTTCGAATGCGAACTTTGTGAAATCTCACCAAGACAATATTTGCAAATTACCGGTAAAAAACCATCCAATAAAAATATAAAAGATTTAATTAACGGATTGGCTGATTTAAACCAATCACTTGAAGAAGATGGATACATTCCATTTGAAGAATATGAAGTTGTAAAACTTTAATATTCTTTTAACAATTCAAAGTCTTCACGAGCTTCCTCTACTTTAGCAACGCCCATGCAAATCGCATCTACAAAATCAACATTTTTATAAAATGTAAATGCCTCTTTTGGTTTTAAGACGCCCGCTGCGAGTATCCTTGTGGCAATGATTTTCTTATTTAAACTAACTATTTTTTCTATGAATTCTTGTCTTTGAGAAGCATTAAAGGCACTGATATCCATCATATAGGATAAACTGTTATACGGAATCATATAAAAATCGAATAAATCCATGTCCAAATTATCAGCCAGCAAATCTGATGTTCTTGATGGAAATGCTGTGGAAAGGCCTGAAAGTGATCCGGCATCTTTGATTCCATTTAGAATTTTTGAAGTTAACCTCCAATCATATGCATCGGTTATAAATTCATCAACAATCATTAAAGGACAATCATATTGGCTGAATAATTCAATGTCCTCATCCCAGTCAACTTCTTTTGCAACTTCATAATTCGGATTCAAATAATCGACATCGCTTTTACCGATTGTTGCAATTACTTTCATTTCACAGCCTTCAGATACAGCAATATCATAAGCTTCAAGTAATTTAGAATCATTGACTAAGTTAATGGCTCTTACACCTTGATTATAGGCTTCTACAATAACTTCAGAAGCATTTTGAGGATTGTTATATAAATCATCTAAGTAGAGTCTTGATCTGTGGCCATAGTACAGTTCGGCCATGAATGGACCATACCCTAAAATACACTGCGGAATTACTTTTCCTTTATACTCAAAATCCTCAAAAAACATATTAATCCTATTCTTTTTCAATAACTACAGCAGTTCCATATGCTAAAACTTCTTGCATGTTTTGAGAAATGCTATCTGAGTCCATTCTCATTGAAATAATTGCATTTGCACCTAATTCCTTTGCATGATCAATGCATCTTTGAATAGATTCTTCTCTTGACTCTTCCATCATTTGAACATACTGTTTGATTTCCCCGCCTAAAAGTCCTTTGATACCTGCACCAATATCTCCGCCGATACCTCTTGCACGTACTGTTAAACCGTATACAAATCCTTTATTTTCAACGATTTTATATCCTGCAATATAATTTGCACTTGAGATTGGGAATTCATCCATGCTTACCATATTTATCACCTTTTAAAAATTTAACATTAATTTTATCAATCAAACTATAAAAAATTATTGAAAGTATTACTTTAAATGTTGAATGTCAAAATTAAAGGAAAAATATGTAACTTTTCATAGCTTCACAAAATATTTTCAACGAACGCGTCAAAAAATAAATTAGAATAATTAACTGAAAAATTATGAAAACATTACTTTTGTCTAAATTTTTAAATAATATAAAAAATAGATATTTTAGTTGTATTTATTATTAATTAATATTATTACTTAAAAATTATGGTGAAAAAATGAAAGTACTTATTGCTGATGCTATTAACGAAAAAGGTATAGAAAATCTAAAGGAAGTAGCTGATGTTGTTGTAGATACTGAAATTACTCCTGAAGAATTGGCTAATACCATCCACGAATATGGTGGAATTATTGTAAGAAGTAGAACAAAATTAACCAAAGACATTATTGAAAAAGCAGATAATTTAAAAATCATTGCAAGAGCAGGTGTCGGAGTGGACAACATCGACATTGATGCCGCAACCGAAAAAGGTATCATGGTCGTTAACTCCCCTGAATCAACTTCTGTGACTGTTGCAGAACATACTATGGGTTTAATCTTAAGTATGGCCCGTAAAATCTCTATTGCTGATAAATCTGTTAAAGAAGGCAAATGGGAAAAGAAAAAATTCATGGGTGTTGAACTTAGAGACAAAACCCTTGGTGTAATCGGTATGGGAAGAATAGGTTCACAAGTGGTAAACAGATGTAAAGCATTTGGAATGGATGCAATGGCATATGATCCATACTTGCCTGAAGAAGTTGCAAAACAAATGGGTGTTGAATTAACCGATTTAGATACTGTACTTAAAAATGCAGATTTCATCACAATTCACGTTCCATTAACTCCTGAAACCGAACATTCAATTTCAACTGAACAATTTGAAACCATGAAAGACACTGCATACATTGTAAACTGTGCTCGTGGTGGAATCATTGATGAAGACGCGTTATATGACGCATTAGTAAATAATAAAATAGGTGGAGCCGCATTGGATGTTTACGAAGAAGAACCTCCTGTTGACTCAAAATTATTCGAATTAGATAATATTGTTTTGACTCCTCATATTGCTGCTTCAACTAAAGAAGCGCAAAGAGATGCGGCCATTATTGTGGCTGATGAAATTATTGAATTGATTAAAGGAAACAACCCTAAAAATGTTTTAAACATGCCTCGTATTGACAATAACACTTACCAAGAGTTATCTCCATACATGGACTTATGTGAAAAATTAGGTAGTTTCGTTTCACAAGGAATTAATGGTAAAATCAGAGAAATTGGAATTATTTATAGTGGAGAATTAGCAGAAATTGATAATCTTGAAATTTTAACAAGAAATGTGATTAAAGGTGTCGTAAATCCATTTTTAAGTTCTCCAGTTAATGAGGTAAATGCTTCCATTGTTGCAAAAGAAAGAGGAATTAGCATCACTGAAGGCAGGAAAGATAATGTTACAGGATATGACTCTTTAATTAATGTTATTGCAGTAAGTGATGACGATACATTCTCCGCTGAAGGTACTCATTTACACGAATCAAGAATATTAAAAGTAAATGGTTACTGGGTAGATGTTATTCCTAAAGGACACATGTTTATTGCAAAATATGAAGACGTGCCTGGAAGTATTGGTAAAATTGGAACAAAATTAGGAGAATATGGCGTAAACATTGGAATTATGCAAGTTGGAAGAGATGAAAAAGGTGGAAGAGCCATTATGGTTCTAACCTTAGACAAAGAAATTCCGGCACCAGTCATTAAAGAAATCCGAGAGTTGAACAACGTTTATGAAGCTATCGGTTTAAACTTGTAAAAAACAATTTTCACCATAATTGTTTTTTATTTTTCCTTTTTTATTATTTTTTTAACACTACCATCAGGATTTAACTCAATTCTAATTAATTGAGGCATTTGAGTATTGGATATTACTTCAACACGATTTTGATTTTCAAATTCTTCATAATGATTAACTCTTTCATCATCAAGTGTTTTGAAGAATTCATCATCTTCTTCATCAAAAAATCCAGGTTTAAACTCATCATCATCAGTTACAACATCACTTTCATCGAAAAAGTCATCAGAATTATCATCGACTAAATATCCATAATCGCCCACACTATACTCCATAGGTTGACCATAGCGGTCATAAGATTTAAAAGTTTCTAAAGAATAAGGAAGGCATACAATCATATGAAAATATCCATTTCTTGAAAAAGTCTTCAAATCTGCATCTGACGGCATCGCACTTGGTCCAGGGTGGGAATGAACTGATCCCACGGATTTTGTATTCATGGGCATTAATTCTGTGTGGACAACCGCTCCAGTTTCACAAGTTTCCCCCGGAAGGAAAATCAAACCTGTAATGTAGAGTATTTTATCTTTTATCTCCCCATCGAAGAATGCTAAAAATTCATTTGGATATGCCTTTTTTGAATAATAAATAACTGAGTCAAGAACTTCACGATCAACTCTGACTTCCCTAAATTCTTCATCGTTATTTCCAAGTAACTTTGAAATGAAGCTCATTTTATCGCTCCAATATTTTTAAAGAAATCTTCACTAAATATCGGAAGTTCCCAATCCGTGTAAACATAACTTCTATAGGATATTTGATTTTTATTCTCTTTTTTGTTAAAACCTTCAACTTTTTTATCTTTCCTGTATATTCCTATTCCGCGTTTCTTATATGTTTCAACATCATTCAAATTAATACCATTCTGGAACAATAATTCATGTATTTCATTTAATTTCATGCCTTTTATTTTATCGTTGGCTTCATTATTCGAATACTTAGTTTTGAGGTATGAGATTCCATAGGAGTTAACGCAATTTCTCCAGGATTCATCCTGCCTCCACTTGAAATATTTTAAAATATCTTCATCATTTATTGGAATAATTCTTGAATCAAAGGCAGGAGGCTTTTTAAAAGTAGCATCATAATTCATCACAAAGGAACTAGATGTAAAACTAGCCATGATAGAATTTATTTTTTCAATTCTACCCTCAAAAGGAATGTTTTCTAAAAGCAAGCTTATTTCATCAGAAAATGTATAAAGAAAAACCGGTGAAAATTCCCTAAATAAATCCTCACAAACTTTTACGATTACATTATAAAAAGTTTCATCATACGGTTTTTCCAACTCCAAATCAGAAGACAGTTTATGAAAAGCCCTGCCATCTAAACGGACAATAATCTTTGAGTTTTTTGGAACTTTTAAAGATGAATAAACTTCATACTCTTTCATTTACATTCCCACACAGATGGTTTCATTAAAGCTTTTAAGTAGCCTAATTGCAGAAAGTGCTGCCAACATACTTGTTTTTGGGTTAGCTTCACAAGGCAAATTTTCAGTTCTTGTTTTAAATACTCCAAAATCTCCTTTTGCTACAATTTCATGAACATTCCTATCAACCTTCGGATCAACAATGATTTTAACGTCAATATCTTTTTGACATGCCAGACTGATAGTCGCAGCTACATTAATATTTAATGGGAATTTTTTTACTGCTTCAGAGGCTTTTCCTTCAAACAACACTTCTTCAGTATCAATATCTTTTCCAAGAGATTTTGGTGATTTTTTAGTAGTAAGAGTTACTTCTTCAAGACCAAACTTAGCAACAGCTTTAATTCCATCTAATCCTACAATAGCTCCTGAAGGCAAATGTATTTTAGCGTTGTGTTTTTTGGCTAATGATTCAAGTTCTTTGTAAAATTCATTATCCATTAATGCACCAATGCTCATTACAATCATGTCAATACCGTGTTCTAAAACCTTTGGCGCATATTCCTTAACTGAAACCGGTGCGGCGCATTCTAAAATTAAATCTACATCCTTTAACATATCATCAAAGTTAAGTACTGCTACTCCACCAGCCAAACTTGCTAAATTTTCTGCTCTTTCAATGTCTTTATCAAAAAAATATGCAATATTAATGTCATTATCCTCTGGAACAATACTGGTGGTTATAATGTTGGCAATAGCTCCGCATCCTATAATACCTACTTTCATAGCAATCACACTAAAAAAAAAGTTTTAAAAAAAAGAATTACAGAAAGATTACTTAAAATCTTTCAGTATCGAATTGGCTTTGAGTTTCAACTTGTGGTTGTGGAGTTTCAGGTTTTGGAGCTGGAACTTCAGGGACTGGTGGTTCAGGGTTTACTTTTTTAATATCTCTTGGATTAATTAACATAATGTCCCCAATAGCTTGAACTTTATCAAAGTCTACAGTTAATAAATCACTTTGGAAAGATCTCATATTGTTGTCTTCAGGAACTTCTCCACGAATACTTCCTAAAAATGAATTAACAAACCCTGCAGGTTTTGGTTGTTGTTCAATAGCTCTAACTTGTAATTTTGAGATAGTTCCTAATCTGATATTAAGAACAACATCTTCTACACGACCAACATAATGACCAGTGTTGGTATAAATATCTAAACTGCGTAATTTTGAAACTTCTACCATGTTTACACCACATTATTAAATATAATTATTAAATAAATATGTATAATTTTATTTAATTGTTAATATAAATACTTTATGTTTTTTTAAAGTTTAAAAATGAGTTTTTTACAAAAAATTTATTAAATTCTAAAATAAAAATATAATTTAGACATTAAAGAGGGCTTTAAATGTGGGATACAACAAAAGATTACAGAATTTTAGTAGCAAGTAAAGCAAGAGAGAATTACCTAAATCTTATTCCAACTGCTTCATTTAGAGGAAGCTGGAATAAAAAACAAGCAATTGATTTAGGAAAACAGATGAATAGTGATTTTCAATCATTAACTTATTCTTACCTCGAAGGAGATGAACTTGTAAACTCTCCGGATGTTGCAGCATTAATGGAAAAAGCTGAAAAGATTATTGAATGTTTGGGAGGAAATGACTGGAATAAAAAGTTCCTGAGCAATGCTCCGAAAGAAGACCGTGAAAAAACCCAAGAGAATATTGCAAAGGTCAGATTTTTCCTAGACACAATCCTCGGTTTGAAAAACAGATTGGCTTTAGGCCCTATTAACGACCCGATTATGGGAGTGGACATTAAAGTCGGAGAAATAATGAGCGTTACACAACACCCTAAAAATGAAAACCTAATGCTTTGTAACGTGAACCTTGGAAAAAGAGCAATTACAGTCGTGACAAATGATTTGAATGTTAAAGATGAAAACAAGGTTGGAGTATCCCTATTGCCTCCACAATCATTCAGCGACATCGTAAGTGAAGGAATGTTTCTTGGAATGAATGGAAGCATATTGAAGGATGTCGACGGAGAGCTTGGCGCTATGCCAAAAGGCATTCCTATAGAATCTTTAAATGAAACACGCAATCTTGTTGAAAATTATTTAAAATAGCTAAATTTAGCTATTTTATCTTAAATTTAAACCTATTAATTTTGTTTTTGTCATTTCATCAAATGCATATTTAATGCCTTCTTTTCCAACGCCACTATTTTTAAATCCTCCAAAAGGCATGTTGTCAGTTCTGAATGTGGACTGTTTGTTTACAAATACTGTTCCTGCTTCAATTTCCTGAGCACATCTCATTGAGGAGGAGTAATCTGAAGTAAAGACGCCTGCTTGCAGGCCATATTCAGTGTCATTTGCAACATCAATTGCTTCATCTAAATTTTTAACACGGATAATCGGTGCAATTGGCCCGAATGTTTCTCTTACAACCAAATCCATATCCCGAGTAACATAATCGACGACTGTTGCGGAATAAAATGCTCCATCACGAACCCCTCCGGTTAGAATTTTAGCGCCCTTTTCGACTGCGTTTTTTACTGTTTCTTCAACTTGGATTGCGGCTTTTTCACTGATTAATGTACCTAAAGTAGTTTTAGTGTCTAAAGGATTTCCCATGATCAATTTTTCAGTTTCATTAACTAATTTACGAGCAAATTCATCTGCAATATCCTCTTCAACAATTACCCTTTTTACACCCATGCAGACTTGCCCTGCATTTAAGAATGCCCCATTAATTATGCCTTTTACCGCCTTATCGATATCTGCATCCTTTAAGATAATTACCGGATCATTACCTCCCAATTCTAAAGTAACTTTTTTCATGCCGGCTTTTTGTGAAATCATCATTCCTGTAGTTACACTTCCTGTAAATGATATTTTGTTAACCTCATCAGAGCAAACTAAGTAGTCTCCAACTTCAGACCCATATCCTGTGACGACATTAACAACACCAGGAGGAAATTCTTCATTTAACAGTTCACAGAATTTGATTACCGTTAATGGCGCTTCTGTTGGCGGTTTTACGATTACAGTGTTTTTGCATGCAATAGCCGGGGCAATTTTATGGATTGTCAGGTTTAATGGATAGTTGAAGGGAGTTATTGCAGCAACTACGCCTACAGGCAACTTTTGAGTGAAGGCAAAAAATCCTTTACCGTTTAATCCCGCATCCAACGGTACGCTTTCGCCATAAATTCTTTTTGCTTCCTCAGCAGATAACCTTAAAGTTTCAATAGATCTATCTACTTCAACTAATGACTCATTAATAGGTTTTCCAACTTCTAATGTTAATAATTTGGCAAATTCCTCACGTTTATCCTCTAATTTTTTAACTACATTCAATAATTTATTTGAAACTTTAAAAGCAGACATTTCTATTAAAGATTCCTTTGCTTTATTCGCTTCCATTATCGCTAAATCTGCAGTTTGCCTGTGGGCTATAGGAACTGTATCGATTACTTCACCATTATATGGGTTTTTAACTTCCGCCAAATCATCACTTGAAATATGTTTTCCGCCTATTAACATGTCCATTTTATCACCTTGATTAATATTTTATATTAAAAATAATAAATATTATTTCATGGAAACAACCAGATTTGAAACATTTTTTGATGCGATTATTGCAATCGTAATAACAGTGCTTGTTTTAAAAATCCCCCAACCTGCAAGCCCAACATTGAATGCCTTTTTAAGTCTGAACACCATTTATGTCGCTTATTTTATAAGTTTCTTAATATTATATAACTTATGGTATGCTAATCATAACTTATTCCATCTTGTTGAAACTATTGACAATACCACTCTTTGGATTTATGGAATGATGACATTTGTAATATCCTTAATACCTTATTTTACAATTTGGCTGGCCAATAATGTTTATTCAGTTGCCGCTGAGAGCATGTTTGGAGTTATTTTTATTGTAACCCATATCCTAAACACGTTAGCTACAAAAGCGGTTTACAAAAGCAACCCATATAATAAAAACCTACATGAAATCAATCATGACTCTTATTATATGAATCTGCCTCTAATTTTAATTTTAATAGGGTTCATTTTAACATACACCATATATACTCCAGGAATTTATATTGCCTGTTTATTGTCAATTGTTTTATGGATCATAATTGGTAGAGTAATTAGGAGGAATAATAATGGAAACTGAGAGATTTGAAGCATTGATTGATGCTATTCTGGCAATTATTATCACAATTATTGTTTTAGAAATTCCTCTTGCAAGTAACGGCAGCTGGCAAGCTCTCATAGATATCAAGTACGAGTTCATAATATATGCAATAAGCTTCATGATTTGTTTTAATTTCTGGAATTTCAACAATAACATATTTAGTATCGTGAATAAAATTGACCCGCAGGTTATTTGGACAATGGGGCTTACATTATTTATATTCTCATTATTGCCATATTTAACAACTTTTGTTGCTGAAAACTTTTATGCATTCTTCCCACAATTACTATATGGTTTGATTTTTATCATAACCGCAATACTTTCATTGGTGAACAGTAAATTTTTAAAAGAGGCCGACCCCGGAAATGTTGCACTTCAAGTTGCTTTAGATAAACCTTATTCACTGTACTTTACAATTTGTTTAGTTTTAATCGGAATAGTGATTGGTTATTTTGTATATCCTCCAGTTATAATGTTATGCTGTTTGATTTCAATGTGTGGAGTTTGGATTATTCCAAAAATTGGAATTAATTAAAATACTTTTTAAGAACAGATAACTGATTATTAAATTCATTTACTTCTTTTGAGGATATTTCTCCACTTAAATCATTCATATATCTCCTATACATATGAATGGCCAGTAAAACTACAACAAATATCCCCCCAAAAAGCAAAACAAGTTCTGCTGAAGCCTGACCTTTATTATCCATATAACCCTCCCATTAATAGATTTCCTCCGAAATTAGAGATAAAGTAAAAAATTGCAAATGACACAACAACCAACGGCAGAGAAAACTTAATTCCTTTTTTAAAATCGCCATACATAATAATGCTAATGATAAATGCCACTAAAACAGAATGTATAACAAGATACAACTCTCCTGCGATTGGCGCCGCCAGAATTATTTCAGATTCCATTCCATAAATCTGCATGAACCCCGAATATACACTAACCATTCCAATAGCAAAAGGCGTTGCAATAATGGCCGATATTAACAAAAACATTACAGACATCATCACTGCTGATTTTCTTTCCCGTTTAAGTGCGAGCAATTCTCTTAAATCATCAGAAACATCAGATAACACATTTGATATGCTTGATCCACTTTTACGGCCATCCAATATAATTCCAAAAACTCGCTCTAATTCTTTTGATTTTAATCGTTTGCTCATTGCCCTCCAGGCATCATCGAAATTACGTCCCATACGAATTTCAATGATTGTTCTGCGCATTTCATCATACAATGGGCCTTCACCATACTGGGACATGTCCTCCATTGCATTTTCGAAACTTAATCCGACCTGCAGCATGCTTGCAAGCTGTCTTAAAAAGTCAGGTGCTGTTTTTTCAATCTCTTGAGCTCTCCTTTCTTGCTGAACGACAATATATGTGAAAAGCCCAGGAAATATGAAAAATGGTAAAATTAATACAGATACTGGAAGATTTAGAAATGTTAGTGTTAACGTTAGGGCAATTTCACTTACCAAAATGAAAATTACAAGTATTGCTAAAACTTTACTTGCTTCCGTAAAAATAGCTCCACTAAGCAAAAATTCCTGTAGCTTAGATAAATACTTTTCAGGGACAATATTGTCTAAAAATACTACTAAATCATCAATTATTTTAAATTCCATGAAATAATATTAAGTTTTAAAGAATATAAAGTCTTAGTTATTTTTAAAATCAAATTTACAAGATGCGTACAATAGTATGAATAACTAACTCAAAATCCGACATCACTTCCCCAAAGATAAAACATGTAAAAATCACTGAAAAATTCACTCTTTCTTATTTTTAGAGTATTTCATTCTAACAAGATTGAAAGCGATTACAAGTATTAATAAAATAACTCTCCAATACCAAGCTACAGGAGCAAAAAGCAAGCAATAAAGAAGGATGACCCCTACAATCCCATGTGTAAGAAGATTTTTCCAATCTGTTAAATAAATTTTCAATCCATCTATAATTTTCATTCTATCACCATTAGATTCTTTTAAACCAACTTCCTTGAGCAATAAATATTATTGATTTGATTTCATTGTTGCTATCTGTTCATCACGGCTTTTTAATTTTAAAGTAAATAAAAATGCAATGAATGCAACTGCTGCCGCTAAAATTAAACTAATTTTATAACCAAAAATTCCTGAAAAAGATGCGATTATTCCTCCAATGAGAGCTCCACCTATTAATTGGCCTGCACTTGACAACATATTAACAATAGCTTGACCTGCACCTCTTTCAGTAGGTTTTGCTTCACTTAAAACTATATATCTTAAAGGAGCGCCAATAATAGTTACCATACCTACGCCCATTAAACAACCGGCTATAATGAAGAATATCAAATTGCTTGGATAAAATGCAATAGCTATCAAGCCAATAGCCAATATGAATGTTCCAATAGCCATAATCTTACGTGACCCTACAGAATCCAGGATTTTACCAAGTATCGGTGCTGCAACGGCATTTGCCCCTAAAATCGGAATTAACATTAAACTAGCATATTGATTACTTAATCCCATTGAAAGAATCACCAGTGAGGGAACGAATATCACTGAAGAGTATATTAGTCCATAAGCTAAAGTTTCAATGCATGCAATACTTATCTCCCTATTCTTCAACATATGTATTGGTACAATAGACTCTTCTGCTCTCTTTTCTATTTTTAAGAAAATTGGAATTAAAACAATGAATAATACTAAGAATGGAAGTACGTTTATGGACAATAAGCTGTTTATAAAATTACTTGAATCGATCTGATTTAACCCATAGGCTAAAAATACTGAAAGCAGACTTAAAACTATTATTCCCAAATAATCTATTTTTAGTTTTCTTTCATCTTCCAAATCAGGAAGGATATACCATGCAAATATTATTAAAAATATGCTAATCGGGATATTTATTGTAAAACACCAATTCCAACCATATGGGATTAAAACCGCCCCCACTAATGGCCCTCCAATTGCAGAAATTCCAAATACACTTCCAAGAATTCCTAATGCTTTTCCTCTTTCTGTTAAAGGAAATGCATCGCCGATGAATGCTCCTGCAACAGGGAAAAGGCCTCCACAACCGAAACCTTGTATGATTCTGCCTAAAAATATTGACTCAATATTCATGGAAAATGCGATTAAACAAGATCCTATTCCGAACAGAAATACATCTAAAATAAAAATCTTTTTTCTTCCATAAAAGTCTGAAAATTTAGCCATGACCGGAGAACCAATCATGAAAGTAATGACGAATAGTGTGAATATCCAACTTGATTCCCTGCTTGTTAACTTGAAGCTTTGTTCAATTGAAGGCAATACCGGGCCTATTATCCCAGTATCCAACGATCCCATAAATACTCCTATTAAAAATAAAACAAGTATTAAATTTCGTGTTTTTGTATCTAGATTTTTTCTTTGCATAGCATTCATTTTAATTTATTAATTTTTAGAAAATCTTATAGTTGTAAAAAAAAAGAAGTAAATGAATTAATCATTTACCTTACTTATTCCTACGTGAAAGTGGTATAAATATCGCTATAAACAATGCAATAATTAAAACAAGAATTGGAAAACCAGTGTTTATATGATTGCTGGTAGTGTTTTCAGGTTTTTTTGTCTGCTTAATTATTTTTGTTGTAGTTGTGGTTTTTGTTGTTGTAGTTGTGGTTTTCTCATCTTCTGTATCATTGGCATTAGATTCATCATCTGAATCATCATCAGTAGCGCCATCAGTAGAATTATCAGTAGAATTTGAATCATCGGTAGCATTATCTTCGGAATTATTAGAATCAGTAGCAATGCCCTCAGATGAATCTGCTATAACTCCTTCATCTACAGCAGATATTACCTCCTCATCTACAAAGCTGTCTCCTTCTGCAGGTTCTGCATCAGAAACGCCTAAAACATCATCAGAATCATCTGTAACAGCATTTTCAACCATTTTATTATGAATTACAAAACCCTCATTAGCATTTCCACTAATTTCATATGAATAATTTTCAGAAATCTTTTCTTTAATTTCATAACTTCCATTATCCTCTACTTTAAAAGTAGTTTTCCATGAATTTTCAGCATTTAATTTAGCAGTGTCAATAATTTCGCCATTTTTTATAAGATTCACAATAACAGAATCAGGTTTATCATCTGTACCATCCCAGACAACTTTAACTTTAATAGAATTTGAATCTTTAGCTGCTGAAATAACCCCTACAGAAGTTATTAGAAATATTGCAATCAACAGTACAATTAATGTCTTTTTATTCATATTGCTCCCTCTTAAAAAGTAAAACAAGGTTTATTTATACATCAGAGTATAATAAACCTGTTGCTCTAGCTGTAAAGAAAGTAATGTAAACACCTAAAATACCCATTAAAATACCGCCAATATTTTGATCCCATCCAGCAATAGCGAATACGATTAAATACAAAATAAAAGCGATGATGAACATAATAACGATGAATAAAATAAGTTTGACAATACCTACTCTTGATATATCTCCAATTGCTTCACCAATTGCCAAAGCATTTCCTAAATCTTCGCTTTTAGCCAATCTACATTCAGCCATTAATAAAGCTAAAGAAAAGATTATGCTTAAAATTACTACAATTGCGGAAGAAATCCAATGTTGGAAGATAATCGCTAAAATTGAACCAATAATGATTGGAATAAGCATATAAACGATATTTACAACAACAAATTTTACTCCATTGATGAATTGTCTTACAAAATCAATTGATGGAGCGCCTTCATCTCTTTGAATACCATATTTAATGATATCCAATTCATAACCAAAAATAAAAAATCCAATAAGAAGTGCAACAATAATTCCAAGAATTCCGGATCCAATAAGCGCCAATATATTTTCAGCAGCAAAGCTGGCTCCAATTGCAACAACAGTTCCCACGATTGCAATTCCCAAAATTATGCCTAAAACAACATAAATCAATAATGCTTTGATATTATTAAATGGATAAACTAAAGCATCTTTAAATATTTCCATTAATTCCATTTTTTGTCACCTTTTAATTAATTGAAAAAACTCTAATTTTGAGTTATTTCTATTTATATTATTAACAATATTTAAATTATTAAGAAAAAAGTTAGAATTAATGAAAAAGGGTTAAATATAGGTACAATATTGCCAAACTTTCTTAAGTTTAAATAATGGCATGATCTTAACCCCAATCGGATTTAATCAATTTTTAACGGCAAGTCCCCAATAACATTAGCTCTTTTTGATATGCTTACCGTATCTTCTAAACGAACACCAAATTCCCCTTCAAGATATATTCCCGGCTCCACAGTTATAACCATTCCCTCTTCAACTGTTGTTTCATCACGAGGTGAAAATCCAGGTGTTTCATGAATGTCAAGCCCTAAACTATGACCAGTTGAGTGAATAAACTTATCCTCATATCCATATTCTGAAATAATATCCCTTGCAACCTTATCCACTTCACAACATTTAAGTCCGGGTTTAATGGCCTTTATCGCCTTATCATGTGCTTCAGCCACAATATCCCATATTTCCTGCTGTGATTCTGTGTAAACCATTGTACGGGTATTGTCAGAACAGTACCCCTCATAAATAGCTCCCCAATCTATTAAAACAGGCTGTGATAATTGCTTATCCTGAGGAATTGCATGAGGAAGACTTGAATCCGGACCGCTTGTAACAATGGTATCAAAGGATTCCTTGGAAGCGCCATTTTCAATCATCAAACGATTCAAATCAAAAGCGATATACTTTTCATTGGACTTATTATTCAAAATATCTAATTGTAGAAATGATTTTTGGGCGATTTCAGTTGCTTTTATAATTTTTTTAATTTCTTGAGGCGATTTGATCATCCTCTGCTTATCTATATATGTTTTGGAATCAATTTCGAAATCGTCCCTGAATCTAACATAAGAACTGTATGGCAAAGTTGGCTCAATGGCCAAGTTTTTTATGCCCTCTTGCTTTAATTCTTTAACAATACCCTCAAATGATTCGTATTCTTTAACTTCAATACAGGAATCGCGATTAGCCAATTCCATATCCATTCCAGAGGCATAAATTACAGGTTCTTCTTTGATTATGCAAAAAGCAAAACTGGTTGGCTTATAACCGGAGATATATTCCACATTTGTGAACCCTGTAAGCAGATAAGCTTGAAAATCATCTTTTTTTAAATCGTTCAGAATATTGTTAATATGTAAGTCCATATTAATATTTAGAAAAAACTTTATATATAAAATTAGATATTTTAACATTATGTTTAAGTTTACTAGTAGTGAAGTTAGAGATTTAATAATTGCATTTATCGTCATTTCACTTTGTTTTGCAATAGTGAATGCCGGAAGAGATGTCAATGCAATTCTTAGCATTTTACCAATAGTCATGGTTGGTGTAGGGGCAGGTTTTATCCTACACGAGCTCGGACACAAATTTGTGTCAATGAAATATGGTTACTGGGCTGAATTTAAATTATGGCCTCAAGGATTACTGTTTGCACTCATTACATCATTTTTTGGATTCGTATTTGCTGCACCCGGTGCCGTTTATACTTATGCAAATTACATGACAGATGAGATTAACGGTAAAATATCAATTGCAGGACCTATTGTTAACATAATTCTCGCTTTAATATTTTTAGCAATAGCGACATCCGTTTATACTTCCGCATTTTCTTCAGAAACTTCACTTTTGATATTCATCATCTGTTCAGTTGGTTATTCAATTAACAGCTTCCTGGCCGTATTTAACTTATTGCCAATTGGAAACTTAGATGGGTCTAAAGTGTTGCAATGGAATCTCGGTATTTGGATTATCACAATAGCAATCGCGGCAATATTAACCTTGGCATCTATGACAATAGGCGTTGAAAATATTGTTAGGTTGATTATAGGAATATAAAATGTCAGATGAATTAACATATTTTAAAGGAACACACAGAGTAATAGCTCCTAAAAAAACAATTGAAATCAACGAAGATAAGTTAAAGATAGCTGGAATCACACGTATTGCAGATATTACTGATTTAGATAGAATTGGACTTCCAATTTATACCGCCATTAGGCCAACTGCAGAAGATGGTGCAGTTAGCATTTATGGTGGAAAAGGAATTACCAAAGATCATGCAAGAGCCTCTGCAATGATGGAAGGTTTTGAGAGATACTCTGCTGAAAGGCACGATAGCGATGAAACAACAATAGCTACTTTAGAAGAAATTTCCGCTTTGGGAAAATACATTAATCCTGAATCTTTAAATTTGCCTAAAGACTTTAAAAAAGAAAATTTAAATTCAATGAAATTAGAATGGAGCCTTACGAAAGATATTATTACTGATAATGATTATTATGTTCCAACAAATGCTATTTACCATCCTTATATTCATAGCGATGATTCTGAAAGTTTATTCAAATCAAATACCAATGGACTTGCTTCCGGAAATATCTTAGAAGAAGCTATTCTGCATGGAATATTTGAAGTAATTGAACGTGACGCATGGAGTATTTTTGAGTTGACTCACAAAAATTATGCGCAAATTGATATAGACAGCATTGAAAGTGATGTTGTCAATGATACAATTGATAAATTTGAATCAAAAGGCATTAAAATTAAATTAATGGATTTTACTGCTGACATCAATGTTCCAACCATTGCTGCTTCTGCTGATGACACAGTTACAAAAGATGCCGGACTTTTAACATTGGGAATGGGAACACATCTCGACCCTGAAGTTGCAATTCTAAGAGCCCTGACTGAAGTGGCCCAAAGCAGAGCAACACAAATTAACGGCGCTCGCGAAGATACTGTAAGAGCGGATTTTGCTCGTGAAGCAGGTTATGAGCGAATGAAAAGGATAAACAAATACTACTTTAGAGATGAAGATGAAAAGATAGCGCTTTCAAGTATTGAAAATAAATCCACAACATCAATCAATAAGGATTTGGAGATTGTTAAGGAGGAGTTAATGGCTAATGATATTGATAAGATATTATACTATGACTTAACTCGTCCAGAACTTGATGTTAGTGTTGTTCGTGTCATTATTCCTGAAATGGAACTTTTTGCACTTGACCCTTCAAGAGCAGGTTACAGATTTTTAAAAGTATGATAATATGGTTAGGATTATAGTTTATGCGGGATTATCAATTCCTTTTGATGAAGCAAAAGAGATTTTAGATTCAACTGATAATGTTGAAGTAATCTATGAAAGGCCAATCCAGAGAGGAGATTTGGGCCAAGCCTTAAAAAAACATCCTGACATCATTGCCATTATAGATGGAGTATTTCATCAAAATTCGGCTGTAGGCCATAAAGAAATACTTAATGCTATGAAGAATGGCAGTAAAGTATATGGGGCTTCAAGTATGGGTGCCCTAAGAGCCTCCGAACTTGATACATTAGGAATGGTTGGAGCAGGTTATGTCTACACCCAATATGCAACTGGTGAAGTTGATTCTGATGATGATGTTGCGGTGATGCTTGATAGTGAAACTCTCGAACCCCTATCTGTTCCATTAATTAATATGAAATACGTTTTTACAAATGCTGTATCTGAAGGCATTATTACGGATGACGAAAAAGAGGAATTATTGAAAATTTCTAAAAAGACTTACTATCCTCAAAGAAATTATGCTAAAACCTTGAGTGAATCAGATTTGGATGGCAATAAAAAAACCGAATTAATCGATTTTATTCGAACATCACCAGATATAAAAAAAGAAGATGCAAAAGGGTTACTTGAAATAATTAAAAAAGAAATTAGTTAATACACCAATTAATTAATTTCAATTGAAAAACTTGAATGCCCTTAATTTAATAAAAATAATAATCCATTATAATTAATAATGATTTCCCAATATTAATTTAAATTAATCGGGAAATAAAAATAATAAGCTCAAAACAAAAGGATGAAAATGAATATTATTTTTCATTCATTTCCATATATTTTTTCAAAACAATATCCGGTGTTTCAATGCACTGGTCAAAACTAGTCGAAAATTTATGATCTTCAAAATCGTCTTCAACATTTCTGATTCCTTTTAAAGAAATAATGTTTCCATCAATTTTAAAGCCAACATCATCAGCAGAAACAGAAACTAAATTAACTTCAATTTCAGAAGCTTTTTCCAATACCTCATTAGCTTCAACGTCATATTTTAATTTTAATACCTTATGAGGCATTATTTCATTAATTGTTCTTTTGATTACTGAATCAAGAAGTTCTAAAAATTTTAAAGCGGGAGGCATATCATTAGTCCACCAGTAAGTTAGAACAGAGTTTAATACAATTACATGTTCGGAGAAATCATCATACAACCTCGCACGAACACGAACCGTACTATCATCTACCTTAACTACCAAAACTGGACTAACCGCCATCTTATCCCAATTATTTGACTAATGCTTTAATTAAATCGCTTGCTCTTACAAGTCCGACTAAATCTCCTTCAACACCAATAACAGGAATTTGTTCGATGTTTAAGGATTTCATTTTTTTAGCACAATCAGAAACTTTGGTTTTGGAATTAGCCACTTCAACATTGCTAACAGCAACATCGCTTACAGTTTTATCTGCGAATTTCAAACTGTTTTTCTCAATGTATAATACAGAAGTACTATCCCATGACCATTTATCTCCTTCAGTTCCAACAGTAGAACTGTGTTCACTTCTTTCAGAGATAATTTCGATTTCAGAGATAAAATCAGTTTCAGTTAAAATACCTGATAATTTTGCATCATCATCAAGTGCTAAAATAGATTTTAATCCAAACTGATTCATAGTTTCAAAAGCAACATTCAATGGAGCTTTTTCCCAAGTAGTTGGGACAGTAGTGATCATATAATTTTCAACAGCATCATTTACTTCAATTTTAGTCAAAGCTTTTGATACTAAATCAAATGAAGTGATAATACCTACTAATTCGCCATCATCGTTAACAACAGGAACTCTTCTAACATTATTTTCCATCATAACACGAGCAGCATCTACGACATCATCACCAGGTTTAATAGTAATTAAATCTCTTGTCATTAACATTGCAATTTGTTCTTCATCAGGATTATTAATTAAATCAGAACGAGTTACTAGTCCTACTAAAATATCAGTATCTTCTTTAACTACAGGAAGTACTGCTTTGTTTTCTTTTCTCATTAAGTCTAAAACTTTTTCACGATTTCCTGGAACGGAAACGCTAACTACATTTTTAGACATTGTTCTTTTAACTAACATAAAAACACCTTTTTGTAAAATTTAATAATAAAATGGTAAAATTAATGAACTATGAGTACTGCGCACTTTGCTGAGTTGACAACTTTATCTGCGACACTACCCATAATAAATCTATCGAAGCCAGATTTACCAGAACTACCCATTACTATTAAGTCAACAGCTTCTTCTTTTGCAACTTCTAAAATTACCTTAGCCGGTGACCCTTCTCTAACCACATGAGTAATTTTTAAATTATCTTCATTTAATTCATCAAATTCTTTGAGATATTCTTCAGATTTCTCTTTTAAGATTTGATTTAACTGGTATACTTCATCATCTAATGGGAGTCCAGCAACAAAATTATTTTCTGCAACGCTCACAGCAGTAATTTCCGCTCCAGTGACTTTGGATAAGAATAATGCATGTCTTTGAGCTTTTTTTGCAAAATCGGAACCGTCAATGGGCACCAATATTTTGTTATACATCATCAATCTCTCCCAAGATATGTAGATTTATATCCATGATATTATACATTAACTTTTTTGTTAATGGTATATAATATATTTTTCGTTTCTATGCGATTACATATATTAAGGTAAGGATTTTTAGAAAAAGATTTTAAAACAATGAATTCGGCAAAATTATCTTCCAGGATTATAGATTTCTGAACAATATTGTTAATATCAAATTTACAAACATTGGTTGTTGCCATTTTTACTAAATCACATGGATTGATATAGCGTTTATAGTAAACTGACATGATTTTCAAACAGAATTCTAATTCTCTAAACATATTTGGCGAATTAAGCATTACATTATCAGTTCCCAGCAAAGGTTTGATTCCTAAATTGAGCATTTTATTTAAGGGAGCCACACCAACGTTTAAGGTTGCATTTGCTCTTGGGCACACTACAACATTTTGATTTGAATTAGCTACCTCTTCCAAATCATTGGACTTGGGATTTGTTAGATGAACCAACTGACTAAAATTGCTTTTAACACCTTTAGCAATTTCTGTGCTGTTACTATTATTTAAAGACTCGATTTGATTAGATTCGGATTCCGCAACATGGATTGATGAAATCTTATCCTGTTTACTGCATTCTTCAACAATCAAATCGGCAACTTCTGTTGTGATTTCACCAAAACCGCTTGGTGCAATACCGTCAGCCACCTTTAAAAGTTTCCTGATAGCAACTTTAACTTTGCTTAAATCCGGATCCTCACCATAAAAGCTGTCATCACGACCCAATATTATCGGTTTGATTGGAAGGTCTTTTGAAGCTTCTTTCAAGAGTTTGACTCCTTTAATTCCACCTTCCCTATAGTCGATGAAATGGGTTGTGCCTGAGTCAATCATGTCCTGCATTGATTGTCTCATTGCTTCAATTAACTCATCATCGGAAGCGTTTGATATGGCAACATGTTTAACGCCATTCGGAGGTCTGACCATTTCACTTAATGAGAGGCCATAACCTTCATCTTTAATAATTGAATCACCAATATGGGTGTGGCCATTAATAAAAGAAGGGCAAACTATAGCGCCATCTACATCAATTATTTTACCCTCTTTAGCTTCTTTTGAAATTTCGATTATTTTGCCGTCATCTACAACAATATTTTCGCGAGCGGCAACTAAATCTTGGCCTTTTAATATAATTCCATTTGATATAGTAAACATTAAAATAAACTCTAATTTTTTTAATTAAAATAATTTATCATTACATTTATTTAATCGAAAAACCATATTATAAATCAACAATCGTGAAAAATTGATTTGCGATAATATTTTTCTTTTTAAACCATCAAGGTGATTCCTATTAACTCTCAAGAAATAAGATACTTCTACAGGAACATTGTAAAAACTGGCGATGTATACAGGGTTAAATATAATAATAAAGACTATGGAGAGTTTAGAAAATTATCTGATGCATTATATGAAAGGGATGCGCTATTTTTTTGTAATTTCGATTATGATTTGCTAGTCGAATGTGATCTTGAAAACAAATATGAGAATATGGAATTGCCACCATTTCCCGAAAAACGACCAAAAGGTAGAATTAAGGGAACTACATTTAACAAAAAAGAAAGGGAAGGAGAAATTCTATTTAATCATAAAATTCGTAAATTTTACATTCAGAAAGGTGATGAAATAATCGGCCATTACGATACCATGACCGAAGCATTCTATTATAAAAAATTATTGATGGACAACAATTGGGATAAAAATGTCTTAAAAACAAATATTACTCAAAAAATCGAAGTCAACATTGTCATTGATCCAACTAAGAGATATAAAGTTCAATTAAATTACTGTCCTAATTGTAGAAGCAAATTAAAAATCGGCGTGGAAGAATGTCCTTCCTGCGGTATTAATATTAAAGATTATTTGTTTAATAATTAAAAAAAGGATAGAGAATAATTATTCTCCATCTACATATTCATTTAAAGATTTTACATTGATTTCATTATTTTGAACGGCTGCAATAGCATTTAAAACCGCTCTTGCACCAGCTAATGTGGTAACATAAGGTATACCAAGTTCAATAGCTAAACGTCTAATGATATAACCGTCTTTCGCAGATTGTTTACCTTCAGAAGTGTTAATAATCAAATCAACCTCTTTGTCTAAAATAGCATCCCTGATGTTAGGTGACCCCTGTGATACTTTTAAGACTTTTTCAACTGAATCAAGGCCGGTTGCATCTCCAGTGCCTGAGGTTGCCATAATCTTAAATCCTAAATTAGCTGCTTTTTCTGCAATAGGTCTGATTTTTTTCTTATCGGATTCTTTAACGCTAATGAATATTTTACCTTCTTTAGGCAATTCCATACCTGCTGAAAGCTGTGATTTGTAAAATGCCATTCCATAACTTTCATCAATACCGATACTTTCCCCTGTTGATTTCATTTCAGGTCCGAGTACAGTATCGGATTCCGGCAATTTCAAGAATGGGAATACTGATTCTTTTACAGCAACATGGTCTATTTTAACTTCTTTGGTCAAACCGAAGTCTTTTAATTTTGCCCCATTCATAATCCATGTGGCCACTTTTGCAAGAGGCACGCCGATGGCTTTACTTACAAATGGTACTGTCCTACTTGCACGCGGGTTTGCTTCAATAATGTAAACCATTTCCTCATCAAGTTTTACTGCATACTGAATGTTCATTAAACCTTTAACATCTAATTCTAAAGCTAGTTTTCTTGAATTTTCACGAATTGTGTCTAGAATATGTTTCGGAAGTGTTTGAGGAGGTATTACGCATGCTGAATCTCCTGAATGAACACCTGCTTCTTCAATGTGTTCCATGATTCCTGCAATGAATACGTCGTCGCCATCGCATAAAAGGTCCACATCAAGCTCGATTGCATCTTCCAGGAATTTGTCCACTAAGATTGGATGATCCGGTGAGACCTTTACGGCTTCCTTCATATATTCCTCAAGTTCATTCATATCATAAACAATTTCCATTGCCCTTCCACCGATTACATATGATGGACGTACAAGGACTGGGAATGTGATTCTTTCTGCAATTTCTTTTGCTTCCTCGAATGAATTTGCTGTTCCGTATGGGGCTTGGTGAATATGGAGTTTTTCTAATAACTCTGCAAATAATTCACGGTCTTCTACTCTATCAATACTATCATATGAGGTTCCCCATATCTTTACACCTGCATTAGCTAATGGTACTGCAAGGTTAATTGATGTTTGACCACCGAATTGTACAATAACTCCATCAGGTTTTTCTTGTTCGATGACTCCCATCACATCTTCAAATGTCAATGGTTCAAAGAACAATTTATCTGAAATGTCATAATCTGTACTTACGGTTTCCGGGTTGTTGTTGATTAATATTGTTTCTATTCCGTCTTCTTTTAAAGCTAAAGAAGAGTGTACACAACAGTAATCAAATTCAATACCTTGACCTATTCTGATTGGTCCTGCACCTAAAATTACAACTTTTTTCTTATTGGTAGACACCAGCTCATTACCTTCATCATAACTACTGTAGTAATAAGGAGTTTTTGCCTCAAATTCAGCAGCACAAGTATCTACCATTTTATATGATTGTTTAATATTGTATCTTGAAAGTAAGTTTCTAATATATTCTTCAGTTTGGCCAGATAAATCTGCTAAACGTTTATTGGAACAACCGATTTGTTTTGCTTTTCTTAAAAACTCTTCGTCATTTAGTTTTTCAGCAGTTACGCTGTTTTCAAAGTTTACGATATTTCTGATTTTGTATAAGAAGAAATTATCGATTTTGGTTAGTTCTCTGATTTTATCAATATCCATTCCATCCTTAATTGCGGAATAGATTTGGAAGTAAATCAAATCTGTCGGATTGGCCAAATCCTCTTCTGTGTATTCTACATATTCAAATCCGTCAAAGCCCATATCAAGTGATCTTAATGCTTTTTGGAATGCTTCTTCAAAGGTTCTTCCGATAGCCATTACTTCACCTGTCGCTTTCATTTGAACTCCCACTTGACGGCTGATTCCTTTAAATTTGTCAAACGGCCATCTTGGGATTTTAATAACCACATAATCGATGGCAGGTTCAAAAGAAGCAGGGGTTTCTTTTGTAATGTCGTTTTTAATTTCATCTAAAGTTAAACCTAATGCCACTTTTGATGAAATTTTAGCGATCGGATAACCTGTTGCTTTTGATGCAAGTGCACTACTTCTTGATACACGCGGATTCACTTCAATTACTTTATATTCATCATTTTCAGGGTTTAAAGCAAACTGAATGTTACATCCACCGCGGATTCCTAATGCTCTGATAATCTTAATTGATGCGTCACGCATTTTTTGAATTGTCTCATCGCATAAACATTGAATAGGGGCAACTACGACACTGTCTCCTGTGTGAATACCCATCGGATCTATGTTTTCCATTGTACATACGATGATACAGGTGTCTTCCTTATCCCTCATTACTTCAAATTCTATTTCTTTCCATCCGAGAACAGATTCGTCAATTAGAACTTGGTTAATGAAACTCATGTCCAATCCGTGATTTGCAATCTCAATTAATTCTTCCTCGTTGTGGGCAATTCCCCCACCGGTTCCCCCTAAGGTGAAAGCCGGTCTGACAATTACCGGATAACCGATATCTTCAACCGCTTTAAGTGCATCTTCAACACTTTCAACAGCCTGACATTTCGGAATCTCCTCTCCGATTTGTTCCATAAGGTTTGCGAATAAGTCACGGTCTTCCACATCTTTAATAGTTTGAACATCAGACCCTATGACTTTAATTCCTTCAAGTAATCCTAAATCTCCAAGTCCGGTTGCAATATTTAATCCGGTTTGTCCGCCCATGGTTGGTAAAATAGCATCAATATCTTCTTCTTCAATAATTTTTGCAACAACTTCTGGAGTTAATGGTTCAGTATAAACAGTATCGGCCATCCCTAAATCAGTTTGAATAGTAGCAGGATTACTGTTAACGAGTACTGTTTCAATACCTTCTTCTCTTAGTGATTTACATGCTTGTGAACCGGAATAATCGAACTCAGCAGCTTGTCCGATTTGAATTGGTCCGGAACCAATAATCAATACTTTTTTAATATCTTTATCAACTGGCATATGTAATCCCTCTTTTAATAATCATCCATCATTTGGTTAAATTCGTCAAAAATATGTCTTGTATCATTTGGACCGGGTCCCGCTTCAGGGTGGTACTGTATACAATGCAATGGCAATTCTTTATGTGAAATACCTTCAGGTGTTCCATCATTCAAGTTGATTTGGGTTAAAACTAAATCAGTTTCTTTAAGTGATTCCTTATCAATTGTGAAACCATGATTTTGTGATGTGATAAATACTTTTCCAGTATTTAAATCTTTAACTGGTTGATTTTCACCACGGTGCCCAAATTTCATTTTATATGATCTTGCTCCGAATGATTTTGCAATCAATTGTTGACCCATACAAATTCCAAATATTGGCAATCTGTTTGATAATTTTTTCATGGTCTCAATGGTTTCGGATACCCTATCCGGGTTTCCAGGCCCTGATGTAATCATTAATCCTGAAGGGGAGTAATCTAAAATAGTCTTATAATCAGTATCATATGGGAATAAGATAACGCCAATGTCTCTTTCTAAAAATGAGTTAATAATATTCTTTTTAACACCGCAATCAATTAAAGCAACTTTTTTATCGGCATCTTCATTGAAAATTTTAATTTCCTTTGTAGAAACTAACGGCACAACATCCACATCTTCAATACTAGGTTGTGAGCGAGCCATTTCTAAAAGTTTATCATCGTCAATATCTTCAGTTGTAATAGCTGCTTTAAGTGAACCTCTTTCTCTGATTTTTAATGTTAAATCACGAGTGTCGATTCCGCTTATTCCAGGGGTTTTAAATTCAGTTAAAAATTCATCTAATGTTTTTTGAGGTCCGAAATTAGAAAGTTCACGACAAACCTCACGACAAACAAATCCTTCAACCTGAACTTTATCAGATTGATACCATTCCTCACTTACCCCATGATTTCCTTCTAAAGGATAAGTGGACATTAATATTTCTCCTTTAAAAGACGGATCGGTTAAAGATTCAGTGTAACCACCCATACCTGTGGAGAAAACAAGTTCTCCTAATTTGGTGGTCTCATAACCAAATGCTTCACCTTTCAAAACAGTTCCATCTTCCAAAGCCAATTTAGCTATTTTTACCATTCAATCACCATAATAAGATATAAAAATTTACTATCTTTATTATATTTTATTTTAATATATTATTAAACTTTGTTTTTTTACAAAATTTTGTAAAAATTCATTCAAATTATTTTGTTAAAAACCTATGAAAAATGAATGAATAAGTAAATTAATATTTGATTAGAAACTAAATTATACACATCGAATTTAAAAGAGAAGTGAATATGGGCACCAATGTCGAAAAATTAGCTAAAAAACATTTGAAAAATCCGAAAGATTATGCCAGATTTAAAAAATTAATCAGACAGACAAATGTTTATAATCCTCCAAAATCATTGACCGGTGAGCTACGGCCCTATCAGAAAATTGGCTATTCATGGCTAGTTCAAAACATCAGATTTAAATTTGGAAGCATATTGGCTGATGATATGGGTCTTGGAAAAACAATCCAGATACTATCCGCAATATTATATTTTAAAGAAAATAACATATTGGAAGACGAATCAACATTAATCATTGTGCCTCCAACATTAATACCTAATTGGGAAAATGAAATAAAGAAATTCACTCCGGATTTGACTTATTTTATCTATCACGGATCCAACAGGACATTTCCTCTGGAAAACTATGACATAATTTTAACTTCCTATGGAGTTGTGAGGCTTGATTTGGATATGTTCTTAGATAGAACTTGGTTTTTATGCGTTATTGATGAAGCCCAAAATATTAAAAATCCAAATACCGAGCAAACAAAAGCAATTAAAGAAATTCCTGCTTCAACTAAGGTTGCCCTAACAGGTACGCCAATTGAAAATAAATTAATGGATTACTGGTCAATTTTTGATTTTGTAAATAAAGGCTATTTATCAACAAAGGATGACTTTAAACGGAATTACGTCATGCCGATTGAAAAATTAGAAGATGAGGAAGTTTTAGAAAACCTGAAAACAATAGCCAAACCCTTTGTTATGAGACGCCTTAAAAGCGATGAAGACATTAAAAAAGAATTGCCTGAGAAATTTGTAAATGATATCTACTGCAGCTTAACGAAAAAACAAGTAAAATTATACACAGCGATTTTAGAAGAAATATTCTTTGATATTGAAAATTCAAAAGGAATCCAAAGAAAAGGAATAATCCTTAAGATATTGACTGCCCTAAAGCAGACCTGCAATCATCCTGCACAGTTTTTAGACATTAAAAATCCTAAAATTTCAGAATCTGGAAAAATGGAATTGCTAATCAATATTTTAGAAAACATTCTTGATAATGATGAAAAGGTGATAATATTTACCCAGTATGTTGAAATGGGCAAACTCATTCAAGAGTTGGTCTCTAAAAAGTTTAAACAGGAAGTATTATTCTTACACGGTTCACAATCAATGAAAGAAAAAACAAGGATTATTGAAACCTTCCAGGAAGATGAAAACTATAAAATATTTGTTGCAACACTTAAAACTGGTGGAACCGGTTTGAATCTGACCGCCGCCAGAAACGTGATTCATTACGATTTATGGTGGAACCCCGCTGTGGAAAATCAGGCAACTGACAGGGTGCACCGTATTGGACAGGATAAGGATGTGATGGTATACAGGCTCATTACAAAAGGAACCCTTGAAGAGGCCATTGATGCAATAAGTAAAAGAAAAGTTGATTTGGCTGAAAAATCAATCAGTAATGATGAAACGTTCCTTACCGAAATGACAAACGAAGAGTTAAAAAAGGTTTTAACATTAAGATTATGATTCTTCAATCTTTAAACTAAAATTTAAACTTCTTGATGAATGTGTCAAAGCGCCGATTGAAATGATGTCTACGCCTAAGGAAGCATAATCTAAAATTGTTTCATCAGTGATTCCGCCTGAAACTTCAATTAATGAATTTTGACGAACATCTAATTCTTCGAGTTCATCAAGGACTTCTTTAACCTCATTTGGATTCATATTATCAAGCATGACAATATCCGCACCATTTTTAACACAATCTATTGCATCCTCTAGTGTTTCTACTTCGATTTCTATTTTATTGGAAAAGCTGGTGTTTTCTTTTGCTTTTAAAAGTGCTTCAAGAGGGGATTTGCATGTAGCAATATGATTATCTTTAATCAGAACCATATCATCTAAGCCAAATCTGTGGGGATCTGCTCCTCCAACTTTTAGAGCATATTTGTCAAATTTTCCGATTGCAGGTGAAGTTTTACGAGTTCCTGCCACTATAACCTCAAAATCTTTAACAATGCCAACATAATGATTGGCTGCAGTTGCGACTCCGCTCATTCTCATAAGCAAGTTTAAAGCAGTTCTCTCTAAAAGCAAAATAGTCCTTGCATCTCCTTTAAGTGATATTAACACGTCATTATTTGATATTTCAGTCCCATCTTTTAACCAAAAGGTTACATTAACTCCATATTCTTCAAATAACTCCCGGATAACATCAATACCGGCTAAAATACCTTCATCTTTAGATTTGATATGCGCATTTACAATTTTGCCCTCTTCAACTACTGCATTAGATGTAATGTCTCCAAATCCTTCATCTTCAGCCAGCATATATTCAATAATTTTGTCCAAAAAATCACCTAAATTATTTAATATTATTATGAATATATAGTAATTCATAAATATAAAAGTGATTACATTATGCAAATAACATTTTTAGGAACTTCGTCCGCAGTTCACTCAAATGAGAGAAATCATCCATCGATTGCCATTAAGGCATTTGGTGAGACTATATTATTTGATTGTGGTGAAGCAACTCAAAAGCAAATGATTTCAAGCAATATTAGTCCCATGAAAGTATCTAAAATATTTATAACCCATTATCATGGGGACCACATTTTAGGCCTTCCGGGACTCCTGCAATCAATGAGTTTGAACGGCAGAGAAACTACATTAACGATTTATGGTCCAAAAGGATTGGATAAAGTTAAAAATGCCATTTATTCTTTAGGTTACTGTGCAATTGAATATCCTGTCGAATTTATCGAAATAGATTCGGGAATAATTGAAGATAATGAAGAATATTTTATCCAAGCTGAAAGAGTTAGGCATAATGTTCCCACATTAGCTTATTCGATTGAAGAAAAGAAAAAACCTAGATTCTTAAGAGAAAAAGCAATTGAATTGGGCGTTCCTGTGGGTCCTGCTTTCGGACGTTTGCATAATGGTGAGGAAGTTGAAATTGATGGGAAAATCATTAAACCTGAGCAAGTGCTTGGAGAACCTAGAAAAGGAGCCAAAATTACTTATTCCGGGGACACCAAACCTTGTGAAGAAATGATTATGCTTGCTCGCGATTCGACATTACTCATACACGAGTCAACATTTGTCGAAGAGGACAAACTTAATGCAGAAGAACATGCCCACTCCACTTCTGTTGATGCGGCATATGTCGCTCGAGAATCGAATAGTAAAAAGTTGATTTTGACTCATATAAGTTCAAGATATACAAAAGAATATGAAGAAAAAATGTTGAATGAAGCCCGTGAAGTCTTTGAAAATACTGAATTAGCTTATGATTTATTAGAAATAGAAGTTAAATGATTTATATGAATTTTACAATATTTAATGAACCGACAACAACATTGATTTATATTTTTGCCATTATAATAATTGCATTTATTTTAACTAGAGTAATTGCGTTTTTAATGAATAAAATGAATAGATTCAAAAAGGATATGACCGCAATCTATCTTATTAGAGATATTATCGATTATGTAATCTATTTTATAGCATTAATGACAATCTTACAATTCTTCGGAATTAATCTTGCGGGAACTCTATTGAGTTTGGGTATTGTAGGTATTGCTGTGAGTTTTGCGGCAAAGGACATTATTTCAAACCTATTTTCAGGAATCATATTAATTTTAGGCAGAAGTATTAAAGTTGGAGATACTCTTGAGATAAACAATAAAAAAGGCTTTGTTGAAAAGATTTCACTTAGATCAACTGTAATTGTTGATGATATTGGAGTGAGAAATGTTGTTCCAAATTCAACATTGACAAATAATGTTTATTCAAAATTTAAAAATCCTGAAAAGTATAGAGTCGACATCATCACTGGATTAGCATTGGATAAGGATATTGAAGATTTTAAGGAGTATATTATTAAAAAAATGGAAAGCTATCAAGATATAGCTAAAACTCCTAACCCTCAAGTTTTTGCTAAGGAAATTTCCTTTGAAGAAAGCAAGTTAAAAGTATCCTTTTGGGTAAATAATTTTAATGACAAAGATAAATATAAAATAATAATCACAAACGATATCAGAAAATATGTACAACAAGGTGGAAACAATGAGCAATACAATTCAAGATGAAATTTTAAAATTGAAAGAGGAAAAAAATGCTATAATCCTCGCACACAACTACCAACCAAAAGAAGTCCAAGAAATTGCAGATTTTCTTGGGGATTCTCTGGAATTATGCATCAAAGCTTCCAAAATTGAAGATAAAGATTTAGTAATATTTTGTGGCGTGGATTTCATGGCAGAAACTGCATTTATCTTAAATCCTAATAAAAAAATTGTTATACCTACCCTTGAAGCAGAATGCCCTATGGCCCATATGCTTCCAGAAGAGGAATTATTAAAAGCTAAAGAAGAACATCCTGATGCGGGAGTTATTCTTTATGTAAACAGTATTGCAGAAGCAAAACAACATGCAGACACCTTATGTACATCCGCCAATGCAGTTAAAGTCACTGAAAGTTTGCCTCATGATAAAATATTATTTGGACCTGATAAAAACTTAGGAACTCATGTTGCAGAAAAAATTGATAAAGAGATAATACCAGTTCCAAAAGATGGCCATTGTTATGTTCACAGATTATTCCATGTTGAAGATGTTGAACTTAAGAGAAAAGAATATCCGAATGCAGAGATAATCTGCCATCCAGAATGTAACATTGAAGTTCAAAAAGCATGTGATGTCGTAATGTCCACCGGAGGAATGTTAAGGCACATTGCCGAAAGTGACCAAGAGGAATTTGTTATTGGAACTGAAATTGACATGATTACAAGAATTAATTCAGAAGTTCCAGGCAAAAAATTATACCCGTTACTTGAAGGAGCCATTTGTAAAACTATGAAACTGCATACTCTTGAAAAAATAAGGGATTCATTAATCAATGAAGCTCCGGAAGTTACATTACCAAAAGAAGTTGCAGATAAATCTAGAAAAGCAGTGCAACATATGTTAGATGTATCTAAATAACTTAATTTTCTTATTTAAATTGCTCTAAAAAGGAAATGACCTCTTTTCCTATTGGAACATAATCTTTTTCTGAGAAATACTGCTCATCTATGATATTATCATATTTTATGACTATTGAATCATTAACTAATTCTTTTAACGGCAACATATCTGATTCAAAATCAAAATAATGAGAACTACTAGTATGGACAAATAACGATTTAGCTTTTATATTAGAAAGTTTATCCTCAATATCATATTGCATCAATGCATCATTATGAAATTTGACATCGTAAATATCTAAAAATAAACCTTCATCGATGAAATCATCTAGAATAACTCCCATTTCCTCATTGTTTAAATCATTAAACACCCGTTTAGAAGAAGAAAAGGCAAAAATTAATGTATTAATTGCTACAAGAGACCTAGTTTTTGAAACACTATACTCTTCAGAATAAAAATCATCAATTGAGTCAATAATATTATCAATGACCTTTGCAATGATAAATTTATAACCATTTATTTTAGCCGCAACATTTACAGCGAAAATGAATTCCATATCATCTGGATATTCACATGCCCATGTTAAAACTTGAAAAGCTCCGTAACCCTCTCCAATTAAACCTAAAATTTTTTTAATTTTAAATTTTTCGGCTAGGAACTGTCTTTGGAAATTAACTAAATCTAAATAGGTATAATTTGGGAAATTAAATTTTAGATTAGTTGTTGACGGAGAACAGGAATTTGGGGATCCTAACGAATTGACTACAATAAAATAAAATTCATCACCTATAAAACCACTATGCTCTAATATATATTGATGTGATTCTGTTAAAAAGGAGTATGCTCCCTTAAAATTAGAGAAAAATAAGATTGCATTAGTGATATAACCTTCATCATCATATTTGGGATTTCCATAGGTTGAATAGGAAACTTCAACATTTTCAAGGACCCTCCCATATTCAAATTCAAAGGAATCCATTACATGAATCCCCTTCTCATTTAATAAACTAAGAATAATATCACAACCTTATTTACAATAATTAATAGTTAATTAAAAGTATATATATTTTCGTATAAGCTAAAAAAAATATAGTTTTTTAAAAAAATAGTGAATAAAGTAAAAAAAAATTTACATATCATCTAAGAAGCTAGATAAGAATATATTCATTTCAATTTCTTCACGGGCCATAAAATCGTCTAAACGATATTTCGCAACATCGCTTTGAAAGGGATATAATTCCCGGGAAAAATACATTTTTAACTTAAAAGTATCATCATCAATAGCCGTTTTCTCTTCTAGGTTTTCATTTAGAAATTCCATCTGATTCAAAGTTAATCCCAAAACGCCATATTCGATGAATTTTTGGTTATTTTCTTCCCCATAATCTAAAATTTTAACAATCATTAAACTCCTCCATAAAGTCATTTAACTCATCAGAGATTGTTTCAAGTTCATTGAAACATAAATGCCCTAATTTTGAGTCCATAATTATTAATTCAGAGTTTTTTATCATTTTAGACATTGGAATTGCATCAAGTTCTGGCGGAAAATGCGGATCTTGATAACATGAAATAATCAATGTTTTAGCTTTGATTTTATCCAATTCATCTTCAACATCGAAATTCATTGAACATTCATTGCAATATTTTAAATCATAAATGTCGATTTCAATCATTTCATTTCCAAAGCTTTCAAACTCACTGGCCAGTTCAATATTTGACATTTCCCTTAAAGCTTCTTTTGAAAGACCAAAATTAAATTCTGCTAAATTAGCTATTCTTAAAGTTCTAATTAGAGAGTAGGTCAATTCGCCTTTTGCATAGTCCGGATCGGACGTTATGATTTCATCGACAAACTTTGATAAAATAAAATCATGTCCTGCAACCTTATAACTAGTCACTCCACAAATTATGAACTCCAGAAACTCAGGATTATAAATTGCCTGTGTTAATGCTACAAAGCCTCCCATTGAGTTGCCGATAATGCCTAAAATATGAGTCATATTGAATTTTTCGGCTAAAAACTGTCTTTGGAAATTTGCAACATCCCTCATTGTATATTTGGGAAATTTATTTTTCAGATTAGTTTGAAAAGGAGAACATGACCCTGATGAACCTAATGGGGAAAGGCAAATGAAAAAGTATTTATCCTTATCGAAAGGACCGTTTTGACAAGCCAAAGGAGCGATCTTTTTAATGCTGGAAAAATTAGATAAAGACCCCCCATTATAAACAATAGCATTAACAATATTGCCCTCATCATCATATTTTGGACTGCCGAATGTCATGAATTCCACTAAAACATCGTTTAAAACATCCCCATTTTCAAATTCGAATGAATCCATTGTAAAATACTCTTTTTTGCTTTCGAAATATTCATCATCGTAAATTTAAATTCCTCCAAATAAGGCCATGATAATTTTTTTAAAAAACAAATTATTTAAATTAATCTAAACAATGTTATTGTGATGAAATATAAAATTTTAGAAAAACCAAATCCCGAAGAGGCATATGATCTAATTGAAGAGGCGCTTAGAAAAAGAGCCACAATACTTATTTTTGCATGCTGTAAAGTAAATTATGAAGGAAGGGCATTAAGTGAGTTGAACTGGGGAGAACGTATAATAATGATTAAGCCTGATGGTGCTTTTTTAATCCATCAAGAGAAAAAGGTAGAACCAGTGAATTGGCAGCCTCCTAAATCAAGAACAAGAGCATATATTAAAAATGATAATTTATTCTTGGAAAGCCATAGGAGAACACCTAAAGAATTATTAACCGTTGAAATAAAACAAATCCAATTTATTAACTATGCTAATGTTGAAGACTTCGAAGAGCTTGAACAGGCGGGATATGAAAAAGATATGAGCGATATGATAATGGAAAAACCTCATATTATTGAAGAAGGTTTTAAACCAACTACCCGAGAGTATAGCGTTGAACACGGCTTTATTGATATTCTGGGAAAAGACAGCGAAAATAATTTAATGATTCTGGAATTAAAAGCCCGGAAGGCAGGGGTTACAGCAGTAAAACAACTTAGACGATATATTCAAGATATGGAAAATACTGATAATGATTATCTAAGGGAATGCAAAGCCGAAAAGAAAAAAATTAGAGGATTGCTTGTTGCGCCATCGATTATGGACGATGCCTTAGAAATGATTGAAGAGGAAGGCATTGAATTTGTATCTGTTGAACCTCCTCGAGAGTTAAAAAGAGATAAAAAAGTAACTTTAGATTTCTTTTAGTCTAAAGCTTCTTCAATTTTCTTTAATTCCTCTTTATAGAATTTTTTAGTGAACTCATTTGCAGGAATTGAAGTTGTTACATGGCAATGTTTTTCTAATTTATAAATAAGATATTCATCGGTTTCAAGAGGCAGGGTATCATCGTCACTTAAAACATCAAGATTTCCCAATTCTTCCAAAATATCTTGAAATTCTTTTTCTTCTAATTCAATGACATCATCTAATTCCATTTCTTGAACTACAGAACTTAATTGCATTGCGATAGCCACAAATCCATTAACTTTTTTATCGGATATGGAAAATTCAGTATTTCTAATCTCTTCCATAGAAAACTTAATATGGTCAATTGTATTTTTAGTGGCTGGAATTTCTTTTGATAATCCTATCTGATTAATTTCATAATGATTTTTCCATTCACCAATTTTATAAACTGCATAATTTATATCATCAAGATTAATAACTTTATCATCTGCCATGTTATCACATTAATTAAATATATTTTTATAATATAAATAATAAATGTAATTCTAATGGAGGTTAAGCTGTGAAAAAATGTCCTGAATGTGGAAATCCTAGTTATGATGGTGCTCCTATTTGTGGAAATTGTGGTTACAAATTCCCAAAACCAAAAATTGTAGCTCCTAAAAGAGAGGATATTTTCCAAAAAGAACCTAAAGAAAAAAAATCTTCCGATAATGAAGATATTTTAAGTATTATTAAAGAAAACAAACTCCTTATTGGAGCAATATTGCTTATAACTTTACTTGTAATTGGTGGAATTTTTTTAATGGGAAATAATAACTCTAAGAGTAGTAGTAGTTCTACTCCTATACTTCAATCCAGTGCTAATAATTTACTTGAGCACAATGAAAGTGATTTTTCATTCAAATATCCTACTACTTGGAAACAGGTAAACGGTAGCGATAGCGACCATGAAGATGCTATATTCTTCGTGAATGAGGAGAATGTAACAATAGAGTTTTACAACATAACTAGTGATGCAAAATCATTAAAAGATATAACTCAACAAAGAATTAGCCATGCTCAAAAACAAGGCGATTATGTCGAACTTGTTGAAACAATAACTTTAGATGGTAGAAACTCATCAAATATGCTATTAGAAAATGCAGATGGGGACTACACCAGATATGTTTCAATGTTTAGTGATGGAAAGTTATATGTATTTAAAGTAATGGGATCTTCAGAGAATTCTATTACCTCTGAATCTATTAACAGCGCTATAAGTTCTGCAGATATTGCTTAAGTATGATTTAAATCATACTTTCTTCTATTTTTTGTGAAAACATGACAAAAATTAAAATTGCTCTTTGTCAGATGAATGTAATTGATGATAAAGAGGCCAATCTCAAAAAAGCTAGCTTAATGATAGCCGATAGTGTGAATAATAATGCTGATTTTATAGTTTTGCCTGAAATGTTTAACTGCCCTTATTCTAATGACAAATTTATAGAATATGCGGAAGAAGAACATGACAGCACTACTTTAAATACAATTTCAAAACTGGCTAGGAACAATAATGTTTACATTTTATCAGGATCCATTCCTGAAAAAGAAGAGGATAAGATATTTAATACTAGCTACTTATTTGATAAAGAAGGCCAAATTATAGCAAAACATAGGAAAATACATCTTTTTGATATTGATGTTAAAGATAAGATTACTTTTAAAGAATCGGATGTTTTGACTGCTGGCAATGAATTTACCCTTGCTGAAACCGAATTCGGCAGAATTGGTATTGGAATCTGTTATGATGTTCGTTTTGTTGAGCTTGCAAGAATAATGGTTGAAAATGGGGCATCAATACTTTTTTATCCTGGTGCATTTAACATGACAACCGGGCCGGCACATTGGGAGTTATTATTCCGTGCAAGAGCGTTGGACAATCAGGTTTTCTGTGTTGGCGTTGCTCCTGCATTAAATATGGATGCTAGCTACCATAGTTATGGTCATTCAATCGTCACAGACCCGTGGGGAGAAGTTGTAGCCCAAGCGGATGAAAAAGAAGATTTAATTATTTGTGAAATTGATTTGAGTGAAATAAAAAAAATAAGGGAAGAGATTCCTCTTTTAAAAAATAAAAGAAAAGATCTCTATGAAGTTATCCAAAAATAACTATTTCAATTTTGCTAGTCTTTTTTCGAAGTAATCTACTTTTTTAGTACCTGCAAATACTTCAATAGCTGTTTCTATGACTCTAACTTCATTGTCATAGTCATTTTCTTTTCTGTATAAAACACATAACCTTTTATATGGAGCATCTTTTGGTTGTTTTGCTTCAACGTAACGTTCATATTCTTTAATGGCTTTTTGAATATTGGTTTTTTCCATTTCTTTTATTGTGCTCATTGGAATAACTTTAACAACCGCTTTACCAGATGCTTTTGCTTTTTTTCTTTTTTCAGCTTTTTTTATAGCTTTATTGCATGATTTTTTGAAGTCTTTATCATCTTCAGCTTTTCTTGCATCCTTGATTAATTTTATTGATTCGTCAGTTGCTAAATCGCCTAATGCCTGAATGGCTGCAAGTTTAACTCCCCAGTCTTCATCCTCAAGGCATTTTGCAATTGAATCTATTTCATCTTCCGCTTGGAGTTCGCCTAATGCACGTACTGCAACCTTTCTAACTCCAAAGTCTTCATCTTCAGTTGATTCGACAAAATAAGGAATTACTTTTTTATCTTCAGTTTCTTTAAGCGCGAAAGCAAGGAAACGTTTATCTTTACCTTCTGCATTTTTAAATTCTTCAATTAATTTATCAACAGCCACATCTCCCATACTGCCTAAAATTTCAGCGGCTTTAAATCTTACTTGTGCATTTTCATCAGTAGTGGCCTTAATTAAAGGTTCAATAGCTTCTTCATCAGTGACTCCGACTAATGATTCAACAGCTTGTTTTCTGACCTTAACATCATCATCTGATAAATTATTAATAGCTTCATTAAAACTTAAATTTGACATGATTATAATTAGATTTTAAAAATATATAATCTTTAACAAAAAGTAGTGAAAAAATAAAAAAAGAAATAAGAGAAAAATTCTCTTATTTAAATAGCAGTCCATCCACCGTCAATACAGATTAATTGACCGGTACAGAAACTGGATGCATCGGATGCTAAGTAAATTGCAATACCGTCCAATTCACCAGGTTTACCTAAACGACCTGCTGGACAATATGCTGCAATAAGGTCCATGAATCCTGGTAATTCAATGGAATCTACAGTTAATTCTGTTTCGAATACTGCAGGACCGATTGCGTTTACGGTAATGTTGTATTTTGCCCATTCTACAGCTAAGTTTTTGGTCAAGTTCATTACTGCACCTTTAGCTGAGGAGTATGCACTGATTCCTCCTCCTGGGAAGATTACTCTGGAGTGGATTGAACCAATGTTAATGATTTTACCGTATTCTTGTTCAATCATGATTTCTCCAACAGCTTTACACATGTAGTATACACCAGTTAAGTCAATGTGAATGTGTCTGTCCCATTCTTCATTGGTTTGGTCAACTACCATTTTGTTATTACCCATACCTGCTGCATTAACAAGAATATCGATTCTTCCATAAGCATCCATAACTTTTGCAACAGCAGCGGTGATACTGTCATAATCTCCGACATCACATACAGCGTACATTACTTCAGTTCCGAATTCCTTTTCGATTTCGGCAACGTTTTCTTGTAATCTTTCTTCTCTTCTAGCAAATAATGCTAATTTAGCACCTTGGCTTGCGTATGCTTGTGCAATTTGCCAACCGAGTCCTGAGGAAGCTCCAGTGACAACTGCAACTTTGTCTTTTATATCGAAATAGTTTTTCATTTTTATACCACCTAGTCATATGACTATGTTTAAATATATGATATTTTAAACTATTTAATAATTTTTATATGATTTTTTATCATATTTTATTAAAAATATATACAAATCCAAAAAAATAATAAAATTTTTGAATGAACTGATTAAAAAACTAAGTCGGCATTTTCGAAACTGTACAAATAAATATATCAAAAGTATACAAGTATTATTAAATACTTTTAAAAAAATAATACAATGTAAGAAATTTTTTTCGAAAAACAGAGGGGAAAAAATGATTGAAGAGCAAACAAAAGATTATTCAAAAAAAGAGATATTCAAAACATTGCATCCTTGGGTTAGGCAATGGTTTGACTCTCAATTTGATGATTTTACCCCTGCTCAGAAGAAATCAATCATTGATATCCACAAAAATAACAACATACTTATTTCATCACCAACAGGTTCAGGTAAAACCTTAACCGCATTTTTATCGGTGATAAGTGAATTGACAACCCTTGCTGAAAAAGGTGAATTAGAAGATAAAGTTTATTGTATCTACATCTCCCCTCTAAAAGCATTAGATAATGATATTGAAAAGAATTTAGATGAACCGCTTAAAGGAATAGAAAAAATAGCTGGAAAAAATCTCGGCATCAGAAAAGCAGTTCGAACCGGAGATACTACACAATATCAAAGACAAAAAATGCTTAAAACACCGCCGCATATCTTAATTACAACACCTGAAACACTATCCATTTTACTCGTTGCCCCCAAGTTTAGAGAAAAATTAAGCCATGTCAAATATGTTATTGTGGATGAAATTCATTCGTTGGCTGAAAACAAAAGGGGAGTGCATTTAAGTTTATCCCTAGAACGATTACAGCATTTAATTGGACAATATACAAGAATTGGACTGTCTGCAACTGTCAGCCCCATTAAAGAGGTTGCGCGTTTTCTTGTAGGTTATGAGTATGGAGTTGAGAGAAACTGTAAGATAGTTAACATAAACTATTTAAAAGAACTGGATATGGAAGTGATGTGTCCTGTAAGCGATATCGTACTTGCTGATGAAGAAGACACCCGTCTTGGAATGTATGATTTATTGGATGATTTGATTCAAGAAAATAAGACCACATTAATATTTACAAACACCCGTAGTGGAACTGAAAGGTTTGTTTATAATTTAAAGAAAATGTATCCTATGAACTATAACGATTCCAATATAATGGCTCATCATTCATCATTATCAAAAGAAGTTAGGCTAGAAACAGAAAACAAACTAAAAGAAGGAAAATTAAAAGCAGTAGTTTCTTCGACATCCTTAGAGTTAGGAATTGATATTGGGTATATAGACTTGGTGGTTTTAATCAACTCTCCAAAATCGGTTGCAAGAGCTCTTCAAAGAATCGGGCGCAGCGGACACAAATTGCATGAAAAATCAAAGGGCAGAATTATAGTTACTGATCGCGATGATTTAGTAGAGTGCTCCGTCTTATTGAAAAATGCTAAAGAAGGAAGAATTGATAAAATAACTATCCCCACAAATTGTTTAGATGTATTGGCACAACATATTTACGGAATGAGTATTGAAAACAAATGGGATATTGATTATGCCTTTGATGTAATACGAAAAAGTTATTGTTATAAAGACCTCACACGTGATGATTACGAAGATGTTTTAAGTTATATGGCCGGGGAATACCCTGAACTTGAAGAACGTTATGTATATGCAAAAATCTGGATTGATTATAAAGAGAACACTTTTGGAAAACGGGGAAAATTAGCCAGAATGCTTTATTCGACAAATATCGGAACAATACCTGATTCCTCGGGAGTCCTTGTTAAATATGATGGGGAAACCGTCGGAAAAATAGAAGAGTCATTTATGGAAAGACTGAAAAAAGGAGACACGTTTGTTCTGGGAGGTAAAACTTACCGGTTTAATTATGGTAAAGGAATGACAATCAATGTAACTCCCGCAAGCGGACCCCCTACAATACCTTCATGGTTTTCACAACAGCTCCCATTATCTTTTGACCTTGCAATGGATATACAAAAGTTCAGATCACATATGGAAACCCGATTTGAGTATAGGCGAAGCAAAGAAGAGATTATGGAGTTTATTTATGATTATTTATATGTTGATGATTTTGCAGCCAATTCCATTTATGAATACTTTGTTGAGCAATACAAATATGCGAAAATCCCCTCCAATCGCTGCTTACTCATTGAATACTATAAAGGATTTGGCGGGAGGAAATTCGTAATTTTCCATTCATTATTCGGTAGAAAAGTTAATGATGCATTGTCACGTGCGGTCGCTTATGTGGTTGCACAAAGATACAATACCAATGTTACAATATCCATTTCTGATAATGGTTTTTATTTAAGTTCAGATGGCACAATTGGAGGTTTAGAATCCTTTAAACAATTAACCCCCGAAAATTTTGAAATCATCCTAACAAATTCACTGAACAAAACTGAAACATTGGCTTCACGTTTCAGACATTGCGCTGGAAGATCACTGATGACTCTTAGAAGATATAAAGGAGAATCAAAATCAGTTGGCCGCCAACAGGTGCGGGGGAAAATATTGCTTAAATTTGTCCAGGACATGGACGATGATTTCCCAATATTAAAAGAATCAAGAAGAGAAGCTATGGAAGATTATATGGATATAAAAAATGCTTTAAAAATCATTAATATGATTGACACTGGTGAAATGGAAATAAAAACAATAAATACAGTTATTCCAAGTCCTTTTGCATTTAACTTAGTTTCACAAGGTTATTTAGATGTTTTAAATCAAAATGACAGAGGAGAATTTACAAAAAGAATGCACCAAGCAATAGTTGACCAAATCAAAGACAAATTAAAAGACATTTATTGACTTGAATATTAAAAAAAGATAAAAACATTAATTAATAAGATTAAATAATAATATTAAAAGGTGATATGATGGCAAAATGGAGTGCTGTAATAATAGGTTTCATACTAACAATTATAGTTAAATCATTTTTTGCACCATATGAATTTGTTGGATTGTTGATAATAGGATTCATTACTGGATACATTGCTAAATCAGGAGCATTAGGCGGACTGTGGAATGCCGCGCTTGCAGGATCCTTTGGTACAATTGTTTGTGCAATATTATTTATTTTGGTTGCAACTCTTGGAGGAAGTTTCTTTGGCATTTTTGGAGGACTGACAGGATTTACAATCTCAGGAGTTGGAAGCTTATTTGAGATAATTCAATCATTAATTTATTATGCGATTGTAATGGGAATTACAGGAGCATTTGGAGGAGCAATAGCTTCTAAAAATAAATCTAGGGAGAAATAAAATGAACAAATTTACAGATATAAATTTTAAAGCCATAATATTTGGAGCAGCAATAGCTGGTGCATTTATATTATTTGGATGGCAAATTTGGGATTGGTTTTATCCATTTTCAGCAATAGGTCTTTTATATGCGGGATATGGTCAAAACGACTTAAAAAAAGGAACATTTGCTGGTGCATTTGCATCAACACCAATTATTGTTTTAACATTCCAAGGGTACATGGGACAGTTTGATGGATTTTTCCTGACTGAAGATGGAATGATGGCTTTAACAATATTAATTCTCGCCGTTGGTGCTTTTGTTGGTTTCGTTGGCGCATGGACAAAAAGAAGCCGTGTTAAAGCATTAGAAGACTATGAAAAAAAACAGAATATTGGTAAAAATAAAAATAAAAAGAAAAATGAAAAATAATAACTCTATGTTATTATTTTTTCTAATTCATCTCTTTCTATACCTCTCTTAATTTCAAGAGCGATTCTTCTTCCCATACTCATTGGTTTAGCATAAGTTAAGTAAGAGTAAGGAGAACCATCCATAAATGTGTTTGTACCACCATCAGTTCTTGCACTGATTTCGAAACAGATTACTTCTAAATTATCATTTACTAAAGTTTGCATACAGAATGGACCGTTTAATCCTGGAGCAACTAATTTTTTAGCACTTTCAGTTAATTTATCAGCAATGTCAAATACTTGTGGAAGTAATGATTCACGAATAACAGCTGGGTGGTTACCAGTTACAACATAAGAAGGGCTTAAATCAATATCTAATTGGTCTTTTGCAGGCATTCTTACGAAACCATCGATACTTGATTCATATCTTGTATCCATACCCATTAATTCAACTTTATCATCAAGTGCGGAGTAGAAATAGTGGATACAATAATTACAACCTGAAACATACTCTTCAATGTGAGCTGCTTCGACATCACTGTCATCTAACCATCCACGAGCTTTCATGGCATCGATTTTTGCATCAAATTCCTCAGTAGAGGATGCTACAAAGTAACCTCTTCCTCCTCTTGCACCTGGGAATTTAACCATTACAGGACGGTCGATTTCTGAAGGGTCATTATATTTGAATGGTATTCTCACATCACCTTCAACGAGCAATGCTCTTTCTTTGTCTCTTTCAGCTTCCCATCTGAGCACGTCTCTGTTTCCGAACATTGGGACATTGAATTTGTCTTCTACATTATCAAGACCTGCATATGCAACAAAAGATCCGTGAGGTACAACGATTGCGTTCATGTCCCTAAGTTGTTGTTGAACGTCTTCATTGACAATGTCCTTAAATTCATCGACGATGATGTATTCGTCTGCAACATCGAATCTTTGATATGGAATTTCTCTTCCTTTTTGACAAACGATAGCGGTTCTAAATCCTTCTTCCTTTGCACCTTGCAAGATATGTAAAGAAGTGTGGCTTCCGAGAGTAGCTATTGTGATTTCACTTTTGTCATAACCGGCCAAAATATCTAAAATATCTTCTTTTTTAACTTCGCCCATTTTATCTTCTCCTAAAAGAATGATATATATAAATATGTTTTTAGCAATTTATATAGTTTTATAAATAATTTTAAAAGTAATAATTAACAAAATATAACCTGAGTAATTAAGGATTGAAAAAAATGTTAATTGGTTTAATTTCAGACACCCACATACCAGATAGAGCAAGAATATTGCCTCAAAAAGTTATTGAAGCGTTCAATAATGTTGAATTGATAATTCATGCCGGTGATTTAACTTCTCCAAAAGTCATTGAGGAGCTGGAAACAATTGCTCCCGTCATGGCTGTCCAGGGAAATATGGACAGAGCCAATGGAATAGACCTGCCCAGAGCTAAAGTCATTGAAATTGAAAGTTTGAAAATCGGAGTTATACACGGAGAAGTTTATCCAAGAGCAGATGCCGACCAATTGTTATATCTGGCAAAGGAACTGGGCGTTGACATTTTGGTTTCAGGACACTCACATCAACCAAAAATAGAACAAAAAGATGGAATTTTACTCTTAAATCCGGGCAGTCCAATCGTGCCTAGGCTTGCGGACAGAACCGTGATGCTGCTTGAAATCAATGACAAAGAAGTAGATGTCGAAATTGTAAAAATAGGCTCACCTGTATGTAGTGCACTTGATTTTGACCAATACAAGAGGGATTGAAATGGGAAGCAAATGGCAAATGGAAAAACATAATGACCCTTATTATAAAAAAGCTAAAAAAGAAGAATATCGTTCAAGAGCATCTTATAAACTCAAACAACTTGATAAAAAATATAAACTCATTAAAGAAGGGGATACTGTAGTTGATTTAGGTGCCGCCCCAGGAGGTTGGTCACAAGTAGCTCTAGAAAAAGTGGGCGAAGAAGGAATCGTTGTTGGAGTCGATTTAAACAGATTTAAAAAATTTCATGAAGAGAATTATTATGGGATTAGAGGAGATTTCACAACCCCTGAAGTTCAAGAGAAAATCATGGACCTTATTGGTGGAAAAGCGAAAGTGGTAATGTCAGACGCGTCTCCTTCCCTTTGCGGCATTAAAAACATAGACCAACTTAGATCAATCGATTTAGTATATTGTGTTATTGGAATCGCCGAAAACATTCTTGAAGAAAAGGGAAATCTTGTTATGAAAGTATTCCAAGGTCCCGAATATAAAGAAATGTTAGATTCACTTAAAGATAAATTTAGACATGTGAGAACAACAAAACCCGCATCATCACGTAAAAAAAGTTCTGAAATGTATGTTGTAGGATTAGAATACCTGCCTAATAAAAAAAAGAGAAAAAGAAATTAATTAAAGATTGTTATATGCTTGATTAGCAATTTTGAGTTTTTCTTTAGCATAATCAATCCTACTATCAACTTCATTTGATGGTTTGCTTGCATCTAGAGCACTTTGAACATTTTCAATAGCTGAATTCGCCCGTGTCAGCTCTAATTTAGCATCATTATAAATCTTAATATCATCAGAACCTCCAGCATAATATGTCGGTTTAATATTATCAAATTTAACAGACAGATTATTATACTCCGCTTTCAATACTGCAAGCTCGTCATATTGTGTACCGGAAGATATTTCATTTGTAATTCCAGTTGAAACGATGCTATAACCTACATATGCCACCACAACGATTGTTGAAATAATCATGATAATTCCCACAACAGAAATTAACATAGAAGTGGATTTGAATAAGCTTAATCTTGATTTTCTCATATTAACCTCAAATAATTAAATTTATCAGTTACTACTTTATCGATATTACTATATTAATGTTACTTTTTAGTGAAGATATGCAAGATTTTTTAAAGTATGAAAATATAATATTATGATAATGAACTCTACTAATAAAACACAAACATCAACTGCAAAATTCGAAGAGTTTTTTGCGACATCATATAAGGATGATGTATTCAAAATACTCGAAAAATATCCTGATGAGCGATCATTAACTGTAAATTATCAATCATTAGAAATGTTTGATCCAGACTTAGCAGATTTATTAATTGAAAAGCCTGAAGAAGTTATTGAAGCAGCTCAAATCGCAATTAAAAATATTGATCCATTAGTGAAAGATGCAGACATCAATATTCGGTTTGACAATTTGAGCAATATAATTCCATTAAAAGACCTTTTGAGTAAATATATTGGAACATTTGTTTCTGCAGATGGAATTGTGAGAAAAACCGATGAAATTAGGCCACGTATTGAAACCGGTGTTTTTGAATGTAGAGGTTGTATGAGATTGCATGAGGTCGAACAAACATCTGGAAACCATATAATAGAACCGTCATTATGCAGTGAATGTGGCGGAAGATCTTTTAGATTGCTCCAAGAAGAATCAAAATACATTGATACACAAACTGCAAGGATGCAGGAACCTTTAGAAAATCTATCTGGAGGAACTGAACCTAAACAGATGTTGATGATTTTAGAAGATGATTTAGTTGATGATTTAAATCCTGGAGACAAAGTAAGAATCACAGGTACATTAAAAACATTTAGAGAGGAAAGAAGTGGTAAATTTAAGAATTACATATATGTAAACCACATAGAACCTCTAGAACAAGAATTTGAAGAATTGCATCTTTCCGAAGAAGATGAAGAAAAAATTCTTGAATTATCACAAGACCCTCATATTTACGATAAAATTATTAAATCAACCGCCCCATCAATTAGAGGATATCGTGAAGTTAAAGAAGCTATCGCCCTTCAGTTATTTGGAGGAGCGGCTAAACAACTCGAAGATGAAACTAAATTAAGAGGAGATATTCATATTCTAATTGTTGGAGACCCTGGTATTGGTAAATCCCAAATATTAAAATATGTTTCAAGATTAGCTCCAAGAAGTATTTATACTAGTGGTAAAGGTACCAGTGGTGCCGGTTTAACTGCTGCTGCAGTAAGAGATGAACTCGGCGGATGGTCCCTTGAAGCTGGTGCATTAGTACTTGGAGACCAAGGTAATGTATGTGTTGACGAACTGGACAAAATGAGATCAGAAGATCGTTCAGCGCTTCACGAAGCATTAGAACAACAAACTGTGAGTATTGCAAAAGCAGGAATTATGGCAACATTAAACTCAAGATGTTCCGTTCTCGCTGCTGCAAACCCTAAATTTGGAAGATTTGACAGATACAAAGTACTTGCAGAACAAATTGATTTGCCTGCACCAATTATCTCTCGTTTTGATTTGATCTTTGTTATCGAAGATAAACCAAGCAGAGAAAAAGATTCAGACTTGGCAAAGCATATTTTAGAAATACATAAAGAAAATACCGTCAATTATGAAATCGAACCGGAATTGCTTAGAAAATATATTGCATATGCTCGTAAAAATGTCAATCCGCGCTTAACTGATGAAGCAAATGAGATTTTAAGAGAATTTTATGTAAACACAAGAAATAGTAATCCTGATGAACAAGGCGCAGTTCCGATTACCGCCAGACAGCTGGAAGCTACTATCCGTTTAGCAGAAGCTAGTGCTAAAATTAAACTTAAAGATAAAGTGGAAAAAGAAGATGCTGATAAAGCCGTGAAACTAACCATGTTCTGTCTTAAAGATATTGGTATTGATCCGGATACCGGTGAAATTGATATTGACCGTATTGGAGAAGGAACACCAAAATCTGACCGGGATAAAATACAAAGAGTAACTGAAGAAATTAAACTCCTTGAAGAGGAATTTGCGGGAGATGCTCCATTAAATGTATTAATTTCAAATATGGCTGAAAAATACTCAGTAAGCGAAGATAAAACCAAAGAAATTGTTAGAAAATTAGTTCAAAAAGGAGCAATTTACGAACCAAGTACTGGATATTATAGAAGCCTACTATAAATATCCTCATTATTTTTTCTTTTTTCAAATTAATGTATGAAAATTTGTAATATAAGCATACATTAATAAATGATTAACGCCATACTTAATATATTATACTTATACTAATTTTAATAAGGAGAGATAATTATGGATAAATATGAAGATTTATTAGAAAGAGCAATAGACCAATTACCTCCTGAAGTATTTGAACACAAAAGATTCAAAATTCCTAAAGCTTATTCAGATATCCAAGGTAATAGAACATTCATTAAAAACTTTAAAGATGTTGCAGAAGGTTTGAACAGAGACCCTCAACATTTATTAAAATTCTTAATGAGGGAATTAGGTACTGCAGGAAATATCGAAGGTCAAAGAGCAATCTTACAAGGTAAATTCACACATTACTTAATTAATGAAAGAATTGAAGATTACGTAGACAAATATGTAATCTGTCATGAATGTAACAGACCAGATACAAGAATTATCAGAGAAGGTAGAATATTCTTACTTAAATGTGCTGCATGCGGTGCAACAGCACCTTTAAAATCATTATAATTCTACTTTTTTACTTATTTTTTACCGATACAATGTTTTGTCCAGAGTGCGGAAGTACAGATAAAAAAATGGTTGGAAACATCTGTATAGACTGTTTTTTAAAAGAATTCCAACTGATTGAACTGCCGAAACGCATTGAAGTTCAAATATGCAGTCATTGTAATAGTAAACTTGAAGAAGGGAAATGGAGTGAAGAATTTATCCCTGAAGAAGAAATTATTTACAGGGCACTTGAGAGAAACATTAAAGTTGCTGATGAAGTCGAAAATGAAAACATTACCCTTGAAATCGAACAGATCAGAGGAACAATAGCTAACTGCAATGTTGAAGCCATTGGTGAAGTACAGGGAACTCAAATTGAAGAAACTCATGAATGCGAAGTTAAACTTCTTAAAACAGTTTGCCCAACATGCAGTAAAATACAATCAGGCTATTATGAAACCGTGATTCAATTTAGAGCTGATTCAAGAGAAATAAGAAGCGAAGAATATGCTAAAGCTGATGAGATTGTTGAAAGAACATTGATAAAACAATCAAAAAGCGATAAATTGGCATATTGTCCGCAAATTGCCAAACTTAAAGAAGGATATGATTACTACATCGGTTCTTTCAAATCCGGAAAAAAGGTTGCTGAAAACTTGAAAGAAGAGTTTGGAGGAGTTATCAAAGAATCTCCAAGACTCATAAGCGAAGACAAATCCACTGGAAAAGGATTATATAGGATTTGGATTTCAGTAAGAATTCCTGAATTTGAAGTTGATGATTTCGTAAAGTATGAAGACAAAATAATTAAAGTAACAAGTATTGGTAAAAACAGCGTTGTAGGAGTGGAACTCTCCGCAAACAAAAAGCATAATATCCCTATGAAGAATATGGAGGATATTGAGCTTGTTAAAAAATCATCAGAAGTAGAAACTACAACAATTATTTCAAAGTCTCCTCAATTCATACAGATTTTAGATCCTATTGATTATTCTGCTGTGGATTTAAATATGCGTGAAGAATATAATAGTTTAAATGTTGGGGAAGAAATAGAACTTATTCGAATTGACAATAACGTTTATTTATTGATTTAAGTGATAAAATGAATATTGAAGAAAAGATTCAATTAATTGAAGAAGGAACATTGGAAGTTATAGATACTGAAGAATTAAAAGAGGTTCTTAAAAAAGACCAACCTATAGCTTATACCGGTTATGAGCCTTCAGGAAAAATCCATTTAGGACATGCAGTAACTGTGCAAAAATTAAAACAATTGCAAAAGTTAGGTTTTAAAATCAAAATCCTTTTAGCAGATTATCATGCATTTTTAAATGGAAAAGGAACCGTTGAAGAAATAGCTGAAACTGCCGAATACAATAAGAAATGTTTCCAAGCATTAGGTCTTGATGAAACAACCGAATATGTTCTCGGTTCATCATTCCAATTAGACCCTGATTATACCGATAAAGTTTACCAATTGGCTACCATGACTACTTTAAAAAGAGCTAGAAGAAGTATGGATCAGGTAAGCCGTGCGGACGATAATCCTAAAGTGGCTAGTGTAATCTATCCTATTATGCAAACTGTGGATATGGCTGCACTTGAAGTTGACATTGCACTTGGAGGAATGGAACAGAGAAAAATCCAAATGTTAGCACGTGAAAACTTAGAAAGAATTGGTGAGAATGTTCCTGTTTGTATTCACACCCCATTATTGCATGGATTGGATGGTGATGCAAAAATGTCTTCAAGTAAAGGAAACTATATTGCAGTAGATGACAGTGCTGAAGTAATCGCTAAAAAAATCAAAAAAAGTTTCTGCCCTCAAGGAGAAGTTGAAGGAAATCCTATGATTGAAATAGCTGAAACCTTTGTTTTCCCAAATCAAGATACTTTGCTTATTAAAAGACCTGAAAAGTTCGGTGGCGATATTGAACTTACTCATGATGAGTTAATTAAAGACTTTAGTGAAGGTAACTTACATCCAATGGATTTAAAAAATGGAATTAAAGATTTCTTAATTGAATTCTTTGCGCCTGTAAGAGAATACATGGAGGAAAATTAAATGCCGGAAGAAAAAGAAGAATTCGAAATGGGTTTGCCTAATGGTGTTGGCGAACAAATGCTTGCACATGCTTTTGAAAAATTCGACATTAAATTAGAACAAACTGAATTTGGCCCTAAAATAATTGGAGAATATGATGAACTTGTAAAAGCAAGAGAATTTTTAGAAAATGCAATCCGTGAAAGATTAAAAGAATTAGAAGGAGACAAATAATCTTTAATTATTTTTTTCCATAATCTCTTTTAACTCTTTAATCTCTTTTTTCAATTCATCAATCTTTTTATCACTTTCTTTTAACTGATTATTCAGTTTTTCCATTTCAGATTCTGATTTCTCTACTTTTTCTTTTAAATCATGAATATGATATGTTCCTTCCTGCAATAGATTATCCATGAAATAGGATGATATTGCACCTGTGATTGCACTGAATATGAAAACACCCAATATTAACAGTACTAAACTGAATACCTTACCATAAATGGTAGTTGGAGTAATATCCCCATAACCTACAGTAGTTATGCTGACAACAACAAACCATAAATTATCAAAGAGATTATTCATTGAAGGATCCAATAAGTAGAGCGCCACTGTTGAACCGATGACTATTGCAGTCAAAACCCCTAAGATTTCATCCAAACGGGTATCCTTTAAAAATCCTCCGATAATGTGGAACATGACCAGTAACAGTAACAAAACCCTTATCATTTTAAAGACTACTAGATAGTCAAAATCTAAAAATGGGGACAGCAGCAAATCGAAAGGAATGCATGCCAATAGCTCTAGCCAATTATATTCCAAATAAGCCAATCGATCTGACGAACCAAAAAATCCCTTAAGAAAATCTAAAAGAATAATTAAACATATGAATATGTCAAAAATCACTATCGAAAGATATTCAGTTGTTATGCTGAAAACGCTTGTTGTCAACAGTGCGATTATGTTCATTGCTATTATGATGCATAGCAATACCTTTGAAATGTTATAAACTTTTGTTTTCATGTTTCACCTAATACAATCCGGACAAATTCCTAAATAGGGGGCCACCGCTTTTTTGATATCTGATGAAACTTTATTCACTCCATTATTTGCATCAATAATTTCATGAGTAAAATTTTCAGCCAATTTTAAATAATTGGCTTTAACTCCAGTTAAGAATTCCTCATTTTCAAAAGTATCTTCACCGGAAGTCCTTGCAACGGATTTTTTAACATCCAAATCAAGTAAAATTAATAAATCTGGCTTTTTAGCGTACTTATTTAAAACCTCAATCCAATCTGCAGGTTCTTGATAAGCCAATGAAGAAATAAATGATCTGTCTGAAATAATTATTTTAGATTCGTCTTCCAATTTGTCCATAATCAACATTCTGTCTGCTGCAAAAAGAAGACCTAAAGTTTTTTGGACGTTGTCAGTTGTTGCATCGGGCCTTTGCAGAATCCTGCGAATCAGTTTTCCGACTTCAGAATCAGTTGGTTCGACTAATGTTTCGACTCTGAATCCGTTAGCCTCCAGCCATTCTTTTAACATCTGAATCTGAGTGGATTTTCCAGCACCATCAATTCCTTCAAAAACTATGTACATAACATAGAATATGTTTTAATTTAATATATAATTAATTACAAAAAATTAAATGTATAAATCAAATAGGGTGTAATTATAAAATGGTTTTAGAAGAATTATTAGCACCAGCCGGTTCGCCTGAAGTATTAACAATTGCAGTTAATGCAGGTGCCGATGCTGTTTACATTGCAGGACATAAATACGGTGCACGAGCATACGCTAAAAACTTTAGCTTTGAAGAGATTGAAAAAGCGGTGAATTATGCTCACTTAAATGGTGCTAAAGTCCATGTGACAGTCAATACTTTAGTTAACAATTTTGAAATTGTAGATGTCTTAAACTACTTATTCAAATTATATCAAATTGGAGTGGATGCAGTTATCGTACAGGATTTCGGATTAATTTGGCTTTTAAAAACATTCATTCCTGATTTGGAAGTTCATGCATCAACGCAGATGGGTTTGAATAACTATTCTTCAATCAAATGGGCTGCTAAAAATAACATTAAAAGAGTTGTTCTTCCAAGGGAAGTGACTATCGAACAAATCAGACAGACAACAGAACAACTTAAAAAAGACAATATCGACATGGATATTGAAGTATTTGGTCATGGCGCGCTGTGTTATTGTGTTAGTGGCAAATGCTACATGTCCTCATACAATAGCGGTAGAAGCGGAAATAGGGGAGCCTGTGCTCAACCGTGCAGACGGGAATACCGTTTAAAATATAGGGGATATAATATTGGAAACGGGTATCTTCTATCAACACACGATCTTGCAACCTATAATAATTTAAAAGAAATAGAAGAAGCAGGAGTCAAATCCTTAAAATTGGAAGGCAGAATGAAATCCGGAGATTACATTGGAACCATTGTAAATAGCTACAGAAACATCATAGATGGAAAGCCTGTAGAGGACTATAAAAAAGATTTGCACCTTGTATTCAACAGGCAGTTTACCAATGGATACATGATGGGAGATAAACCTGGTGACGTTATGGGCAGAGGCCATTCTGGCCATGAAGGATTATACATTGGAGATATTGTAAATATTGAAGATACCAAAGTGACAATTGAGATTAAAAACAAAGAAATTCCAGTTATTTTAGAACCTGGAGACGGAATTGCTTTTAAATACAATGGCAAAATAAAAGGGATTTATCTAGAAAACATTATTAAACAAGACGAAAATGAAATCATTATAGACACAACCCGCCTTGTTAAAGTCGGAACAGAAGTATTTATCAGCTATTCTAAATCTACTCACGATTACTTGAAACAGTTTGAAAAAGAAACAATTAGAAATAATGTTCCAATAAATTTATCCTTAACTTGGGATGAAAACTTAAATTTATTCACTAAAGTCGAATATTATTTAGAAGACGAATTAATTAATTTTAGGCATAAGACATTGGATAAATTCGAAAAGGCTAAAAATAAACCGGTAACTGAAGAAGTTATCGAACAACAGTTGAGAAAAACTGGCGGCACACCGTTTTATATTGGCAACATTCGTTTTAATAATATGCCAAAAGACATTTTCATACCTATTAGTGAAATCAACCAGATTAGGCGCGAAATTTTAGATACCGCAACAGACTTATTATTAAAGCATTATACCCCAACTAAAAAATCTGTCAAATCGGTCCGAAAAGATTTGACTAAATTTTTTGAGGACTATGAAAACAGTCCCGGCAAAATCAAAAGGAAAACTCCTAAATTATCAATATTTATTGATGATATCGCACAAATCAAAGCCGCCTCAGGTTTCGATTTGAAACGGATATACTTTGATGGAAATTGCCATTATAACAATCCAGAAGATTACTTCGAAAATATTAAAGAAACATTGAAGAGAGGTAGCTTAATGGCCGCTCCAACAGAATTTGTTTGGGTTTTATCATCCTTTATATCCGAAGAGGATGCCATCAAATGCAATAGAATAGTTAAAGAACTTCAAGAGGAAGGAATTATTATTTCCGTAATGGGAGATTACCCTGCAATGAATGAGATATTTGACTGTTCAATTCATGGAAACCATAATTTAAATGTGTGGAACAGTTTTTGTGTGCATAATCTAAACGCTGCAGGATTTAAATCATTGATCTTATCATCAGAGCTTTCAGGAAAAGAAATTAAAGAAGTGGTCCTTAGAAATCATGACAGAAACATCGACCTGGAAATGATTGTTAACGGAAACTTGGAAGTGATTGTAAGTAAAGATGATTTCACTAATTTAAACGATGGAAAAGACTTCATTATTTCAAATGATGCTGATTATGCAACACTAGAAGATAAAAAAAGGAAAAAATTCAAATATAAAATATTTTTCGACTACAACAGACAAAGCCACATTATCAACAAGGATTGTTTATGTCTAATTGAAGAGATAAATGAAATAAAAGAGTTTGGTCTTGATTCATTAATTCTAGACTGCAGATACTCAAACGAGAAATATACCTCGCAGATTTTATCTATCTACAATGAAGGTCTTAAGAATAAAGACCAAGAGGAATTGACCAAATATAAATACCAAATAATGGATTTCTCACAATCTTATATTAACAAAGGCAATTTTATAGAAGGCAGATTACACGAGGATAAAAAATGAGGATTCCTGAATTACTTGCACCCGTTGGATCAATGGACCATTTAAAAGTAGCAATCAATGCAGGCGCAAGTTCCGTTTATTTATCCGGAAAAAATTATGGTGCAAGGAAATTCGCCGAAAATTTCACATTAGATGAAATAGAACAGGCAATAAATATCGCCCATATGCATAATGTTAAAGTTTATGTTACTGTAAACACCCTAATTAAAGAATCTGAACTTGAAAATGTTTTAAACTATTTATCCAAATTATATGCAATTGGTGTTGATGCCGTTCTTATCCAAGACATCGGCCTTGTCGAACTGATTAATGAATATTTGCCTAATTTAAAAATTCATGCTTCAACACAAATGACATGTGAGAATCAACTAAAATTAAATTACCTTGAGAGCAAAGGGATTAAAAGAGTTGTTCTTCCTCGTGAAATGAGAAAAGAAGAAATCAAAAATTTAAAAAGTAATATGGAACTTGAGATATTTGTTCATGGCGCCCTATGTTACTCTTATTCTGGCCAATGCTTAATGAGTAGCTTTAAAGGAGGAAGAAGTGGAAATAGAGGCACATGTGCCCAGCCTTGTCGTCAGAAATATATAATTGATGGAATAAAAAAACAGGATTACTACTTATCCCCATGTGATTTAAACTTATTTGACCATTTAAAAGAAATAGCTGAACTAAATATTCATTGCATCAAAATTGAAGGCAGAATGCGTTCAAAAGAATATTTGGCTATTGTTGTAAGCAACTACAGAAAAGCATTGAATAAACTGAAAAGCGGGAAAGAAACTACCTCAGAAGAGATAAATCTGGTTTTTAATAGAGGTTTTTGTGAAGGCCAATTTTTAAATAACTCCAAAAGAAGTATAAGGCCAGGACATATAGGATTGAAGATAGGTCAAGTGATTAACAGCGAAAAAAATCAAATCGCAATACACCTTAACGATTCAATAAGAACCATCCCTGAAAAAGGAGACGGCCTATTAATTGTTAAAAAGGATAATGATTACGGTTTTGAAATATCCCAAGATCCACTCATAACTACTTTAAATCATTTCAATAAAGGTAAAAATAAGCCTGTGAAAGATTTAACCCGTAAGAACAAAGTTTTAATTGTTAAAAAAGTATGGCAGAATAAAAAATCCGATTTTAATTTAAACGAATCAGACGTGTATTTAACAAAAAGAAATAAGTTGGCTAAACAGGTTAAGGAAATTGAAAACAAAGGTTCAAGTTATGTCAAATCAAAACTGATATTGACTTTTTCATTGAAAAACAGATTACCTGTCCTAAAGGCCAGATTAACGCTTGCAAATCACAAAGAAATTAAAGCTGAAGTGATGGGAGACACACCTTTTGAAAAACCGCTTAAAAAAAGTGTCAGCGTTGAAACAATCGAAAAACAACTATCCAAGATTGACAAATACCCTTACCAAATTACTCAGATTAATGTAAACTACGACGGAACATTATTCCTTCCTATTAGTAAAATAAATGAACTTAGAAGGAACCTGTTTGAAAAATTGGAAAATGAAGTTAAAGACACCTACCGGCATGAATACAAACCGGTTACATTGGACAAAACTGAAAATACATTAAAAGAGGATGTTAACTTTTCATTTTATACAAATAACCTAAAACATTTAGAAAACCTTGAAGGAGTTAAAAGAGTTTATTTGGAAATTCCTCCACAAGAAGATTCTTTAATCCTTAAAGATGAAAATTATAATCTCAATTATATGATTAGTTTTATTAAAAAAGCTGTTGAACTATCAGTTGACAAAGACTATGAATTAATTTGGAAATGGCCAGACATTACCCATGATAAGTTGATTAAATCATTGAACAAAGTTCGTGGCATATTAAATAAAATGCACTGTTCACTCCCAATTATGAGTGCCAGTTTTAATGGCGAATACGGCCCATATTCCATGAATATTACAAACAACAGCAGCATAAATAGTCTTAAGAACTATAAAATATTAACCCTATCTCCAGAATTACATAAAAAGGACTACGAAGACATTATAACCTATGCTCAAAATCCAGATAAAATAGAAATTTTAGTTCAGGGCGTGGTTGAGTTAATGAAGACCAGACATCCCATTTTATATGGAAACGAAAGTAAAAAAGATTATAAAAATTATTTAATTGATAAGAAAAACAATAAACACCCAATTCACAAGAGCATCTCAGGAGAAGAATTAATTATATTCGATGATAGTGAACTATCATTACTCACAGAAATTAATCACCTGAAAAATCTTGGATTTTTTAATTTCTCAATTGACGGCAGATATCGAGATGATGAATATTATAAAATAGTCAATATCTATAAAGAAGCTTTAAATGGGAATATCAACAAAAAGTAGGCAGCGAAAAATTGTACATTTACCATTTATCGGGATTTTAGTAATTAAAAATTTCACTTTTGAAGTAAGTATATTTTAAAATTTTATTTACAACTTGTAATTACAAGAATAATCATGTATTTTAAATAACCGTTAAAGAAATTAAAATAGATTTTTTATGTTTTCCAGTGAAAATTTTTAAATACATTTAAATCAAATGTTGCATAGAATAATATTCAAACATTTGGACTCAATGAATTTAATGATGCCATACATATTGTAAAGGAAACTACTGATGATTTTTTACAATATTTAAATATTGATTAGGTGTGTTATATGGTTAATATAATTAAAAAATGGACTGAATCAAGTCTTATATTAAAGATTGTCATTGGTTTAATAATAGGTGCAATTCTAGGGATTACAGTCCCTAAATGGACAATTATTGGATTTCCAGGAGAACTATTCGTAAGTGCCCTTAAATCTATTGCTCCATTATTGGTATTTGTTTTAGTTGCTTCTGCAATATCAAAAGCCAGAAGCGGTATTGGAGGTAGATTTAAAACAGTTATAATTCTTTATATCTTCAGTACTTTTTTATCCGCCGTAGTTGCCGTGCTGGGCAGTTACATATTCCCTGTTTCAATCCATCTTTCTGCGGCAAGTACTGCAACAGCTCCTGGAGGACTTGGTGAAGTCATGTCTAACATGATTTTAGGGATTTTTTCCAATCCAATAGATTTATTGTCAAAAGGCCAATATTTAGGAATATTGTTCTGGTCAATAGTTTTTGGAATTGCTCTTAAATCAGTTGCAAGTGACAATACTAAAGAGGTTCTGACTGACTGTGCGAATGCAGTAACAAAAATAGTCCGTGGAATTATTCAGTTTGCACCAATAGGTATTATGGGATTAGTATTCACTTCCGTTTCTGAAAGCGGACTTGGAATATTTGCACAATACGGCCAACTAATTGCACTTTTAGTGGGTTGCATAGCATTTGTTGCCTTTGTAACTGATCCAATCATTTCAGCAGTAGCTACTCACAGAAATCCATATCCCTTGGTATTCACATGCCTAAGGGAAAGTGGTATTACTGCATTCTTTTCAAGAAGTTCCGCTGCAAACATTCCTGTCAATATGCAATTGTGTGAAAGATTGGGTATCGATAGGGATTTTTTCTCAATTAGTATACCTTTAGGTTCAACAATTAATATGGAAGGAGCAGCCGTTACAATAACCGTCATGACTCTTGCAGTATGCCATACAATGGGAATTTCAGTTCCACTGCCAGTTACATTAGCGTTATGTCTTATTTCAACTTTAGGTGCTTGCGGTGCATCAGGTGTGGCTGGAGGATCTCTTTTGCTTATTCCAATGGCATGTTCACTGTTTGGAATAGGTGCAGACGTATCCATGCAAGCCGTTGCTGTTGGATTTATCATAGGTGTTATTCAGGATTCATGTGAAACCGCACTTAACTCAGCGGGAGATGCTTTATTCTCTGCGACTGCAGAATATCATGACAGAATGAAACGTGGCGCACCAGTAAATTACCTAGGAGAATTTGCAAAATGAATTTGTTTAAATCGAATGTTACATCAACTAAATATTCAAAACAAATATAACTTACCAAGTATGTTATGAAAAAATTGTATAGTTACCATTCAATTTAAAGCATTTTAAACCAAAAGGAAATATGATTTTACTCAATTTAACCCATTGAATAATCCACATTACTAATATTAATAAAATTATATGGTAACAAAAAGGAATTAGAAAAATATTGTCCAAAAAATACCCTTGCTAATTTTTAAAATACTTTTCAAATGCTCTCGCAAAAATCGAATATATATTAATATATAGATTATATTTACGAAAAGGGGTTTGGTAAATATGTGCGGAGAAAAAATGACATTGCAAAACATTAAAGGAGTAGGGGATAAAATCTCTGAAAAAATTATCAACAGCGTTGGAGGAGAGGAAGAACTCCAAAAAATTGTTGATAATGTTGATGTTGAAAAAATAGCAAATATTGAAGGAATTAGTCAAAGAAAAGCCATTGAAATAATGAATCAACTGTTGAATAATCCTGAATATAAATTTATAAAAAGCGACAGGGCAATGGAGCTTTATGATGATATCATAAATAAAATTTTAGCCTATTCTAACACATCATATTCCAAAAATAGAATATTATTGCTTTCTCCATCAAAAGATATTGACAAAATAAATTCAAGACTGGATTTTGTAATGCAAGCAAAAGAACACGTCTCACAACTTCCAATAATTAAATTAAGAGGATTGATGAAAAATTTGAAAGAAGTTGAAGAAGCAAAGCCTGACTATGATCCGAGTAAAGCAATTATTGTTGAAAGCGAAGAAGATAATTCCTACCTTACCGATTTAGGATTAAACCAATATTACCCAATCATTACTGCAAGCGATTCTCCGTTACTGAAAGAAGAAATGATGAATTATGATTTAGTGTTTTATGTTTATTCACAAGGAATACTTGATTTTGAAGGAATGCCAAACCTGATTATGATTAATATTGAAGAAAATGATTATGAAATTGTTCCAGAAAAAATCATAAACTTTTTTATTCACAATAAAGAGCTATTCTCTAAAGTTCATGAAATACAAAAGATCAGAAATAAGGAAAGTGTTTTAGGAGAAATTATTCCCATTATCAATGAGTTGAATATCATTGATAAAAGAGAAGTTGATATTGAAAAACTTGTCTTTTCTCTTAAAGATGAGATGGATAGCGAGTTAGAAAACTCTATTAAACAAGTTGACCTTGAAGGAGATGAAATTCTCAACTTATTAAACAACAACTTCCCTCCAAAGATTAGTAAAATATTTGATGACATTATCAATAAAAGAAAAGAAATTATTCGTGAAAAAACCGGATTGAGTTTTGACCCATATCTTCGAACATATCCCATCCAAATTGACGAAACAGAAATCCAAAGAGTAACCCTAGAACAATCCTCAAAAAAGGAAAATGATATTTTTGACATTAAGAAAAGCGCAGCAATCGAGTTAAACTCAATTAAAAATAAAGCAATAAAAGAAGTTGAAGATGCGATTAAATTTGATTATGAATTTAGTTTAGGCAGTTTTGCATACGAATATGATTTATGTAGACCGCAATTTAGCGATGAAATTAAATTAAATGGCGCATTACACCTAGAATTAGCACTTAAAAAAGATGAAGAGGATATCCAAAAAGTAGATTATCAACTTACAAAAGATGAAAATATTGCTTTATTAACCGGAGCAAATAGCGGAGGTAAAACTACTCTTTTAGAAACATTAACACAGATATCCCTTATGGCGCAAATGGGACTTCCAGTAAGTGCAGATTATGCAGAAATAAAATTATTTGATGAAATTTATCATTTCTCTAAGAAAAGATCACTTGATGCAGGCGCATTTGAATCATTTTTAAATGTTTTCATACCAATCGTCACCACAAATAGTGAAAAGTTAGTATTGCTAGATGAACTTGAAGGAATCACAGAACTTGATGCAGCCGTTAAAATTATATCAACATTTATTGATATGATTAAAGAGTCCAACTCTTATGGTGTTATTGTCACTCATATGGCGAGGGAATTGATGAACTACACAAATATTCGTGTAGATGGTATCGAAGCAAAAGGATTAGATGAAAATTATAATTTAATTGTGGATAGAACCCCTAAAATGAATTTCCTTGCAAAAAGTACACCTGAATTAATTCTAAAAAGAATTTATGAAAAATCAGATAATGATTTAAAAGCTGTATATGCTAGGATTTTAGAAAAATTCTAAAACATATACTACTTTTTACTATTTTCAATTTTGCATAAATCAATGCTATTTCAATGAAAGGGAATTATATCACTAATTGCCTGCCCTATGATGTCCGATAATAGTTTTAAGAAGAAATATTAACTTCATTTAACTTTGGATGGCCGCCTATTGCCTTTAGCTTTTACACCATAATGTTTAACACAATCAACATATAAAAAATTATAATAAGAATACAGTATTTATTAAACACATATTATTCAAGATTTAATTTGATTCTTAATAGTTAGTTAAAGGAGATGGAAGATATGATAAATGAGAATAATGCAAACCGTATGAGTAAAACTGAATATTATCTTGCAATTGCTCTTGCCGTGTCAAAAAGAAGCACATGTTTAAAAAGACGTTATGGAGCAGTAATAGTCAATAACGATGAAATAATCAGTACCGGTTATAATGGAAATCCAAGAGGAGATGAAAACTGTTGTGATAGAGGAAACTGTCAAAGAATGAACCTTCCATCTAATTCAGGCAACTATAACGATTGTTTTTCAGTCCATGCTGAACAGAACGCTATGATTAGTGCAAGCAGAAATGAAATGCTTGGATCAACCATTTATCTGGCCGGAGAAAAGTATGATGATGGAGATTGGGTAGAAATAGAAGATGCGGAACCTTGCCCGATATGCTTCAGAATGATAAAGAACTCTGGAATTGATGAAATTGTTAGTAAGAAAGGGATTTTAAAACTGCGTGATTAACTTTGAAGATGATGTTTTCGTTGAAAACATATATGTGTGGAATTTATAAATCATCGAAATAAACTTAACATTATGACACGCCAAGACAAAATCATCAAAACAAGCATAATAGGAATTATAGTTAACCTAATTCTTGTTGCATTTAAAGCCACTGTAGGCATACTGGTTAACTCAATAGCAATTACATTAGATGCAGTAAATAACCTAACGGATGCGCTTTCATCAATCATTACAATAATCGGGACAAAACTTGCTGGAAAAGCACCTGATAAAAATCATCCTTATGGATATGGTCGTGTTGAATATTTCACAGCAGTAATCATATCAGCAATTGTCTTATGGGCGGGAGTCACATCATTTATGGAATCCTGGCCAAAAATATTAAATCCTGATGTAACATCATACACTACCGTTTCACTTATAATTATTGCTGTTGCAGTAGTTGTTAAATTTGTTTTGGGAAGATATGTAAAAGGTGTTGGCGAAGATATTAACTCACAAGCATTGGTTGCATCCGGAAGCGATGCATTTTTTGATGCAATCCTCTCACTTTCAACATTAATAGGAGCGCTAATATCAATATTTTTCAATATTTCCCTTGAAGGAATATTGGGGGTAATAATATCAATAGTAATTATAAAAGCAGGTATTGATATTTTAAGAGAAACTGTAGACAGCATGCTCGGAGCAAGAATTGACCGAGACTTGTCCTTAAAAATAAAAGAAAGGATTTGTGAGTTTGACAATGTTTATGGAGCATATGACTTAAGCTTACATAACTACGGGCCTGAAAGTATGCAAGGATCTGTTCATGTTGAAGTTGATGACTCACTTAGTGCACCCCAAATACATAGGTTAACAAGGGAAATTACAACAAAAATCTATGAAGAATTCTCAATTATCCTAACTGTCGGAATTTATGCAAGAAATGACAAATATAAACATATTCGTGAGGATCTGGAAAATATTGCATCCGAATATGAAGAAGTTCTAGAGGTTCATGGATTCTTTGTATATGAATCACAAAATCTTATAACTTTTGACATTATTGTTGATTTTGATGCCGAACGTGATAGGATAAAAAATGAAATAACCTCAAAACTTAAAGTAAAACACCCTGAATTCGAATACATTATCATAGATGACTTCGACATTAGCGATTAAACAATGAGTTAGCCTATTGTTAAAATGGAAACATAAAATATAAAATAGTTAATGAAAATTTTCTCAATAATTTTGTTCATATAAAACCTTATCATTAATTTTTGTTGTTTTTAAAGTGGAAAGAATAATGCTTTTTTGAGTACCATTTGAATAGGATTTCTAAAAAAAATAAATGATGAAAGTTAAATTATTTTTTAACTTTCACTGTTTGTTTAACTGTATTTTTAAGATAGGTTACTTGGTATGAAACCTTTTTGCCCACTTTGAGTTTTTTAAGTACTGATTTTTTAATGGTTATTTTTGCAATACCATTTTTATCAGTTTTTGCCGTATATGTTTTTCCATTGAATTTAAAGGTTAATTTTTTACCTTTAATAGGAGTTTTTCCTTTCAAAGTAGCTTTTATAACCAATTTCTTAGAGGATTTTTTAACAGTGCCTTTCACAAGCTTTAAAACCTGTTTTACTTTGACTGCGTTTTTAATTGTTTGGCCAGCATAAGTTGCAGTTAATGTGTAGGTGCCCGGTTTAACTGTATCCGGTATTTTTAAAATCGCATAACCGTTGGCATTTGTTTTAACTTTATATGTTACTTTGTTTAATGTTATGGTTACAACCTGGTTTGCACCCACCGGTTTTCCATAATTGCCATATACACACACCTTAAAGCTTGATCCATCCGCATAGAACATGTCGACATTTGAATTTCCAGTGAATCTTGAAACCACCTGAATTGTTGTGACACTCTCCTCTAATGTTACAGGATTTTGTAAAATCAAAGTGTGTTTACCAATTGATAAATCAGATAATGTCAAGTACAGCATTCCTTCATTATTGTCAATAGTTCCTGTATAAGGTTTACCATCCAATCTTAAGGTTACGTCCTTGTAAAATAATTCCACACCATTTTCATCATAGAATTGAGCATCAATACTTAATACAGTATTATATCCGATTTTAACACTATCTGCAACTTCAATTGTGTTCAATATTTCAAATCCTTCAACAATGTCTCCATCATCATTAGAAGTTATGAGGACATAGATTCCGGGTTCTAATATCAGATTAAAAGATGCTTTGCCATCACTGACAATTGCGCTGCCTAACAGTTTATTATCTTTATAAATACTGACTGTTTTTCCATTCGCATTTGATTGGACTGTGAAATTAGTATTTTTTGTATAGTATTTTGAGCTACTTCCTTCACTATCAAGATTCCAGACAGTGTATACTTTGATACACGCAGTCTTGCCTAATTTTCCCAAATCATCCATGTATCCGTCAGTATAATATGCCATTGAGTTTTCACTTTCAAAATGAATCCTGGTGTCCTCGAGTAAAGGCATGTATCTTGTTTTTATTCCTACTGAAAATTGATTGCCTGCATAAATTGCAATTGGTTTGGCTAACTTAATTGTTTCGAATCCGATATGGGTTGATTTTCCAGTTTGTGTGTAGACAAGCTCTCCTTCAAAATACACATTGATGGTATATGCTTCATCAACATTGCTAAAGTAAGTTCCAACAGCTTTTATCAACTCATCATCAAGAGCATGATATGTATTGACGAAATTAATAATTTCCCCACTATCATAGAAGTACCTGTCATAATCTCCAACATCATACTGGTATACTCCAGTGTAGTTTTCAGTATTGTTTATTATATATCCTACTGATGATGTGTACATTGCGAATGTGGTGTCGTAATATGATACATAGAAGTATCCGTTTTCACCCCAGTCACTTCCCCAACTGTTTTTACAAATCCAAGCACCGTTTCCTTGTGGTTTTATTTTGAAATTATCTTTTGAATAATTATCATCCCATCCAACTAATGTTACAAAGTGATTTCCAGATTCTTCACCATTATAATATTGTGCATAGGTATCTGGGTTGTAATACTCATTGTTTGATGAAGCCCCATAAATGTGAACTGTTAATCCTCCATATTTTATTAAAGCTTCTTTTAGTTTATCATTATCTAAGGCATTTTCACGTTTAGGTATGATTACAGTATCTTGGATATGGTATGATTCTCCAGGGACAAATGAAGCGATACTTATCTTACCAAGTTCGTCGTAACTGTCGAATTCCTGTGAAATGACCCCTAACCAAGATAAGAAAAGACCCATTGCAGAAGTAGCATATCCCCCTTCAAATATGTCACTTGAACCATATTCGTTATAGTGTGTTGCTACGCCTTGAATATTATTTTCAGATATATCGAGCAATATTCCTGTTGCTTTCAAAAATGCGGATTCAAGTGCGCCAGTAGCACCAAATGCCCAACATGCACCATTGGCCCCTTGATCTTTAACAACTCCGGCCAATGTTATATTGGTTCCATCTACTTTATAGTCACGTAAATCAAACCTTGCGTCATTTAAAGTTGCATTTGCAGTTGAAGTTATATTTAAAACTATTTTTTTACCTTCATATTCGACAATAGTGTTGTATGCAATTTGATTTAATAATGTTTTTCCGCCGTGTAGTTCATTGTTATTTAAACTTGAACCGCTTCTGTCAAAAAAGCTCACAATTGCTTCATTATAACCTTTTGAAAATTCTGAATTTTTTATTCCATATTTGCTGTCATGCAAATAAACTGCATCGCCAAAAGTTCCTGCATAATTGTCTATGAATTTACATTGAGTGATAATGCTGTTACTGTCATCAATGTATAAGGCTCCACCATATAACTGATTAGCGATGTTTTTATTAAATTTATTATTGCCTATCAAAACTGTTGTGTTTGATAAATATACTGCCCCTCCTGCATATTCGGCAATATTGCTGATAAAATTGCTTGACATTAAATTCAATGTTCCTCCTAATTGGAGGTATGCTCCTCCGAAGTTTGAAGAACAATTTTCAAATAAAGAATTTTTTATGGTTGCGGTATTGCTTGCATGAATTTCATTTCCATTTAAATCTGCATAAATAGCACCTGCATTTTTAGCTGAGGCAACATTGATAAAACTACATCCCTCAATGGTTATTGAATCACTTTCTTTAGATCCGATAGCTCCTGCGGTGGCATTTGCAAACAGATTGATGAATTGGGAATTTAAAACAGTGAGTTTATTTTTTTCAGAGTAAATTGCTGTAGCATACCTTGAAGTCATATTGGCAAAAAGAGTGTTATTAACTGTCATGATGGAATTATAACCATAAATTAAACTCCAATGAATTAGATTATTATTAATAAATGTTGAATTATCTATTTCAATTATACTGTTTAGACTATATACTGAAGCTCCATTAATAGCATAATTATTTATGAATTTATCGTTATAACTGTAATAATTACTATTTTCAGCGTATATGGCTCCTCCTTCCTGAAGGTCATGATTGTTTTCAAAGGTCACGTTATTTGTTCTCAATTCACAGTTATATAATATAATTGAAGACCTACTTGCATTAGTTATTTTTAAGTTATTGATGATTACTGTACCATTTGTGAATCTGAAAACACCCGCCTGATTATCGGCATCAATTACATGGTTATTACCATTAATTGTGTATATGCCCTCTTCACTGACAGCTATGCCTATTCCTTCTTTAAAAGCGTCATCCGTTGAACTATTAAATTTGTAGTCTGATTTAATATTTAATTCATCAGTGCTGTCGTCAACATCGTCTGACAAATTTGAAAAAGATCCAACAGTAGATTCGCCAGCAGAGATTGCATCAGATTCATCAATCTTCAAATTATCATCAGTCTGATTAACATCTTCTGCACTAACTGCGCAAATGCTTATCATTAAAAGCATTAATGCAGTTATTAGAAATAATTTCTTATTCAAAATTTTTCCTCCTCTTTATATACTTATTATTATATAAATTTATGTTTTTTATTTATTTAAATGGAACTACCCTAACATGTTTTAGTCGGATAAAAAATAGAACAATTTTTTGTCTAAGCGAAATTTCACGTGAAAAATGAAAGAAACCTATAAATTTTACAGACCCATTTTTTAGGTTCCTACAATAAAATCTGAAAATGGAACGGAAATGTATGCTTCAATCGGAGCTGCAATAAGCAGCAGAATTGTTGCAAATATCATAAGAACTATGCTTTGAATCAATACTTTTTTGGTTTTGTCAAATGCATCTGAAGCACCCTGTGTCTGACTGCTTCTCCAAGCTTTAACAAATCTCCAGATAAACAGGAACAACAATACTCCCGCCACTGACTGAAGAACGGTTGCTGTAATTTCAAATATTCCATGAGGAATTAGATAAACAATATATCTAAAACCCCCATTTGGTATTATCTGGTTAAATAATTGTCCTGAAGCCCCCAAATTAACACCATTATATATTAACACTAGGAGGGCAGGTATTGCAAAGAATACTGAAGCTATGTATGTAACGATTCCTCCCCATTCGTTTTGAATGAAAAGGTCAGCTGCACCGACAGGTCCCATATCAGAATCAGTTGCATTTGAAGCAGGAAAATTGCCTATAGCAGATTCCACTGCAGTGCCGGACATAATCCATGCAGCAATAAAACAGATGATAAATAACAGATATAATCCAATTATCAGTTTCTTATTCTCTTTTAAAGTTTCCACTAGCAAATCTTTAAGTTTAGCTAAAATACTCATATTCTCGCCCAGATATTATTTTACTATTTTAATTAACCGTTTCATTGACCTTGAATGTATCGATGAATGTTTGAGCTTCGCATAATGTTTCAAAATTTCCACTGAAATAGAGGTACTGCATTTCAGCACCATCCTCATACTCAACAGTCAGATTATCCAATTCAATGAATACGTCATATTCATTTGAATCTTTGAAGATATATGTTTTGTATCCTTGGGAAGTTCTGTTGCTGTCGATTTTTTCATAGGACGAATCTTCCTGATGGCCTTCAAAGTCAGTGACGCCATCTTCGCCGACACACCACAATGAGCAAATCACTTTTTCGTCAGGGTAATCATAATAGACCCCCACATCCAAACTGTCTTCAGGAGAAAGTTGGAATTCTGTTTCGTTAGTCAAATCATCGCTGATGTTGAAAAGCACCTTGTTTGCGAAATTATATTCATGTGTTTGGACATTACTTGATTCTGCAAATACTGTGGTGCCGGCAACAAATAGCACTAAAATAATCGCCAATACCATTAGTTTTCTTGTATGCATATGATTCCCCCAAAGTTTGATAATATTATTTGGATAGTAAATCTTATTTAATGTTTTCTTTTGGTTAAAAAAAGTTCATAGTCAAATACAAAATATTTAAATTTTTTCAAGTACAATACTTAATTGAGAGATAGTTATGCCGCACAGTATAATAAAGAGAGTATGGGATTACTGCAGTTATGATAAGAAATTTCTTCTTTTTGTTTTTGCATTGCTTTTCATTTCATCCCTGATTCAGAATTATGTTTATGCTAATGGGAATGAGAATGACCTGACGCTGCTTCGAATTTTAGTTTTCATTATCGTATCGGGTTATGGAATGTCAATTACCCGAAGCAGAATTAACCATGGCAAGAGATTGCCTAAAATTGTCATTAAAGACATTGTTTTTCTAGGAATTAAAGCAGGCATAACTTCATCAGTTTATTTTTTCATTCAAATAATTATTCTAGCGCATGTGGGTTTTGCATTGGGCTTTCATTTATTATTTGATTTAGAGGAATTGCTTTTGAACTGGTCAGATACGATAAGCATTCTTTTCTATCATGAACCTGTAAGTGCAATATTGTTTGTTGTTGCGGGTTTAGTTCTTTTTTACGTAACCACATTTTTCATGGAAATTGCCCTGGCCAAATTGGCGGACACCGGAAGCCTGTGGGCTTCTTTTAACTTGATGTCAATTAAAAGAAGCATTGATGTTTTCGGATGGAAAAATTATGCAAAAGACTGCACTCTGATTATTCTGGCTATAGTTATTTTATCTAATTTGATTTCTTATAATGTTCCATTCACATTCATTGATTCAATAATCGACATGTTTCTGTCATTTTTGATATTTGTAACCCAATATCTGGGTATCGGTGCAGTTTACTGCAAAATAAAAGATTTGGAATCCGGCCATGTGCAGATATGAACTGATGAACTCAAAAATTATTTTATTAAATTAAGACAAATTATTATACATCAATATATTTATGGTGAATAATCAATGGGTAAAACTAGAATAGAATGGATAGACCTTGTTCGGGCAGTAGCTATTTTAACTGTATTGTATATTCATGCAACAGATGGGATTTATATCATCTCATCAGATGCGATTGTGAATTATACAATTTACTCAAGGATATTTAATTTTGCATCGCTTTTTATTGGCCGTATTGGCGTTCCATTCTTTTTGATGATAACCGGTTATCTCCTGCTTGACCGGGCTTATGATGATGAAAGGATTCGTAAATTCTGGAATACAAGCTGTAAAGGTTTAATCATCGTTACCGTAATTTGGGCAGTGATTTATGTCATCAGTCTGCAGTTTTTAACTGTTGGAAGCACACAGGTTAACTATGCGGAAGCCGGAACACTGTTCTTTTCCCACATGTGGTATATGCCGATGATTATTGGAATGTATCTTTCAATGCCGTTTGTTGCAAGTGCCCTAAATCACTTTGATGTCGAGACTATCTATCAGGCAACAATCGTCTTTACTTTACTTGCATTCCTGCTTCCATTCGTAACGCTTGTATGTGAAATGCATGGAATTGGGGGATTGAATATCCAATACTGTCAAGGTTTCAGCGGAGGAATCTACGGAATCTATATCATTTTAGGTTATCTGGTTAAAAAAGAGAAATTCAAGAACGTTTCCAGTTCAAAATTGTGGGTGCTTGCGACAGTTTCATTTTTGATTTGCGTACTGTTCCAGTACTATGCGTTTGTAATTAACTATGATTTCTTCCTGTGGTATGAGTTCCCATTCATTTTGCTTGGATCATTTGCACTGTTTGAGTTGTGCTCAAGAGTCAAGACCGTCAGATTCTACAGTTGGGTTACAGTAATATCCAAATATTCATTTGCGGTGTTCCTGATTCATAACCTGTTCAGATTGCCTTTGCTCCCTCTTGTTGTGCAGTTGCCATTCTCAGAACCGGTTAAAGCTATTGTTCTTTGGATTTTATTAATCGTATTCAGTTTCACGGCTGCGACCATAATCTATAGAATCCCAAGATTCGGAAAATATATTTTGTACATGAGATAATTTATAACATTATCTCTTTTTCTATTTCTTTAAACGCTTTTTTAGCCTCAGGTATTGGAAATAGAGGGTATATATGGAACAAACCTTTGCCTGTGACTAATCGGGCATTCTTACAGTCTTCAACGTATTTTTTGATGTCTTTGTAGAATATTTCTTTTTCTCCTGCAAAAATGAGGGTTTTCGCCAAATCGGATTTGTCCCCATAAAGAGGACTTACTCGATAGTCTTTTGCATTCAGATTTCCCGCCCAGGATTTTCCTATTTCCTTTAAACCGATTTCGCCTAAAATCGGATCATTTTCACTGTCGTATGGAGGATTACCCATTGAAACATCGGTCCATGGCGAGAAAACGATGATACTTTTTGGCTGGGATAAATTTACTGTTTTCAGGTACTGTGCAAATGACAGCACAAATCCCCCTCCAGCTGAGTCGCCCATTAAAATGATATTTTTATCAAACTTGAGCAGGTCACGGTATAAACTTTCAACGGCTTCAAAAGTTTCCTGCAAGTTATGATTAGGAGCGAGTCCGTAAACTGGTGCGAGCACATATGAATCCAATTTTCGTGACAGCTTCATGCAATATAAATGGTGCTGGTAGTTGATTTCATTCACGTAGGCTCCGCCATGTATGTAGAGCATTATATTTTTGCAGTTTTTACGGTTTCCAAATGTGAAAGTCTGCATTCCATTAAGTTCAACACTTTTGAAAATGCTTTTCGCTGCCTTGTCTTGTGCTTTGGATTTGTTGGCTAAAAAAGTTTCTATTTCAATTTGTGAGTCCATATACTTAGGTTTTGTAAACCTTAAAATAATCTCAGCCATTTTTGCAATAAATGATATTTCACTCATGTTAATCCTTAATTGTAAATTTTTCACTGCAGTTTAATATTATTATCAATCTAATATAAAATAGTTAATGAGTTTAAAAGTCAATATACAAAAAGTATACAAAATATAATGCTCTTTTAAAAAAAGACAAAATTTATTCCTTAAAAAAAGATTTTTTTTAAAAATGTCAATATAAGATACCGAATAACATCATAAAATATGTATATTAAGTTAATTGATTATAAACTTAATATTAATGATAATAATCCCAAAATAATAAGAATTTTATTTTGCATACTATACAAAATATTTACTACTTTTAGCTCTCGAATTATGAATATGCAACGAAGAAGCATATATATTTTTATTACATAATCACGACACCATTTCTTAGAATATACCGCAGGTAAAAATTACTTAATCAGACATAACCTCTAAGAACAGCCATTCAAATTGATTTATGAAAACATGGGTGTTAATGTTATGAGGTTTCATTAATTCAAATCTAAAAAAGTAGATATCAAGTATTTAACATTATCATTGTTGGAAAATAAGCATTATAATGGTAATTCAATAAGTTCTGCCAACACTTAAAAAAAAAAGAAAAGAAGACAGGTTTAAATCATACCTGTTAAAAATAAGGTTATATTAGCAATTGTTGCAGAACCAAGGTATGTTCCAGTAATTACAACTATAGCAACAATAATTCCTCTCCAACCAATTCTTTTAAACTCTTCCCAATCTTTACCTATTGAAACACCGACATATGCCAGAAATGCGGTACAGATTGTAGTTAACTCAACTTGAGAAACATAGTGAGACACAAAATCAGCAGTTGGAACCCCTGGAATAGAAATAAGCAAACCGATTAAACTAATAAAAACAATTGATGGAATATGGACTGGGAAAACCCTTTCAAGGGACATGCCAATAAGAGCAACGAATGCAATAATAATCATCCCAATAAAAGTGCCAACAAATGCTGTATGATAACCTACAACATTTCCAATGGCAACAATGACTGAAAATGCGAAAAGCAATGCAGCCCATCTTTTAAGCTTACCGAAACTTAATCCATCTGAATCCTCTTCGTCTGTTACTTCATCAGGGACATATTCATCATCATCAATATGCGCATCACCTTTACCCAAAATTGGAGATAACCATTTATACAATCTTTCTGCAATAGGCAATGAAACAAATATGCACATATACATGCCTAAACAGAATGAAAGAATATTACTTGCTCCAGCAAAAGCCTCCAACTGTGTGGCCATGGCAGGATACATGTGCACTAGTGGAACTAACGCCGCAGCATTCATACTTGCACTGCCTATACCTGAAGCCATCGCAAAGGCATATGGATGAAATGGTATGAGTGAAACGCTTATGCTTGACAAAAAGCTGATATAAGGAGTACCTATAATGGATCCTATAACGAAAATTGCCAAAACACCTCGTGCTTCCGGAGAGTTAAAACCGTATTTATCAATAATAATTCCCAAATTAGGTTCACGACAAATAGAACTTGCCATACCTATAACTTCTCTTCTAAAACCTAAAAGCAAAGCAACAGGCAATGCTATAAGAGTGCCTAAATCACCAAGAAGCTGTAAAACTAAAGCGGGACCCACATGAAAAATAACATCAATGGATTGACCACTTGAAATAGCCAATTTGGAAAGTAAAACCCCAATAAGTAAAACCATAACCCCCTCAGCTACTTTAGCCTGTTCAGGACCTATCCATTTAAATGATTTTGACAAATAAAGAACTAAACCCATAACTAAAGAATATATCAGAGGCAATAATAAAAAACTGATTGTGTCGGTTATTTTAATCTCTATAATTCCAATGAACATTGAGATAACAACTAAAACTAATATAATTAAATGTAAATTATACTCTTTCCATGGAGGGCTTCTTTTAATTGCCCTATCAGCACGTCTTCTAAATCTGTGCTGTTTAAATCTGTATCTCTTATCTCGACGATGTGCATGGTTATCTGAAATAAAATCCCTCCTAAAACTTTGAATGACAATATATAAAACATCTAAACATGATGGAATCAATGTACTCCGAATAAAGTGTACAAAAATACTGTATAGTGTTTAATACTTCACATATAATTAAGATTCTCTTAACAAACATATAAAAATATAACTACTGTTTTGAAAAATAATATTTGGTGTTTTTAAAGTGGAAAAAACAACTTTTTAACTATGTGTAAAAAAGGAAGCTATAAAACACATATTAAAGCTAATTGTCATTTAAATTCTCAGTTTATCAAATTAGAAAATTTCGGATGAAATCCAACTAGGCTTCCAATTCAACATCATAGATTGTTTTACATTAACAAGTTAATGGCCAACAATAAGTAGTGACTTGCTAGGAATAAACAAGAGACAGCAAGCACCATATTTTCAACTACCTCAATATCAATTCTCCAAACATCAGTGATGATAAAATTTTATAGATAATTACCAAACTTTCGATATCTAATGTTGAATCATCTGTCTTGAACTTTTTTTAAAATCAATTCATCATGTGTTTTAGTTTATGCTTTGAGAAATTCTTTGATTCAAGGAAATACTAATTTATACCATGATATTGGAGTGTCTGATAATTATTTTTTAGATGATAAGAGTTTTAATTTTTATTAATCTGAATAACAATTAGTGATTAAAAAAATAGCTTAAAAAATTGGAACAATAATTATTCCAAGATTTTAAGCGCCTCCACCATGTCTAGATTTTTAATCTTGCGTGAGAAGTACAGGTTTATGATAATTGACACTGCCAAAACTATTAGGAACGTGCAAATTATATTTGTAAAAGTCAATACTGACACAATATAGTATTTCTCACTGGATTGCTGCCAAATCATCACTAAAATTCTATACCCTGCCGGTATGCCCAGCAGAAACCCGATTATTATGAAGACCAAACTTTGTGTCAGCAATAATTTTGTCAGCGAACGGGTCTTGAAACCTAAAACCTTAAGGGTTCCGATGTCACGTTCCATCTCCAAAAAGCTTAGCAGACCCAAATTGTAAAGAACAATCAATGCCAAAACGACTGCAAAGAACATCAGCGCATAGATTATTATCCAAAGAGGCGTATTAAGCTCCCTGGAACTGTCAATAAGGTCATCAATATAAATTACTGATTTGATGCCATTATAATCATTATCAATATGTTTAGCTGTAAGGATGCTTGTTGTAGTGTAATTTAAGCCCAAATCATCCAGTTTCTTAGCGGACATGACTAATCCTTGAGAACTTGGATGACCATGTATCTTGTCGATTTTTACATCAACCCATTTGTCTGAATCCTTGATATGCATCCTAACGGTGTCTCCTACACCAACTCCCAAAAGATTAGCCATTTTTTGTGAAATTGCCACCTCATCATCCTTGATGTTTATCCTATTTTTATCTATGTCAGTTGGGGTGATTAAATCTGTACCATTTAGTACCAGGAGCGTTCCTGTCTTTTTCATGGAATCAGATTCTATCTCAATAGAAGATTCCATTATCTTATCCCCGTCCACATCCTTAGCCACGTCATCGATTTGAGATGGGGTTGCATCCATATCAATCACAAGTTTTGACTCAAAATGATCAATTACATCATATTGCCAATGTTCCGCATCATTCATTCCATCATACAATCCAAATGCAGAAATTAAAATTACAGTACAACCCAATACTCCAACAACAGTCATTATAGCTCTGAAATTATTTCTTTTGGCATCCCTATAATTCCAACGGAAATTAAATGACAAATGTTTCCAGAACCCTAATTTTTCAACAAATGAAGATGTTGTTGCCTTAGGTGCCTTTGGCCTTATAATTGTTGAAGGGGGCTCATTGACTATGCTTTTGATTGAGTAATATGAAACTATGATTGACAGTAAAACCATTATGACAACTGCATATGCAAATCCAACACCATCAACAGGCCTAAGGTAAGGCAAACTAAAAATTTTACACAAGGAGGCATATGCAAGCTTATATATAAAGATAGGACCTGAAATTAATCCCAATATTGATCCAAGCGATACCAATACAAATCCATATGACAGATAGTGAAGCATTATAGTCCTGTTTTTGAATCCATTAGCTTTAAGAACGCCAATTTGAGTTCTTTGATGAGTGATAACTCTTTTCATTGATGTTAAAAGCATCAACATTGAAACCAGAATGAAAATTGTAGGGAGAATGTTGCCAATCATCTTAAATTGGTCGATTGTACCCTGATATACTTTTACACTGGTATGGCTTTGTCTTGGCATGAATGAACTGTAATCACCACCCAACTTTTCAGACAACACATCCTCAAAATCTCCATCATTCCCATTGAATTTAACATGCAAAACATTATATTGGACATTATCCATTGGGAATGCATTATGGGACATATAAGCAAAACCATATTCTGTGTGATTAGCTTTTACTGCATAATATGGTAAATTATAAACATATTCCGGAGAATATCCCAATCCCCTGATTTCCTTTTCAATGGTCATTCCATTGAATTTAAAGCTTATGTTGTCTCCTACATTCAATCCTTTTTCATCTGCAAATTTTTTATCCAACCATACTCCATCCTCATCACTGAGATTTAACTCTTTTCCTTCAGCCAAATAGAATTTGGATATTGTGTTGTTCTCTACAAAATGCAGCTCAATGTCAGGACTGTTTGAAAAGTTAGCCGTCGAAGTTATCACCAATTGTCTCTCACTGGATGTGGTTGAGTTTAAATCATTCACTTTGCCTTGAAAATCAGAACTTATGTCGGTAGCATAAATCCAACCATCGGCCAAATTAGTGTCTTCGTAAAGGTTGTCAATGTTCACCTCTAGACAGTTTGCCTCTCCCCCGACACCGGCAAATATGAATACTCCTACAAATGCCATCAGGAAAACTGAAATGAATTGGATTTTATAATCTGAAAGGTCTCTCAGCATCTTTTTATAAAGCATCTAATCACCATCTTTAAAAAAAATACACATTACACTAATCACCAATCTATATCGGCAATCTTCATTGGGGAATCATTTAATTCTATACTTTCAACTTGGCCGTTTTTGATTCGGATTACCTTGTCCGCCGCCTGTGCCAACAATGAATTGTGGGTTACGATGACAACCGTGGATTTTTGGCTTGTGCTTAAATCCTGAAGAAGGCTCAATACAAGAACTCCTGTGTTTGAGTCCAAAGCCCCTGTTGGCTCATCACATAAAAGAACTGCAGGCTTTTTTGCAATTGCCCTTGCGATTGATATCCTTTGTTGCTGTCCACCGGACATTTGTGCAGGAAAATGATTTGCCCATTCCTTAAGGCCGACGGCATCTAATACTTCCATTCCATCTATCTTTACATCCACAACATCATTCATTAGCTCAACGTTTTCTATAGCCGTTAAGTTGGGGATTAAATTATAGAACTGGAAAATGAAACCGACATTCTTGGCCCTATATTCTGTAAGCTGATCTTCGTTAAATGACTCAATGTGATTACCATTGACAATTATTTCACCTGAACTTACACAATCAAGACCCCCTAAAAGGTTTAAGAGTGTTGATTTTCCCGCTCCCGAAGGGCCGAGTATGACAACAAACTCCCCCTCATCAATAGTGAAATTAACATCATCCATAGCTTTTAATAACTGGGCACCAGATTTATAAACCTTATCAACATTTTTAAACTCAATTACAGTACTCATAAGTTTGATTTTATTAAAACTTTTAAATAAAACTTTTTAATAATTAAAAAAATAACTTGGAAGGAATTATTAAAAAATAAAATGACTATGAAATATTATAAATTATTGGAAACATAGAATATGATATATTTAACAATGTTTTGCGAATAATTCAAATAACACCGGATATAAAGTCAATTTACTGAAAAAACTATACAAAATATAAACACCAGCTAAAAAAGACCAAAATAATCCCTTAAAAAAAGACTCTTTTTTTAAAAATATTCACACACTACACCCAATAACATCATAAATAAGTTATATTAACATAATAAAGAAAAAACTCAATATTAATGATTAATAAGTCAAATAAACCACAAATAATAGATATTTTTGTTGCCCGTATACTATACAAAATATTTACTACTTTTAGCTCTTAAATTATAATATTTAGTATCAATTCATATAAAGATTATCAATAATATTTGGTGTTTTTAAAGTGGAAATAATAATGTTTTTTTGAACTATGTGTAGAAAAGGAAGCTATAAAACACATATTAAAGCTAATTGTCATTTAAATTGTCAGTTTATCAAATTAGAAAATTTCGGATAAGATCCAACTAGGCTTCCAATTCGACATCATAGATTGTTTTTACATTAACAAGTTAATGGCCAACAATAAGTAGTAACTTGCTAGGAAAAAATAAGAGATAGCAAGCACTAAATTTTCAACTGCCATAGTTCAATTTCTCCTAGATTAATAGGAGTGTTTTTATTATAATGCTCTTTCCCATTCATAAAAACACCAAGTTCTTAGTAAAATTATATTAGTGTTTTAGAAATAATTATTTTAATCAAAAACTATATATAATTTGTTAATTTTAAAAATAAATATTGTAATAACTATATAATATTGTTTTTAGAAGAAAATATTGCTTTAATCATATAATAAGCGACATAGTAATGTTTATATATTTTAATAGTTATAATATCATATAACATCAAATGATGTTGGACTGCTATAGCAGACCATGTTTTTAGTATTTGGATAGGGATGCGTCAAAATTTGTTTAACAAATTTATCCTTATTCAATTTTAAAATTCTATTTTTTAATATTCTTCGAAAATGGATTTATTGTTGGAAACATAGTAATATGATATATTTAACAATGTTTTGCGAATAATTTTTCAATTAACACACCAGATATAAAGTCAATTTACTGAAAAAACTATACAAAATATAAACACCAGCTAAAAAAGGCCAAAATAATCCCTTAAAAAAAGACTCTTTTTTTAAAAACATTCACATACTACACCAAATAACATCATAAAATAAGTTATATTAAGATAATAAAGAAAAAACTTAATATTAATGATTAATAAGTCTAATAAACCACAAATAATAGATATTTTTGTTGCCCGTATACTATACAAAATATTTACTACTTTCGGCTCTTACAATATAATATTGCCAAAACAACATTAAAATAATTACTGTTAAAAAGAGGATATTGCATGACATCTGCTAAAAAATTGAGTGCACCACATTAATTTTCATATTCACTTATTCCAGTGAGTTTTTCAATTTCAGAGTAATTCCAATATTTATTCTCCCAATGGTAATACACATCTTTTCTTTTCTTAAATATTCTAAAAGGAGAAATAGTGTTATCATAAATATGGACAATATCACAAATTTCAACTAATTCTGGAATTAACTTAAGTGCTTTTTGATATCTTGATTTGATTTTATCTTCAGGAACTCCATGACCACCCATAGACTCCCTCATCCTTACCCTAGCAATATTTATCTCATAATCATCTGTTAGGACATAGATGCATCTTAAGAAATATCCTTTTTCTTTAGCCTTTTTAAGCAGTTTAAGATTGCGATCTGTTGAAAGCACAGTTTCAAATGTGAAATCTTCATCTTTTTCCAGCATTGATTCCCTAAGCTCTTCGGCTTTCTGTGCAGCCTCCAAATCACTGCATGCAATTGATTTTTTAATATCATCAGCATTTATGTAAACACCTACAGTTTTTGCCATACGTGTTATTGTGGTTTTGCCACTACCATTTGGTCCTGCGAAAATCATGACTTCCGGAAGCCTATTTTTCTGTGACATAAACTCTCCTTCCATCAGGATACTCTAAGTAAGCACGTTTATTTTCATCATCATAACCAGCAATAGGAAGTCCTTTAATTTCACATATTTCCTTATCAAGCTTTATGGATGCTTTAAATAGTTCTGTAAGTTCTTCATCAGAAATTCCATAAGTAGAATCTAATTCATTTCCTTCAACCAAAACAAACCCCCCCTTATTACTAATTGTAATATAAAATATCTACTTCATTTATGATAAATATTTTCAAACTGCGACTTTATGAAAAAACACTTGCCTAATGGATATGGAATTACATTAATTTAACTAAAACTCAAAATCTGTTGAAATATCCATTATATTCATACTTTCCATTAGTATAGTAACCAACCTTTCATCCAAATCAGCGTGATTATCGTGATAATCGATTTCTCCAAATTCACTTCGAATTGAATAAGCAAGGTGTTCTTCATCCAAACTAAAATAAGCATTAATGTTTTCCTTATTCCCCCGAGCATCAAGCCTAATCCATTCATCCAAATCTTTTATATGCACAGTGTTTAAAGCATGAATCATATAACCTTCACTTGCATCATCAGCTCTTGTAAGCAGCTGATAACTGATGCCTGATGGGATATAATTTGCCCTTAAAAGTGCTGAGAGAAGACATGATTTTGTCCAGCATATGCCTGTTTTGTTTTTAAGCACATCACTGGCAGTTCTTGAAACTACATTTGCTTTAATGTCCCAGGAGTGAGGAATTTCATCTCTAACAAAGATGTAACTTCTCTTGATATAATCCAAATTATCATCTGATTGATTCTTTAATTCCTGAACCTTTTTCTGAATATGTGAATCCATATAATCAATGCTTGGAGTTTCTATTAAATATTTTTTCATTTAATTGTTCACTTCATTATAATTGGTTAAATCTAAAATAAAATAATAATATTGTTTTATAAGTCTAAAAAACTTCTTAAAATGGATTTTGCCCGTATACTATACAAAATATTTACTACTTTTAGCTCTTACATTATAATATTTGATGCAATAATATTTAAACACAACACAATATATAAAATAAATAAATAAATAAATTATCCACAATATTGAAAAAAACATGACAAAATTTTTACACAAGGAATATGGTGTTCTTCATGATTGAATTTCTCAAAAAATATAATATGCACATTTTCATTGTTTTAATTGCTATTTTAACTGTTTATGACCTTTTGAATTGGAATCAAATTTCCATTGTGAGAAAATTAGTAAATCTGTTTGGAATATTGGCGATTCTGCATGAAATCGAGGAAAAATATTGGCCCGGCGGTTTTTTTGATTTAATGTTGAAGAAACTGGAAATAAATATCAATGATGTTGATGTGGGAAGAGCCAATTTAGCAGTATTTATATTCTGGTTAGTTTATCTTGTGTTGGGATACATATTTGATAACTTTGTATTTTTCTTCATGATGACAATCGTATTATCCATTTTTGAAGCGTTCATACACACAGCCGGAATTAAAATCCACAAATTAAATAAACCATACACACCAGGCCTGGTTACAGCATGGATTTTGGCAATAGCTGCAATATACTCAATTATCCAATTAGGCAAATTTAACCTTGCAGGCCCAATAGACTATTTAATTGGGACAATATTGTTTATTATAAGTTTCATGATATTAAGTTCACAAGTTTATTCCGGCATGGGAATAAACAGGAAAGAAATGATTAAAAAGATGCGAGAATAATTTGGTTTAAATCCTATTTTTAGTGTGTTTAATCCAGACTTTCTCATTATCGCCTGCTGAAACCTTGTTGTCTGCCATTACCCCCACCAAATCGTGAGCCACATATGGTTCCTCCAAATAACCAATGTCCTTCTCAGTTAATGTCAAATCAACGGAATTGACTGCACCTTCAACATGATGCATTTTAGTGGCTCCCACAATAGGAGAGGTTACCTTTGTAAGCAGCCATGCCAGAGACACTTCAGTCATTGACACATCATAATTTTGAGCAATTTCATTGACTCTTTCTATAATCTTTAAATCTTGCTGTTCAGAATTTTGATATTTCAGTTTGGCATAAAAGTCTTCATTCAGTCTTTTGGATTCCTCCCCCGGAAGTCTTGAGAGTCTTCCTGAAGCCAGTGCACTGTAAGGTGTTACTGCAATGTTGTCAGTGCGGCATAATGGAATCATTTCACGTTCTTCTTCTCTGAAAATCAGATTGTAATGTCCCTGAATTGATACGAATTTTGCAAAACCTTCCGCTTCAGCAAGCGCGTTGGCCTTTGCAAGCTGCCAGGCAAAACAATTTGATATTCCAATATATCTGACTTTACCCTCTTCAATGACTTCGTTTAGACCTTCAAGAATATCATATAATGGAGTATTGTAGTCCCACATGTGATAGATATACAGATCAATATAATCCAGTCTGAGATTTGCAAGGCTTTTTTCAACCATGTTATGAATGTGCTGTCTGCCGGAAACGTTATTTTCAATATCTTCCTGTGATCGTGGCAAAAACTTTGTTGCAACAACAATATCCTCACGGGAAGCGTTTTCTCTGATTGCTTTTCCGACATATTGCTCTGAAGTTCCGTTCTGATAGCCGATAGCAGTATCAAAGAAGTTAATTCCATTGTCGAGTCCGTTTGTAATTATTTCTATTGATTCTTTTTCAGGCAATGTCCATGTATGCATTCCGTTTTCAGGATCTCCAAAACCCATACAGCCCATGCATATTCTGCTGACTTTCAAATCAGAGTTTCCTAATTTAATGTATTTCATTTAAATCTTACCTTTATATTTCATTAGTAATACTCCAAAATTGCCAAATGTAATGATTAAGCTTCCGATTAAGAAAGCATATAAATTTGAAAGGAATATCAAAATAACTGCTATTCCCACAATTGTGCTTCCTATCATCAGCAACACATCTCTTTTTGTTAATTTGATATTTTGCTTATAATATTCCTTATTTGCCATTATTGACAGGTAGAAAATAACCAGCGATACAATCATCAATCCGCTTGCAAATAAATGGTTTACTTCACCTGAATGTACGAGCTCCAAAGCCACAGTAACCAAATTAATGCTGATTACAACAAAGTAATGGCTGAACATCAATCTTAGTGACCTTTCCACTCTTTGATGTTCCATTAAATGATGAATCTGAATGACATATGACCCGAACATTGTTAAAATTATAAAGAATACCAATATTGGAACCGGATTGAAGTTTGATGTGTCAAAGAAATGTGTAAGACCGACAATCGCCTCGCCGAATGTTATGATTGTCAACAGTTCAAATCTCTCAACCAGATGCGGAAAACTGATAATGCTTTTGTCAAACTTGCCTCTGATAAAGAATGGTAAAAAGGCACCAGTCAAGACTGCAACAACATTTATCCAGATAACATAATCTGTCAAATTAAAAAGAGTGCATAAAATGGCTATTACATAAATTGTACAAACCACTGCCAGTATTGTTATTGAATTGCCCGCCGCACCATCCATCGAATGCTCTTTTCGAGCTTGAATTGAATACAATGCCATAACAGTCAATAACAGCACTAGCATCGAAAGATCGAATGGAAACGCCATTGTAGCCCAATCATGGGAAATTGTATTTGCCATATAAATTACTGAAATCATGTTCACACAGGCAAAAGCATAATCATACCACTTCCACTGCCCATACCTGTTCACATAGTTTGTAAAATAAAGCCAAGCCTGCAGAATCACAAATGAAGTAATCAGATAAGCAAAAAAGTTATATGGTGGAATTACACCATTTATCGGTTCTGAAATTAATGCTGTTAACTTTGATATTGCATATACAAAAATCAAATCATAAAATAATTCAATCAGTTCAACAGGTTTTGTTTTGACTTCCATTAAAATCACTTATTAATGAAACTATATGTCCTAAATTATTTTTAAATGTTGTTTTAGCAACGATATAAAGTCAATGTGCAAAAAAAGTATACAAAATATAATACTCTTTTAAAAAAAAGACAAAATTAATTCCTTAAAAAAATACTTATTTTTTAAAAATATGAGTATATTACACTTAATAAAATCATCAAAAAAGTTATATTAAGTTAATGAAGAAAAAACTCAATATTAATTATTAATAAGTAAAATAACACTCAATTTATGTACAATGGATTTTGCCCGTATACTATACAAAATATTTATCACTTTTAACCCTTACAACATAATATTTAGTATCAGTTGATATAAACATTATCAAATTATTTTGGTGTTTTTACAGTGGAAATAATAATGTCTTTTTGAGCTATGTGTAGAAAAGGAAGCTATAAAACACATATTAAAGCTAATTGTCATTTAAATTGTCAGTTTATCAAATTAGAAAATTTCGGATAAGATCCAACTATGCCCCCAATTCGACATCATAGATTGTTTTACATTAACAAGTTAATGGCCAACAATAGATAGTAACTTGCTAGGAATAAATAAGAGATAGCAAGCACCATATTTTCAACATACGGAATACAAATTCCTCCAATTTGATTGGAGCGTTTTTAATAGAATGCTCTTTCCACTTCATAAAAACACCAACAGTTATAGATTATTATATTAGTGTTTTAGAATTAGATATTTCGTCTTAAAACTATTTATAATTTATTCTTTTTAAAAATAAACATTGATTTCAGAATGTAAAATTGTTTTCAGAATGAAATATTGCTTTAATTTGATAATAAGTGATAAATGAAACATTTATATATATTGAGGTTCATAATATCATATAACATCTTAGGATGTTTGGTCAACACAATACAGACCAACAGTTATGTATGTTGAATGAGGATGTGTCGAAATTTGTTTAACAAATTTATCCTTATTCAATTTTTAAAATTCTATTTTTTATATTCTTCAATAAGATTTGTCAAAAGATTGTATAATATTATTTTAGTAAAAAATGAAATAATAAAATAAGAAACAACTCATTAAGGAAAAATATCATGAAAAAATACTCCTGCAGCAAGTGTCGAATTATAAACTGCAAACATCAAGATAAGGAATATCCCAAATTCTGTCCAACAAAAGAATTAACGAATGATGAAATAATTGAAATTGAAAAACTCTACAATGAAGACAACAACAAGGAAATATCACGGATATCCGCAGAAATAGAAGAAGAGTTCTACTGCAAATACACCAGAGTAGAGGAAATAATAGAATTTGCCAAAAGACTAAAAATGAATAAGATCGGAATAGCTGCATGTGTAGGACTGATGGAAGAAAGCAGAACATTTGCAGAAATCCTCGCCAAACATAACTTTGAAGTATATTCTGTAGCGTGTAAAGTAGGGGCAATGAAAAAAACAGAAATAACCGGAATAAATGAAGAAAAAACAACTGTAACCGGAAATGTAATGTGCAATCCGATATTGCAGGCAAAAATTCTGAACAAGGAAAAAACAGACCTTAACGTGATAATTGGATTATGCGTGGGACATGACAGTCTATTTTATAAATATTCGGATGCTTTATGCACAACTCTCGTAACAAAAGACAAAGTGCTCGCACACAATCCTGTAGGAGCATTATACCAAACAAACACATATTATAAAAAGCTAATGAATGATTAAGAAATGTATTAATTATAGAAAAATAAGTTATGATGCTTTCAGTAAAAAAAGAGATAAAAGAATGATTTGAAGTTTCATTCTATTGTGATGCATTCATTTGGACATATGTCGACACATGTCTCACAGTAACTGCATTCATCCGGTTCATTGACGGTCAATTTGCCGCCTTCAAGAATTAAGACTTCCATCGGACAGACGTCTGTGCAGTCACCACAATTATCGCATTTGCTGGTGTCAATTGTAATGTCAGCCATTTTTTTAACCTCCCAAATAATAAAAAATGAGTATGTTTTTTAGCATACTCTATGTCCGCAGCATTTTTCAGGGTCGTGTGGGATATTTGGGTCATGGTGGTCAGGGTATGGTTTTCCGCATGTCAGTGGCCCTCTTCCACGTGCAGATCCGCAGCATCCTCCCATCCTTTTGTTGTGGTTTAGTATTGAATCGATATCCAGATCTTTTACTTCTCCCAGATATTCGATGGTTGTGCTGTGGCATTTTGGACACATTGTATGTTCGCCATTCAATGTTATCCAGTTGAAGCCACATTCTTTACATACATATTCTAAATTGTCAGCCATTTTAATTCATCTCCTAATATATTAAATGTTGCATAATCCCCTTCCCTGAAGTGGTGAACCGCATTCAGGGCATGTTTTTGTTCTGCATGGAACTCCTCTAATTTTTGGTTCGCTGTAACCGCAATTAGGGCAGCTGCATGTGTCATTTGACATTTTGCCTCTTCTGTTATTTGCGTTTAGTTTGCGAATGTTTGTTGATTTGCAGTCTGGACATTCTTCATATTCCTTTTCTGGATTTGACCATTGAAAACCACAATCTTCGCATAAATACTTGTTTGGATCAATCATTGTATCACCTTTGACAATAACTATTGGTCGGCCTTCAATTAGAGATGTAGCCAGTTTGTTTCTTGCGGAATTAAGAATTCTGTGAAATGTTGATTGTGAAATTCCCATGAATTCTGCAGATTCAGTTTGTTTTATGTTATGATAATCTTTGAATCTGATTGCTTCAAACTCATCTACAGACAGTTCGATAGGATTTATATTTTTTTTCAACTCGTGCCTGTGGCATGTAACTACTCTTCTCATTCTTTTAGGTCTTACCATATTTTTCTCCCCAAATGTGTCTTCAGGTATTATGAATATATATTCATAACTATTATATAAATGTTGCCATGAATCACAAAATTATGTAGGATGCATCTATTGCATACGTAATTCTTGGTAGTGATGAATGTAAATCGAAAGTAATTTCACAACTATTATTTTAATGAAATGCATTTAACATTAACTTCAAGGGTATTAAAAATAGATTTGCTTTTCAACTATGCATATACACCAACTACTTTTCAAAAGTAGGCTTCCTTAAAAATTGATGTTGTTACAGTTGATTTGGATTCAATTAGGGCATTTGGAGTAGTTGATGTCAATGAAAACTATTTTTTCATTATCTTTTCAAATCTAAACATTTCCTCATCCCTCATAGGATGGTCTTTATCCCAATCCGGTTCGGGATTCTTTTCATTTAAAAATTCCACTATATGGAACCCCAATTTATTTACGTAAAAATGAATGTTTCTTTTATCAAAGTAAGGTGTGCATGTTTCCCATATTTTTGTATTTGGATATAAAGATTCTATTTCTTCCCATATCTTTTGTCCAATGCCTTTGTTTTGACTGGATGTGCTTACAAATAAGAAACATAACTCATTGTGTTGTGTTTTTTCATTTATTTCAATGATAACACCACCCAACATGTCATGATTGCTTTTCATTGCATAAACATGAGTATTTTCTTTGTTTAAGCATTCATCAATGTCCTTTTCAGGCAAGATTAATTCTTCACATTTACCATAAACATTTTCGTAGCCATGTTGGAATGATTCTTGCAGTAACCTTTTAAATTTAGGCAAATCTGCATCCTGCAATTCAATTAGTTCCATATAATAATTTATATGATACCCTACGTTCAAATAGTTTTCATTGAAATACTCAACAATAACATAATATACTGGAAACATAAAATATGAAATCCATTATTTATATTTAATAAATTATAAATATTTCAAACTCATTAATTAACTATGAGGTATTTAATCATGGTTGAAGAAATAATTTTTAAGCCGATTGGTTATATTAAGTCCCCATATGAAGATGTAAAAAGCATGCCAAAATCAACTAGGGAGTCTGGAGATGTAGAAGCCGAAATGATCATTAATGAGGAATACCTGGAAAGCATGTCCAGCATGAAAACAGGTGAAGAATATATGGTTTTATTCTATTTTCATAAATCTAAAGGATTTGAACAAAGAGTTCCTTTTAGGGGAAATGGTCCGATAAAAGGTTTGTTTTCAACTCATGCACCAAATAGGCCAAATCCTATAGGAGTCTCTACAATCAAAATAAAGGAAATAAATGGAAATGTCATTAAGTTCACAGGAGTTGATATGTTAAATGGCACTCCAGTACTTGATATAAAAGACATTTTATGAATTGATTTTTATTTATTATTTCTTATTTTTTTAACTTTTTGCACTTTTTAATATTACATCCAGAAGGTCTATTCAGATATCCCAAATATAAAGTCAATATACAAAAAAAGCATACAAAATATAATGCTCTTTAGAAAAAAAGACCAAATTAATTCCTTAAAAAAATAATTATTTTTTAAAAATAGCAACACATTACGCTTAATAATATTATCAAATAAGTTATATTAAGTTAATTGAATATAAACTTAATATTAGTAATTTGCAACTGAAATAAACCTAAAATAATATGAATTTTATTTTGCCCGTATACTAACTCTCTTGAATCATTGCTAGAATACCCTTCGCTCCTCGAGTAACCCTCGAAACGGGCAGCCTATCCAATGCTGGGTTTCTCCTAATCATCGACAGTATCAACTTCCCTCATAAAAGGACCGTAGGCATTGGTCAAAAAATGATACGACAATAATATTTTATCAAAAATAATATTTAACATTTTTTAAAAAAAAAGAATAGAACACCAAGATTGAATCTTGATGTGTGTTTCAGTTCCCCAGGTGAATTAATTATGTAGCATTACTCCAAATCGAATGTTTTCAAGAGTAACTTGAACAAGGCGATGAAAATTTAAAATAAAAAAAATGAAATTTTAGATAACAACATTGACCTTTTCAGATAATTCTTTGTATCTATTTCTGATAGTAACCTCTGTTACTCCTGCAACATTTGCAATTTCGCTTTGGGTTTTTCTCTCACCAAGTAGAACTGCTGCAATATATAATGCTGCTGCAGCAACACCTGTAGGTCCTCTGCCTGAGCTTAAGCCTTTTTCATTTGCTTTATTGATAATTTCGACTGCTTTAGCTTGAGTTTCACCGGATAATCCTAATTTGCTTCCGAACCTTGAGATATAATCCGCCGGAGATGTGGGCTTTAACTTAATACCCAATTCCCTACATAGGAATCTGTGATTCTTTCCAATCTGCTTTTTAGAAACATTAGACACTTCTGAAATTTCATCCAGAGTACGTGGAATATTGCAGCGTCTGCAAGAGGTATAAATTGAAGTGGCAACCATGCCTTCAATGCTCCTTCCACGAATAAGTTGCTTTTTAGCAGCATTTCTGTAAATCCATGAAGAATCTTCCCTTACGGTTTTCGGAATGCCCAATTTTGAAGAATAACGATGAAGCGTACTTAATGCAAGAGCAAGATTTCTTTCACGAGCATTGGCAATTCTGGCCCTCTTATTCAGAATTCTTATACGATTCAATTGAGCACTATTTTCGGAAAGGCTACGTCCATTAGAGTCAACATTTCTCCAATCAATGATGGTAGCCAAACCTTTATCAGAAATCGCATAAGTTGAAGGTGCACCGGTTCTGGCACGCCTGTCCCTTTGTTCATGATCAAAAGCCCTCCATTCAGGACCTTGGTCTATTTGAAATTCGTCCAAAACTGTGGAACATTTACCGCAAAAGACTTCAGCCCTTTGTGTGTCTTCACGTATGTCAGTTGAATTACAGACAGGACATCGCTGATGTACATCTTCAGCAAGAATACTTTTTTGTTTAAATTCCCTAATGGGAACAGTGGCTTTGGTTGTTATATTATCATCCCCCCCCTAAAGGATCGTGGATTAAATCCAAATATAAGTTTTCGACAAACTAGGACTAATTAATAAAGGATAAAAAAAAGTTTAATTAGTCAATACATACATTATAAGTTTTTTAACGGGTGGTTGTATAAATTCTAGGTACGGTGTGATATTATAATATAATGAGCTTGCAGCGAAATGAAATTCCCATAGAAAACCATAGTACACAAACAAAACACAAAAGGACTTCACTACTGGGATCGAAACGAGACCAGGTATAACCCCCATGCTATGACCGCAAAACTCATTATGTTATGAGAATGATAATTGAGGAATGATTTGTATATAAAAGGCTTGCAGCGAAATGAAATTCCCATAGAAAACCATAGTACACAAACAAAACACAAAAGGACTTCACTACTGGGATCGAAACGAGACCAGGTATAACCCCCATGCTATGACCGCAATACCTATAATATACAAACCAAATGAAAATGATAATGAATATTAGTGCAACTTTCACCCTTACTGTTAACACCTAACCAAATTATTATTAAACTATACATTATTTTTCAAATGTATATGTTTACTAACAATTAAAATAATGCAAGCGAACAATTGGAAGCAGCGGACTCAACAACTCGGAAAAAAAACCTCGAAGCTTACATCCCTACCCCATCAAACAAGTCTTCTACTCGCGTCCTAAGCAATCTATTTTCAGGGGATACCTCAGGCTTAGATGCTTTCAGCCTTTATCACCTAGCGCGTAGCTGCCCGGCAATGCCTTATCAGACAACCGGTCGACCAGAGGCGCCGACAACTCGTTCCTCTCGTACTGGAGCCACCTTCCCCTCAGACTACTAACACATCCATTAGATAGTAACCAACCTGTCTCACGACGGTCTAAAC
>NZ_JAFYHP010000016.1 GCF_017539065.1 Methanobrevibacter sp.
ACCGATTACATCATCTGTCGGTTGATCAATCTCTAAGCTGTCTTCCGTTGCAGTTATTGTCGCATCACTTGCGCTTACGCTTGCCATGAAAAACAGGCAAATGACAAGACAAATAATAAGTGAACTCTTTTTAAACTTCATGAAATATTCCTCCCAAGTTAATTTTAACTGATATATATTATGTTTAAATCTGTATATATCCGTTTTGAATCTGGCGAGAGGAGTGAATATCTTAAAAAAAATAAAAATTCTAAACTAATTTAAGAAATATAAGGAACTGATTGAAAAAGAGGGCAATGTCATTTTTAGCGAAAGGCTTGAAATGTATCAGTACTTGACATGTGGCATGTCATTGATGAAGCATTAAAGCTTGTCAAAAGCCTAAAATAGTTGGGTTATTCGCCAAACCACAATCACCATTTAAAAAACATACGCTTTAGCATGCGATATCCTAAAATAAGCAATTTTGATTTGTGAATATGAAATTTGATGCATTTAAAAAAAAATAGATTCATTCGAACTTAAGATGGTTGAAAATCTTTTCCATGTGGTGAACTGCATTGGTGACCTCTTCAGATGTAATGTCAATGAATGGATCATAATCGGCTTTTCTTCTAAGTCTAAACAAATAATTGAGTTCAGTTTTCATATTTTTTTCTCCAAAATCTTTTAATGCCTCCCTTACTTGTTTATGCTCACCTATTCTTTCTTCATCATCCTTAAAATCCCAAGGATGTTTGACTTTGAATTTTTTCACATAATCCAACCACAATTCACAGAACAAATATGCGCTGTAATATGCTCTGTTAATTATACTTGCATTAACACACCATTCATCGCAGTTTTCAGGAATTAACTGATTTTTCAACATTAACATTTGTAATGTTAAAAGATACAGTTGAAATTGAGGGCATCTACTAATATCCATGAAATCACCATTTGTAAGATATGACGGCATTTCTTGAAAATCTGTCAATGCCCATTGCCTTTGAAAACTCATCCATATGGTCATACAGTTCCGTAAGGGTTTTGTCCAAAACGTCTTCACTAGTTCCATTCAGTTTTTCGAAGCAGAATATATAATCTTGGGTATCGATGTCGGGCATTTCCTCTAATGTCATTTCACCCAGAAATTTGTAATTTCTGGCAAAATCTTTAAGCTCATTATAGTAAGCCTCCTTTGCAGGTTCCATTTCTCGTTTGAATCTCTCCAGTCTTGATACCATATTTTTTCACCTCTTTGAAAATTGTTTTGTAGAAATTGTATTTTTCCACATTAACTATACGGAACTTGATTGAATTTAAATTTTACTGATTTTATCTCTTTAAATTATAAAATAAAGTCAATTTTTCACGAATAAATCAATTTTACAAAGTGAAAACAATTTAATAATTATTTAAGAATATGAAAATTTTAAAAAAAGAGAAATGGTTTATTCTTTTTTGGGAGCCAAATCTTCACCATAAAAACGGTAAAAATCAGCGCAGAAATCACAGATTGGAAACTTGCCGTAGCGATAGTATCCGAGGTCTGCCTTATTCATGTCAAACTTTTTGCCGCAGATAAAACAAGTTTCGATTTTTTCTTCTGACATGGTAAAACCTTAAAAAAAAAGAAAATAGAAAGGTTAAATTATATTTAACCTATATTATATTTTTGCAAGAGTAAAATCTCTTCGGTAGAGACTTTTCCACCTTGTTTGAATTTTTCGAAGATTTCTTGAGCTCTTTGTTTTTCTTCACGGTTTTTGTTTCCGCCGGAAGATGATCCTTTCTTATCAGATTTTCTGCGTTTAGGTTTGTTGGAACCTAACTTCTTGTTGATAATGTGGATTTCGCTTAAGATGACCTTAAATTCTTCGTGTTTTTCGGATGCATTTTTACGTGCTTCGACGAATTTTTTGTGTGCTTCGTCTGCTGCAGTTCTAATGTCATCGGTTGCTCTGAAGTATTTAAGCATTTCTTCGTGAGCTGCTTGAGCTTTTTCTGAAAGTTCAATGACTTTTTCATGTTCTTCTTCAGATTTTTTTCTGTACTCATCAGCTTCAGCCTTAACGGATTCATCTTCGTGAATTTCCATTAATTGTTTTCTTAAGTCGTTAGCATTTTTAACGAGCTGATTTTCTTTTTTGATATCAAGAACGCGAGTTTCAATGATTTTATCAATCTTTTTGATTTCATTTTCTATTTTAACTTTGTCGCGTTTACCTGAATTCCATTCAAGACTTTTGATTTTATTATTTGCTTCATTACGAGCTTTTTTAGCAGCTTCAACTTCTTTGTTGATTTCATTACGCTCGTTTCTGTATTCAATAGCTTTGTTTAAGTTTTCTTTTAAAGATGAATTCAATTCATCTCTAATTTTACGTTGTTCCCTAGCTGTTTTATTGAATTCTTCTCTTTCTTCAGCAACTTTAGCGATTTCAGCTTCTTTTTCATCTTTTTGTTTTCTTACACCTTCCATGGTGTCAGCGAGAACAAATTCAGGTCTTTCTTCTTTAGCTTCTTCTTCGGATTCTTCAGCAGCTTCATCTTCAACTGCTTCCTCTTCAGGTTCAGCAGCTTCATCTTCAGCTGGTTCTTCCTCAGCTTCAGCATCTTCTTCAGCTTCTTCAGCAGCCTCTTCTTCAACTGCTTCCTCTTCAGGTTCAGCAACTTCTTCAGCTTCAGCCTCTTCCTCAGCAGCTTCTTCAACTGCTTCTTCTTCAGCTTCAGCTTCTACTTCTTGAACTTCGGTTTCAGCATCGCTTTCAGCTTCTTGAGCTTCTACTTCTTCTTCTACAGTTTCTTCTTCAGCATCAGTGGTTATTTGATTAAGGATTTCACATAAGACTTTGCACAAGTCTTTTTCTTCTACTACTATATCAGCAATTTCTTTTACGGAATCCTTTGCATTGAATGCAATTCCGCATCCAGCTGATTCAATCATGGAAATGTCGTTAGCGCCATCTCCAACAGCAACTACTTCATCCAAAGTAATTCCTGCTTCTTCGACGTGGTCTTTTAGGACATCCAATTTGGAACCGGATACTAATGGACCAGTCACTTCGCCAGTCAATTTACCATCTTCGACTGTGAAACTATTGGTATAAACTGTTTCAACTCCAAGTTTATCTTTTACTTTCTCAGCCACTACATCAAAACTACCACTAATGATAGCTACATCCAAGCCTTTATCTTTAAGGCAATTGACGGTTTTGCAAGCACCAGGCATTAATGGAAGATCTTCGGCAACTTTTTCGATATCTTCAATAGAAGTTCCTTCGAGGAGTTGTACTCTGTCTTTTATAGAAGTTTCAAAGTCAATTTCACCTTGCATAGCTTTTTCAGTGATTGCAGCTATGTCTTCTTCAACATTTGCTAATTTACCTATCTCATCTATTGCTTCACCATCAATAATAACGTTATCTAAGTCAAATACTACAAGTTTAATCAATAATACCACCAATTATATTAAATCTAGCTCACTTAATCTGTCGTAAGCTCTTTCGACACCTAATTTAGCGTCGTCTTTGGTTTTAGCACCGGTACAAACGACCTTACCAGAACCAAATAATAATAAAACCACTTTAGGGTCAGATAATCTGTATACTAAACCTGGGAATTGTTCAGGTTCATATTCAGTGTCTTCCAATTCTAAAGCTACGGCTTCTAAGTTTAATGTGGATTCTAAGTTTGCGGAAGCCACAATGTTTTGAATTTTAATGTCAAATTCGTGAGGAATTTCTGTATCGATAGTCCTCATCAAATCTACAGTCTTCTTGATTGCCAATTTGGAATCATCTATAGATTTTGCTCCAGTACAAACAAGCTTACCAGAGCTAAATATTAATGCTGCTGTTTTAGGATCTTTAAGTTTAAAAACTAATCCCGGAAACTGTTCACGATTAAAATTAACCCCTTCTAAAGCTTTGGACACTTCGGTTAAGACGATGTCCTTTCCAATGCTTGCAGAAGCAACAATGTTTTCAATTTTTATATCAACATCGGTCAATTTAAAACCTCCAATTCATTTTTAAAAGTAGTATAGTAAAATTTAAGAAAACAAAAAATTAGTTAAATTTTTACTAATAAAATATTTACTTTATATAGTATATAAAGGTATGTTTATTTGAAAATATATTACATATTTTTTAAAAAATTGAAAATTTTAAAATTTTGAAATAAACTGTTATTTATAAATAAAAACCAAAATCATGTATTGAAAATACCCCTTTATAAAGGTTACTAATTTTTAATATAACATATTTAAAAACATCAAATTTTAATAGAATATATAACCAAACTATAAATATTAACTGATTATTCACGAGGATACTATGATAGAAGTTGAAGTGAAAGCTAGAATAGACAGCTTTGAAGACATGGAAAACAAACTGGAAAATCTAGGTGCCGAAAAAAGCAAAAGGGAATTTCAGGAAGACATCTACTTCGCAAGTCCAATCGTTGACTTCGCCAAAACCGATGAGGCCCTAAGAATCAGGACCACAAACAACGACACGTTCATAACCTACAAGGGCCCCAAACTCAACGACAGGGCAAAGACCAGAAAGGAAGTCGAGATGACCATCGAAAACGCCGAAAAGGCAAAGGACATTTTTAAGGAAATCGGCTTCAGGCAAGTGAGGACCGTCAGGAAGAACCGCCAGTACTACACCTATGAAAATTTTGAAATCTCTCTTGATGACGTCGAAGGTCTGGACCCATACATGGAAATAGAAATCGCCCTTGAGGATAGTGAAGACTATTCGCAGGCACAGGAGAAAATATTCGAACTGTTCGAAAAATTGGGCATCACAGACGGCTTCGAAAGAACATCATATCTGGAACTTTTAGAAACTTTAAATACTGAATAACTACTAATATAATATATTAAATTTAAGATGTGATATTTTTGCAATACTTTATAAGTCATTATAACAAAGAATGTGAATTGACATTTCCCGAGGACATTACAATTTACGACACCACCCTTAGAGACGGTGAGCAAACTCCGGGAGTTTGTTTTAGCTTTGATGACAAATTGGAAATCGCAAGAAAGCTGGATCAGTTCAAGATACACCAGATTGAAGCCGGTTTTCCGATAGTGTCCGAAAAGGAAAAGGAATCCGTAAAGGCAATTGCCAACGAAGGACTGGATGCGACAATCCTGGGTTTGACAAGGACAAAAACTGAAGACATTGACGCCGCGCTTGACTGTGATGTGGACGGAATCATCACATTTGTCGGAACATCAGACATCCACTTGGACCACAAGATGCACATTACAAGGCAGGATGCAATCAACCTATGTGAAACCGCAGTCGACTACGCAAAAGACCATGGACTGTTCGTTGCTTTTTCAGCCGAAGACGCCACAAGGACAGACATCGAATTTTTAAAACGCATCTACGGCAAGGCTGAAGAATGCGGAGCCGACAGGGTGCACATTGCAGACACCACAGGTGCAATCACCCCGCAGGGTATCGAATACCTTGTAAAGGAACTCGTCAAGGACTTGAAGCTTGACCTTGCAGTCCACCTGCACAATGACTTCGGACTGGCAGTGATTAACTCAATAGTCGGAGTGCTGTCCGGTGCAAAGGCCGTTTCAACAACCGTCAACGGCATCGGTGAAAGGGCAGGTAACGCTTCACTTGAAGAGCTCATCATGGCGATGAAAATCCTGTATGGAAAGGATTACGGATTTAAAACAAAATACATAAAGGAATTGTCAGATATCGTATCAAAAGCCAGCGGACTTCCGATTCCGTACAACAAGCCGGTCGTTGGAAACAACGTGTTCAGGCACGAATCAGGAATCCACGTCGATGCGGTTATAGAAGAGCCGCTGTGTTATGAACCGTACCTTCCCGAACTTGTCGGCCAGAAACGCCAGCTGGTGCTCGGTAAGCATTCAGGCTGCAGGGCTGTCAGGGCAAAACTGAACGAATGCGAACTTGACGTTACCGACGAGGAGCTAATCGAAATCGTAAGGCAAGTCAAAAAGCAAAGGGAAGAGGGCAAATACATCAACGATTCCGTCTTTAGGGAAATCGTTAAAAACACTAAAAAATAGGTTATGCTTATGAATATCACTGAAAAGATTCTCTCAGCAAAAGCGGGCCATGAAGTGACCCCAGGAGAAATAATAGAGATTCCTGTTGACCTTGCAATGTCACACGACGGAACCTCCCCGCCTGCAATAAAGACATTCGAAAAGATTACCGACAGGGTATGGGACCCTGAAAAGATAGCAATCATCTTTGACCACAACGTTCCCGCAAATACCATCGGTTCTGCAGAATTTCAAAAGGTCTGCAGAAACTTCATCAAAGAGCAGAATATCACAAAAAATTACATTCACGGAGAAGGAATCTGCCATCAGGTCGTTCCCGAAATGGGATTGGTGGAGCCCGGAAAGGTGATTGTCGGTGCAGATTCACACACATGTACCTATGGTGCATTCGGCGCATTTTCAACCGGTATGGGTGCAACTGACCTTGCAATGGTTTGGGCAACCGGCAAAACCTGGTTTATGGTTCCAGAAGCCATCAGAATGGAAGTGACCGGTGAGCTCAACGAATACATTGCACCAAAAGACATCATACTGAATATCATCGGAGACATAGGAATCGCCGGGGCAACCTACAAGACCGCCGAGTTCTGCGGCCAGACCATTGAAAGCATGGGAGTCGAAGGAAGGGCCACCATGTGTAACATGGCCATTGAAATGGGTGCGAAAAACGGAATAATGGAACCTAACAGGGAGGTCATCGACTACATCTGCCAAAGGACAGGAAAAAGGGAGTCCGAACTGAACATCGTCAAGTCAGACCCCGATGCTGATTACGAAAAGGAAATGCACTTTGACATCACAGATTTGGAGCCTCAAATAGCTTGCCCGAACGACGTTGACAATGTCAAGGCAATCTCAGAGATTGAAGGCACATCAATTGACCAGTGCCTGATTGGATCATGCACAAACGGAAGACTGTCAGACCTGAAGGATGCCGCTGAAATCCTTGAAGGAAACATAATCGACGACAGCATCAGACTATTGATTCTTCCGGCCTCAAGGGAAATCTACCAGGAGGCCATTCACTTGGGCTACATCGACACATTCATCAATGCGGGAGCAATCATCTGCAATCCAGGATGCGGCCCTTGCCTTGGAGGACATATGGGAGTATTGTCCGAAGGCGAATCATGCATTTCAACAACAAACAGGAACTTCAAGGGAAGGATGGGAGACCCTGCTTCCTCAGTATACTTATCAAACTCAAAAGTAGTTGCAGCCTCTGCACTTACCGGAGTTATTACCAGTCCAAAAGATTTGTAGGTGCTAAAAATGACACTTGATAAAAACGAAGCAAACAGAAGCCTTATCGAAAAAGTAAACGAATTGGAAACAAAACACAACGAAGAGTTCTCAAACACTCAAAAAATACTTCTGACAACCGACGGATCAATCACCGCCATTTTGGATGTTCTATTTGGTAAAATCACTTTGACAACACTTGACCAGCATGTTGAACCCGCTGACGAGGAGCATGCCAAACTGGTCAATGTGGGTGCCGGTGAGGAAATCAACTTCAGGGAAGTCATAATGCACAGGCAGGGAAAGCCGCTGATATATGCAATTTCCCACATTCCATTGAAAAGATGCACAAAAGAGGTTTGCACAGACCTTTTAAGCGCCGACATACCGATCGGCAGAATATTGAAAAACTATCACATTGAATCCAGAAGAGAAATCAACAATATCTTCATCGAAAAGCCGAACGATACCTTAAAGGAAATCTTTAAAACGGACGAGGATATGCTTGCAAGAGACTATGTGATTATCAACAATGACAAGATACTTATGTGGATTAAGGAAGTGTTTCCGATATCCTATTTCAGGTGAGACAAATGGGTGTGAAGCTAAAGGATATAATTGAACCGGAACAGATTACCTTTAAAGACCTTGAGGGAAGGGTAGTGTCAATCGATGCATTCAATACCCTCTACCAATTCCTGTCAACCATCAGGCAGCGTGACGGAAGGCCGCTGAGCGATGAAAACGGAAACATCACATCCCACTTGAGCGGAATCCTATACAGAAATTCTTCAATGATTGAAAAGGACATCAAACCGATTTATATCTTTGACGGTCAAGCACCGGAACTTAAAAGCGAAACTCAAGCCAAAAGAAGAGAAATAAGGAATGAGGCAGAGCAGATTTACAAGGATGCACTTAAAGCCGGAGACACAGAAAAGGCACGCAAATTCGCAATGAGGTCAAGCAAGCTCTCACCGGAGATAATCGAATCATCAAAAAAACTGTTGACACTGATGGGAATACCGTATGTCGAGGCAAAAGGTGAAGGGGAGGCCCAGGCCGCATACTTGGTGGCCAATGGCGATGCATACGCTGTTGCTTCACAGGATTATGACTGCCTGCTATTCGGAGCAAAAAGAGTCGTTAGAAACCTTGCAGTTAATTCAAACCTTGGAAACCTGGAATATTACGAATTGGATAAGGTCCTAAGACAGCTGGGCATTACAAGGGAAGAATTGATTGATATGGGAATACTTATTGGAACCGATTTCTGCGAAGGCCTTAAAGGTGTTGGGGCAAAGACCGCCCTGAAATTAGCTAAAAAAGGCCAGCTTAAGGAAAAAATTGCAGAGCTTCAGCAGGAATCAACCCATGATCTGGACGAAGTCCGCGACATCTTCCTCAACCATAATGTGAACACCGACTATAAGATCAAATGGGAAAAGCCGAAAAAGGACAAGATTATCGAATTCTTATGTTATGAACATGGCTTTTCCGAAGAACGTGTAAGTAAGGCCACAGACAGGCTTACAAATCTAAATTCGTCACAGGGAAGCCTTGATGCCTGGTTTTAAATCTTATTTGAAAAAGTTAAGTGTTAATTTACATAAAAATTAAATACTACTTAAAATATACTTTATAATAGGATTCAAAATATTGGATATAAATACAATCAACCACCACACTCCCAACGATTGTATTAAACACTTAAAAATAGCAGCTGTCAAGGGGATGGTGAAAGCTATTTTGCATATTCAATATATTTTATGGAATCCAATAGTATTGATGGTTTCTCACCACCCAAAACCCAGAAACCATCAATGCTAATATGGTGGGAAGTCTTTCCCAAATACTTTTTCTGCATATTTCATGGCAAGCATTACCTGCTCCTTATGGTGTTTCATCATTTCGCTTTCAAAATATTCGCGTGAAGGTGATTTTAAAATTAATTTAAGCAAGTTTTCGTATGTTTTGATAGCTGAATCCTCATTAAAGCCATATTTCTCAGCAATTTCCGGAGTCAATTTTTCAAAACAAGGAAATTCCAAAGTCTTGCAAACGGTATCCGTTGAAAAATAAGTCATGCGAATCAAAGGAGATACCGATGACACGAGAACATGGTTTCCAAGTTTTATCAATGGCGGGATTCCTGTCTTCCTGTACCTCTCCATTGAAGTCAGCTTGCCGTAATTCTTAAGATCATAACAGTGCAGTTCTGTGTAAAAATCGGGTTCGAAGTATCTAATCAAATCCAGGATCCTGCTTCCTATTTCGGATTCATAATACTCCTTTTTGATTGTGGAAATATAGTCAGTCTTATCGAAATTATAAAAATAGAATTGGCCGGGCGATAAATCTTCAAAATTGATGCGCTTTAAAAACTTTAAAGAGGTTATCCCCTCATTTCCATGGACACCGCCGATGAACAGTTTGGTCGGTCCCCTGCCGTTGTCGATGTATCTGAAATAAGACATAAAAAAAATAAGATGAAGGAATTTATGTTCCTTCCTGCCAATTGGCCATGTAAGCTTTTTGTTTATCGGTCAATGAATCGATTTCAATTCCCATAGCTTTCAGTTTCATTGTTGCCACATTGTAATCGATTTCGTCAGGCGCTTTTGTAACACCTACAGGCAAATCATTTTCCAGGATGTGTTTGGCGGATAATGCCTGTACTGCGAAACTCATGTCCATGATTTCGGCAGGGTGTCCCTGACCGCGTGCTGCAGAAAGGTTTACGAGTCTGCCGTCAGCCAAAAGGTAAATCTTACGGCCGTCTTTTGTAATGAATTCCTCAATACTTTCACGAACTTCACTGACGCTGGTGGAAATGGCCTCCAAATCAGGACGGTTAATTTCAACATTGAAGTGTCCGGAGTTTGCAAGCATGCATCCGTCCTTCATGTATTTGAAATCGTCGCCGCAGATAATGTCGGCATTGCCTGTTACTGTGATAATCAGGTCGGCCTGTTTGACTGCTTCGCGAATGGTCATCACACGGTACCCGTCCATTCTTGCTTCCAATGCCCTGATCGGATCGACTTCGGTTACGATAACGTCCGCTCCGAGACCTGCTGCCCTTAAAGCCAATCCTCTTCCGCACCAGCCGTATCCGCATACGACTACGGTTTTGCCTGCAATCACCATGTTTGTTGTACCCATGATTGCATCGAAGCTTGACTGGCCGGTTCCGTAACGGTTGTCGAAAAGGTATTTGGTGTATGCGTCGTTTACCGCAATTACAGGGAATTTCAATGCGCCGTCGGCATGCATTGCCTGAAGCCTGTGGACCCCGGTGGTGGTTTCTTCACATGCTCCCTTAATGTGGCTTAACAATTCTTTCCTTTCATTGTGAAGAACCATAATCATGTCTGCTCCGTCATCGATGATTATGTCCGGTTTGTGGTCAAGCACCATGTTGATAGTCTGATAATATTCCTCATCGTCCTGTTCTCTCCAACCATAAACGTTAAGGCCTAAATCAGCCGCTCCTGCAACTGCATCGTCGTGAGTGGATAACGGGTTGCATCCGGTCATTGCCACTTCAGCCCCTCCTGCCATTAAGGTTAATCCTAAGTTAATGGTTTTAGGTTCCAAGTGCAAGCATGACCCGATTGTTATTCCTTTGAACGGTTGGGTTTCCAAATATTCTTGCTTGATGTGTTCCAAAACAGGCATGTGTTTTTGAACCCATTCGATTTTTCTTACACCTTCAGGTGCAAGTGACATGTCTCTTACTTTGCTCATAATATCATCTAATTAAAATTATTCAATAATAGATTTTTAACTTAGCAGTTATTAAATGTAACTTTTTTGGGAGAAAAAAGTGAATTTTTAAAAAATCGGATTAAACATACTATAATGAAAATCAAAAAACCCTATAAAACATGCAGATAATACAAGATAATGTAAACGAAATAAATATATGTATATTTTAACAGAACATTATTCATGTTTTAATCTTTGGGAAAAGTCAAAGATTAATTGAGGAGGTTAAATATGAAGAAAATAACAGCATCGTTGTTGCTTGTTTTATTGGTTGCCGTTTCCCTATCGGCAGTGAACGCTGAAGATTTGGCGACAAATGATACCGTATCTGAAAGCATCGCGCAAGACGAAGCCGTCTCAATCGATAACGGCGATACGTTAGCACATGATGATGGCAATGATGAAGAATTATCTGATAATGTAGCAATAGATCTTTCGACAGACAATAGTACAACAACTATCAACGGCAGATTGGTATTGACTGATGTAAGCACCGGCAAGGTATTCACAAAAAACATCACAGTTGACAAAGTCAAAGCCACATATACAAGATATAACACTACTGAATATACAAATAGTGTTGCCGAAACAATAAATCAGCTTTTAAATCTTGCCCAGACCCATGCTGGCGATTATGTTGTCACAATGAAAAGTCAGAATGTTTCTACAGCATCAGGAGGACATTTTGATAACAGAAATTACGCTTGGAAACAATTTATGGACTCATCTGACAAATATCTGGAAGTTACAGGAGAGTATGGGACAATATGGCAGTGCAATGTAACAATAGAAGTAGAATTCACAAGTGGAGTGGTAAATATAGATAATGCAAAAGTGACATTGTCTAAAAATGCTTTCACTTACAATGGTAAAATTCAAAGGCCGACAGTTACTGTAAAAAATATTCTGACTCTAAAAAGAGGCAGGGATTATACAATTCAATGGTCCAGTCCTTCACCTAAAAACGCTGGAACTTACACAATAACCATTGTCGGAACCGGAATGCACACCGGAACTGTAAAGGCAACCTATAAAATCAACAAAGCGGAAAATCCATTAGAAGTCAAAGGAAAAAACATTAAAATCAAATTTAAAAAGTTGAAAAAGAAAGCCAAAAAAATTGCAGCTTCCAAAGTAATCAAATTCCCTAAGCTAGGCCAAGGAACATTAACCTACAAAAAAGTAAAAGGCATAAATAAAATCAAAGTAAACAAAAAAACAGGTAAAATTACCATTAAAAAAGGCCTTAAAGGAACCTACAAAATAAAAGTCAAAATCAAAGCAAAAGGAAATGCAAACTACAAAGCATCTGCCTTTAAAACTGCGACTTTCAAAATCAAAATTAAATAAAAGCAATCTCAATCCTACAGGTGAACTCCTGTAGGCTATTTTTTCTTTAATAAATCATAATGAGTGGACAGTTTTTTTCTTTTAGTGAAATTTAAAAATTATGCAAAAAATCCCTAAAAAGCAAAAACTTTAAATGTAATGATTAGAATAAATATATATGTTAGATGCCGGGGTGGCTCAGCTGGTTAGAGCGCACGGCTCATAGGGTAATAAAGCAGTGCTCTAGCTTATTCCTGGGATACCGTGAGATCGCGGGTTCGAATCCCGCCCCCGGCATCCTTAATCCCAGGAATATATCCATCTAACTACTTTTTTTATAGACTTTTTTTCAAATGATAACAATTTTATACTTATTTTGACTTAAATACAATTGAGGATTTGAAATGATATATAACACACTTGGAAAGAGCGGTCTTGAGGTGTCAAGACTCGGTTTTGGAACAATGAGGCTTCCAACAAAAGCCAACAATGCCGATATCGATAAACAAGAAGCGTCAAAGATGCTTGAATATGGAATTGAAAACGGAATCAATATAATCGATACCGCCTATCCTTACCATGCTGAAGGTTTGAGCGGCAGCGGCGAGAGCGAAAAGTTCGTCGGCGAATTCCTGAAGGAAAATTCCCTAAGGGACGAGATAATCCTTCAAACCAAATCACCTGTTTGGGCGGTTGAGGAGAAATCCGATTTTGACAGGTTTTTAGAAATTCAGCTTGAAAAGCTTCAAACCGACTACATTGACGTTTACCTGCTGCATTCCCTGACAGTGCCCGATTGGACTAAGGTAAAGAATCTGGACGTTCTGGACTTTTTGGATGATTGCTTAAGCTCCGGAAAAGTGAAGCACGTCGGCTTTTCATCACATATCGAAATAGATTATATGGTTGAAATACTTGACGAATATCCTAAATGGGAGGTTGCCCTGACCCAAATGAACTATCTGGACGAGTATTATCAGTCAGGAGTCATGGGGCTCAACTATCTTAAGGAAATGAATGTCGGAAGCATGATTATGGAACCTCTCCGTGGAGGAAGACTGGTAAACAACATTCCAAGTGAAATCCAGAACCTTTGGGACATGGCGGAAACCAAAAGGACCCCTGTCGAATGGGCCCTTCAATACTTATGGAACCGTGACGATGTCGATTGTGTCCTGAGCGGCATGACAAGCCTTGAGCAGGTCAGACAGAATATCGAAATAGCTTCAAGGATTGATGAAATATCACAAAACGATCAGGAACTGATCCGTGAAGTTGCAAGGACCTACAGGACTTTTCTTGGAAACAGGTGCACCCGATGCGGCTATTGCATGCCCTGTCCTCATGGCGTGGACATCATTAACTGCCTGACCGAATATAACATCGCCCACATGATGGGAGACCCGAAGGCCAGTGCGATGCAGTACTTTTCACTGATTGATGAGGATTCAAGAGCGGACAACTGCGTCGGCTGCAACGAATGCCTGCCGTTTTGTACACAGATGCTAAACATACCGGAAGAGCTTGAAAAGGTATATGAATACTTCGGAGATGAATTTGACCACTTTTAGGTGATTGGATGAACGAATATTGGGAAATGCTGACAAGACAGATGCCGCTTGTAAGTGAAGACGAACAGAAAAAGTTCAGGAATGCAAGAATCACAGTGATTGGCTGCGGAGGAATCGGCGGCCTGACAATTGAAATGCTTGCAAGGATGGGAGTCGGAGAACTTGTTTTGGTTGACGAAGACGTTTTTGATTTGACCAATCTAAACAGACAGACATTGTCAACACATGCCAATATCGGCCAGCTTAAAAGCGAAATTGCCAAAAAAAAGGTCGGGGAAATAAACCCCTACGTCAATGTCATTTCATGCAATGAGCATGTCGATGAAAGCAATATAGACAATCTCATCAAAGACTCAAGAATCGTGATTGATGCGCTTGACAATGTCCTTACAAGAGTAATCGTTTCAAGAAAAGCCAGAGAATATAAGATTCCATTCATTCATGGTGCAGTTCATGGGACATTAGGCCAGATTACGACTTTCCTGCCGAATACCGTAAGCTACGAGGAAATGTTCAACCTTCCATCACTTAACAAGGCCCTGACGGACGAGGTTATAGAAAGTCTGAAAAATGTTACAGCAGGCCCTCCGCCGGTGATTGGCCCTGTGCCAAATTTGGTTTCATGTCTTGAAGCCATGGAGGCCTATAAAATAATAACTGGCATTGGAAAAGTAACAGTCAGCCCAAAACTATTGACATTTGATTTATTGGATTTTAATTCATTTAATCTGGATGAAATCTAAACATAAAATCAATTTTGTTTCCCTTTTTTGAAAGTCATTGAACAAAATACTATCAAATTTTAAATAGTATAAACAATATCTACTAAAAAAAATAAAACTTATACATTAATATATTAAAAGTTACATAATACCATTATATATAAAAGTTTATATACTACGAAATGGAAATATATCTTCAATTGGAAGATGTTTTCCGACTATTAGATAATGGAGCTTGATTTAATGAGTGATATTCCAGAAGAAAAAATAGAAAACATAGCAGAAAAAATGAGAGAGGATAACATCAAGTTTATCCGCCTACAATTTGTTGATATCAACGGTACTGTAAAAAACATTGTTATTCCATTTAACAACGAAGACATGAGCGAACTATTCAACGAAGGAATGTTGTTTGATGGGTCATCAATCGCAGGATTTGTTGGAATCAATGAAAGTGATTTAGTTTTAAAACCTGACATTAACACTTATTCCAGACTTTCATGGAGACCGGAGGAATCCGCAACCTGCAGATTCATCTGTGACGTATGGACTGCCGATAACGAACCGTTTATTGGAGACCCAAGAGGTCTGCTTAAAAAATCCTTGGCAAAAATTGCAGAAAAAGGACTCAAATACAATATCGGTCCGGAACCGGAATTCTTCATTGTGGACATCGATGAAAACGGATATCCTATGCCTTACGATGAAGCGGGATACTTTGACGTGGAACCTCTCGACAAGGGCCCTGATTTCAGAAGGGAACTCACCTTAAACCTTGAGGACCTCGACTTTGAAGTTGAAGCATCCCACCACGAAGTAGCTCCAGGTCAAAATGAAATCGCATTTAAATTTAAAGATGCGCTTAAAACCGCTGATGCGGTCATTACATTCAAGCAGGCTATCAAAGCTATCGTAGACAATATGGCTACCTTTGACCAACTGGACTACAGGGTAACATTCATGCCAAAACCTTTCTTCGGCGTGAGCGGCAGTGGAATGCACTGTCACCAATCCATATTCAAAGGAAATGAAAACCTTTTCTCAGACCCTGATTCAGAAAAAGGCCTTTCAAAAGATGCTCTTTACTTCATGGGAGGGTTGCTCAAACATGCTCGTGCAGTTACAGCAATTACAAATCCAATCGTTAACTCATACAAACGTTTAGTGCCAGGTTATGAAGCTCCAGTATACATGGCATACGGTTATAGGAACAGATCCGCATTGATTAGAGTTCCTGCAGCTCGTGGAAAAGCAACCCGTATCGAATACAGGTCTCCGGACCCTGCATGTAACCCATACCTCGCATTTACAGTAATGCTTGAAGCGGGTATTGACGGTATCACAAATAAAATCGACCCTGGCGACCCTGTGGAAGATGACATTTACAAAATGACCGAAGAAGAAAGAGAAGCAAGAGGAATTGAAGTATTGCCTACCAGTTTATGGGAAGCCTACCATTCCCTTGAAGAGGACCCGCTTATATTAAACGCATTAGGACCTCACATCAGCGAAAAGTTCCTAGAGCTCAAATATCAAGAATGGGACGAATACCGTGTTCAAGTATTTGGATACGAACAAAGAAAATATTTAGATATCTAATCTAAATATCTATTTTTATTTTTTAGAGGGTTTTCATGTCAGAATCTGAATACAGAATGATAGAAATTTTAAGGGTACTAGCTAAACAAGAAAAACCTACCGGTTCAAAAGTAATAGCTGACGAGTTAAAAGAAAAGGGTTTTAACTTAGGCGAACGTGCCGTCAGGTACCATATGCAGATTTTAGATGAAAAGGGCTTTACTGAAAAGGTAGGGTACTCCGGAAGAGTCATCACAGATTTGGGCCTTGAAAAACTTGAAAAGGGATTAATTTATGATCAAGTTGATTTCATTTATTCAAAAATTGAAGAAATGATTTATTTGACTGACTTTACATATATGACACAAAAGGGAAATGTGGTTGTCAATACATCAACTCTTTATAATGAAGAATCAATTAATATAATGAAAAAGATTTTTGAAAGTGGACTTTCTGTTAGTCCTTACGTTAATATAAATGAAGATAAAGTTTCCGGAGAAATTGAAGTCACAACAATTTGCGGAACAACAATCGATGGGGTGCTGCTAAGCAATGGGATACCTTCACAACCCCAATACGGAGGACTGCTTCAAATTGAAAATAACCAGCCGATCAAATTCACAGACATCATATCCTACAAAAAGACATCATTGACCCCGCTTGACGCCTTTTCAAATGCCAATCTAACAACTGTATTGGATGTGATTAACGACGGCAACGGAATAATTCCTGCAAACTTCAGGTTAGTTCCTGAAATTGCAAAAGAAAAAACCGTTGAAATAATAAGTCAATTAGACAAAATTGGAATCGGTGGAGTAATCGGCATTTCCGAGAATGGAAAAGATCTGCTCGGACTACCAGTTCCTGACGGAATGGTTGGAATAGCCATCATTGGAGGAATAACTCCATTCTGTGCACTCAAAGAATTGGGTCAGGACATTGACATTAAAATAGCTGAAGAAATAACAAATTTTGAGAATTTATCACCGATAACAACAAAAATCAATCAGATATTTACAGCCCCATCCATTGAAAAGCAACCGAAAATACCGTTTGTGCTTTCAAAATCATGGAACCTAATCCAGCAGGTTAACTTTGACGTTGAAAAGCAGAAGGGAGAGATTGTTGCAAACGTATCCTATGTCAATAAGAAAGACCTGGACGATGCATTGGGCATCATGGAAGAAACCTTCAACAACAATCCGAAATACATCAATCCATATTACAAATTAGTGGACCATCCTGACGACAAAGACAAAGTGGGCATAGCCACAATATGTAGCTTAAGCATCGACGGAATACTGATAAACAATGGAATAATGAGCAATCCGAAATACAGCGGACTGCTTGAGCTGTCCGAACCTCCGCTATTCATCGATTTGATTTCATATAACGGAACAACCTTGGATCCGCACAAGATATTCCTATCAAAAAACATGACATCAATATCCGGAGAGAATGGACCGAACAAGATATTGGCAAGTGTAAAGGAAATTCCATATATCTCAAGGGATTATGCAGTGCAGATTCTGGATGTTTTGAATAATATCGGATTTTCCATCTATAAGATTGGAAAGCCAAGGGAACTTGTCTACAATTCAAAAGTGGACAATTATAATTTTGGAGTTATCACTGGTGGTGGACTTAACTCTATCGGTGCTGTAAAAGAAAAGGGCGTTGACATAGAAGTTAAAGCTGTTGAAAAGCTGCTTCCGTTTGAAAAAATGGATAGACTGTAATCAGATTACAGTAACTTCCACTTCTTCACCATCTTTTGGATAGTGAATGAATTCTATTATGTCTTCTTCAACTTCATAGACATCTATTTCTATAGTGGCTCCCAAATCACTTTCATCGAGAGATACTAACATTTTGAATCCCGGTTCTCCGAAATATTCGGAGAAATCAACGTTTAATACTTCACCTTCGGCAAAAATCCTATTGTATGAAATTTCAATATTATCATGAATCTTTACATTTTCTTTTAAGTATTTCACTGCATCTTCAGTTGTTAATTTCAATTCTTTCATGACAATCACTTCCTATATTAAAATATATTTTAACATATATAAATGTTTGTATTCATACGAACAAAAAAAATTTTTAATAAAAAAAAGATGATTTAAAGAAGCTCTATAATCAGCTCTTTTTCATCAGTAATGTGGCGCATTTCAATTAAATCTTCACCGATTTCATTGAAATCGACTTCAATGGATTGATTTAAGATTTCACCAGTTAACTGCATTGCAACCCTTAGACCTTCTCCAGTTTCCTCATCCTCTTCAGTGATTCCCAAAACTTCACCTGGAGCAAAAATACGATTGTAAGAAATTTCCAAAAGATCTCTAACTTTAACTTCATTTCTGACATATTCGATTGCGTCTTCTAGGGTCATTTGAATTTCTTCTACCATAATATCACTTATCTCAATTAAAAAAAAGAAAAAAGAGAAAGGAATTATAAATTCCTGTATTCTCTGATTGAAGTATATTCGTCGTCTAATTCTCCGTAGGTAGCTAATTTTTCTTTGTTGGTTTCAGCACCTAAGTAAAGGTTACCTTTACCGTTAAGACCAATATCTCCAGTATAGTGGATATATTTACCTTCGTAAACAACGCCTTCTACTTCAGGATCTACAACAATACCGTTGAGGACAAATCCTTCGAGTAATCTTCCAAGGAATCCGTGGATGATAATGTTACCGTTTTTCATTTGTCCACCAGGCCAACGGTTTACGTCACCGTCGATTTCAATGACACCTTTGGTCATGTGAATACCTGCTAAGATGTCACAGTTACCTTTAACGTGGATTTTTCCACCAGTTAAACATTCACCACATTGTTTACCAGCGTTACCGCCGACAACAATTTGTCCACCGGTCATACCTCTCCATTCACCGATGTATGAAGCACCAGTGAATTCTTTGGTATTTCCTTCGATTTCAAGGTATCCGCCAGACATTTCTCTACCAGCGTGAGCTGCTGCGTTACCTTTAACGAGAATGGATCCACCGGACATTTCTGCACCAACGTGTAAATCTACACTGCTGTTACATACGATGTTTCCACCGCTCATTTTACAACCGATGTATTTTACTCTGTTTAAGTCACCGTTTAAAATCATTTCAACATCATTAGGTCCGTTAGCTTCTCCTTCAACGGTTACTTTGAAGAAGTCAGTTAATGGGAACCTTGAGTTTCCGATAGGAACTTGATACTTTGCGAAATCATCTTCGGTCCATGAGTAAATTTCATCAGGAATTAACTCATCAAATTCTAAAGCGATTGAAGAAGTTTTGATTTGATCAAATGTTATTGTTTTCAAATTAAACACCCCTATTTACCATCAACATCTATTCTAATTGGGTTAGATACGTAGTGGTCGTGTACTGGGTAGTTTTCCCATTTAACTGAGTAGTATTGTGTAAAGAATGGCATAATGTTGTCGATAACTTTTTGTTCGTTTTGTTCCCATCCTTTTACGTTAACCCAAATGTTTTGACTTTCTTTAACTTTTACAATTTCTTTGTCTTTTACTAAGATTTGACCATCTTTAATAGTGTATTCAGCAACATTGAAACCTTTTTCAATGTCAGCAGCTTGTCTGGATGGATCAATTTCATTAGGATTTATGTCGTATACTGCAATGTCTGCTCTGTATCCAGGAGTAAGAGCACCTCTATCGGTGAATCCGTAGATTCTAGCAGGAGCAGCTCTTGTAATAGTTGCAATTTCGTAGAAATCGTATTCTCTGTCAAGAGTTGGAAGAGTGGTTCTTCTTTGAGCCCATTTGTGAACTTCTCCGTTTTCCATCATTTCCATTCTTCTTTGGTTACTCATCAACCAGGAGATAATTCTAGGATATCTAGTGAATGGTCCTGCGTTAGGGTGGTCAGTAGTTAAACATACTTGCCATGGGTTTTCAATTCCTAAGAACAATTCTAAACCAATAGCCCATTGTAATGTATTAACAGGGTTTTTACCAGAGTAAATACATGGAATAATACCTGCTGCGGTTTCACATTCAATGTCCTTGTTGGTCCATTTAAGACCGGATAATTTGAACAAGTCGTATTCCATAGGAGCGTCTGCAGTCATTGTAGTGGTTTCATCCAAAGTAACTTGACCTACGTCACAGGTAATGTGGTCATGTTTGTTAATGTAGTCAGCGAGTTCAGGTGCAGCAGATCCTGCATCTTTCCAACTGTTACCAGTGTATGAGTGGAACTGCAAGTGAGTAACGTGCATAACTTGGTCTCTGACTTCAGCTGCTTTTGAACCTTTTTTAATGTTTTTAACGGAATCCATGGTTTCTAAAGTTGTAGTGTAGTTACCTGGGTGTCCTAAATCGTTAGGGTGAATGTGGATAGAGTGAGGTAAGTTTAACATTTCGTTTGCTTTTGCTAAAGCTATAACGACTTCTTTGGAAGTTACGTCAAAGTATGGTGCTTTGTCATTGTAACCATGTACGTTCATACCCCATCCCCATGCTTCACTTCCACATGGGTTTACGATTTTGATTCCGTAACCTTTGGAGATTTTTAACCAAGCAGCGACGAATGCTGCGATGTCTTCAATATTGTTATCTTTTGCATATTCCATTACGAACCAGTTGTTACCAAATAATGGTAAAGCTGGAATGTCTAATTGTGGAATAGTTGCAATTTCTTCGTGAGTGTGTTTTGCTTCAAGAGGAGGCATAGCTGCTTCTACAACAGTACCGTAACCTAATCTTGAGTATCTGTAACCGGTTGCAGGACAACTTGGAATGGAGAATCCAGATTCTGATCTTAATACTTTAGTTTTTTGAGTAACACCTCTTCTGGAATCTTCAGGTCTGTATAATCTTCCTACTACTAATTTAGGACCTGCAACGTGTGCGTGAGGGTCAATACCTGCCGGCATGACTATTTTATCGGTAACGTCTAAGACTTTAGCATCAGCGGATACATTATCTACTATAAGGCCGTCTTTGAACATGACGTCCATCTTTTCCCCGTTGACTTCATTAGCAGGGTCGTAGACAATACCGTTTTTAAGAATATATTCCATTATATCACCTTTAGAGTGCGTTTGGATTTGGCACATATTTTGGAGCTGTGTTTGGCTCTTCTCTGAGTTTCATTACTCTTTCTTTCAATTCACGGACAATCCATTCGTCGTCACGACAGGTTTCTGGTTTGTCGATTGCTTTTTTCATGTAGATAGGAACTCCATCCATACGATAACTGGTACCTGCACATTCTACACCAATGAATGAACCTGGTAATACAACATCAGCAAGTTCAGTTGATGGACCCCAGTGGATATCGATTTGAATAACAGGAATGTTAGCCAAGTGTTGGTTAGCTCCGTTAGGGAAGTGAGCACCGGGGTCAGCTGCAATAACCATGAAACAGTCAGGTTCTTTTCTTACTAACAAATCGATAGTGTTGGTTTCACCCATCATATATCTTGGGTAACCTCTACAGTAGTCAACACCGAAAGCAAATCCACATTCGAATGCCATGAAAATGTTGAATCCGTTTACGTTAAAGTGACCTCTCATTGGAGTAAGACCCCATTTACTGTATTTGTTTAAGTCTTGTACCATTTTAATTGCAATATCAATGTTTCTTTGTTTTGATAAAGTGTGGGTTAAACCTAAACCGAAGAAGAGAACACCGAATTCTGCGTTTTTCATTTCTTCTGCTAATTCGTAGATGTCTTCTTTAGGAATTCCAGAAATTACGTCTTGGTATAATTCTTTTCCTCTGAGAACTGCTCTAATAGCGTTGTAGAAACCGTAGTCTCCGTTTTGTTCAAATCCGATCCATTTGTCAGAACATTTTGCGGTATCTGAGAATTTTGGATCCATTGTAACAACAGTTCTGTCGAATCTTCCTCTTTGTCTGAAGTATCCTCTACAGAACACAGCATATCTTGCCATGTGTCTTGGGTGAGAGTTCATAGCGTTACTTCCGGAGTAAGCAATCATGTCAGCTCTGTTTTGAACTTCTCCTAAGGTTTGAATAGGGTAACCTGCGTTTTGCACAGCTTGGAGAGAAGGACCGTGACAGATGGTAGCTTGGTTATCTAATACAGCACCGATGTATTCACCTAATGCTACACCTTCTTTCATACATTCGGTAGAAGTTTCAGACCAACCGTAGAATACAGGTCTGATGGAATTAGCAATGTATTCAGCAGCTTTGTCTAAAGCGGTATCCCAATCAACTTCTTTGAGTTCTCCGTTTTCATCCCTAATCATTGGAACAATTAATCTTTGATCCATATCTTCCATAATTTTACTTGCACCTAATCTGCATGCGTGTCTTACAGCAACAACGTGACCGTTTTTAACCAAGTAATCTAAATCGTCACAGTTACAACCACAAAATGCGCAGGTACAATTTTCAACAATGTAATCGTAATCAGTTATAGGTGGCTCATAAGTCATGATCAATCAACTCCTCCCATTTACGTCCGTGATAAACAGGTAATTCACCTAAAGATTCCATGTTTTCAACAACATCGTCATCTTCTTCATCAACGTATTTTTTGTATACCCATCTCATTAAGTCAGCCATGAGTAATACTTTTCTGTCGGTTTTTTCGACAGTGCATCTAATTCCTTTGTAAGTAGGGTCAGAACAGCAGTAAGTATCGTGACTTACAATAGTGTTAGCCCATGGTCCTTTACAAATGAATACAGTTCCTTCGTGAGGTGCATCTCTTGATACTGCGCAGTTTACTACTACTTCACCGAAATCGGTTTTTACAAGTACAGTATCCCAGTTGTTTACACCTAACTTTGCCATATCTCTTGGATCCATGTAACAAGTACCGGAAGCATTTTTGTACTCTTGTTTTAATGTGGATCCCCTTTTCTTACAAGCACCTTGGTAGATATCAGAACCGGTGTTTAACATACATTTTAAAACATCAGTTGTTCCTTCACCAGTGATTTTTACATCAGGTACTACAGGTTTTTCTAAATAAGTATTAGCATAATGCATATAATCTTCCCCCTATTCTAACCATATAGCATTTACTGGGCAAAACATTTGACATGTTCCACACTTTTCACATTTTTCCGGACTGAAAAGTTTGATAAATCCATTTTCTACCATCATAATAACTTCTTCAGTCTTCGCACCATTACCACCAGCATTTTCTGGACTGATAGCAGCATTTACAGGACAAGCAATAACACAAATCCCGCATCCTAAACAATTATCTTGATTAACTTTAAGTTCCATCTAATCACCTAATCTTTAATTGCGTCTAAAGCTTCTTTCCAAGTGGTTGAGCTAATAGGTGTGTGGTCAATTTCAGTTCTTTTTACGGTAATTGCGCCGTTAGGACATGCTTTTGCACATGCTTTACATTTTACACAGTATTCATTGTATGCAATAACATGTTCCATTCTAGAACCAGGACCTGAGGATATAGGGAATGCTAAAGCGTTACATCCACAAATATCTACACAAGCTCCACAAGCTTGACATTTTTCATCGTCGATTTCAATAGAACCTTCAAATGGTTTTTTGTGTTTAGCAGCATCAGTTGGACATACTCCTTCACACCATCCACAGAATACACATAAATCAGAGTCAATTACGGAGTTTCCGGTAACTACAGCTTTTGCAGGGTCTAAATCATACTCACCATAGCTGCATGCTCTACAAAGTGCTTTGATAGCATTGGTAGGACAAGATTTTTTACATACTAAACAGTATACACATTTTTCTTTGTCAATGACAATAGATTCTTTTCCAGTTTCTTTATCTACGACGATTGCTTCTGCAGGACATAATTCGCCACATACGCCACAGTAAATACATTCTTCTTCATTTACTTCGATTTCACCAGTTACTAAATCAGCACGAGCTGGTAAAACTCTTTCAATGACAATTGCATCACGAGGACATGCGATTTCACATCTTTTACAGTAAATACATTCATCATCATTAATTTCTGAGAAAGCGTTGTAGTGAGGATATGCTTCAATTTCTTTGATTGGTACGCCGTCAATAGTTAATACTAATGCATCAACAGGACATAAACCGCTGCACATACCACATAATACACATTTACTTTCGTCAATGCTTACTCTTTGAACATCAAATTCGTCTTTGAAGTTTTGAGCAATCTTTTCATGACCACTGAAATAAATGTCGTTTGAGATTCTGTGACGTGCGTCCACAGCAATTGGATTTAAGGTAATTGCTTCTACAGGACAAGTAGATTCACAGATTCCACAACCTAAACAAGTAGAGTCATTGAAAGACAATTTTCTAACTTCTTCAGCATCTCTTGTGATGTCAAAGTTGTTGTCTTGAACCTCTTTTAAATTTCTAATCATTTTCAATCTCCAAAATTTTTATAGACTTAGTTGGGCAGTCTTCGCTACATAGCTCACAGCCACAACATTGTATGGAGTCTGCATGCGCTTGTAATGATTCTAACTTAATAGCTTTCATTGTACATGCATTTACACATAAGCCGCAACCAATACAAGAGTCCGCTATAATTACTTCGAAATTTCTTTCTCGGCAAATGTTCACAATTTTTCGACTCTGTTCTGGTTCGTCAAATATTGCCTCGGTCATTTTCAAAAAATCCCTGGGAGATAAGTCTACGATTGTTCTTGCAACATCAATAGAGTTCCAAGATAAGTTTCTACCATTCAAATAATGAGATATGGTAGATCTATCGACACTTAGCTCGTCAGCAATTGCTTGATGACTTTTACCAGCATCTTTCAACTTGACCGCAGCCAAATATTTAAGACCAGATGCAATATGTTTCGGCATTTTGAACCACCAATGTGTAATGATATGAATATATATTTACTTATATAAATATAGTTGTCTACTAGAATTAAATCAAAAGTTTTATATATTACTGTGGGAATAGTACACATTTTTATTTTTCAATATTGAATAAAACAGCCTTAATTAAAAAATAACTCTATAAAATAATTTTATTATACAAAATATTTTATAAAAATATATATTATGAATTGTAACCTCAAATATATCCTTGTATTATGAAAAAATAGAAATAACATACTAAAAATAAGTAATACAATTTTAGTAACAAAGTATTACAAAATCCTAAAAATTATAAAAAAATTTTTTGATTTGCCTAAAGTGTGTAGTAACTACACATTACAATTAAAATCAAAATCAAAAAAAATAAAAAAGTGGTTATATGGTGACAGTCAGTAGGTGAAATTAAAAATTTTATTTTCCAACAAGCAATGAATCTAAGATTTCACTCCAGGATTTGGATTTAATATTATCTAGTTTCATAGCTGTTCTTGATACTTCTCTGATATTTTGTGGACATGCGGTTACACAAGCTCCACATAAGTTACAGAAGTCTAAATTAGTAACTGCTTTGCCATCAACGATTTCAACAGCGTTACATGGACATACGTCTTGACATGCGTGACAAGAATCGCCTTTACAGATTTTTTCATCTGCTTCAATTTCATTCAATTCTAATGTGCCTTCGAATGGTTTTGCAATTGTAATTGCATCTTTAGGACATATTTCAGCACACCATGAACAACTTACACATGTATCATCAACAATGAATACTTCTCCAGTAACTTCCGGAACTTCAATTTCCTCATTGTACATACATGTAGCACAGATTTCTCTAATTGCTTTTTCTGGACAGATCCTTTTACAGACTCCGCAGAAAATACATTTGGATACATCCACTTCAATTGTGTTGTTCACAACATCATTGCTTGCAGTAGGAACGTTTTTAACAGTTATTGCTCCTGCTGGGCATAAATCAGCACAGAATGAACAGTAGATACATTTTTCATCATCTATGTCTATTTCTCCTCTCACTAATTCGGAACGATCAGGAAGTTCCCTTTTGAAAATAATTGAATCTTGAGGACAGACTTCGTAACACCTGCCACAGTAGATACAATCATCACTAATTTCTGATCCTTTATCCCATTGAGGATAAATATCCAATTCTTTAACACTAACGTCATCAATAGTTAAATCTAAAGCATTAAATGGACATGCTACTGAACATAACCCGCAAAATGCACATGAATCTTCTTTCACAGAGACTAAATCCATTTCAATTAATCCACGTGCGATAGGGACTGTAGGCCCTAATCTTAATGAATCAGTTGGGCAAACTTCGGTACAAATCCCACACCCTACACAATTTTTATCTTTGTAGGATAATACACGATGTTCACTACCGTCTCTTTCTATATTAAACATGCTACCTCTCCTCTTTTATGCTTTTGAAATTGCTTGATTTGGGCAATTTTGAATGCATAAATCGCAATCGTCACATTTTTCAGGGACAATGGTTACATCACCATTTTCCTCGATTAATGCGCCTTGTTCACAAATTTTAACACATAAACCTTGTACTGGACAATTTTCAATGTGTCCACAGGCTTCTGAATCTATTTTTACTGCCATATTATTTCCTCCAAAAAGTTAGACATTATTGTCAATTAAAATTTTTCTCGAATTGTACATATAAACATATCGGTTATTTTCTTGTGATTTTCAAAAATTGCCTAAATTTTTAATTTTGGATTGCCTAATTCAAATTTTTATCCAACAATATTAAAAATAGATAATTTTAAAGGATTTATTAATTAAATAAACTTTATTTAAAATGTTTAAAAATTATTAAAAAACAATTTTAATCGAATTTTATCAATGCCACAAGCAATCTTTGTCAATAACGAAATTGCATAATAATAATTAGAATTTCAAGAAAAAATGCATCGTTAGCCACTAAAAAAATTGAATTTTATGTGTAGTAACTACACATGAATGAAAATGACATTCGATGTTCAAAAAAAGCGTGTAGTAACTACACGTCCAATTTAAAAAAATATAATTATTACTTAAATCTAATATTAATATAGGGGATTATGAAATGAAGATAGTATCCATAGTTGGTAAAAAAAATACTGGAAAGACTTCACTGACCGTGAAAGTCATTAGCGAGTTAACAAAAAGGGGTTATAATGTAGCTTCCATCAAGCACTCCCACCATTCCATCGAAATGGACAAGGAAAATACAGACACATGGAAGCATAAGCAGGCCGGTGCAAACCTAGTTGTGGGTGTCGGATCAACCACATTTTTCAATGCCCGCCAGGAAATGGATCTGAACAGGATATTATATTTAATAAAACACTTTGATGAATATGATTTTGTAATTATCGAAGGATATAAAAGCTACAACTATCCCAAAATCATTACTTCCCCTAACGTAAGAGACCAATACACCATTAAAGAAGTCGATTCGTTTACAATTGACGAGGAAGGGGTCAGCGAATTGGCCGACCTCATAGAACAAAGAGGCCATGACATTGTAGACACATTATTTGCAAACAACTGCGGATTCAACAATGGCGAAGCAATTGCGGCTGAAATCCGTCAGGGAAATCTTACTATAGATGATTTAGATGAAGTTCATAGCTATTTGTCAATTGACGGCAAGGTGGTGGGCCTTAACAGGTTTGTAAGTGATTATTTAAAGCAAAGCGTGATTGGAGTTATCAATACTTTAAACCTTGAGGACTATGATGTGGAGGATATCGGCAAAATAGAGCTGATGATTCCTAAAGAGAAAACTCCGCAAACCCCAATTGATGCAAAATGCACTATTCTAATCAATGATGAAAACCTTGAAATCAACGAATTTGCCACAGCAATCGTTTCAAACTCCATAAAAGGAATGGTCAACTCAATCAAAACCGAGGATGGCGTCAAGACAATAGATGTCGAAATATCAAACATTGCAGATGAATTGGCTGATGCCGACATCACGCTTAAAACCAATGGTCATGATGTTGAAATAAATGATTTTACCCAAGGGATATTAAAAGAAACAATCTATGCAGTTGTCAATTCCCTGGAAATCGACTCTGAAATTAAAAAAATAAACGTTAAAGTGGAAGAATGATATCATGTTGGAAAATGTTGTTAGGGATAAATATGAAAGGCCTATTCTTTCACTAAGGATTACATTGACAAACAGGTGCAATGTGAACTGTTTGTATTGCCACCATGATGGAATGGTAAAGTCCAAAGATGAAATGACCGCCGATGAGCTGTACACAATCTGTAAAGTGGCTAAGAATATTGGCGTTAAAAAAATCAGGCTTTCTGGCGGGGAACCATTGCTTAAAAAAGACATCATTGAGACCGTCAGCAAAATCAATAGCCTTGACTTTAAGGACATTTCAATGACCACCAATGGAATTCTGTTGGAAAAATATGCACAGGACCTTAAAGATGCAGGGCTTAATCGTGTCAACGTGAGCCTCGATACACTTAATAGGAAAACATTTGAATTCATCACAAAAAAGGATTATCTCGAAGATGCCAAAAAGGGAATCCTGAAGGCCGTTGAAGTGGGGCTTTATCCGGTGAAGATCAATATGGTCATAATGAAAGGCATCAATGAAAACGAAATTGAAGAGATGTTTGAATTCTGCAAGGAACATGACATTGTGCTCCAACTCATTGAATTGATTGAAAGTGAAAATTGTGACGATGACAAGTTTAGTGCAGATTATCATTACAAGCTAGATGACATTGAAAAGGAGTTGGCTGATATAGCTGATGATGTGCATGAACGTAAATTTATGCAGGGGCGTAAGAAATATTACATAGACGGTGGAGAAATCGAGGTAGTCAGGCCTGTTGATAACTCTACCTTTTGCGCAAATTGCTCCAGATTAAGGATTACTCCGGACGGCAAAATCAAACCATGTTTGCTTAGAAATGATAATTTGGTTGAACTGATTTCACATGTCAGAAATGGTGAAAGTGAAGAAAGTCTAAAGGAAATTTTCATTGCCGGAATCAATAACCGTGAACCATTCAACACGGATTGATTATTATTTTTTTAAGTTGAATATATAACGGCGTTATTTCTGTATTGAAAAAAAATAAAAAGGAAATAGGGATGAACCCTATAACCATTTAGCTTTGGATACGTGATCAGTGAATGGAAGTGGGTCGTCACTGCCCATACCAGGGATGTATCCGTAGATTTCTCTTACTTTGTTGTTTACGGTACTCCATACTTTAGCTACAGGGATTTCACATGGACATACTTCGGAACATTGTCCACAGTTGGTACATGCGTCAACCATGTGTACTAAACGTGTTAAGTGGAAGAATGGAGCAGCAGGAGTGTATCCACCAGGTACCCATTCAGGACCTTCAGCTTCGAGACAGCAGTCTTCACAGAAACATAATGGGCATGCTTCACGACAGCCGTAACATTTCATACATTTGGAGAATTCGTCTTCGTATTGATAGAATACGTCGATGATGTCTCCGGTAGTGCCTGCATAATCGATGTCCTTTTTAGCTTGAGATTCTTTAAGCATGAAGTTGTTAACGTTTTCTCTGATTTTGATACCTTTTGCGATAGGTTCTTCGGTAGCAATTAAACCAGCTTCAATAACTTTGTCTAAAATTTCTGCACCTTTATCTGAGAATACTTCAACAAAAGTAGCTTTTCCTGCTAAAGGACCGATAACTCCCCAGTTACCTAAAGCTAAGTCAGCGTTGGAAGGGATTTTGAGATTACATCTTTGACAGTTTTCTCTTCTACCCATACCTTGTTCTTCTAATTCATCGATTTTGAAAGCTTTTTCGCCGTCAGCAGTTTCCATGATGAGTTTACCTTTAGCGATTTCTTCTTTGATAACATCTTTAGGATCTAAATCGTATACATCTCTAATCATTCTCATGGTTGGAACAGGTGACATTGTTCCACCACAGTTAACTCCAATCATAATGACGTTTTTCTCGATGATTTTTCCTTTTTTCATTAATTCTCTGATGGTCATTGCATCACAAGGTTTACATGCAACTGCGAGTTTCATGTATCTTGCACCGTCCAAGTATTTGGATACGAATTTAGCAATGTTTAATGTACCACAGTGAATGGAACCTGCAGTTTTAATAACATCAGCAGGGTCGGTTATAAGGGTTGGTACACCATCATAAATATCATGACCTTTGGTTACGCCTACAACACCGTCAACGATACCTTCTTCTAATAAGTATTTCATGATAGTGGTTACTACTCCACCATATTCCCCTTTTTCTTTGATATCTTCAATAGCAGAGTATGCGTAGTACATATCGTTAATTTTTGAACTCATTTAAATCTACTCCCTATTTATTTACCTACTTTTACGGTGGTAGTTGCCATGTTTTCAGCTTTAATTTCAGTGTCAGTACCATCTTTGTAGACTTCTCCTTTCATTTCTAATACTTCAGGGAGTTTTTCTACTTGGATAGCACAAGCTTTTAATTCAACCATTTTAGATTTAGGGTCGAAAGAATCGGAGTTGGTTAATACATTAGCTGCACATTCTACGAAGTGCATTGGAATGTTTACAATTCCTTCTCTAATGTTGTCAGTTACACGTGCAGGAATTGCGATTTCTCCTCTTCTTGAGAAAGCTCTTACTACTTCACCGTCAATAATTCCTCTTGCTTCAGCATCTTTGGTGTTGATTTCGATGAATCCTGTTTTTACCTCATTGGACAAGGTTTCACATCTTCTGGTCATTGCAGCGTGATAGTGGAACAAAATCCTTGTAGTGGTTAATAATAATGGGTATTCATCATCTACAGTTTCAACAGGCCCTTTGTGTTCTAATGCTTGGAAAATTCCTAATCCATCAGGGTGAGCGAATTTTACTTTGTGCATTAATGGTTGACATGGATCGTCTTCGGAAGGACAAGGCCAGTGAAGTGCTTCAGGAGTGTCTAATCTTTTACGGTCCATACCTGCCATGATTGGGGCACATTCTCTGATTTCTTCAAAGATTTCTTCAGCAGATTCGTAGTGGAATAATTCTCTAGGAACGCCCATTCTAACAGCGATTTCTTCCATGATTTTCCAATCTACCCATGCGCCTTCAGGAGGTTCTTGTGCTTTGTGTAAGCATTGTACTCTTCTTTCACCACTGGTGAAGGTACCTTCTTGTTCACCCCAACCTGCTGCAGGAAGTACAACGTCAGCACATTGTGCGGTATCGGTTAAGAAACATTCTTGTACAACTAACATTTCTAAGTTAGCAAGTGCTTCTTTAGTGTGTTGTACATCAGCATCAGAGAGAACTGGGTCTTCCCCGTGGATGTATAATACTTTTAAGTCACCAGCGTGAGCAGCGTTCATCATTTCTACTAAGGTTAAACCAGGAGTGGTTGGTAAGTTTACTTCGTAACCGTATCCACTGTAGTAGTCGTTGAACCATGCGGTAGTTTCTGGGTCTTTAACTTTTCTGTATCCTACGTAATCGGAAGGTAATGCACCCATATCACAAGCACCTTGTACGTTGTTTTGTCCTCTTAATGGGTTTACACCGGTACCTTGTCTACCAATGTTACCAGTTAACATTGCAAGGTTTGCGGTGGACATAACGTTGTCTGCACCGTGAGAGTGTTCAGTAATACCTAATGAGTATACGATAGCGGCTTTATCAGCAGATGCATAATCAATAGCTAAGTGTTCAATTACTTCCGGTTTGATACCGGTAATTTCGGAAGCCATTTCTAAAGTGTATTTTTGAACGGTTTCCTTCATTTCTTCGAAACCTTTGGTTCTGTAGTGGATGAACTCTTCATCTTGTAATCCTCTGTCGATGATGACTTTAATCATAGCGTTCATTAAAGCTACGTCAGTACCGGTTTCAAATTGAACATATTCATCTGCAATTTTAGCAGTAGGAGTGAATCTTGGGTCTAATACAACTAATTTAGCACCGTTTTGTTTAGCTTGAATCATTTTACGTCCAAACAATGGGTGTGCTTCCATGTTGTTTGATCCAATACAGAAAATGTAGTCAGCTTCTTTAATACTGTCGAATCCGTTGGTCATAGCACCTGATCCGAAAGTGTTAGCTAAACCTGCTACAGTAGGACCGTGACAAATACGTGCACAGTGGTCTACGTTTTGAGTACCACAAGCTACTCTTGCTAATTTTTGAGTAATGTAAATGTTTTCGTTTGGTGAACGAGCACATGCGTAGAATCCAACTTTGTTTGGATCTTCGTCAGACACTTCTTTGAGCTTTTTAGCAACCATATCTAATGCTTCATCCCAGGAAGCTTCTCTGAATTCACCATTTTCTTTTATTAAAGGAGTAGTTAATCTGTCTTCCCTATTAATAAATTGGTATCCAAAGTTTCCTTTTGGACATACTTTACCCTCATTTACAGGGTGTCTTTTTAAAGGTTCTACACCAACAATTTTTTCGTCTTTTACGACGAAGTTAAGTCCACAACCTGTACCACAGTATGGACAAATTGTTGGTACATATTTAATCTCAACCATTTTATAATCTCCAAAATATCTTATTATATATAAAATAATTTAAAAAGAAGCTTTTTAAAAAGCTTCTTTAAGTTTACTAGCTTATCCTTTTAAGTAAGTGTACCAGTATAGACATGCTACAAAGAGTCCACCACCGATGATGTTACCGATGGTTACAGGGAGCAAGTTGTTAATGAGGATAGTACCCCAGGTTACACCTTCAGCACCTAAGAACATACCTAATGGTATGAAGAACATGTTTGCAACACTGTGCTCAAATCCGATACATACAAATGCCATGATTGGGAACCAAATACCAAAGATTTTACCAATGATATCGTCTGATGCGTTAGCTAACCATACAGCTAAACATACAAGCCAGTTACAACCGATACCTTTAATTAATGCAACTTCGAAAGGCATGGTAACTTTTCCAGCTGCTACTGCCATAGCTTTTGCTGAAATTGCGTAAGCTGGTGCTGCGGAATCAGTAGGAGCAATACCTCCCATGAAAGCTAAAACGTAAGCTACGAATAAAGCACCGACAAAGTTGAAAATCCAACTGATTACCCAGTTTTTAGCAAGACCGCCGATAGAAGCGGAACCGTCTAAAACACCAAGAGTCATGAACATTACATTTCCAGTGAATAATTCAGATCCTGCAAGTACAACAATAATCAAACCTACAGGGAACACTGCACCGAATACGAATTTTTCTAAACCGAGAGGAGCGCCTGCATCTAACATACCTGCGCTTGCAACTACAGCTAATAAACCACCAAATGCAATATATGCTCCTGCTAAGAAGGAGAGAATAATTACATTATCTATTTTTGCAGAGTCTTTTGCTCCAGCAGTTCCGGAAATTGCTTTCGCAGTATCTACTGGACTTTTGAAAGATGAACTCATTTTATCAACCTCTTTTATTCCCTTTTTTTATAATTTTTTATAATACTTAATGAATCTTACAAATAGTTCAAAGAGTATTATGATATTATATTAGACTATTATATATAAAAAGGCTTTGCGATTAGAGGCTAAAAGAAATATTTAAATACTACAACGATACAAATTTAAACATAATGATAAATCATGATGGACACCATACACATCGTGTTAAAATTCTTCTTTTAGATTATAACATTTAAATAATTCTAATTTACTTTTTTTACATTAGCAAAATCGTTGGTTTTGAAAAAACATGATTCAAAAATCTTATCTAACTATAATTTTAAAAAAAGTGCCAATATGAAAATAACTTAATATCGTCTTTTTTTATCAAAAAACTAGTAAAAATTCATATCATTTCAAAAATAACTAAAATTAAAAATCTAAATCGATTGAAGAAAAAATTTTTAAAATGGAAATATTACTTTTTTAAAAAAAAATTCAAAAATAATTAAACCTAAAAAATGGAAAAAAATTATTTAAAATGAATTAAAAATTAGCAGATTATTTCGATGTTAACCTTTTATTATAATCAAGAAATCTCCTAAATATAATAATTAAATAGTTATAATAATAAATGTTATATTTAAGGTGGAAAGATGAAAATTGAAGAAATTGATGCGATACATTTCAAAAATGACGAGATTATAAATGCCAAGGAACATGTCGTGAAAGACGAAACAATAACTTTAACCATAAATGGAGAGATTTCACGTAGCTTATCTGCAATTGAAGACTCACTTGAAGAATTTGCAGTCGGATATTTAGTTAATGAAAATATGGTGAAGTCTCTAGATGATATTAAAAAAATAGAAATTAACGGCCCACAAATTAACGTTGAAATTGATGATACATTATTAAAAACAAACGAAACCGTATTATGTTCTGATTCCGCAGGAGGATGGAGAAGCAAAATTAAAGAAGTTAATCCTGTCGAATCCGATTTTCAAGTTAATGTTCATGAGTTGATTGACAGAATAGAAGAGCTCAAAGACAATGCTGAAATATGGCAGGCCACCGGCGGAACACACGTTGCTGGAATTGTTTACAAAGATCAATTTATTGTAAAAGAGGATGTGAGTCGCCATGTTGCAGTAGACAAAGTAATCGGTTATGGAATACTGCATGGCTTTGATTTGAATAATTCTTATGTAATCTACAGCGGCAGAATGCCGGCAGACATGGTTATCAAAATGACAAGGGCAGGCGTTCCAATTTTAGCATCAAACGCAGCTCCCGCTAATTCAGGATACAATATTGCAAAAAAAGGAAATATTACATTGGTTGGATTTTTAAGAGGCCAACGCTGTAATATCTATAATAATCAGAACAGAATTCTATTCTAAGACTGTGTGTCTTGCCTTCAGGTCACTTTCAGTCTGATGCATTTTTTCCATCAATTCGGAAACGATTGCATCTAAAAATACTAATGTAGTCAACTCAAAGGCGGTCCCTAAAGGTGTTAGGGAAGTATAGTTTCCGTAAATTTGACGTTTCATATAGTTTTCGTCATCCACTTCTTTTTTTGTTCTTCCTTTAACAAGGATATAGCTGTCTGCGAGTTGGCCTAAGGTAGATTCTGGATAGGATGTTAGTGCTAAAACTTTTGAACCTCTTTTTTTAGCAATTTTAGCAGCGGATACGATAGTGTTTGTTTCACCGGAACCTGAGATGGCTACAATACAATCATCTTCATAAATAGCAGGAGATATGGTTTCGCCGACAACATATGCACTCAAGCCTAAATGCATTAATCTCATGGCAAATGCCTTTGCAGCAAGCCCGGATCTTCCAGCTCCTGTAACAAAAATGTTTTTGGAGTTAATAATTATTTCTTCAAACTCTTCAATAGCTTGTTCATCTAAAAATTCCTGTGCACTTTCAATATTATCCAATATGGCTTTTATAGAGGTTTTCATTATTTCCATTTTTATCTACCTTTAAATCAATATTATTAATTATGATTACAATTTTATATATAATTAATGAAATTTGAAAGTGAAGGATTAATAAGTTTGGAGATAAATGGTGAAATTTATGATTATAAATTATACCAAAGCCTAGATTCTCTATTACGAACTAAATCCCAGAGAAAATCTGCAAAAGAATTAAACATCTCACACACCGTATTTAACAGAAGATTGCTTAAAGCAGAAGACAAATTAGGTGTGAAAATTACCAAAAAAATTGGAAACGGGACTCACCTCACCCAAGAGGGATTGGAATTGCTTGAGGAATTTAGGAAATATTTAATTCAAATTGAAAAGACTCCTAAAATTAACATTGTGGGAGGCCATATTAGTACTGGGCTTTTAGAAAGCATAAACACTCCTTTTGATGTAAACATTTACAGCAGCTCTGATGAAGATGCATTTGAACTTGCTAAAAGAGGTGCGGTTGACATCCTAACTTTAGATGATCCTTTAATCGCTTATGAGCGAGACATTAACTTTATGCCGATAGCTTATGATTATCTTGTTTTGGTTTCAAGCCCCGAATCCAGAAATGTTGAGAGCATTTCTGATTTGGAAGGTCTTGATTTTGTAAACGTCAAAGGTTCCGCCCAAAGACTTGCATGGAACAGTTTAAGACACTATGACATAGAATATAATTTAAAAGAAAGTGTTAATTCCCAATTTGATGCTTTTAAAATAGTCAAGAATTCCGAAAATTTATACACTTTTTTAAATGCCAGTTATTTTAAAGGAAACGAGCTTTTAAAGTATGATACCCAACATGTAATTAGTGTTGTTAAAGTAAATGAAGATAAAGCTGAAGTTGATGAATATATTAGATATTTAATTAATGATGCTCAAAAAGACATAGGAAATCAAGGATTCACTCCAATGGGTTGAATACTTTTCAAATGCTCTCGGCAAAAAAGAATATTTATAATACTCATATAACTATCACTACACTCATGAAACTGTGTTTTCAAAAGTTGCATATCTATGAAATTGTGCACTTTCAAAACATTAAATAATGATGAAACACAATATTATATTGAATAATAAAAAGGCGATATTATGGCAAAAAAGAGAGATTTACTAGCAGTTGGTCATTCTGCTCATGATTACATTATAAGAGTGCCGGAATTTCCAAAAGCAAATTTTTCAGCACCAATAACTAATATGAAAACCTTTAATGGTGGAGCAGCTGCAAATGTGGCTTGTGTTGGAGCAAACCTAGGATTAAAAACTTCATTAGTTTCCGCCGTTGGTGGGGATTTCAAAAAGACTGAATACTACGAACATATGCAAAATCTTGATATCGACACAGAATCTTTAATCATTGTTCCCGGTGAAGCTACTCCTACCGCATTTGTTTTAACTGATGATAATGATGACCAAATCAGCTATTTCTACTGGGGTGCGGCCCGAGAATTCGCTGAAAGCAAAGTGCCAACATCCGCAATAAAAAATGCGGAATCAATTCACTTGGCTACTGGAGATCCGGATTTCAACTGGAAATGTTCAGAAGAAGCGAAAAATGAAGATTTGCTCATTTCATTTGACCCTGGTCAAGACCTTGGAATGTATGACACTAAAAAATTGATTGATGTTATTGAAAACACAACAATATTATTCGGTAATCATCATGAAATTGAAAGGATTTTAGATGCCCTTGAAGTTGATTTGACTGGCTTAAGAAATATGGGTCCAAAAATCATTGTTAAAACCTGTGGTGCAAATGGTAGTGAAATCTATTCCAATGAAGATAAAATTAAGATTGACGCAATCGCTACCAGTGTTGTTGACCCGACAGGAGCTGGGGATTCCTACAGAGCAGGATTTTTATCAAGATTCCTAAATGGAGAATCATTGGAAGCTTCTGCTAAATTCGCATCATCAGTTTCATCATTCATTATTGAGCATCAAGGTTGCCAAACCAATATGCCTAGCTTTGATGATGCATTTGAAAGAATGAATGAATTTTACTAATTCTTACATTTTTTCAATTTTACCTTATTTTTATCAATATTGCTTTATTTTTAATATATTTTTATAAAATTTGCTATTTTTTTAAAAAAACTTGATTTATATCAATAACAATGGAATAAAGATTAACCTACTAATTTAAATACTATTAAATTAAAATAAGAAATTATCAAATAAATATGAGAAATTTTTAAATTTAATTTGACTGTTTTAAATATTACTTGAGGAATAATCATGACACAAATTAGTGATGCAAAAAAGGGAATATTGACCGATGAAATGAAGCACGTCGCAAAAATCGAAGGTGTTTCAGAAGACTTTATATTGAAATCAGTTGCACAAGGTACCATCGTAATACCTGGAAACGTGCACAGAGACATTGAAGCTGCAGGTATTGGAGCAGGACTCAGAACAAAAGTCAACGCAACTGTTGGAACCTCAACAGACATCGTCAACTTTGATGAAGAGGTCCTAAAAGCACAGATTGCTATCGACAACGGCGCAGACTGTCTAATGGAATTGAGTATTGGCGGAGATTTGGATGTAATAAGAAGAAGAGTGCTCGACATGTCTCCATTGCCAGTTGGTTCCGTACCGGTTTATCAGGCAGCAATTGAAGCCATCAGAAGAGAGGGCTCCGTAATTTACATGGATGAAGATGACTTATTCAAAACCATCGAAAAACAAGCAAAAGATGGTATTGACTTTATGGCAATCCACAGCAGCATCAACATTGAAACATTAACCAGACTCAAAAGGCAAGGCCGCGTAACCGGACTTGTTTCAAGAGGAGGTTCCTTCATGTCCGGTTGGATTGTGGAAAACGAAAAAGAAAACCCATTGTACGAAAACTTCGATTACGTTTTGGAAATTGCCAAAGAGCATGATGTTGTATTGTCCCTTGCAAACGGTATGAGGGCAGGGTCCATTGCCGATTCAACCGACAGGGCACAAATACAAGAATTGATCATTTTAGGAGAATTAATCGACAGATCCCGTGAAGCAGGAGTACAATGTATGATTGAAGGACCTGGACACATCCCAATCAATGAAATCCCAACAAATGTCATGATTCAGAAGAAAATGTGTTCAAACGCACCATTCTATATGCTCGGACCTATTGTGTGCGATGTAGCGCCAGGTTACGACCACATCGTATCTGCAATCGGTGCGGCATCCTCTGCAAAGGCTGGTGCTGACTTCATCTGTTATGTGACTCCGGCAGAACACTTGGCTCTTCCAAATCCGGATGACGTAAGGGAAGGAGTCATTGCAACCAAAATCGGAGCTTATGCAGGCGACCTTGCAACCGGCCAAATCGACGGTTCACAAGATCTTGCAATGGCAGAAGCTCGTAAAAGACTTGATTGGGAAGCACAATATGAATGTGCAATGTTCCCACAAGCTGCACGTGCAAAAAGAGACCAAAGACCTCCTGAAGAAGAGGACACATGTACAATGTGCGGTAACTTCTGTGCAGTGAAAATCGTTAACGAATGGTTGGACCAATCAGATTCCGACTTGATCAAATAGGTTTTTAACCTATTTCTTTTTCTTTTTTTAATTATTATATTATCACTATAATCTTTTCATTTCAAATGATGAAAAAATGCTTGAAATGATTGCAAATCATAACACTTCATTTCTAAAAATTACCAAATTCGCATCTTGTACTTAATATTTTTATATAAATAACAACAAATAATAACACATTATAAAACTTATTCTTATCATTGTAATGGTGAATATAAATGACACATTGGATTGAAAATATAGCTAATGAATTAAGTAAAATGGATGTAGAAGAACATGTCATTGCAAGCGGTACCTCCATTTCAGGTTCAATACACATTGGAAACTCTTGCGACATATTTGTAGCTAATGGAATTGGAAAGAAATTAAGAGAAAAAGGGAAAAAAGCTAAAACAATATGGATTGCAGATGACCATGATCCATTGAGAAAAGTTCCATATCCTTTACCTGAAGATTATGATAAATACTTAGGAATGCCATATTCAGTGATTCCATGTCCGGATGGCTGTTGTGCAAACTTCGTAGAACACTTTGAAAAACCATTATTAAGTGTGATGGACGATTATGGAATCGAAATGGAAGCAAAATCCGGTTTTGAAATGTATAAAAACGGAGACTATAACGATTACATCAGAACTTCCTTAGAAAAAGTTGAAGAAATCAAAGAGATATTTAACCAATACAGAAGAGAGCCGCTAGCTGACGACTGGTTACCTTACAACCCAATCTGTGATGAATGTGGACGTGTAAATACCACATACGCTTACGATTACGACGGAGACATTATCAAATACAGATGTGAATGTGGCCACGAAGGCGAAATGGACATCAAATCTGGAAACGGTAAACTCACATGGAGAGTTGAATGGGCGGCAAGATGGAAAATATTCGGAACCACATGCGAACCATTCGGTAAAGACCATGCTGCAAGTGGAGGATCCTACGATGTAAGTAGCGTAATATCTGAAAAAATCTTCGATTATCCTGCACCGTATCCTGTACCATACGAATGGATTACCCTTGACGGTGAAGCAATGAGTAAATCCCATGGGGTATTCTTCGCACCTAACGAATGGTTAAAAATAGGCCCTGCAGAAAGTCTTCACTACTACTTATTCAGATCAAAACCAATGAAAGCAAAAGATTTCTCACCAAAAATGCCTTTCTTAGACTTTATCGACCAATTCGATACAGTTGAAAAAGTATTCTATGATGAAGTAGAAGCTCCATCTGAAAAAGAAGGCAGAAAATTCAAAGAAATCTATGAAATAGTCCAAATCAATGCAGGCAGTCCTTTACCTTTCAGACCGCCATTCAGATTCCTGGTCAACGCTTATCAAATTGCAGGTGACGACCTGGAGAAAATCTTTGAAATTCTTAAAAAGAACTCACAATTGACCAAAAGCTTTAAAGACAAAGAATTTGGTGATTTGACTGAAACCGAATTGGCTCAATACAGAGAAAGAGTTGACAATGTAATCTACTGGTTAGACACTTACGCACCTAACTTTGTAAAATTCAAAGTGCAAGAAAAAAGCGTGCCTAACTTGCCATTAACACCAGAACAAGATCAATTCTTAGCTGACCTAGCTGATTTGATGGAAACTACTGAATTTAGCGATGCGACAGCTTTGCACGATGCAATGTATGAGATCCTAGAAGCTCAAGGATTAAAACCGCAAAAAGGTTTCCAAGCTATCTATAAAATGATTCTCGGCCAAAAACAAGGCCCAAGAGCAGCATCATTCTTATTAAGTTTGGATAAAGACTTTGTAGTAAAAAGATTAAGAAAAGAAGCTTAATCTTTTAACTTTTTCTTTTTTTTAAAATTTTAAATATTAAATTAATATATACGTGCGGACTTTTTTACTACTGCTTGTTGCTGTATTCAAGTAGTCTTCCGACATGGCGAGTTTCAAAGAACATGTCTTTTTTAGCCATGATTATAATAATTGTAAGTACTGTTATTACTATTGTCTCCAGACACTTAGTCTCCGGAGTCAACGCTATTTTCTCCTGCATGAAATTGACAAAGAAATGGAATATCATGCAAGCCAATATCGAACGGTCACTTTCAAGATAGACCCATGTAATGACAAAACCCATAGGGATTCCGCTCACAAAAAAGTTAACCACATAAAGAGGATTCACCATAAGTCCTGCCTGATATGTTCCCTGAATGAAGATTAAAGGCAAATGCCATAAAGACCATAGAACTCCAAAAATCATGGATTCCCAAAACCAGTTCATATAGTTACCGATAGAGTCCTCACAGTATCCTTTCCATCCCACTTCCTCAATTATCGAAGCAATCGTAATGGTAATAAATGCTCCTGCTATTCCAACACCGGTAAAAGAAAAGCTTTCAGTAAAGGAAAACTGGTCAATTGACTGTCCAAATAGCAGAGACAACAAAATAGAGCAGACTATTACAATCGCAAATACTATTATAGCCCAAACTACATTCAGCCATTTTACTTTGTAAAATCCGATAATCTTATTCTTAAAGTCTTGCTTAAGCAAATCTGACCCTGACAACATGATGAAAACTGTAGACACAATAGCCGGAGCCATAAGGCCTATTAGCATGAGTAATGGACTTATGCTTTCTGGCAAAAAGATTGCCGGAATCCAAAATATCCAAGTAAAAACATACGCCAGAGCAAAAAAGAGAACTGGCTTATATTTGTAGTTTTCCGTATTGTTCACTCGCCCACCTCCATATCACTCTTATCAATAAGATCATAAATGAAACTCATTGTTCCGTTCTCCGCCCCGAGAAGTTTTTCTGTCATGTCTATAAAGACAGAAATATCCTTTTCACTGAATGTACCTTCATTAAACGTACCATCGCTGATTATAAGGAGCATCTTAACACGTTCAGGGATATTTTCGCATTCAAAGATACCCTCCTCTACTCCCTCTTCTATAACTTCGGATAAAAGTGGAGTAAGAACATTAATCAATTTTTGTCTGACTTTATGATGCATTAACACGTTTTCTGGGTGGAAAAGAGCATCCTTTACTGGTTGTTCTGCTTCGGTAGGTTTTATCGATGCAATTATCCCGACTATTTTTTGCGGTACTGAAATATCCATTCCGATAATCTGCTTTGCCATTTCGGCCTCATTATCAATCATCATGTCTATGACTTCTTCGAGCATCTGCTCTTTACTTTGGAAATAATAGTAGTATGTGCCTTTAGCGATTTGTGCTTTCTCTATAATTTCGTCAACACTTGTATTCTCATATCCTCGTGTGAGAAACATATCATAAGCTATATTTAACAGCTCTTTTTTCCTTTTTTCACCTTTTCTCATAATATGCCACCAACTAGACCATCAGTCCTTTTTATATTACAATTAACTTCATATTCTTGCCAATAATTTTTCGACTATCGGTCGGTTTTTTGTTTTTAATCCTAATATGAAAATTATACTATATAAACATTTCCACTATGATTTAGAATATCTCATGTTGACTAAATATGCCGGCAAAAAATAATGTTATCATAAAAGTAGTAATGGATAAAATGTGAAAACATTGAATATTTATTATCCGAAAAAGTTATGAAGCATCTATTGAAAAACAAATTGATTAGTTTTAATGCGTAAAACTCCAGATGAAGGTAAAGATGCTATTATTAAATAAAAATTTCAATGAGTTAAATTAAACTCTTGAATTCCTTTTTCATTAAAAGTTCATCCACAAACTTGTAATCTAATTTTTCAAAAATGTCGATTAGAATATCTTCACGACTATCAAAGCTGACTACAATGCCTTTAAACTCATAGTCGATGGCTATTTTTTCAAGCTGCCTAATCAATTTATAGGATATCTTTTCACGATTGTCATAGGAATTTAAAAATAGTGTAGTGATTTCGGCGGTTTTGCTGTCATATGCCTTAAAACTGGCACAGCCAATGGTTTTGCCAAAGTTATTTAAAAGTAGAACTACCTGAGGATCGCTTACTTCACATCCAAATGAAGAACACATTTCTATAAATCTCTCATCTCTCTCATCAGTTACTATTATTTCCATTTATTTCACCTCGGTAGTGTTGCCGACTTTTGCAAGTTCCCTGTCCCAAATTTCACAATTATCGCATGTGAATTTTAAAAACAAATCCCGGCATTTTCCATCATTTAAAACAGTCACTTCCACATCATTGCATTTGAGCAGATTTTCAGCACCCATTAAAGTTGTATTCTCACCAACGACAACTCTTGGAATATTATACAATATTATGGCTCCTGAACACATCGGACAAGGGGATAATGTTGTATATAATGTACATTTAATATAATCTTCATAATCCAGGCGCCCTGCATTTTCAATTGCATCCATTTCTGCATGCAAAACTACAGAATCGTTTTGGATTAGTCTATTATGTCCTCTAGATATGATTTCTCCATCTTTAACCAATACTGCTCCTATTGGGATTCCTCCTTCAGTTAAAGATTTTTCAGCTTCCTTAATAGCTTCATTCATAAAATAAGCATCAGAGTACATAAAAAAATAAGTTAATAGATGATTTAATCATCTATTTAAATCTATTAAACAATCCTTTATTGGATTCTTTTTCTAATTTTTCTTCAAGTTTAGTAACTTGTTTTCTTAAATCAGATATTGTTCTACTATTTTCATTAGAAAGTTTATCATAACTGCTTTCTTTAACTTTGAGTTTGGTTCTAAGTTCAGAAATTTCTGATTTATAGTCGTCGATTTCTTTTTTGATTTGTGCTTCGACTTCTTCTTTATAATTTCCTAATTCGATAATTTCTGCTCTTAACTTGTCAACTTCTTCAGAAAGTGATATGTTTTCTTTTCTGGCATCTGATAATTTATCTTTAACAGCAGTTAGCTCTTTAGTCAAGTTGCTATTTTCTAACTTAATAGTATCAACATCAACGCTGCTAAGCTTTTCTTTAAGCTCTGATATTTTAGATTCATATTCCCCTTTAATGGAATTAACTTCATTTTCTAATTTATCAGCTCTTACTTTTTGAACTGCGCCTTCTGCACCTAATTTACCGATATTATTGCTTAAATCTGCATTAATATCTAATTGGTCAAAGTATTTTCTTGTGGTTTTTTCGAGTGCGGAGGTTAGTTCATTCTTAACTTTGTTTAATTCCGCATTTTCTTTTTTGAGTTTAGGAATTATTTTATTAGTTAAATAATTAAGTTCATTGGATTGATTTGATAATTTTTTATCTTTTTCAGCCAATTTAACTTTAAAATCATCCATTTTAGAATCGTCTTCTTCAGGTTGTTCTTCAACAGCTTCTTCCTCAACAGGTTCGCCAATAACCTCAATTTCAGGTTCATTGTGAATTTGTTCCTCCTCAACCTCTTCAGATTCAACTTCAACAACTATCTCAGAAACCTCTTCCTCAACAGATTCATCCTCAACCTCTTCAGATTCAACTTCAACAACTATCTCAGAAACCTCTTCCTCAACAGGTTCGTCTTCAATAGCTTCTTCAACTACAGGTTCAGGAATTTCTTCAACTACAGGTTCTTCAACAACCTTTTCTTCAATTATTTCGTCAGTCTTGTTATTTGATTTGTTTTTGAGCTTATCTAAGTCTAATTTTACTTTTTGACCATACATAGCGTTCATTGGTTTATCATCAGACATTAAAATCACCATAATAGCAATATTAATATTAAAGTTCAACTACGAGATACAGTAATAAGTTAAGTTTTTAACCTATTTAACTATTATTAAAAAACATTAATAAATCATGAAAACCAAGTATTATATACTAAATTAATTTTGTAACTTGTGGCGATACCATGGATTATTTTGATAGATTAGAAAAAGAAACCAATCACCTATACGAGATAGCTAATGAGGCAAGGTCTAAAGGTTTAGATGTTGAAACCGAAACCGAAGTGCCACTTGCAAAGGATTTAGCTGAAAGAGTAGAGGGGTTAGTTGGCCCTGAAGGCGTGGCACAAAGAATTAAAGAATTAGAGAAAGATATGGACAGAGAATCAGTTGCTTTTGAAATTGCCGCCGAAATTGCAACAGGCAAATTCAAATTGACTGGTGAAAAGGAAAACTGGGATGACGAGCAAAGATGTGACCAAGCCCTTAGAACAGCTCTTGCGATTTTAACAGAAGGAGTAGTAGCAGCTCCATTAGAGGGAATCTCTGATGTTAAAATCAAGAAAAACTTTGATGGAACAAAATATATTGGAGTTTATTTTGCAGGCCCAATCAGAAGTGCGGGAGGAACAGCTGCAGCATTAGCCGTACTTTTAGGAGATAAAATCCGACAAGCAATTGGTATTGATGCATTTAAACCAATAGATGAAGAAATTGAAAGATATGTAGAAGAAGTTGAACTTTACGAATCCGAAGTTACAAATTTGCAATACTCACCAACACCAGAAGAAGTGAGATTTGCAGCAAATCACATTCCAGTAGAAGTATCAGGAGAGCAAACCGATCAAGTAGAAGTATCCCACAGAGATTTAGAACGTGTCGAAACTAACAATATTCGTGGCGGAGCGCTTCTAGCTATGGTTGAAGGAGTTATCCAAAAATCTAAAAAGATTAAAAAGATTGCTAAAAAATTAGGTCTTGACTGGGATTGGCTTGAAGAATACTCAAAGCCTAAAACAAGTGATTCATCAGACGACAATGGAGATTCAGATGTTGTAAGCGAGCCAAAATATATCCAGGATATCATTGGCGGAAGGCCTATTCTTGGCTATCCTTCAGAAAAAGGAGGTTTCAGACTAAGATACGGCAGGTCTAGAAACACCGGTCTTGCCACTATGGGAGTTCACCCGGCGACCATGGCCTTGCTTGAATTTTTAGCAGTTGGGACACAACTTAAAATCGAATATCCCGGCAAGGGTAATTGTGTTGTTCCGGTGGATTCTATTGAAGGGCCAATTGTCAAGCTTAAAAATGGCGATGTTTTAAAACTCGATAGCGTAAAGAAAGCACGTGATGTCAAAAAAGATGTTGTGGAAATCCTATTTTTAGGGGACATGCTTGTTGCATTTGGTGAGTTTTTAAGAAACAACCAGAACTTATATCCATCAGGATGGGTTGAAGAATGGTGGATTCAGTTGTTAATGAAAAGTGAAAACTTTGATAAGGACAATAATGATTTGGACTTGCATAAATTAGAATTCGATTATTTGACCGCTGTTGAAGCTTTCCAATTATCTAAAGATTATAATATTCCTCTTCATCCAAAATACACATACTGTTACAATGACGTGACAATTAATGACCTGAATGGATTAATTGATTTGCTTGAAAAATCCAAGCCAACTTACACAAAAGAAGAAGGAATTAAACTTGATTTATCTTACCCAAAAAGAGTTTTAGAAATTATGGGGGTTCCCCATACCGTAAGGGATGGTAAAATAATCCTCGATAAGGATCATTCCTATGCTCTTTTAGTAACCTTATCTGAAAAATTGCCTGAAATGACAACAACCATTGAAGCTGTGAATGCGGTTTCTCCTGTTGAAATCAAAAACAAAGCTCCCGCTTACATCGGTACCCGTGTAGGCAGACCTGAAAAATCAAAAGAAAGATTAATGAGGCCTGCTCCACATGGATTAATTCCGATAGGCAATAACGGTGGAGCTAGAAGGCTAGTTGCAACCGCTGCTAAAAAAGGCAATATTAAAGTGGAGATTTCAAGACGAAAATGTACAAATCCTGAATGCGGCATCAGTTCTTTCGGTTCTCTTTGTCCGAAATGCGGCCATCCGACTGTAATGGGAAAACCTTCACAGAAAAACATCCCTCTTGCCAGCATGCTTAAAAAAGCATCTGATAACGTTAAAGTAAGGCGTGTTGATGAGGTTAAAGGTGTTATCGGTATGATTTCCGAATCCAAACTACCTGAACCTATAGAAAAAGGAATACTTAGAGCAAAGCATGAAGTATTTACTTTCAAGGACGGAACAATACGTCACGACTCTACTGATTTGCCATTAACCCATTTTATCCCAAGGGAAATCGGAGTTAGCGTCGAAAAGCTTAAAGAAATGGGTTATGAAAAAGACTGCTATGGAAATCCAATTGAAAATATTGACCAGATAATTGAACTTAAAGTTCAAGACATTGTAATTTCAGATAATTGCGGAGATTACTTGCTTAGAACTGCACAATTTATTGATGATGAGCTTACAAGATTCTATGATATGGAACCGTTCTATAATGTGAAAGAGAAAAGTGATTTGATTGGTCATTTGGTAGCTGGCCTTGCACCCCACACTTCAGCCGGAGTTTTAGGTAGAATTATTGGATTTACTAAAGCTTTAGGTTGTTATGCTCATCCTTATTTCCATTCTGCAAAGCGTAGAAACTGTGACAGTGATGAAGATGCGATAATGTTGCTTTTAGATGCTTTAATTAACTTTTCAAAATCATACTTGCCTAACACTAGAGGAGGAAGTATGGATGCTCCTTTAGTTTTATCTTCAAGAATTGACCCTGAAGAGATAGATGACGAATCTCACAACTTAGATATCTTTGAAAGATTCCCTGTTGAGTTTTATGAAGAGACATATACTCCTCACAAGCCTGCTGATGTGCTCGAATACATTGACAATGTTGAAAAGCATTTGGGTACTCCTGAGCAGTATGAAGGCTTGATGTTTTCCCACAACACTTCAAATATCCATGCAGGACCAACAGTTTGTCTTTACAAAAGATTGCCTTCCATGAGAGAAAAGGTAGAAGCTCAAATCGCTCTTGCAGAAAGTATTAGGGCTGTTGATCAACGTGGAGTTGTGGAAAAAGTACTGTCATCTCACTTCCTGCCGGACATTATGGGCAATTCCAGAGCATTTTCAAAGCAGAAGGTTAGATGTACCAAGTGCGGTGCAAAATATAGAAGAATGCCCCTTACCGGAAAATGTGCATGTGGCGGTAATTTAATTTTATCTGTTTCAAAGGGATCAGTTACTAAGTATCTTGAAATTTCAAGAGATTTGGTTAACAGATACCCCGTATCACATTACCTTGAGCAACGTTTGGAGATTCAGGAATTCGGTATCAATTCGTTGTTTGAAAGTGATAAATCCAAGCAGAGTTCATTGGACGTATTTTTCTAAATACTCATCAAATGCTCTCTTGGACTATTAATTTTTAATATTTAAAATATAGGAAATATCAGAGTAGACCAACTCTGTTCGATTAGAGACGAACAATTTATATACCATGAGAAACTATGTATTAAATAGATGTTCGTATCAATACGAACAATAATTATACATGTGTTTACAAATAGTAATAGCATGTGAGAGCATACTCTCTCCAATCGGATAATAAACTTTTTTAAAAACTAGGAAAATGGTGTGAAATAAATGGAAAGAATATCAGAATTAGGAAATAATTTACAAGAATCCGTTAAAATCAACGTGGAAAAAAATAACGGAATAAAAGAAAGATTCAGTTATGAAAAATTAATGAAATCATTGATAATGGTTGAGACCCCATTTTTTGAGTCAGATAAAATCATTGCAACCGTAGTATCTCAATTATACGATGGAATAAAAACCAAAGAGATTAAAAAGATTGTTTACGAATGTTTAGAAGATATTGACCCTGAAATCGCAAACAAATACTTAGCAAGTACCCAATTAAGAGTACGTACTTCAAGAGATACCATCGAAGCATTTGATTTATCAAAAATTGCTAACACTTTAATTGAAGAGACCGGTGCTAGCCAAGAAACTGCTTTTGAAATCGCTACTGAAACCTGGAAAGAACTCAAAAAGTTAAATGTAGAATACTTAACTGCTCCAATGATTAGGGAAATGGTCAACACAAAATTGATTGAATACGGTTTAGAAGATTTAAGAAGCCGTTACACTCGTTTAGGTATCCCTGTTTACAACATTACTTCCTTAATTGAAAACGGTAACAGAGATAACGCAAACATGATCCACAACCCGGAAAGTATTCACAAACATGTAGCAGACGAAGCGTTAAAACAATATGCGCTCTTAAAAATGTTGCCTGCACACTTAGCAGATGCACACATGTCCGGGGACATTCACATTCACGATTTAGAATTCTTCGCTGGAAGGCCTTTAAACTGTATGCAACATGATATAAGAACTTTCATCAAATACGGACTTAAAGTGGACGGTACTGGTGATCACACCTCTATTGCGGGCGCACCAAACCACATGGAAACTTTAATGAACCACACTGGTGAAATTATGCTTGCAGCACAACAAAACATGTCTGGAGGACAAGGAATGTCCCTCTGGAACGTATTTGTTGCACCATTTGCAAGAGGCAGAACTTACGATGAAATCAAACAATCTGTACAGATGCTTATTTACAACCTAAACATGGCATACGCAGCAAGAGGATCCCAAGTGCCATTCACAAGTATGGCATTGGAATTTGGTGTTCCTGATTTCTTAAAAGATGAAACCGCATACGGACCAAAAGGTGCAGTAGTCGGAACTTACGCTGACTTTGAAGAAGAAACTAGATTAATCCAAAGAGCATTCACTGAAACATTACTCGAAGGAGATAATGAAGGAAAACCACATTTATTCCCAAATACTATTTACACACTCCGTAAAGAAACAATGACAAGTGAATACGAAGATGATATCAGATTAGTACATGAATTATCTGCAAAATATGGTTCATCATACTTTGTAAACATGTTCCCTAAATACAGAGGAAAAATGGCAAACTACATGGGATGCAGAACCTGTTTACAAGATACCTGGACTGGTGACTGGGACCAAGACTGTTTAAGAACAGGTAACCTCGCTTACGTAACCTTAAACTTCCCAAGAATCGGATACCAATCCAAAGATGAATCTCAAGTATTCGAATATTTAGATGAATACATGGATTTAGCAGTTGAAACTTTAATGCTTAGAAGAGAACAAGGATTAAAATGTTTAAATGAATTCCGCATTTTACCATTCTTAAAACAGCAAGTAGCTGAAGATTCATACTACAGAATCCAAAACTCAACTTTATCCTTCGGTTTTGTTGGACTTAATGAAATGTTATTATCATTATTCGGTGAAGGAATTGAAAACGCTGATGCTAACAAATTCGGTCTCAAATGTCTCGAATATGTAAATGACAGAGCCAAAAAATTACAGGAAGAAACTGGACTTAGATGGTCTGTTTTACAAACTCCTGCAGAATCTACTGCTTACAGATTCGCAACTCTCGATAAAAAACAATTCGGAGACCAAGCTATTGTACAAGGTGACGGAAACGCTAACTACTACACCAACTCCTCACATGTGCCAGTAGACACCGGATTATCCTTAATCGAAAAAATCAAAATTGAAGAACAATATCACAGTTTAACTCCTGGTGGACACATCTTCCATGCATTCATGGGAGAATCATACTCAGATCCAGACTCATTAATGAGTTTAACTAACAAAATTGCAAGAAAATCCGATATCGGATTCTGGGCTTACAGCTCAGCATTAAGCTTCTGTTTAAAATGTAAAACTTTAATGAAAGGACTAAACAATGTTTGTCCTACCTGTGGTGAAAAAGAAGATGTAGAATGGTATGATAGGATTACCGGTTACGTACAACAAGTTGGACGTGCAAAATCTGCATCCGGTGGTTGGAACCCAGGAAAACGTCAAGAATTAATTGACAGAAGAAGATTCGAAGATAACTAAACAGTTATCTTCTTTCACACCATTTTTTATTTTTAAATTTTTTTAAACTAATTTTCAAAAATCACCCAAAAACTAAAAGTATATTAATACCATTGAACTAAAATTATAATATTATCATATCACTGATGGTAATAGTTATTTTCACATTCTATGTTACTAGTATTTATGGGCTTTTTTAATACTAGGTCGCTGATAACATAGATTTATACCCAGACTGAACTGATTAGAGGTTATATAATGCAAAGATCAAGAGGATTAAAAAGTAGATCAAGAAAAAAAATGACTAAAGTACAAAGACCGGGTAGAACTAACCCAATTACTAACAGGCTCCAAAGATTTGAAGAAGGAGACTTAGTTCACATTACTATTAATCCATCCATCCAAAAAGGACAACCTGCTCCTAGATTCCACGGAAAAACCGGTAAAGTCACCGGTCAAAAAGGAAAAGCATACATTGTCTCTTTAAAAGATGGTAACAAACCAAAAGAGTTAATAGTAAGACCTGATCACTTAAAATTACAACAATGATTTCTATGATTGGAAAAGAAGTTATTAAAAGCGAACCAATACCAAGTTCTGAAGTAAAAGAAATTATTGAAAATTTCTCTGAAGACAATGAATTAAATTATCAACAAAATCTTACAGTAAATCATCTTGCAAGATTTAAAAGATACTCACCAGAAGATGCAGAAGAAATTTATCAAAAACTCAAAGAAGAATTTGGTTTAAGAGATAAAGTCGCAGTGCATATTGTTGATTTTGTTCCAGTAGACTTAGCAGACATGAGATTAATTTTTGCTAAAGAACCAACAAAAACAACCAAAGAGGACATGGAAAAAATCCTCGAAATGTTAGAACAATATGATTTTATCGAATAGTATTTTTACTATTCCCCTTTTTTTATTTATTTTTAAAATTAATTTTTACAAATCCTACTTTTTTTAGATATATTTATTATACTTAACAGTCAAACCTATAAATAAGTTTAATATTATGGCAACTATGTTATAATAAAAAAACAATAGTGAGTGATAACATGGATAATAAAAAGAGAAATGGAAAAAAACCAACAGTAAAAAAAGAAGAATACGCTGTTGTACTTGATTATCTAAGTCGTGGCTATGTCAAATCTGATATGTCCAAATTCGGTGGTAAACCTATTGCTCAAGCTATTGGTACAGAACAATTCACTTTACTTGAATTAGCTCCTAAAAATGGTGTTGATTTAGAAATTCAAGACACTGTATATATTGGAAAAGGAAAAAGAGATAAAATATACAGGGTTCTTGGAAAATTGGATTATGAAAATTTAACCGCAACTAGTAGAATAGAACTAGATTACGCTATTCGTGATATTGTTGAAGCAAATGAAGAAAAATATGTAAAATTTTTCAATGAAACTGAAGCATTAAGTTTAAGGCTTCATTCACTTGAATTAATTCCAGGAATTGGTAAAAAATACATGGGAGAGATTATCAAAGCTAGGGAAGAAAAACCATTTGAAAGCTTTGAAGACATTTCCAAAAGATTGCCAACATTAGCGGATCCTGCTGGTATGATTGTTAACAGAGTTAAACAAGAGCTTGACACTACAACACCAAGAAAGGGTAAAAATAAATATTATCTATTTACTCAAACTCCTAGAGGCTCAAGAAGAAGATAAGTGATAAATTGACTAGTGAAAATTCCCCCTCCTTATCTAAAATAACTAAAGATATTTTAAATGAAAACGGAATAAAGTTAAATAAAAATCTAGGTCAGAATTATTTAATTGATAAAAATAAAAGAGACCAAATCATTAACTTTGGAAATATCACAAAAAAAGATGTTGTTTTAGAAATTGGAACTGGAATTGGAACATTAACAATTGAACTAGCCAAAAAAGCTAAAAAAGTAATAGCAATCGAACAGGATGAAAAGATCTGTAAAATATTGGCCAAACGACTTAAAGACGAAAAAATAGATAATGTAGAACTGATTAATGAAGATGCTTTGAAGGTTGAATTTCCAAAATTCAACAAAATCATCTCCAATCTACCTTATCAAATCTCATCACCAATAACCTTCAAATTTTTAAACTATGATTTTGACCTAGCTATTTTAATGTATCAAAAAGAGTTTGCCAACCGAATGAACGGTGAAGTGGGAACAAAAGATTATTCCAGACTTTCAGCAATGCTTTATTTTAAATGTGATGTGGAAAGATTAACTGAAGTTAGCAACGAAAGCTTTATTCCCAAACCGCAAATTGACTCAACTGTCATTAAGTTAACGCCAAAAGAGAACATCATCTCTCATGAAGACTTTAAAGTATACTCAAAGTTTACAAAGGCACTATTCCAGCACAGAAACAAAAAAATCAGGAATGCACTGATTGATTCCAGGCACATTATCAGCAATATTGATAAGAAAGTCCTTAAAAAGAGATTGAATGAAATTGATGATGAAAAAATAGAGGAATATCTTAAAAAAAGAGTTGTTGTGCTTACTCCTGAAGAAATTTTATTTGTATCACAAAAGTTAAACCCTATTTTTAAAGAGTGATTTTATGGCTGATTTTATAATCAATACTGATGACAATGTTTATATTCCTGCTGAAGACAGCTACCTTCTAGCCGATAATTTAGAAATTGAAAAAGGCCAAAGCGTTTTAGAAATTGGAACTGGATCAGGCGTTGTTGCAATGTATGCTTCAAGATTGACTGACAGGATTACCGTTACCGACATTAATTTTGATGCATGTGGACTTGCGCGAAAAAACTTTGAAGAAAACAACATTGAAAACATTGAAATTTTATTTGGAAACTTATTTGAACCTGTCAAAAATAGAAAGTTTGATGTAATTCTATTCAATACTCCATATCTGCCGACTGAAGAAGGTGAAGTTTTAGAAGACACTATAAATTATGCATTCGATGGTGGAATAAATGGAAGGAAAGTTATTGACATGTTCTTAAATGAAGTGGGAAATCATTTAAATGATGGCGGAACTGTCCAACTAATTCAGTCTTCACTTTCAGGCAATGATGAAACATTGACAAGACTTGATGAGTTAGGTTTTATTGCAGAAATAAAAGCCTCAGAACATTTCTTTTTTGAAGACATAACATTAATTAATGCATATAAGATATAATGGTGAAAAAATGGAACAATGGAAACAATCAATACTTGTAGGCGTATTTCTTATAATTCTTGCACTGGCGTTTTCAGCCGCAAGAAATGAAATGAGCATTTTGATGGTATTTGTAATCATACTCGGTGTGGTTGATATCATCTTCGGTTTATACAGAAAGAAAAATGAAAAAAAATAGAGAATTTAGAATTCTCCATCAAAAACTAGCACCGCAGGGCCTTCCATGAAAGCTCCAAGTGCATCATCCTTTTCATAAACTTGGAATTTTAAGTCTCCACCCGGCAAGTGGAGCAAAATGTTTTCATCAAACAGACCTAGTTTAAAGCCTGAAATTGCAGTAGAAGTTGCACCTGTTCCGCATGCAAGTGTTAGGCCAGCACCACGTTCCCAGGTAATCATCTTACCCTCGTTTTTACTGATTACTTCAACGAAGTGTACATTGATCTTTTCGGGGAACACTTCATGGGCTTCAATGGCCGGACCGTATTTGTTAATGTCGATTTCATCAACATCATCAACGAAGATTATTGCGTGAGGATTTCCGACACTGATGGCGGTCAGGTTAAAAGTGGTGTCCAAGACTTCCAACTCGCCATCCAAAAATTCTTCCTTATCAGATGTCATTGGGATTTCAGGAGTTTTAAATGTTGACAAACCCATATCCACTTTAAACAATACCGGTTCATCATCTTCCAAGGAGATTTCAATTGTTTTGATTCCTGCCCTTGTTTCAACAGTCATTTTTTCCTGTTTCAAAATACCTTTTCTGTAGACAAAATCTCCAAAGCATCTGATACCGTTTCCGCACATTTCAGCTTCGCTTCCATCAGGATTGAACATTCTGTATCCAATGTCGGCAACTTCAGATGGCTCTACGAACAATACTCCGTCTCCGCCGACACCGAAGTTTCTGTGGCATAATATCCTGCATGCTTCAGGTTTGTCAGCTTCCGGAATGACTTCCCCTTTTGATTCGTCGATTATTGGAAAGTCATTGCCTATTCCGTGCATTTTTGAAAATTTTAATCCTTTTAAATCTACCATAGTATCAACTTATTTTAAATGTGGTGGAATGCTTTGTTTTGCATATAAGTCTTCAAATGTTTCTCTTTCTCTTACGAGTGAGCATTTGCCATCGGTTACCAATACTTCTGAAGTCAATGGTCTTGAGTTGTAGTTGGATGACATTGTAAATCCATATGCTCCTGCGTTCAAGATACCTAAGACATCCCCCTCTTCCACATCAGGCATTGGCCTGTCGCGTGCGAATAAGTCTCCTGATTCACATACGTTACCTGCGATGTCCACTTCCTGGGTCATTGGAGCATCCATCTTGCCTGCATCGACAATGTGGTGGTATGAATCATACATTGCGGGTCTTAAAAGGGTGTGGAAACCAGCATCCACTCCTATGAATTTTCTGTAACTTTGTTTGACGCTGTTAACGGTTACCAGGAGTACGCTTGCATCACCGACTATGTATCTGCCCGGTTCAAGATACATTGTAGGATTTCCCATATCGTATTCTTCAATTTTCTCTTTGAATAATCCGACATTGACTTCTGCAAATTTGTCTAAGTCTACGATGTTTTCTTCAGGAGTGTAAGGAATTCCGACTCCTCCACCGAAGTCAACGAATTCGAAATCAATTCCAGTATCCTGATGGACTTTACCTGCAATATCCATTGTTGATTCGATGGCTAATTTGAATGGTTCAGGGTCTAGGATTCCTGATCCAATGTGAGAGTGCATACCGATTGGATTGAATCCTAATTCTTTTGCCATTTCATATACTTCACTAGCTTCGTTGTCCATGATACCGAATTTACTCATCACTCCACCGGTAATACAGTGGTCATGGTGTCCTGCACCAACCATCGGGTTTACTCTGAATGATATTTTTAATCCTTCAGGATCAACGACTTTAGCTAATCTTTTAAGTGCGGATACTGAATCGATGTTTAAGACTACGCCTTCATCGTGGACATATTTCAATTCGTCATTGGTAATGTTGTTACCTGTGAATAATATTCTGTCCCCTGAAAAACCTACCATTTTTGAAATGTGTACTTCTCCAGGTGAAACTGCATCAATACAACAACCTTCGCTTTCCAATATTTTCATTACTGCAAGGTTGGTATTAGCTTTACATGCATAAAATACTTTGAAATCTGGGTAGTATTTTGAAAATGCTGAATAAAATCTGTTATAATTTTCTCTTATCCTATTTTCATCAATTACATAGGTTGGAGTTCCGAATTCTTCAGCAATGTCTATTGCATCTGCTCCACCAATATCCAAGTGGTTTTTATCGTTTACTTTAATATTTAAATCCATAATTAAAACTCCTTAAAAAAGTTACATTATGTATTTAGTTATATTATTCAAACTATTTAATCGTATTGAAGGAAAGCGTTTTTCCGTTCAGATTATTTAATAGAAGGTTGAAAATAATATTATGAAACCTTATGGACTTACTGTTAGAGGAATCATTAAAAACGATTCCGGTGAAATTTTAATCGTGAAAAGGCATCCTAAAAGTAGAACCGACCCTGAAATGTGGGAATTGCCCGGCGGCAAAGTGGAAAAGGGTGAATTTTTTGCCGATGCCCTTATACGTGAAATTAAAGAAGAAACAAATCTGGATGTTGATGTGGGGGACTTTGCAGAAGCAATCCAAAACGATTATTCCCACAAAAGAACAGTCCAAATAATGATGTATCTAACTGACGTTGAAGGTGAAGTCAAAATAAGTGATGAGCATACAGATTGGATGTGGGCTTCCTTGGAAAAAATCAAAACGTTGGAGATTTCAACATCCCTTAAAAAAGTGTTGGAAAAAAAGAATTGGGTGCTTTAGAGTATTTCATCTAAAGCTTTTACAAATTCGTCAATGTCCGCTTTGGTAATTATCAATGGTGGAACGAATCTTAAAACCTTATCAGCAGTACAGTTAATTAAAAATCCTGCTTCGCGAAGTTTATCGACATATTCCGCACCAGGCTTGGTCAACTCTATACCAACCATCAAACCTTTACCTCTTACATCAGCGATAACGTCCTTATCCAATTTTTTCAACTCTGCGATGAAATAATCGCCAACCTCATTAACATTATCCAAGATGTTTTCCTCTTCAAAAGCGTCCAAAACAGCATTTGCGGCTGCCGCAACTAATGGTCCTCCACCGAAGGTGGTTCCATGATCTCCAGGCACGAATGCGCTGGCCACTTTTTCGGTTGCAAGAATTGCTCCCATAGGCACTCCTCCACCGATTCCTTTAGCCATTGTCATGATGTCAGGCTTTACATCAAACAATTCATGCGCAAACAATGTTCCGCATCTTCCAAATCCTGTTTGTACTTCATCGACAATGAAGACAATGTCTTTTTCATGACAGATTTCTTCGATTTGCTTTAAGTAGTCGCTATCTGGAACATTTACTCCACCTTCACCTTGGATAGGTTCTACAATAATGGCTGCAGTATTTTCAGTGATAGCTTCTTTAATTGCGTCAATATCATTGTATGGCACATTAATGAAACCCTTTGGTAAAATACATTTGAATGGTTCATGATAATGTTCATGACCGGTTGCTGCAAGAGTCATTATTGTTCTTCCATGGAAAGATTCGACAGTTGAGATAACTTCACTTTTTCCTGTGTATTTAATGGCTAGTTTGATAGCACCTTCATTTGCCTCAGCACCGCTGTTTGCATAGAATATTCTATCAAAACTGGTTTTTTCAACTAATCTTTTGGCATAGATTAATGCAGGTTCATTGTAATAAATGCTTGAAATGTGTATCAATTTTTCCGCTTGATCTTGAATAGCTTTTACAAGCTTAGGGTGATTGTGACCTAAAGCATTAACGGCTATCCCTGCAAACATGTCCAAATATTCTTTTCCATCAATGTCTGTTACCTTAACACCTTCCCCGTGGTCTAAAACGATTGGTTGTCTTGTGAAAGTGTTAATAAAATAATCATCTTCAATTTTAATTAATTCTTGAGTATTCATAAAATCCTCCATAAAGTATTTAATCATCAATATTTATAGTAATAGTATTATTTAAAACATTAGGTGATAAAATGAAAGTCGCTATAATAGAAACTGATAAAGGAAATATTGAATTAGAATTATTCCCAAATGAAGCTCCAGGTACTGTAGCTAACTTTGAAAAACTAATCAAAGAAGGATTCTACGACGGATTAACCTTCCACAGAGTAATTCCAAACTTTGTAATTCAAGGCGGATGCCCTATTGGAAATGGTACTGGCGGACCTGGTTACACTATTAAATGTGAAACTGAAGGAAACCCACACAAACACGGTACCGGTGCATTATCCATGGCACACGCAGGAAAAGACACTGGTGGAAGCCAATTCTTTATTACCCACTGTCCGCAACCACATTTAGATGGAGTACACACCGTATTCGGTCAAGTTATTAAAGGTCAAGACGTTGTTGATGCAATTCGCCCAGGCGATGTAATGAACAAAGTGACCATTGAAGAAAGATAATCATTATCTTTCAATACTTTCTTTTTTTTATAATTCCCTTAACTTCTGACTACCACTTTTTTACAACCTCACATCAATATTGATTCCAATGCATAATACTTGAATTCTACTTAAATATAAATATTATGATATTTTAGCAAAATTGAACCATATTAATATATAAAAACTTAAATACTAAGTAAAATATAGAGTAAACTGAATTTAAAAAAATTTTAGAGGATAAAATTATGTGGCAAAATCACTCTCAAAAACTTGAAATGCAAATTCCGCAAAATGATGCTTCTATCGGATTTGACATTCAAGTTAATGAAAAAGAAAAACTAAAAGAATTCCTGAAAAATCATTATGAATTTCCATCCGATAATTTAAATGACATCGTCGATTTCATTAGTGAAGATCAAGAATTGGAAAAAATAGTCTATGATTTGCCAAATCTTATCTCAAAAGAAATCAATTATAGAAGAATCTCCTTTGATTTCATGAAAGAAACCGACCCTAATGAAAAAATACTAGAGATAATAATTTACTCGGATGCAGATGAAAAAATTCTCATTAAAAAAGAAGACCTCATAAGCGATGAAATCATCGATAGTTATCCAAGAACAATAAATGAATACATAATTTTGGTGGAAGATTATGTCTGATGACGGAACATTCGATTGGTATGGATATTATGCCCTTGCCGAGTCTTATGGTAATGAAAGTGACTTTGCAAAATTAAGAACTGGCATTAATAGATTATACTATTCGTCATTTCTGGAATCAAGAGATTATATTTTAGAGAATGAAACATTCTTAAATGAAATTAACAGACACATTATGCAATCAAAATCCGGCAGAGTTCATCAAGAGACAAGACTTACCTTTGACAGCCACCCCCTATTAAATCAAGAAAATAATGGGAAAAAAATAGCCCAAAGGTTAAATGTCTTAAGAAAATATAGAAATATGGTTGATTATGATTCGCATAATCCTAAAAACTTGAAACGTGCATATAATCGCTGCAAATCTAAAGCAAAAAAAAATATTTGAATTGCTTGATGAATTAAACTAATTTTTGGCCTTAAACCCAACAAGTGAAGCGAAAACAGATGCTAAACACAAACCAACACATATTATACAGGTTATTTGACAGCTGCTTATCAATAACGGATAAACATCAGGAACAATAGCTACATTACCCATCACAAATGCAAATATGAGAGTCAATATTCCCATACTCATTGCCTGACCAACCGTACGCACTGTTGAAACCGATGCTGAAGCGACTGAAGTGTCTTTTGGTGGAACCGAACCCATTATGACGCTTGTATTCGGTGGTGAAAACAAACCAAAACCTACACCATATATGACCATTGAACCCAAAACAAATAGAAGTGATGTCTCATAGCTCAATGTTGAGAACAATATTAGGGAAATTGTACCAAGCGCCATTCCGATGGCGGCTAAAATTTGCGGAATGTATTTGTCTGCCAATCTGCCTGCAATCGGAGCCAAAATCACTTGGCAAACAGGTGCTACAAGCAAGATTATTCCAGCAGTTTGCGAATCAAAGCCTTTGATATATTGCAAATGATAATTCAGAATTGTTGTAACTGCAAAAGTGGACAGATATGCGCATAATGAAGCCAGGTTAGCAGATAAGAACTCACGGTTTTTGAGGAATTTGATATCAAATACCGGGTGTTGTTGCCTTAACTCTATAAGTGCAAACGCCACTAAAATTATTGCTCCCAAAACTGTTAGTGCAACACCTAAAGTTTCGTTCAGTATTGTAAAACCATAAATAAAAAGTGCGATTCCTATTGCATAAGTAACAGAACCTTTCAAATCTATTGGAATTCCTTCAAATGTAACCCACTCGTCATCGATTCTTAAAAGTAATGCTATGATAACGATTAAAAATGGAATTGCAAATAGGATTACGGATCTCCAGCCCAATTGGTAATTCAGGACTCCTCCAAGAAAAGGAGACAAAGATAATCCAACATAAACTCCTGTAATGTTCAATCCCAATGCCTTTCCTCTCTCTGTCGGGGCAAATGCTGATACTACCATCGCCATTGAAGTTACGTTAATAAATGCTAAAATAAGTCCCAATACAAGGCGGCAGAATAAGAACTGTTCTGATGATGTGACAAATACATTGACAACAGAAATTACAATGAATAAGGCACTAGAAATTATTGTTACTTTTTTAAGGCCATATTTTCCTGAAATTTGGCCCGCTGGAATTGACAGCATTGCCATGACTAAAAAAAAGATGATGGTAATCCAGTTTTGAACAATATTGCTCATGTGAAACTCTGTTGCAACTGTTGGAATGATAATATTCACTGCGTTTGATGCAAAAACTGCAATAAAGTTTAATATTGTACAAATTATAAGGATTATATTTTTCTTTTCCATCAAAAGTATATTTTGAAATCATAGAATATATTATTTTTTCAATTTGTTCATTAGCCCAGACCTTCTAGCATAATGAAACATGTACAATTGAACATAACCTGCATTATCACCAAACTCTTCCATTCCAAATTCCCTAACCTTTGGAACACTAATATCTTTTCCGTCGAAATATAAATATGAAACAATACGTTTTATCCATACATCAGATGGAAAAGCCTCTTTGAAGTTAAATCCATAAAGCAATATGCAATCTGCCACTTTTGGACCAACACCCGGAACTTTTAGGATGCTTTCAAACGCTTCATCATAACTCATTTTTGAAATTTCCGAGAGGTCCATTTCAAGTGTAAAAAGTTCACTCGCATTCCTCATATATTGAGCCCTATAGCCCACACCGCACTCTTTTAAGTTGTTTTTACACTTGAAGGTGTCATCTATATTTGTCATCTTAAATTCCTCTTCATCATCAAGGAAAACATTTTTAAGAGTATTTGCACTTGGAAATGTGTAAAAACCCTCATATTCATCTCCCCATTTTTCCTTTATGTCATTTGCAGATTTTGTCCACCTTTTAATAGAATTATTTGCAGAGCAAATTGAAGATATGACACATTCAAAAGGATTTGGGGCTAAAAAAAGTCTTAAACCATTGCAAAATTCACTCATTTCAGCAAGCTCTGCATGATTTCTCAAAAACTTATAAAACTTATCCAAATCAAAATCCAAATCATAAATATATTTTAACTTTGAAACCGCCTCTTTTTTGGAGACATCGCCTGTAAAATTAAAATCTATAAATTCGCCGGATTGTTTAACATCAAAAATTGCCGGTTTGCCGTCAACCAAAACAACCTGTTTAAATGAATCTTCCACTTGCTTCCAGGGAGGTTGTGAAGTTTGACCTGAAATTTGAGTTAATTCCAAATCAATGGGTTTCCTAATAATCATAATCTAACAGCTACATTATTTTTTTGTAAATACTCTTTTACAGTGCCGATTGAGTATTGATTGAAGTGGAATATGCTTGCTGCAAGGGCTGCTGAAACGTCTGTCTTTTCAAATACTTCTAAAATATGTTTTGGCTCACCAACACCGCCACTTGCAATGACCGGGATGTCGACTGCATCGTTGATTGTTTTGTTTAACTCGATGTCATATCCATTTTGGGTTCCGTCCCCATCCATACTGGTTAAAAGAATCTCTCCTGCACCAAGTTCCTGGCATTTGATTGCCCATTGAATTGCATCGATGCCTGTGAACTCACGTCCTCCATATATGCTTGTATCAAACCAGCAATATCCTTTTTCGGTTTCAATGACCGTCTTGTCGGGTGCATCATCAGGATGGGCAACATATCTTCTTTTTGCATCAATTCCAATGACAACCGCCTGTGATCCGACAACCTTTGAAGCTTCTGTTAGCAATTCCGGATTTTTAATTGCTGCAGTATTGGTTGAGCATTTATCCGCTCCGGCTTTAAGCATGTTAATGTAATCCTCAACCTTTCTAATTCCTCCACCTACACAAATCGGCATGAATACGTTTTCCGTCAATCTATCGATTACATCTGCCATTGTGGCTCTTCTTTCATGTGAAGCGGTGATGTCAAGCACGACGATTTCGTCTGCACCCTCTTCGTAGTAACGAGTTGCTAAATCCACTGGGTTTCCAGCATATTTGATTTCTTTAAATTCGACTCCTTTAACAACACGCCCTTCAGGAACCTGTAAATCACAATCTAGACAAGGAATTATTCTTTTAGTTAACATGTTAATCAAAATTTATAAAAAAAGTAGTATATTTGTTTAAGAATATTCTTAAGCAGAATATCTTAAAACAAAACAAAGTATCGCTAAAATAATAGTAGCAACGATAACGTGCTCAGGTGAAAGTTTTGGACCTAAACTTTCTTCATCAAAGTATCTTACTAAACCTGCACCAGTTTGAGGCATAGAAATTTTATTATCTTTTTTCGCCATGATAATCTCCTATAATATTAATTTATAAAAATAATGAATATACTTATTATTTTCATCATATATAAAGTTTAAATTTTTTCCTTTTTAATAACTTTAATATCGCTTATTCGAGTATCTGGGTACTGACCGTCTTCATCTTTTTCAACAGCCTTCACCATATCCCATACAGTAAGCAATGCAACGCTTACGCCAGTGATTGCTTCCATTTCAACACCAGTTTTACCTAATGTATTAACTGCACATTTTGCAATAATCTCATCCTCCTTAACATCGAAATCAAGTTCGATTCCGGTTAAAGCTAATGGATGGCAAAGCGGTATTATTGAAGAAGTATTTTTAACAGCCTGAATTCCTGCAATCTGAGCTGTTGTTAGTACATTTCCTTTTTTAATTTCTTCATTTTGAATTAAATTAATTGTATTTTTATCTAAAAATATACTTCCACTAGCTATTGCTCTTCTTTTTTGATCTGGTTTTCCACCTACTTCAACCATGTGCACTCCACTATCTGTCAAATGTGTAAACTCATCTGCCATATTATCACTTCTCACTTACTTCAATTACATCTAATTGCTCACAAATTGCATTAACGCCCAAAATTTCACTTACATTAGGATTGCTTCTTCCCTCATCACCGGAAATCAATTCCTTAATGTAAAGGCCACCTTCGGTTTTAATTTTCATACTAAATGTTTTATCGTCTATAATTTCATAGGACAGGTCAAGTACATGCTTAACACGAATCATATCAGTACGGCGTCTTAAAACTCTTAATGGAGTTTGCTGATTGATTTCATTTAATTTGGTCAACTCCTCCAATTTTTCCTCATTAAAAGCTTCGTCACACTTTACAACTGCATTATAGACTTTATAAGTATCTGGAGAGGATTGTTTTATTTCAGCTTTTCTAGGTCTTTCACAAAGACGCAGATTATGATAAGCGGTTTTGCCCTCATTGATTTCATTGATTTCTTTTTCAAGTTTTGCCAAGTCAAGATTTCTAATTTTTGGCTCTTTAATTTCAAGCACAAACGGTCTTCCGGAACCAAGCATCAATACGTCAATGTCTTCTCTTCCAGCACCGTGGAATTTGGCTTCACGCCCTTTGGTTAATTTTAAAAAATGCTCGGAGATTAACTCTTCTACTGATTCAGGATATTGTTTTCCTGTAAAATTGCATTCTTCACAACCTCTTCCTTTGCATTTAGTGCATGGCCATTTGGTTTGAGGAATTCCTCGTTTATATTTATTATATTTTCCTTCAATATACAACGGATTAATTTGAATTCTAACTTTAGGTTCATCTATTAAATCTACGTTGAAAACTATATCTTGTCTTTCAAATTCGGCTTCTTTATCATATCTCTGCCAAATTCCAAGGCCTATCAGTCTATTAACTTCTTTTTTTATAGTCTCAACACTTAAGTCAAATTTTTCAGATAATTCCTCATCTCTTTTTTGAATATCTTTATCTATTTGACTTCCTACAAGAAATGTTTCAAATTCTATTCCCAATTGGTTGATTTTATCATCGATTTTTTTGTATAACTCTTCATCCAATTTATTGAATAGATTATCGCAGATTACACAATCGACATTATCCAAATCGATGTCCAGTTCATCGCATACCTTATCGGCGCGCTCAATGTTATTGGTGCCTTCAATCGTTTTAGATAATTTGCGTCCAAGACAATGCTTGCAGATTTTACCGTTGGTTTCCTTTAAAATGTCTTCAGCTAATTTCATATTATCTTTGCATAAATTGGCCCATCATACGATTCATGGACCCGCCTCTAAGACGGCCACCACGTTTTCCAATTCCTTTCATTGTCTTTTTGGTATTGTTATAATATTTCAACAATTCCCTAACTTCACTTTCATCGACACCTGATCCGCGTGCAATTCTTCTAATGCGGGATTGCTTTATGATTTTCGGGTTCAGCATTTCCTCTTCGGTCATTGAGGACATCATGACTTTATAAGATGTCAATTTATCTTCTGTCATTTTAGATGCTTCTTTTGTAATCTTATTTCCCATACCCGGAATCATGTTTAAGACCTGCTGCATTGGACCCATACTGTTCATCATTTCAAACTGGTTTTTCATGTCCATCAATGTGAACTTACCGCTCAACATGTTGTTCATGGTTTTTTCTGCAATGTCTTCATCAATGTTTTCCTCTGCCTTTTCAATGAGGGATTTGATGTCTCCCATTCCAAGCAATCTTGAAATGAACCTTTCTGGGTCAAAGACTTCAAAGTCATCTACTCGCTCACCGGTACCGATGAATTTGATTGGAGCTCCTGTTTCAGCTACCGCTGACATAGCTCCTCCTCCTTTTGCTGAACCGTCCAACTTTGTAATAATGATTGAACCGATGTCGGTTGCCTGTGAAAATGCTTTTGCTTGTTCACCTGCTTGCTGACCGATAGTTCCGTCAATTACTAGAATAGCTTCATTCGGATTGATGATGTCATCCAATTGGTCCATCTCAGCAATCAGGTCGGTTTCATCCTTGTGCCTTCCTGCAGTATCGAAAATAATGACTTTCCTATTTTTAAATTCTTTCAAACCTTTTTCAGCTAAATCAAGTGCGTCTTTATTGTTAGGGTCACCATACAATGGCACATCCATTTCTTCAGTCAATTGTCTTAATTGTTCATAAGCAGCTGGCCTCCATGTGTCTGTACATACTACAGCCGGATTGAACCCTTTTTTCTGTAAATATCTGCATAATTTACCAATTGTGGTAGTTTTACCTGAACCCTGAAGACCCAAGAATAAGATTTTAAAAGGCCTTTCGTTGATTTCAAGGGGAACGGTTTCACTGCCTAAAAGATTAACCATCTCTTCATAGATGATTGTTATTACATGCTCCCTAGGAGTGATACCCTTAGGAGGCTCTTCCTCAAGAGCACGGGACTCTATTTTTTTTGATAAATCTAAAACTAATTTAATATTAACGTCAGATTGAATTAAAGCACGTTGTATGTCTTTTACAACTTCCTTGATTGTCTTTTTATCAATTACAGACATTCCTACTAATTTTTTCATAGTATTAGTAAGATTTTCACCTAAATTTCCAAGCATATAAATCACTTCATTAGAAAACTTAATTATTATATTAAGATATATTTATATTTAACAAGTTTTAATAATTTTCGTGTGAGTACTATGTTAGAAGAAGTAATAAAATCATTGGAAGCGTCCCCAGTTGTTAAAAAAGGAGATTATAATTACTTTGTAAATCCTATCAGTGATGGTGTTCCGGCAATGGACCCGTTGCTACTTAGAGAATTAGCGCTTGCTGTTCATAAGTATGCAAATTTAAATATTGATAAAATTGTAGCTGTTGAAGCAATGGGAATACATCTGGCAACTGCACTCTCCCTTGCAACAGATATTCCTTTTGTAGTGATTCGTAAAAGACAATACGGCCTGCCTGGCGAAACAGAAGTTTATCAAAAAACCGGTTACGGGTCATCAAACCTTTATGTCAATGATTTGCATGAAGGTGAAAAAATTTTGCTCATCGATGACGTTGTAAGTACAGGCGGAACATTAGTAGCATTAATTAAAACCTTAGAGGACATGGGTTTAGATTTAAAATCCGTAGTGGCCATCATTGATAAAGGCGACGGTAAAGAAATTGTTAAAAAAGAAACTGGTATAGATGTCTTATCTATTGTTAAATTAGATGTGATTGATGGTAAAGTAGTTATTGAAAGCACAATTGAAGATTAAAATGTCAATGTATAATATGGATTTGGACAAAGTAATCCGTAAAATAAACTCAATAGATGCAAAAACCGTAGGACTGCAATTTCCAGAAGGTTTAAAAACACAAGCGACAAAAATAGCTAAAGCCATTGAACAAGAAACTGATGCAATCGTCATTATCTCAGGAGACCCTTGTTTTGGAGCCTGTGACGTTAGCGATTGGAAAATGAAAGGCTCAGTGGATTTGATTGTTCATTATGGCCACACCCCACTCCCACTAAAATATGAAGTACCCACATTATTCATTGAAGCATACTCAAACATTGACATTAAAAAAGATCTTGAAAAATGCCTGGAAGAATTAAAGGACTCATCAAGGATCGGACTGGTTACTACAACACAACACCTCCATCTTTTAAATGAAACAAAAGATTTCCTGGAAGACAACGGTAAAGAAGTTATCCTAGGTTCCTCCCCATCAACCCGTAAGGGACAGGTTTTGGGCTGTAACTTCTCATCCATTAAAGACCTGGAAGTTGATGTCATACTGTTTATCGGCAGCGGAAACTTCCATCCATTAGGAATCAAACTATTTTCAAATACCCCCGTACTGGCTCTCGACCCGTATAACTCAGAAATTAGAAACATGGATGAGTTCGCAGATAGAATTTTAAGAATACGCTTTGCAAGAATTACAAAAGCAAGAAGTGCAAAAAAATGGGGGATTTTAGTATCGTCCAAAGAAGGGCAATACCGCATGATGCTTGCAAAAGAGATTAAAAAAACCCTTGAAGATGCAAAAATGGAAAGCTACATTATTTTGGTGGATAATGTCTCACCTGATGCATTGCTTCCTTACCTGGAATTAGATGCTTTTGTCGTTAGCGCATGTCCTAGAATAGCTATTGATGATTCTCAAATGTATAAAAAACCTTTATTAACACCACAGGAATTAGAAATTGTATTGAACAAACGTGAATGGGAAAACTATCAATTAGATGAAATTTTGTTCCATGAGCGTTACAAATAGTTTTAAATATAAACATCAATATAATTATAATATTAAAGAAATTTTGATATTTTTGGTGATTTTAATATGAGTATAGAAAATGAAAAAATTGTAATGCCTGGAGATAAATTAGGAATTATAGAGCAATATTTACCAGGAGACGGTACTTATGATGACAATGGCGACATTAAATCAGCAGTACTTGGAAATGTTAAAATTAATCAAAAAAAGAAGGTTATTTCTGTTGTGTCAGATGCTAAACCTGCTCTTTTAAAAGTGGGAGATATTGTTTATGGTCAAATAACCGATATTAAACCTCAAAGAGCTAATGTTAAAATTGATTGTATGAAAGATAATGGCAGACCATTAGCTTTACCTTATATGGGGGCTATTCACATTTCACAAGCAAATAAAGATTATTTAGAAAAATTATCAGATGCTTTTAGAATTGGAGACATTATTCAAGCCAAAGTAGTTAAAATAACTGGAGATAATGTTGATTTAGGAACTGTGGATGATGATTGTGGAGTCCTAAAAGCAATGTGTACCCGTTGTAGAGATTACATGCATACTACACAAAAAGAAAATGAACTTCAGTGCAATACTTGTAATAAAAAAGAAAGACGTAAAGTCTCTAAAAACTATGTTAATGATTAATTAAGGTTGATAAAATGGAAAATTTTGAAATTATTGAGGATAAAACTTTAGAACTCACTTTTGTTGTAAAAGATGAAAGCCATGGAGTTTGTAATGCTTTAAGACATATCTTGATGCAAGATCCGGATGTTGAATATGCTGTTTACAATATCGATCACCCTCTTACAGGAAAACCAGAAATGACTATCAAAACAAAAAGAGGAAAAAGACCAAGAAATGCATTAAAAAAAGCAGCTGCAGAACTCCAAAAAGAAAGTTCTGAACTTAAAAAACTTATTGACGAAGCTTTATAGCTTCAAAAATTTTATTTTTATGTGATTTGATGGTAAAATATAAAAATCCTTCACTTACCTGCGATATTTTTATTTATGATGATGATTTCAATTTTATTTTGATAAAAAGAAAGAATGAACCATTTAAAGATTGCTGGGCATTACCTGGAGGATTTGTTGAATATGGTGAAAGTGTAGAAACTGCAGCAATAAGAGAAGCAAAAGAAGAAACAAGCATTGATGTTGAACTCAAAGAGTTAGTTAATGTTTATTCGGCCCCAGATAGAGACCCAAGAGGCCACACTGTAACCGTTGCATATACTGCTAAAGGAGATTTAGCAACAAAAAAAGCAGATAGTGATGCAAAAGAAATTGGTATTTTTCAAATCAATGAACTAAATAAAGATGAAATTGCTTTTGACCATGCAATAATAATAAAAGACTGTTTAGAAAAAGCAAAAAAATAGATTATATTTAAATAAGTTATTCTATATATTAAGAATAAAAAGGAGATAAATATGGAATTTTGTCCTAAATGTGGAGCAATGATGTTTCCGAGCGGAGGCATTTTAAAATGCAATACCTGCGGATATTCTGATGAATTAGAAGATAATAATTCATATGAAGTTTCTGAAGAAATTAAAGCTAAAGAAACTGTTAAAATGGTTGGTGAAGATGTGGATGTGCTTCCAACAACAACCGAAACTTGTCCTGAATGCGGACATGATAAAGCAGTTTATAAATTATTACAAACTCGAAGTGCAGATGAAGCTCCTACAAGAATATTTACATGCACAAAATGTAAACATACTTGGAGAGCATATGACTAAGAGGTTTACTTATGAAAAATTCTAAAGAAAAAGAGCACAGAATTTCTAATTTAAAAGAAATGATTAACAATATCAAAGAAAGTGAAGAAATCAGATTAGATGATGAAATTCCTGAAGATGATGAGTTAATCAATTACCTTAATGAAGATTCTGGTGAATTTACAGAATTAGAAATTGATGAAGAATTCATTTATCGCCCTGGCGAAGAAGATAGTGGTGCCGTTGATTTAGAAGAAGAAGATAAACAAATTGATGAAGGATTCATCATAAAAACTCCAAAGGTTAAAGAAACTGAAAACGAAGAAGAAGACGAAACAGAAGAATTTGAGGAAGATATTGTTGGAGATATAAGTGAAAACTTTGATAGTTTTATTAATGCGCAAATTGGTGGAAAACCTATTTTAGCTATTGTAAGTACTGTTCTAGGTATTATTTTAATAGCAATTTCACTATTTATCTTTACTTTCCGTCGTGCCGATAGAGTTATTGATAATGTTGTTGCAGGAGAGACTAGTTTTGTATTTATTATATTTCTTGCAATTGGTGCATTGCTCATATTCTTCGGATTATATAAGTTGCTAAATATTAAAAATCCAATTGATAATCTGATAAATAAGGCAGATTCAATTGAAGACGAAGATGACGACCAACCTAAAACACCAAAAAAGAAAACTGAAAAACCATCCCCGAAAGTTATACCGAAAAGCGAAATTCCATTAGATAAAGACGCCTACAAGATAGGTGAATTTGATATGGAAGAAATAAGGAAAGCCCTTAAAAAACCTACTGATTCTAAAAAGAAAGCAAAAATTGAAGAAAATCTTGATGACATTCCGCCTGCAAAAGAAAAGCCACCTGAAAAAAAAGGTTTGACTACTGAAGAAATTGAAGAAATGGAACATGACCAAGTAATTCTTGATAGTGAATCTATTGATGATATTTTTGCTGAAGTGGAAGATTTAGAGGAGTTACCTATTATCTCTATTGATTCAGAAGATAAAGAAGAAGAATAGATATAATTTAATTTTATTTATGGGCCTGTGGTCTAGTTAGGAATGACGCAGGACTTCGGATCCTGAGGTCGGGGGTTCAAATCCCTCCAGGTCCGCTTATTTTTTAACTCTGACAACTGCCTCTTTGAAAAATTCAGGTATTAATGACCTATACATAGGACTTTTAAATAACATGTTAATATCACTGTCAATAATGTAAGTATAACATGAATCATCTTCTGCTCTCATTCCACGGCCATATGCCTGCATTAAAGTCATGACGGTCTTATAAGCATACCATTTTTTATCCCTTTTCATTCTCATGTTGACTTGTTTATCTCCAAGATATGGGAATGGTATTTTATAGATGATTTGAAACCTACATTTATCATAAGGTAAATCAACACCTTCGCTCATTGATGGAGACACAAGCACTAATGGATTTTCATCTTTTTCAAAGAAATTAAGAACTTGTTCCCTATTTTTAGAGTTATGGGATACTAATCTTGAATTGTTCAAGTTATTAGTAATGAATTGTTGGCATTTATAACTGTGAGTATGAATTAATCCTTTATCCCCTTCATGTTTTTTTAGGATTTCCTGCAGGATTGGAATTGTTTTTGGAGCTGTTTTTTTAATTCTGTTTGCTGACATTTTGCCTGCAAGATTAAGGATTATCGGCCTTTTCTCTTTTGTAAATGGACTGTCGACCTTAATGTGATAAACTTCATTCGGGTTGAGACCTAACCATTGGGAAAACATCTTATGGGAAAGGATTGTCGCACTCATGAATAACACAACATCCCCATATTTCAGTAAATTATTCTTAGCATAATGATGAACCCTCAACGGCTTGAACACTACGCTGGTGTCATCGGTGTCAATAACCCAATTTTTAGGTTCTTTTTCAAGATTGTTTTTAAGGGTCTTGAGCCTGCCGATTGTTGATCTGATTCTGTCAGCTTTATTTTTGCTGGCATCTTTTAGGTCAATGTCTTCATATGCTTCTCTAATCGCATCAACTTCCATTATCCAATCTTCAAGTTCACCATCCTTCAGGATGGAATCTGACATGATCTTATTAATGTCTTTCTCAAGTGTCCTATTATATAAAGTAACTTCCATTGTTGACATTAGCTTATTTTCAATGTTGTGGGCCTCGTCTAAAATCAATAGGGAACGGGTGCCGAAATGCTTTACATAATTCAGCTCAACGATTGCATAATCATAGTTCATCAATGTAATTGGGGAGTTGATTGCATTGGATTTTTGATTCCAATAATGGCAATGATTTTCTGATTGATAAAAAACAGCGCCACCAAATGAATCTTCAAAAGCAAGTTCCGCATCTAATGTTGGATTTTTAGCAACTCCATATGGGCAGAAAAACTTACTTGATGTTGGTGTGGTCTTACATGTACCCATGTCACATGTTGTTTCAAGATTATCATTTAAGCAAGCAAAGTTTCCTCTTCCTTTAACTAATGGAAAACTAAACTCATTTGAATATTGTGATTGCAATTGCTTGGTCATGGTTAAGATATACGCAGATTCATACATTTTTGCAAGAGTTGTTGCTATTGCTGATTTACCGGTCCCGGTTCCGGCTTCCAAAACAATATATTTATATCCTTTTTTGATTGCATCATTGATGTCCTGAATAATGTCCAATTGGCCTAGCCTAGGCTCTTTAAAAGGAAAATTGACAATGATATCATCATCTATGTGAGGATAAATTTCCTTCAGATAGGCTGCGGTTCCCTCATCCTGCTGATAATCATCAACGGAATAAACTTCTGGAATCTCATCATCTAAAATTGATGAAGTTCTAGGCTTATTAAAACTAAACAGATTAGTAGGACCGCTAGATTCCTTTTTACTATACCTTCCACAGGTACAATTGCTTTTAAGCATTCCACAATTTGGACAAAACAACGAATTTGACATTAAAAATATATTAGTTATGTATACTATAAATAATTAGTAGACAAGTATATTTCAAAATTATATTTAAAACATTAAAGTGATTATATGGCTGAAAAAGGAAAATTATTTGGAATTGGTGTGGGACCTGGCGATACAGAACTATTAACATTGAAAGCGGTGAAAGCATTAAAAAGCGTCCCTGTAATATTTTCACCAAAATCCTCCAAAGAAAAAGAAAGTATTGCATTATCTATTGTTAAACCAATTCTTGAAGAAAGAGAAGATTATAAAAAATTGATGCTCGTAGCACCTATTTTTCCGATGATTGAAAATAAAGAGGAGCTTGAAAAAATATGGACCGAAGCATCCGAAATGATTGCGCAGTATCTTGATACCGGAAGGGATGTTGCATTCATCACCCTTGGAGATCCTTCCATCTTTAGTACTTACTCTTATGTGCAAAAAAGATTGATTGACCGCTATGAAATCGAAACAATACCTGGAATCACATCCTTTACCGCATGTGCAGCCGCTAGAAATAAGGCGCTTGTAGAGCAAAACGATATTCTAAGTGTTGTGCCTAAAATTGATGATAGATTAGGAGAAGTTTTAGAATACAGCGATTCCATTGTACTTATGAAAGCATCTAGAAATACATCTGATTTAGAGGCAACAATTGAAGAAAAAAATAGGCCTAAAGAAATTTATTCTGTTCAAAACTGCACACGTGAAAATGAAAAGATAATTGAAGGCTTTTCTAATGAAAAACCTTATCTTACAACAACCATAATAAAATTTAGTGATGATTAGTATGATTTAACCTGTTTAGGTTCAATCTCAAAAACACATTTTTCATCACCCATTGTGTAACATTGGGTTTCAATAACACTAACAGGAAGATTAAAGAATTCTGTAAATAAGCCTTCAAATATTCCGGTGTCTAAAAAGCATGCCGGTTTACCTGTTTTAGGTAAAAATTTACATTCGAAACAATCGTAGGTAGTTACTTTAATTGTTTGGCCTATTTTGAAGGTTAGTCTTCCTAATCCTTTTCTTTGCCAAAAATTAGCAATATTTTCCATGAAAATGTCTAAATCATCATCATATAATTTTTCAAAAATAGATTTGCCAATGCTGTTTCCAGTTGATTGTAAAATAGGATCAATATTTACTCCTTCTTGAATAAGCATTGATTTTAAAGTATGGAATAATAATGTAGAGAACTCCTCATCATTATCAACTAAATTTTTAATGAGATAATCAGACTGTGTTTCTTCAATTTGTTTTGGTTCTGAAATATTGACTGAACCCAAATATTTTGAATTAATAAAAAATATTTTTTTCCTATTATCTACAGGATGAAGCCTATATGATATAATCCCACTTTCTCTTAAACTTTTTAAATGAACAGAAACTGTAGATTTAGATTTGCCGGTGTTTGAAACTATTTCATCAAACTCCATTTCAGTATCTCTTAACATTTCAAGGATTGTTAGTTTTACTGGACTTTTTACGACATTTACGCCGGCATTTTTATTTAAGTTTGAAAATATCTGTATTGGTTTTTGTTCACTCATACTATCCCCCATGATGTTATATATAATAATCTTTAATATTGTTGATTAATAAAGTTACCTATAAATTAAAAATTGTTCAAAATTATAAAAAAATTAGTAAAAATTAAACAAATACAATATCCGATGATGGAAAGAATACGAACTGTTCGTTTTAAGACATATTAAATAGTTCGTATATTAACTATTGTCAAAACTGACACGACTATTTAAAACATCATATTCTGAATAATTTTTTTGCATTTTCCGTGGTGATTTCAATAACTTCATCTTCTCCCATACCCAATTCGTCAGCTATTTTTCTTATGATATATTTCAGGTTAAGTGGTGTGTTTTTTTCTCCCCTCTTTTCCTCTGGAGTTAAATAAGGCGAATCCGTCTCCACAAGCATGTGATTAATGTCTATTTCCTTTACCACTTTTCTTATTTTCTTATTGTTGGTGTGAGTAATTGGTCCGCCTATTCCCATATAAAAACCCAATTTAACAAATTCTTTAGCCATTTCGGATGACCCTTGATAGCAATGCATTGATCCGACAACGTCATGCTTTTTCAATATGTCAAATGTGTCCTGCATTGATTTTCTGGAATGCACTATTACAGGCAAGCCATGCTTTTCTGCAAGATTCAACATTTTCTCAAACAATTCCTTTTGTTTATCCATGTTGTCTTTAGTATGGTAATAATCAAGGCCAATCTCGCCTACTGCGACCACCTTATCATTACTGAGTTGATTATCCAATAAAATAATATCTTCATCGGTTATCTCATCTGCAAAGGAATGAAAATAACCCAAAGCGGCATGGACATTTTCATACTTGCTTGACAATTCCAACACTTCCCTATTGCTTATGGGGTCCGTGCCGTTCAATATTATATGTATATCGTTATTTGCAGCCTCGTTTATTATTTCTTCTGCATTTTCCATTTCACTATTATAAATATGACAATGAGTATCGATTATCATGGAAATCCTTTGCATTAAGTTTTTATTGTTATAATATAATAAATTAAATTAAATTAAATCTTTTGGTGAGGGGTATGAATGAGAAGTTTTCAAGAACAGAAATGTTAATTGGAAATGATGGAATGAAAAAATTGAATGATGCCAAAGTTGCCGTTTTTGGCCTTGGAGGTGTAGGATCTTTTGTTTGTGAAGGACTCGCCAGAAGTGGAATAGGCAACTTTATTCTAGTGGACTTTGACAAGATAGATGAAAGCAACATCAACAGACAATTAATTGCAACAACAAAAACAATCGGCAAATATAAGGTTGATTTAATGAAGGAAAGAATTCTAGAAATCAATCCGGATGCCAACGTTGAAATCTATAAGGAATTTTACATGGAAGATTCAAAAACTGATATCATTACAGAAGACCTGTCATATGCTGTCGATTGTGTGGACACGATAATGGCAAAGATTGCAATAGTGTGCAAATGCGATTCCATTGGCGTTCCGGTCATTTCATCAATGGGGACCGGGAACAAATTAGACCCTACAATGTTTGAGGTGGCGGATATTTATGAAACCTCCGTGTGCCCGCTTGCCAGAATAATGAAAAAGGATTTCAGAAAGAGAAATATAGAAAAACTAAAAGTGGTATATTCCAAGGAACAACCCATAAACACAAACGATTGTGCTATAAATCAAAAAGATTCAAAATATAAGGTGAAAGGCAGCATTTCATTTGTACCATCCGTTGCAGGATTGATAATTGCCGGTGAAGTAATTAAAGACATTACTGACAATAATGTCTAAAAAATCGAATGAGGCTATAAATTAATCAACATCTATGATTAAAAGCCCCCATCACTAAAAACTCTTAATTTAAATAAGAACCCCTAAAAGAATACGAATAATTCGTATAAAACTTATAAAAAAGTTCCGATACTTATCGATTCGAACCACTAAAACTCTACTAAACAATTTATTTTTTACAAGTGATAAAATTTTTGGAATGCCTTTGCTGACATTATTATTTCATTTATATAAACAATATAATAAAACGGATAATAAAGCTCTATTAGGTCTGAAACATTAATTTAATGCTTACCTAGGCATTTACGATTTATACATTTGACTTTTTTTATAGACAATTTATGTTTTAATGTTTAGCAAAATTTCGAAAAATACAAGGCTTATGGACACAATTTTTTCTCAAAAAAATGAACAGTTTAACAATAAATACTAATAGAAATGTTTATATATCCAAATTAACAAACTATCAACTAGCCTCCACCATTGAAGTAAATTTTACGAAGTGAAATCAACTTTTCACGGTAAAACAACTTTTTTTGGTGAGGCCTGAAAATCAATTTAGAGAGGTAAAATACTAGAAAAGAAATAGTAAAAATCAGATCATGAAAAAAGGATTATAAAAAAAATTCTTAATTGAATGACGAGTTATTAAGATATTTTTAGAATAATCCCATGGGCAGTGAGAAAAATAAAAATAATTAGACATGTCGCGAAACTATGTTAAAAATTAATATTTTCCAAAACTTAACCCAATAACTAGTTTATTTTAAGGGATATATAAAGATTGTCAAATCCAAAAAAGCGAAACTTATCTTATTCTAAATATTGGCTAAAAGATGGAGAATTGATTTTGCCAATGCTATTTATTTTTTAAAAATTTCCTGCCCCCATGAGCTTAGACTGTCGAATTTATAATCCTCCCATGAAGGGAAAAACAGGAGAAGAAAAACCATGAGAAAAAAGGAAATAAATGGAAAAATGTATGTTGCAATCCCAAAGAAACTGTGGGATAGAATGTGGGAAATTTTAGATAGAATTGAAGAAATTTGTGAGAATTTAAAATGAGTAAAGCAGCTGAATTACCCACAAAAGATACAATAGCACTCATTATCAATAGGAAAAACATTGATAAGGTTACCTACGTATTCAAAAACAAGTATGGCAATAAGATTGGAGAATATGAAAACAGATCTCCGGCTACATTGTCTTCCAGAAGTAATGTCGCAAGACAATTCAAACAGCTCATAAATCCAAAAGGTGATATTGAACCCGCCATATTCAACAATAAGTTCACAGAATTGAAACAGCTCCTGCAACTTCACTATGAAAATGAAGTATCAGTCATTGAACAGGAAATAGCTGAAAAGAAACAGGCCGAGCAAGAAAAGGATAGTGTTAAATTAAAGGAAGCTATCACCAAATTGCAGTCATTGGTCTATCCTTTGATTTATATCGGAAGTCTTGTTGAATGGTTTACGGCAGGTGAGAGGAACAATATAATGTATGCGTTTACCGTATATGCAGGACAAGTTGTTCTTGGAAATCCGGTATCTGTAATATGTCTTGGTGAGGCAAGCAGCGGCAAGTCCCACATACAGGAAACCGCACTGATGCTGATTCCAAAACAATACATTGTCAATGAAAAGAAAATCACTGAAGCAGCACTCTTTAACCGTGCCAAAACAGATGAATATTTTTATGACGGCAAGATTGTCAATTACGGTGATATGGGTGGAAGCAATGACCATGAATTCATGGAGGAGTCCAAAAATCTCATGAAGGAACTGCAGTCAGACGGATTTCTAAACAAACCGTTAAGCATTCCGGACGGTGAAGGCGGATGGGAAGTCAGAGAATTGAAGTTAAAGGGAAGGCCATGCCTGACCTACACAACTGTGCCCAACCACAATTTCGATGAGCAGGAAATGAGCCGAAGCATCTTCATAACACCAAGAATGGACAACAAAAAAATATTCAATCTCAGAAAATCTGCACTTGAATTCACACATGGAAAAAGCTACAAAATCCTAAAGAAATATGAAAAGGAAGTTGAGTTAGTGCCATATATGCTGCTGCACCTTAAGGAAGTCTTTAAAGACATTGTAATAATAAATCCTTATATTAACTTTGTCATCAACTTCCTGAAGGATTCATCTTTCTACAAAAGGGATTTTGACAAGTTCAACGGCATACTGAAAACAATAACTGCCCTGAACTACTATAACCATGAAGTCCATGACATTGACGGTGAAACGGTGATCCTTACCAATCTTTCAGATGTGCAGCAATTCATGAGCATACTGCAGCCCTATAAGGAAAGCATATCTGCAAACATCTCGCCCAAGGCTGTTGAGGTCTTGAATGATATCAGAAACAATATCGATGACTGGATAATGGAAATTGACCCGGAAGAATTGAGCCTGGGAATTACAACCAACCAATACTTCACACTCCAGAATCTTGGATTGAGCAAGGACTCAGTGAAGAAATACATATATGAATTGGCAAATAATGGATTTCTTCAGATAACAGATCATTCAGGAAAATCCAACGTATATAACCTGACCAAAAGTGAAGTTGCATACATCAATGATGATTTAAAGCAAATTGATGATTCAATACATCAAATCATCTGCCGTGAGGTTGGAGAATGGGTTGTAAACATTATGATGGAAGATAAGTTCGTAGAGGATTTAAGCATTATGAACTTTGATTCGGAAGTGAAAAAACCGCCATGGCTGTGAAGACTTGAAAAGACTTTCTTAAAAGTCTTTTCACAAAAATGGTTTACAATCGTTTTTTGGTTAATTAAAGCATCCATCATGGTTTGATGGTGGTTGACAATTAGCTGAAAAACTGAAAAGACCATGATTTCAGAATAATAGGGAGGACATTTAAAAGTCCCCATCATCCTGAAAAAAACAGTCTTTTCAAATATGAAAGTTTATAAGAAGCCTTCTTTAACTGTTTAAATCCTTAAAAATACATATTGAAAAGACCATGCGAAAAGTTTTCATGGTCTTTATAAATTCTTTGAAGTTAGTGTTATGAAATCTATAAGACAGCAAATAATCGAAGCCAAAAAGGAAAAGCGAGAAAGGGAAGAGGAATTGTGGTTTGTGGATTACTGCAACAACTGCAAAACAGGACTGGCATTTAAAAATGATGTGGCCTGCCACCACCCATATTACTGCTGGCATGAAGGCGAACCAGCTATTGTACAATCTGCAATTGTTAGAATAGATGAATTTCGAAGACAATATGGATACGTTACAGCGCAAATGTATGAGGAATATAAACTATTAAGAAAAAGACAACGGCAATTAATATGGCACGGCAGAAGAAAATTACTGAAAGACTAATTATTAATTCCATCATCTTTTCCAATTTCAATGCCCATATTTTCTCGAACCCAGTCCGATTTGTTCCATATCCAAAAAATTCCACCCAACAAATGAATATAAAAGCTTGTATATATCCATAAACATTGTTTTCGCACTGATTTGAAGTACCAATACTGAATTATGTTTTGTTTAACCTACCAATACCCAATTACATCATGTTTTTATAATTACTAATGTAAAATTATTAATATCATATATTGAACTTAATACACGTTTAAATATTTATACTATAACTAATTTAATTTTTATATCCCTATTCAAAGTCAGATGAATCTCAAATGTAGATATTACCCTTTAATTATTTAGTTAGCAATACTCTTATCGTGAAACATGAGTCATGTTTTTTCATGAATTTACCCTCAAATACATCATTTGATTCAAGATTTCATCACCTTATGATGCAAATAATTGGAATTTTCAAAAAGTAGCTATTAGAAATCAAGTTAAAATCGGAATTATCAAATAGTTGACACTTAACATTTTCCCATAGCTACTATTCAATATCATATTAAATTGTAGGATAATCAAAAAAAATAATTTGATGAAACCTAATTTTCAAATAAATCCCTTACTTCTTTTTCCCAACCATCTTTATGAATTATTCTTTTAATATGTAAATTATCATCCAATATTTCTTTTTTAGTTAGTTTAGTTAATTCTATACAATTTTTATTAAAGACATATATTGCATTACCATAAAGTAAAGACTCCAATATAGTGAAGTCTTTAAACTCAAATCCGACATACCCATTAAAACCTGATTTTCCTATAAAACCAGAAATCGGCTTAAATGAAGTAATATATTTTAACCTACGTTCATCTGCTGGTTTTTTAGTCTTTTTTGTTTGATTTAAAACTGGCTCCATGTGTTCTTTTAATTTTTCCCATGGCATTTCTCCTTCAGGCAGGATTTCCCAGTTTAATCTTTTAATGTTTTTTAAGTCTGATAGTACAGTTAATTCGCTTAAATCTCCTTTTAATACTTCACATTCTTTAAAAAGCTCTAAAAATAAATTTATTGTATGTTTTAATATTTCATCATCTTTTTTGTATCTGAATTCTTGAGTCGCTATTATGATTTTATTACCATCTTTTTCGACTATTCTTAATTCAATACTTGGAGGTTCAATATATTCCCTACATATTGTTTCACGTGAAAATGTACAAATATCAGTTACTTCTTCGGTTCTATACCTACCCCTCAATTCATGTCTTGTAAATTCTCTTTCATAATATTTTGTTTCTTTACCCCAGTCGGGTCTTTTAATATAAGATCCTTCTGAATTATGCCTGCTGACAGATGAACTTTTACCTAATCCTGAATTAATAGCAGGTAAAACTTGTTCATTTAACTCTAATTTCTCTGTAAAACCTATTTTATTTAAATTATCAAATCTACCTATATCTAATACACTAACTACTAGATTATCTCCTTCTTTTATATCTAGATTTTTGAATTGAGATTCTAATTTATTAATTCTAGTTTTATTTATTAACATTATTCTACTCCCCTACAATAATCAACATATTTAATATCAAACTTATCATCATCTCTTTCAACATTACATTGATTCATCATTCACTTTTTAAAAATCTTTCACAATCACTTTCGTAAAGCTCATCATGGTATTCCATGAAAGAATTTTTAGGTAAATCAATACCTTCGTTAACCATTCCTTTCCATAATCCATTTGCAGTATTTTCACTGACAATATCCTTTTCAACTGCTTTGGATAGGATCATTGAACTTGTAATGAGTTCAATATCCAAGCTATCAATATATTCTTCCACATCACTTAGATTGTTGCTTGCTACTATTCCATTATTCAGGTGAGCCAATGCCATTGCTGCTGATTCACCATCACCGCAGCATTTACCTGTTTGACTCCAAAAGCCTTTTTTAATTAAGTTATAAGTAGTGTATTCCGGGGACATGAATTGTATTTGTCGTGTTTCTACAAATCCATCTTTTAATTTTTTAAAATTTGTTTTTACGATTGGTGGAGTGTTATTATCCATTAGTTCTGCATAGACTTGTTCGGGAATGACAATTTTAGTGAATAACTTTTCTAGAATATGTCCTGCGTCTACAAATAAAAAACATTCTAAACAGTCAGTATCATAAAAAACCGGTTTATTCAAGGTCATTCACCTCATTTGAGTTATGAATGATGTCATTTCTAAAACTCCTTAATAGTATCTCCCTTCGTTTTCCACCGGTTATCTTTTCATCCGCATATGCCTTTTCGGTTAGGCGTATTAGCTCACCTATTGATGAGTATTTCTGATTTTCTGGAGATGGTTTGTAAAGGCTAGTATCGTAACCTAATCTATCAGCTTCACGTATTACATCTGCCCCATATTCATCAAATTGGTTTTGATTAATCCAATTCATTTTTTTAAGTCTTACAAGCATGGTAGAACGGCTGACCTGATAATGCTGTTCGCATTTTATTACATCTTCGAGTGTCCAGTCTTCAATTTGGTTTTTATTTTTAAACCAGTATAGGGCACTATCCGGCATCAAGAAAGTTGATGCAAAGTTATTTGCATTTATTTCGCTTTGGCTGTTGTTGTTGATTCCACAAACGATAAAGTCTTCAATATCCTCATAAAGCAAGTGGTATAATTCATGAGCCAGTGTGAAGTTTTGCCTTCCAATGCTATGATTGGTATTGATGAATATTACTTTGTCGTCTTTTGTTTTTGAGCAACATCCGCTAATGTTGGTTTTCATTGGAAACCAAAGTACTGTTAAATTTCTTATGTTGTTATAGACTAAAGAGCGTATATTTATTGAAGCAAAGCTTTCAACGCCCCAGTCATGTCTCAACATTTCCGCTAATGCAACGCTATTCATATTTAATCATCACCATCCAGTTTTCTTAGTAATTTTAAATATCCTGTAATTTCATTCATTTTTGCAACTACGTTTAAGTCAACCTTTTCCTCACTTCGAAATGCAATACTTGATTTTTCATGTGAATCTGTTTCCCCTAAAAGATATTCGGGAGAACAATTGTATAATAAACATAATTTATCAAGTAAAGTCATGTTAAAGTTTCTTTCACCATTTTCTATTTTTGAAAGGTTACTTTGGGTAATTCCCAAATAGCTAGAAACTTGTTCTTGCGTATATCCGCTTTCCCTCCTTAATTCGTTTAGAGTTTTTCCTACCTTTTCATTCATGATAATCCACCTTTAGTATTTACTATTTTGTACTAAAAAATATATAAATATTTCTATCAAAAATATGACAAAATTGTAATCAACATATAATTTTAATTTTAATAAATACAATCAATAATCAAAATTACATAAAACAAAATAATAATCTATAATTAATATATATTACGAATTTAAATACTATATTTTAATAAATATTAGTAAAATAGTTTTAAAATAATTTTTTAAAGAATATTAACAATAATTAAATTGAAAAATAAAATTTATGGGAAAATTATTCTTTTATCTACATCAGCCATGAAAAAAAGTTACAGCTTAAAAATAATGTTAAAATAATTACAAAAACAGTTGATTAAAAACAAGTTATATGATTAACCATGCAAATAATTAATCATAAAAATAAATATTCGAGAGGTTAACATCTAACCTCCCTCAACCATAATTAATTTTCCCGTTACCGGATCCTTATACACCTTACCCATTTCAGTGTAACCCTGACCAGATGAGTTACTGGTATCAGGTACCTCATCCAACTGAGTGCCCTGATCAATTTCAGTAGTCTGCTGAGCCTGCTGGATTGGATTATCATCAGTCACTAACGCCTGCATATTCCAAGAAATAATAACAAAGACTAGAAACCCTACTGCAATTACAAGCATCGCATCAACTAAATTAGAAGTACCGGCCATAGGGTCTTCTTCCACTCTTTGATGTCTTGCACTTTTTCTTCGAACCATAACACATCAATCCATATAATCAAGTACAGCATCAGAAAGTGCATCCAAATCAGCAAGGTATCTGTCATACCAGGACTTTCTGATCTTACCTAAAACGTAGCACAGTGCTCCTGAACCGATACCTACAATTGTAGTGTTAAACGCCAATGTCAGAGAAGTTGCAAGAGTGTTGATATCACCTGCACCTAAAGCAGCAAGACCCGGACCCATTGGAATCAATGTTCCCATCAAACCCAGTGTCGGGCCGATTCTTGTAATGATATCAGTCTTGTTCAGGTTCTTGTCAATGCGTTCTTCTTCCATTTCAACTAATCGTCTTGCAGCCGCTTCACGTGAAGACTTTTTCATTGAATGAGTGTCTGAAATTTTAGTTAAAATCCTTTTTTGCAAATCAGGAATATTTGACTGATTGACAATGACTTGTAAATGCTCAATTGAAGTTGCATTGCTGATTTTAAAAATCAAATCATAAATCTCTGAAACCTTAACCTTTTTAGTTTTGAAATGTTCAGCTATTATTTCACCTAAAAGAAACAGTGAAGCAACAACTATTATCAAAAGAATTATTAGAACCGGTATTGTCAGGCTTTGTGAAATAGTATCCATTGCAGCAGATATTAATGTATCACCCGGAAATGAAACCAAAAATATACACCTCACAAAAATTCAATTTTTAAATAAACGTGTTTTAAAAGTAAAACCAGTACATTAAAAATACCAGCTTTACTTAAAATTCCTTTTAAAGGAGAAAAAACCATGAAAATTCAACAGTCAGATTCCCACACAGTGGGAATCTGGGAAAGACTTCAAGCCTTTCTCTTTACCTAAAATTCATCACCATCCTTTTTAATCCTTCTGTAACCGTAACCTAAAATCACAATTACAGCGAATAAAATGACAGCTGCCACAAAATTCACATTGCTTTTTTCAATATTAATTACTTTTGAAACTTCATATGCATTTACAGGTTCCTCAAAGCCTTCACCAGACTCAGAACCCCCTTCAACAGAATCAGAATCTCCTTCAGCCGCAGCTTCAACACCTACAGATGGAGAATTACCGCTATCGGTTTGGATGAGATTGTTTGCGTTGCCTTCAATTTCACCTTCACGGCCGTTTACATTAGAACCGCCATGACCGTGAGAGCCATGGCCATTGCCTGAACCCTGACCGTTACCGTTACCGTTGCCATCACCATCACCATTTCCGTTTCCACTGCCTTGACCATTACCGTTACCGTTGTTTCCATTGAACCGATTAATCATGTCATTGATACTTGGAGCTTTAGGATTAGGATTGTTGATTGCCTCACCAGCCTCATAACCCGGATCCTTATCTCTATTGGAAGAAGAATAGCCTTCACTAATAGGGATATTCCAGGAAATAGACTTCTTAATCTCTGCTGAAATCTTAGCAGTGATTGTAGTAATTGAAGAGGCAACATCAAAAGTCGCAATCGCAGAATCATTGATGAACTTAACCGTCTGAGTGTATCTTCCTGCAGTGAATATAACATCAAAAGCAGGAATATCAGATAAATACTCGCCAGTTCTTTGGTTGATTAGTCTTAAACGGTAGGATGAATCACCAATACGGTCAAGAACCAAATCAACGAATCCTTCACGGTAATGAGTACCTGCAGTGATTCTCCAGTGATATGAATCAGAACCGTCCCATAGGTTATAACCGTAACCATCACAACTGCTTTCAGTGTAAGTTGATGTTTTACGTGATTCCCATGCACGATGCTCCAATAAAATACAAATATTGTTTTCCAGATGAACTTCACCATGGAAATTACTTGCAAGCTCAAAAACCTGAACAGCATTATGATACTGACCATATAAATCAGTCCTATGGCGGAAACCATAAAATGCATCATATTCACGACCGCTTTCAGGCTCACCATCATGCTGATGCATCTTCTGGATTAAATTATTTACAACCTCAACATTCTCACTATAACCATTGAAGTTAATGCCGTTAAAACAACCATCCAACGTATTGTGAGTAATGTTTAGGCTAAGGTATCTTCCAGTAAGATAAATTGCATCACCAATACCCTCATAGACAGTATTGTTATCTATTAATGTGCAGTCATTGGTATTTTTTAGGTGAATGCCGAAAACACCATAGTTTATAATGTTATTGGTTATTCTTGTGTTGGTTGAACCATCCAACAATATCTGGTTAGCACTGCTGGTGTATGGATCCTCACCATTGCTTTCAAGTAATGAATCAGTTAAAATAGTGTTTTTGCTGTTTAAAATCCAAACACCATTATCATCACTATTTTTAACTGTGATTCTTTCAAGATTAGTATTTAATGAATTGGTTACTTTTACACCATTAGTGGAATTATCAACAACAGTAACTTTAACTAATGTGTTTTTGGAATTGACGATGTTGATTCCGCAAGCGTCACTTGCAGATACAATTGAGTTTAAAACTTTCACCGAATCAGTATTGGAAATCAATATTCCATCAGCACCCTCGTTTTCAATAATAAAACCGTTTATTGTACTGTTTTTAGCGTTTTCAGTTAATGTGAAAACCGGCTGATTATTGTTTCCAACCAATCTAGTATTAACATTACTAATAATGTTTAAAGGTTTGTTGATTGTGAAATTGGCTCCGTAAAGTTCATCGTAGTCAAATACGAACTTGGAGTTAGGTTCAGCATTATCCAACAATTCCTGAATCTTTTGAATCAAAGTAGTGTTGATTTTATCATTGACATTGATAGCATCAGTGATGTTAAAAGTAAATGTTGAGACTTTCGCATAGTTATTGGATTCATCAACAGCAACAGCATTTAAAACAGTATAAATTTCAACACTAATAGGTTCCAGATATGTTCTTCTAGTAGAACTGTTAATAGGATTAGAACCATCAACAGTATAGTAAATTGTATATTTGCCGGACTCATCAGATGAAACTAATGTCACAATCTGTGTCTGGTTGAAGATTCCTCCTTTGGTTTTGGTATTATTAATGTAAGCAGTTACTGGAATCGGAGGAGTAATATCATATGATATAACTTCAATTGTAGTGTTACGGGCAAGATTAATGCCATTGTGTTCCACTACTAATTCCACTCGATATTTGCCAGGTTCTGCATAGACATGTTTAGGATTTTGCTCTTGTGAATAATAACCATCACCAAAAGACCAGAAATAACTGTTATTACCTTTAGTTGACAAATCAGTGAACTGGATTGTACGTTCAGTTCCATTAACATGGCAATATATGAATTCTGCTGCAATATCAGCAAAAGCATAAATACCTTGAATAGTTGTAACAATCAAAGTGCCATCATCAGTTAAAGTAGGACTTGATAAACTAAAAGCACCATCATACTTAAATGGAATATTATAACTCCACAACATATTACCCTCTAAAGAAATAGCATAAACAGTACTATTACCAGAAACATAAACTACACTACCATTACTGATTAGTGGAGAGCTCAGTGACAAACTAGTAGTTTTTAGGGATTTAAACCATAATTGCTCACCATTGCTTGCATTAAGCGCATACAAACCGGAAGTTCCAGCAATATATAAAACACCATCATAACAAGAAGGAGTTCCAGAAACTCCAAAAATACGATTATGCCAAGCTTTAGTACCATTCAAATAAAATGCAGATACAGTATCATGATTTAAAATATAAATCAAATCATCATAAAGACTTAATGATGCATACTTACCCGAACCATAACTGAAATATGCTGGATTACTTACATGTGCATTCATTGCTTCATCATCGCTTAAAACTCCAATTAAAACATTGAATTTAAAAGTTCCATCAACATTAACTGCCAATAAAAAGTTATCATTAGATAACAGATAAATAGCTCCGTCACTACCTATAATCGGAGTGTGGGCAATTAATGCAGGTAATTTATACGTCCACAATAGTTTTTGATTTTTAAATGCAAATAAAGTAGAATATGTATCATTTCCACTTATTACATACAAAATATCATTATAACCAAAAACAGGACTTGAACCAGTATTATAATCACCCAAATAATATTTCCAAACCAATTTACCTGATGGAGATAAACAATACAATGTACTGTTCAGCCAGTTTGTAAAGTAAATATTACCATCATTTCCAATTGTTGGAGTGCAAATAATCTTACTAGTTGTTCCAAATCTCCAGATAACCAATCCTTGACTGTTTAAACAGTATAAATAACCATCATCTCCACCAATATAAATATGATTATCATTATCAACAACAGCAGATCCAGAACTAATGATATTCTCATTTGTCCATTTAGAAATATTATTTAACGGACCAGAATAATTTGTAGAACCAGTATTATTGATATCGCCCTGATATTGACTCCATACAGCACCAGAATCTGAAGAATTAGCTTCTTTTAAATAAGTAACAGAAAAATCATAATTATAAAAACTTACTCTTAAAGGCCAATTATATCTTCCACTATAATCTGGAATAACAATACGTAAAACACTAATCTCATCAATGAAAAAAGGATGAGTATAAATCATAGTAGAATCACTATCCATTGGATTAGTACCATCTAACGTATAATAATTAGGTAAATAATTATAATCTGTTAAAGATTTATACCACCAAGAGAAAATTACAAAAGTTTTACTTCTAGTAAAAGTTGGAGTATTTCCTTGAAGTGTGCAGTCTTCCAACATGTAAAAATTACCTAAAGAATCAATTGCAGCATAATGAACAACAGTAGTTTCATTAACTGTAAATGGTCCTGTGTAAACTAAACGAGTTGGACTATAACCTGGGTCACTGCCATCTAATGTATAAAATATAACCGCATTAGAATCATTACACTCCATTCTAACTTCTAAAGTATCTTTAAAAGAAGTAGATGGAGTAATATAAGTGACTTTCGGAACATCTTCAACAATCCATTTTTCATAAGGAAAATTTTCAAACCCCGGTTCTGAAAATTCACCAACTCTTAATGTTTGATGAACATCTAATGACAATATTACTGTTTCTTTTCCAAACTGAACATTCATCTCACCAACATCACTGGTCAAATAACCCCAACTAAACAAGTATTCTTTAAATCCATTTTCAATAAATATGTCAAATTCAACATTATTAAATTTAAATTCATAAAATTTAGAAGGTAAAACACTAAATTGACTTATATCCTCACCAAGATTATTATGAACCAAATCAATTGTTAAATTATAATAAGTAACACCTCTAATCCAGTAATGATAATCCAAATCATGTTTAGTGATGTTTAAAACTATCCAAGAGTTTATACCTAAGCTAGACTCATTAACTTGACAAACATCCAAATAATAATCTGGAATGATTAAACTACAATTATAACTAGGATTATTAGATCCCCACCAATTATTAGAATAATCAATATTATCCATTGAGTATATTAAACCAAACCTTGAATTAGAATGAATCTCATTAAAATTAACATTTGCAATTCCACCACTAACACTAACACCAACCCCATTATGTGTAATTGAATTGCTTATTAAACTTAATTCACCACCAGTTTGGTTAATTGCAACATCACAACCAGAAAAACTAGAATTAGTAACCATAGATTTACCACCAGTTACAATAACTCCACCAACACTAACATTACAATAATCCATACCATAATTGTCATTTAAAATAGTCAAATAACAATTATTGAATTGAGTATTTCTAATTAAAATATCTCCTTCAACTAATGTGATATTTGAATCCTTAATTAATGAATTTTCAATCATTAACTGTGATGAACTATCAGCAGATATCAAATTACTATTTCCAAAAGAAATATTATTTATAATAACTTTAGCATTGTTTTTAACACTAATAATAGGAGCGTTATTGTTTTTTGCTATTAATGTGCAATTATTGAAGTTCAATGTTAATGACTTATCAATAACCAAATTTTCATAATAACTGCTAACAAAAACATTTGGTGTTACTGTTATAACATCACCATCTGCAGCATTGTCTATGGCTTTTTGAATAGTCGAATATTCAACACCCGTACGCTCAACAGTCGGAGCAGAAACCGGCAAATCATAAAAATAAACACAACTTGAATAACTATTAGAAACCATTAAAGTAATTCTATGATGACCTAATTTAAAAGTGTGTGTTGGGTTTTGTTGAGTACTGGTGTTTCCATCACCGAAATCCCATAGATAATTACTAATCAGACCTAATGAATGATCAGTGAAGTTAATTGTGATTTCATTACCATCAACACTAAAAGAACCCATAGTAAAATTAGCAACTAAATTTCTATTATAGATTACATTGAAATTATCTAGAAATCCACTGCCATTGTTTTGACTTATTTTAAATTCATGCCAACCAGTAAAACCTGATACATCAAGATTGACTTCTTCCCAGCGATTTTTAGAATAACCTGCCTTTTTAATAGTATAATCCATTACCAGATTATCATCCAAAAACAAATCAATTGATGAACCTTGAATCTTGGACATGTAATAGAATGATACTGTATCGATTGTATCAAAGTTAATTGTTTGTGAAATATAGCTGATATTGTCTTTTAGATTTATAAAATAAGTTCCATTTTTAGCATATGCTTTTCCACCAGAGACAATATCTACTTGTGAGGAATCCCAACCATCAGTATTTGACTCAAAACTAGGATTAACAACAACATCATTAACAACATAACCACCAGAAACATCCTCCTCTAAAACATCATTATTAGAATTAGATTCTAAAATATTTGAAGTATTATCAGGTGATTCAAAATACAATGTATCTGCAAGCATTGCATCATCCTGAAATGTATCATCTGCACAATCTGAAATAACTGTAGTGTTATTTTCTTCATTTGCTGATACACCACCTACAGATATTAAAAAAAGCATTAACAATAAAATAATATAACACTTTTTAGACTTATTCAACAACATGTTCTTTTTCTCTTCTCTTTAGAATTGTACCTTAAGGATTCAAACCTTAAAAGTACCCTATGTGACTAGTTAAAAAAAAATGAAAAAATAAAAGAAGAGAAAAAAATTAATTTTTTTATTCTTCTATTATTTTTTAACTGTCAATTTTACTTTTTTGCTAATAGATTTGAAGTATTTGTTTCCAGCGAATTTAATAGTTCCAGTGTATTTACCTTTTTTAGTCAGTTTAGTGATTTTAAAGGTTGCTTTACCTTTACTATTAGTTGTTGCTTTGTATGTTTTTTTACCTACTTTTAAAGTAACTTTAACTTTACTCATTGCTTTTCCTTTGTTGTTTTTCAAAGTAATGGAGTATTTTTTTGTTTTAGTTTTTGCTTTAAATGTTGCTTTTTTAGCTGTTATTTTTGGAGTGGCTTTAGCTACAACTACTTTAACAGTGTTGAGGATTGATTTAGTGTATAGACTGTCTCCTTCAAAGCTAATGGTTGCGGTGTAGGTTTTTGGTACTAAGCCTGCAATATTCAATGATACTTGACCATTGGTATTGGTAACTAGGTTTTTAGAAATGCTTCCTACTTTTACACTTACTGTTTTACCTACAACAGCTTTGCCGTTTTCATCTTTTAATGTGATGATTAAGTTTTTAGCTACATTGTATGTGGCTGAAACGCTTGGGGCTGTTATTGTTGTAGTGTATGGGAATACAAAGTTGTCTGTTTTATTTGATGCGGAATATATTTCGCTTCCTTTATAACTAACTGTTAATGCTATTGTTCCTTTTAGATTAGGAATGGTAACAGTACCGTTAATATCTGTTGCAGTGGTTGTTTCTGCATTGTTGATTTTGTATGTTACATTAGCATTTGGAATTGCTTTGTTTTCATCATCTTTTAGTGTGATGATGATTGAGTTTCCAGCAACTGTAGTTGAGATACTTGTATCGTGTGCGAATACGAAGTTATTTTCTTTGTTGGATGGGAAGTATGTGTCATTTCCTGCATAATTAACTGTGATGCTGATTGCACCTTTTAAGTTAATAATGGATACAATACCGTTAGCATCGGTTGTTTTGTTTACTTCGTTTTCTGTGTTGATTTTGTAGGTTATGATTGCATTTGAAATATTTTTACCATTGAAATCTTTTAAAACAATTATGATTACTCCTTTTTCGGTTGAAGTAATAGTAATGTTTGTTTGTAATGGTTTTTCAACAATGCTAGCATCTTCTAGTTCGTATTCTTCGCCGAATAATGTTAATTTGACTTCATCAGTTAATGATCCTGCTTTGAATTTTAATTCACCTTTACCATTGTGAATGGTTACTGGTGTTACTTCGCCATTAGTGGTTGTGAATTGTAAAGTAAGGTCATTTAATGCACCAGTATCAATTGTTGAAGCTTCGTTGTTGTCGGTTGTTAAATCAACACTGATATCATATTCGTCACCGGAATACATTTTAGCAGTATCTACTTTTAATACTAATCTTAGGTATTGATCAATTCCAGTTACTGTGTTTGTTCCGTACCAGTTGTTGGTACTGGTAACTGTTGCACCGGTTGCGTTGAATGCATTGGTGTTGTTGTAGATTGCATTGAAAGTAATTGTTGCATTACCACCAGTAATTTCAATACCTTTAACATTATCTTTGATAATGTTGTTGGTTATTATTAATTCACCAGCGGTTTGACTGATAGCAACATTAGAACCTGTTAAATTACTGTTGGTGATTTTTGATTTACCACCATTAACAATAATTCCACCATTTGCAACATTAACATTAACTAAAGTAGCATTAGCAGAAGTAATAGTTACAATACTATCATTAAAGTTAACAGCATTAATATCAATATTTCCTGCTTTTAACTTAAGATTGGAATTAATGTTTGAATCAGCAATTATTAATTTAGATACTTCATCAGTAGATACACTAGAAACATCACTAATATTAGTTACAGTGACAATTGCACCATTGTTAATATTAATATTGCCATTTAACTTATTTCCATTAAAGTTTAAAGTTAAAGTTTGATTAATTGTTAAATCTTCTGTTAACTCATTTGGAATTTCAATGGTTGCACCATCAACTGCATTATTAATAGCATCCTGAACACTAGCATACATTTTACCATCAATAGTAGGATAAATTAATGATAAAATTTGAGAATAAGTATCATTAGCATCATTGTTAAATACAGTTAAAGTAACATTGTATTCACCAGGGGTAAATATTTTAGTTGGATTAATATCAGTACTGTTTGTACGATCTCCAAAGTCCCAAAAAACACTATTGAATGTACCTTTTGCTTTATTTGTAAATTGAACAGAAATATTATCATTATTTACAGTTGGAACATATTCAAAATTAGAAGATAATTTATCATCAAATATTACACTAAACTTATCAAAAAGCATGTATCCTCTAAATTGATTTCCATCGAATGATATTTCAAACAAATTATTCCCTAAATAATTTTTATCAGAAAGATCAATATTAACTTCTTGCCAATTATAACCTCTCTGATAATTGATTGTAGAAACTGTCTCACTACCAACAGATATTGTAAAATCACCAGCGGAAAAAAGATAATTATAATAAAAACTTATTGATTTAACTGAAGTAAAATCTATATATTGAGAAATATAATATAATCCTCCATCTTCATATTCAATAAATAATGCATTTCCATCAAGCATGTCTGCTTGTTCTTCAGGATCTTCAGCTACAATTTGTCCAATAGGTTCTGCTCTAGATTTGTCATATTTACCTGTTCCACCAGGAGTTTTTGTAACATTCCACCCATAAACATTACCATAATCATCAAGAGTTCCTTCTTCAAAATCAGGATTCTCAAAAACATTAGAATCATCTGATAACTCATCATTTACCTCATTAGACAATTTAACATCATTTGAAATATCATTAGATAACATATCATTAACTGATTGCTCATTTACAATATTAGAATCAGAATTAGACATACAACTTGAATTATCAACTGTTTCTGATGCAAAGGCAGTTCCCATTAAAAATATAAAAATAGATAATAAAAGTAATACTCCCATCATCTTTTTTCTATTTAGCATGATTTCACCAATTTTAAGGATTTAAACTATGGGAAGTTAGTATTATTATTGTAATTTGATCCTACAGATGTTACAAATCTTGGAGAGAAAGTTCCATTGAAATTTGAGTTATAAACACCAACAAATCCGGTTGCCACATAATTTGAAGTAGCATAAATATCAAAAAGAAGATTTGGTGAATTTAATCCAATGTTACAATAAGTGATATTTAAAAAAGTTACATTATGATTATTTAGATATAATCCATACTCAATATCAGAAATATTATTATTGCAGAAATCAACTGATAATTTACCATTAGTTTTTGCTTTTTTACCTGTAAATTCAACACCTTCTTTTACATGAGTAATAACATTACCACATATTGTACCTTTAAAGTTTCCTCCAAAGAACATTCCTACTTCAGTACTTGCGATTGAAATACCTGTGATTACATTATTAGAAATAACAGAACTGCCTCTATTAGTCCAATCACTATCACTTAAAGTTTGATGATCTACTAAAGAAATTCCATCTCTTGTAAATCCTGAAATTTTATTATTATTTATAATTACATTATCGTATGTTTCCTTGATGTTTATTCCATCTTTTCCACCAACAATATTATTATTTTCTATTGTTGCGTTAATTACATTTGCACCATATATTGCTGCATTTCCAGTTGTAACTTTCATGTTGAAACCAGTGATTACAATATTATTTGATCCATCAACTGTGAATAAATCACCTGAACCAGTGATATTTGCACCATTACCAGTGAATTTATTGTTGTTACCAGTTACCATTGCAAAATTTGTATAATTAGTACTATTATCAAAATAAAATTCATAACCAGTATAATTTCCATTAGCTATTTTATTATTAATATCAGTGAAGTTAGAACTAGCAGTTACATTAAATCGTTGATAAGTTATAGCTCTGTTTCCACCTTCATCTGCTTCTTTGACTGCGACATCATCCACTGCAACATCATCAGCCTGTTCATCAATCTCTTCTACTGCGACATCATCCACTGCAACGTCATCAGTAGGTTCGTCTATATCTGCGGCAATATTTTCACTAGCAGATACTGCTCCTATTGCAAAGACAGCAAGTACTATCATTGCAATTATCATGTAATATTTAGATTTCATAATTATTTCCTCTAAACTTTTATAAAGAAGAAATATCAAATAAAATAAGTAGAGGTTTAATATAAATGTGTTAATTTGTGTTTTTTCTGTCTTAATTGTGAATTATAATTCATATCGTTATTTTTATTAAGGAGAAAAAATATAAATGTCGTCTTCAAAACATTTACAGTAAATTAATAATTTTTTATATTTTACCTCACTTATTGCTTATCGACATTTAATCTTTTTTTATCAGTGATGCGAAAATTGTTACACATCATTTATTATATAACTTGAAATCTATATTTAAAATATTCGCTTTAAATTTTAATTTGAAGGCTAAAAATTCGCCATACTCAAAATGAACACATCGGGGGGGGGGCGTTAGTAAATTGGTTAAATGATTGCTTTAATCTAAAAATAAATGAATATCATTTCAAAACTATCCTAAAAATTGAACACTTAAATAATAAAAATCATCATTACAATTTAAAATTCATCTATAAAAACAAAATCTTTTTTATAAATTACCATAACAACTTTTATATTGAACATTTTCCATTAAATATTAACATAGACAATTTACTATATCACCTCGATTTAGTAGTTTTACTTTACAACGAGTATTAAAAGTCAATTGTCTTATATTTTGCTTATCGATATTATAATCTCTATTTTATACAATATTTTTGGAGATTAAAAAAAATGAATAGAAAACACATCGGCTTCACAATACTGCTAATCATTATAACATTAGTCTCGATTAGCAGCATTCAGGCAGCTAACCAGACAGACATTATTGAAAGCACTGACACTAATCCATTAGCTGAAATCAGTTTCAATGGTACAACATCAGATGACCTTCAAAAAACAATAGACAAGGCAAGTGACGGAGAGACAATAAACCTAGGTGAAAACAAGGCGTATAATCTAAACACTACAGTTGAAATAACAAGACCAGTGACCCTGAAAGGTACTAATGTAAGCATAACTTCAGAAAATGCCTTAAGCATCAGACAGACAAGCAATGTTGAAATCAACGGAATTAAATTCATAAACCCAAATCCTTTAGAAGGATATGCAGGATCTGTGAAAGGAACAGGAATTTATATTCAGGGATTAACCAATATCATAATCGACAACTGCAATTTCATAAATTATGCTTATGGAGTCGACATGTACACATCAAGCGATTCTGTTGTGAGAAATTCCTATTTCACCGGTACAACTACTGGTGTTGTTCCTGAGCGTGCAGATGCTGGAACCAAGGCATTGCAGATTATGGGCTCACACAGCATCAAAGCCATAAACAACACTTTCGAGGGAAATATCCTTGACGGCTTAAGCATTGCCTCATCATCATACAACGTTTACGCAGAAAACAACACTTTCATTAACAATACCTATGCAATCTTTTACGGCGGCGCTTCAACTGAAGGAAACATCTTGAAAAACAACCGTTTCATAACCTGCGGCATGATCAACACAAGCTACACAGACCAACTGGGTAAAGTGGAAGTAAACTACCAGAACCTTCCGGTTATTAGCCTTCAAAAAGCATCAAGCTACATTCAAATCATTGACAATGAATTTATTGTTAAAAATGACAATATTCTAATTCTATCAGAAGCTGAAAACCGTGCACATGGTTTCCCGTCAGTAATTGGTGCAATAAACATTACCGGAAACACCGTTAAAAAATATGACGCAAGTGTTGATGATTCAAGCGTCACATTCTACTACATCAATGTTTTGGAAAACCTTGGAATAAGTCCGGTCGGTGAAATTGACGTTTATGAAAACAACTTCACAGACATACCTGGAATTGTAAACTTTAAATTAAACTTCAATGAGATAAAAGACTCAAACAATACCGTTCACATTCCAAAGACCCAGACCAATACCTTTTTAACCGTTACATATGTTAAGGACGGCCGCATCGTGGTTGAGCTGGATGACCTTGCCGGAAGCGGAATTGTCAGTGAAAAAATAACCTACTCCATTAATGGAGGATCAGACATTACAGATGAAACCGACATGTATGGTCATATCTACATCAACGGCTTGAGCGGTGAGGTTAAACTTAAAGCCAAGTTTAAGGGAAGTGACAAATACAGTGAATGTGATTTAACAACAACCATCCAGGTCTCACCGGTACAAACCGCAACCAGTATCGCTGCAGGCAGTTTAACTGTTAATGTAATCAGTGCCAAAGGAACTTCATATAAGTTCACACTTAAGGATGCAACAGGCAAAGCCATAGCAGATAAACAGGTAAGCATAACCTTTGACGGTAAAATATACACTGCAACAAGTAACACTAACGGTATTGTAAGCTTTGCTTTACCTGCTGCCGCTGCCGGAAAATATGCAGTGACAATGGCATTCAGTGGAGATACGACCTACAAGGGCAGTGTCGCAACTTCAACCATAAGCATCAACAAGCAGGCAACTAAACTGACCGTTGCTAAAAAGACCTTTAAAAAGTCTGCTACTAAAAAGGTTACTGCTGTTTTAAAGGACAATACTGGTAAAGTTTTAAGCGGTAAGAAAATGACTTTAAAAGTTAACGGCAAGACCTATACTGCTAAAACAAACAGCAAAGGTGTTGCAACCTTTAAGGTTAAACTGACCAAAAAAGGAACCTTCAAGGCAACAACCAAGTTTGCAGGCGATTCTTACTACAGTGCAAAAACAGCAAGTTCAAAAATTGTAATAAAATAGCTTAATTGCTATTTTACATTTTCTTTTTTAAAAACCCTATTCCTTTTCAAATGCTCTCACTAATTCTTTATATTTTGCTATATTCAATCTTATATCATGAAAATAAAATATTTTAAAATTGAAAATTTTGAAAAAGAAGATGCAAATGAAATTAAAAATATTATAATAAAACCTAGAGGATTATTTTCGGTATACCTCAATTTATTGGTGTAGAAGAAACTTGGGATAATCCAATTTCATATGTTTTTAAGTTGGGAGATGCTAACAACAAAAGTGATAATTTAACTGCTGAAAAAAGCAAAGAAATATTGGATGAAATCAAAAAGGAAATTAAAGAATTGAATGAAGAATATGAAGTGAAAGAGCATAAACTATAAACTAGCTAAACTCATAAAATACAACTTTCACCCCCTCCACGAATTATTCTTTACCTTCTAATCTTTTAATATCTATAATCATTTGGTCGAAATCAGAGATGAAATTCTCATCTTGTATTTCCCTAAATTTTTTATATTTTTCTTTTGCGTGCCTTTTTGCTTCTTCAGATGAAATTTTACCTTTTCCAAGCAAAACAGGCAACCTATTTAAGGTAATGTAATCATCCAATAATTCTTTCCAGTCTTTCATTGCCATTGGTTCATGATCCATTGCCCTATTTTCTGCTAGAGTTAAGAACCCATCTACAAGATTATTTAATTTTGTTAATTCAGACTGATTTAGATAATTTTTAGAAATAACAACATCGGATGCTAAAATTTTACCATTTGGTGAATTTTTCCAGTTGGTTAATCCCATGTTGATTTTATTTTCATCACTTCTCATATCAATTATTTCCGCAGCAGTGTGATTACTTACAGCGTATATTAATGTGTTTTGAGCACTTGCAAAGAAGTCTTTTGTGATTTGAGCTTCTGGATCATAATTATAACTTGTTGAATAAATATCAGTTATTTTTTGGTTGAATCTTCTTTCGGATGCTCTTATCTCCCTTATGGTTTCTAGCAAGTCATCGAAATAATCATCGGTGAATCTTCCACCTTTTTTTAGTAGCTCCACATCAAGTACAAATCCTTTTACCATATATTCTTTTAATATTTTATTTGACCATTTTCTGAACTGTGTTGCTTCTTTACTGTTTATTCTGTATCCTATTGATATGATTGCATCAAGATTATACCATATTTGAGGCCTACCTCGATTATTAGATTTTATCAACTCTGAGTTGATAAAATCAGATTCTTCCTGAAATAAGATTTTAGAACTTATACTTACTTCATTTTCTACTAGCTCGCCTTCTTCGACTATTCTATGGAAATGCTTGGATATATTTTGAGAACTGGTTCCGAATATTTCTGCAACTATTTTTTGTGATGCCCATAATGTTTCATGTCCAATTAAGAATTCTCCTTCAACATCACTATTTTCACTTTTATATTGTAAAGTTTCCATCAATCTAAATTCGGCCATAAATTAACCTCCATTACTAACCTATGATTACTTCATAGACACTTTCTAAATCTATATAATGAACTTTATCTTTTTCAAGAAAATCAACAATCAGCCACCCCTCATCACTTAGCAAAGGTTTGCTACGGGAAGGCAACATAATTTGTTCTCCAGAACCGTACTTTAAAAGTAACATTAAAACGTTCAAGATCTTCAACTATTCTATCTTTTAAACTAGATAATTTTTCTTCTTCCATACAAATCACCTTATTAATGACTTATTTAGATATAAACAATTACCTAAAAACAATTCGGTATTATCTATAGGAATTATAACAAAATCATCTTCAGATAACCCCTCGAAATTAAACTCGACTTCATTTAAAATATCTTCAACAGAACCATCAAAAAGTTTTCCATTTTCTTTTTCCCATTTACAAACAAGATCATATTTCGCTTTATTTTGTGCAACCAATAATTCATATGCAGATTTTCTTGTTTTTTCGTCTGATTTAACATTACTTTTGGATTTTAATTTATGATAATCATCTAACAATTTTTTATATTCTTTTTTGTAGTCATATTCTTTCATTATAACTACCTCCATAATATAATTTTATAAAAATCAATATCTATTCTAACATATATAAAGCTTCATTCAAAAAAATAATAAGAATTGGAAAAACACTTTCAATTCCTATATACTTAGTTTAACATGTCAAAATCCACTTCAAAATTAGAATCAATATCTAATACTTGATTTTCAATTAGTAAATCCAATTTTACTAAATTATCAAGAGAATTACTAACTAATATTATAACATCTCTGAATCCCATGTTTCTTGCAGACATGCCTTCAATCGGTCGGGGCCCTTTAATGCCTAACGAATCAACATCATAACTTTTACAGTAGCCAAACTCTGTTTTTAATTGTTTTAGCTTATCTAATTTTTCAAAAGTCCCAATTTTAATTAAATCTATTTTATCAAAACTGATGATTATTTTTCCAACACTGTGAATAACTTCTTTAGTATCACAATCCTTAAGAATAACATAGGCGCATAATTCTCCCAATTCTTTGACTAAATCTTTTAGAGCATGATTTTCAAGAAATTTATAAACTCCACATTCATATCTCCAATCATTATCCCCATCTCCTGGAATTGAAAAGTCTTTTGGACCACCTTCCCACAATTCACAATGCTTAATAATTCTATTGTATATATTACCATACATTTCCATATTATCAATTTCAATACAGATTTTTTCTTCATTACTCTTCATATAATAACCTCTTATTTAATTTAGAAATCCCACTTTAAAGATTTCACAGTACAAGATTATCAGTCATGTGTCACCATTAACATTACATGACATCTTGACAAAAATGTACAGTCGTGCTCTACTTTTATCTTTTACCCAATAGAAAAGTAGGCATTCATACTTCCAAAAATAATACGCTAAAATAGACATTTAATTAATTCCTAAATTACGTAAAGAATGTTTCATGAGTTCGTACATGTTTATCCAATTAATCTGGCGTGGTTTATACTCATGATTGGAATAACATTCTATATACTATGTATTATGAAATTACTATAATATAAAATTTTCGGATAAAATGAAAAATATCAGATATGTTTATATCCTATTATAGATAGATAATATAATATATTATCTAAAACCAATATTTTCCAAGAGGTGAGAAACATGCTTATATTAGCTACAAGTAAAATTCAAAGCAATTACCAGACCACAATTCCAAAAGAAATAAGAAAAAATTATGACATCGACAATAACACTGTTGTAGAATGGGCTATCAATGATAATGGGAACCCTGAAATAAATTTCAGGAAAAAAAGAAGCTTTAAAAATTTAGGCGGTGCTTTTAAATCCGATGAAAGAACCAATGCCGTAGAATTAAAAAGGAGTTTGTACGAATGAGTAAAGTATTCCTGGACACCTCATTCATCTTGGCCTATGTTAATTCAAACGATGAGTTACATGAAAACGCTTTAAGACTAGAAGAAACTGAAAATATATTATCACGAGACTGCTACATTAACAACAATGTATTAAATGAAGTCTTAACATTAACAGGTAGGAAAATCAATATTGATGCTGCTGAAGAAATCTACTACGGTCTGATTGACAGCTTTGAAATATTGAACGAATACAATATCTTCAACTACACCGCCAAAACCTTTGATATCTTCAAAAGGATTGTTGGGCCAAACAGTAAAAAGACAAAATTAAGCTTTACCGATTCAAGTATTATATTAACCATGCAGGAATCCGGCATTGCTGATTTGATTAGCTTTGATCAGCAGTTTGAAAATTTCGATGAAATTAATTTGATTGGTTTGGATTATTTATAGAACAGGACTTGAACAATTAAAAGACATATTATTTATACAACATTCAATACCCATATCATTTTTACAATAGTTTGTTTTATTGGGAAAACAATTTAATTTAATGTTAATAATAAATCCCTAGAAAAGGAGTTTAAATATGATAGAAAATACTGCACCAAGAATTTTTTTAAGTTCAACAAGTCGAGATTTAGTTGAAGAAAGAAACTCCACAAAGGATGCAATTCAAAAAAATTATTTTTGTATAAACATGGAAACTTGGGGAGGTTCACCCAATCCTCCAAAAGAAAAAATAGTGGAAGAAATACAACATGCATCTGCTGTTGTCTTGATACTGGGTTTTAAATATGGATCATTAATAAAAGATGAAGAAATATCCTATACTGAATTTGAATTTAATTATGCAAAAGAAAATGAAATAGATATCTTCGCATTTATTAAGAAAGATAAAAATGGAAAGTGGAATCCTGATGAAGAAAATGATGTAATTTCAAATAAACTAGAAAAATTTAAAGAAAACATTGAAGATGGGCCTACTGTTGAGTATTTCACAAATGTTGAAGAGTTAAAAGAACAGGTTTTGAACACATTAAGTAAAAATAATGATAAAATACAAAAAAATAAAGATTTCACTGACAAATTTTTTAAAGACAAATTAAAAGGTTCAATTAATGAATTAGGTCCTAGATACAATCCTGAAATTAATATTGATTTAGAATTAGATTTTTTTAATGTAATGGCAAAAAATAAAGTTTTTAAAGAAAAGTTTAAGAACAAATTTATAGATTATTATTGTGAATTAAGAAAGTTAAAATTTCCTCAAAAATATAAAAAAGATTTTGACAATGCTCTTGAAAATTTAAAAAATGAATACAATAATATTTTTAAAGACATTGATTATGATTTCAACATATTATATAATTTAATAGACCCTATTGAAGAAATTTTAGTAGAAATTTCAAATGAATTTGAAGAACAAAACGACACCAAATACGAAATTGATGTTTTAATTCATCAATCTAGAGAATATATGGACGCAATTTTAGGTTATTCATATAAATTACTTAAAAATCCAATTTTAATTTTAACAGGTGATGCGGGATGTGGTAAATCACATTTATTAGCAGATTTAGCATGTAAAAGAATGAATAATGAAGAGGTTAGTGTTTTATTATTAGGAACTCATTTTAATTCTGATGAAAATATCGGGAAACAAATTGTTAATGAGTTAGAATTAGATATGCCTTCTACAGAATTTTTAGAAAAATTAAATAACAAAGCAAAATATCAAAAATCTAGGATTTTAATAATAATTGATGGTTTAAATGAATGTAAAAACAGTCAACTATGGAAAAATCGGTTAAATCGATTTATTAGTGAAATAAAAAATTATAGATGGTTAGGTTTAATTGTATCCATTAGAAACACTTACATTGATTTGCTTCCTGAAGATATTATTAACAAAAATAATCATTACAATCATAGAAACTTAGGAAATAAAACTTTCGAAGGAATAAAAATCTTTTGTAATCATTATAATGTAAATTATCCTTCATTTCCACCTATAAACCCCATATTCTCAAATCCCCTATTTTTAAAGTTATTATTTGAAAATATGGAAAAATCAAACATAAATATCATACCTCAAGATTCCTTAGATTTTTCTTCAATCATTAGAGATTATTTTAAAAATATTGAAGAAATAATTCATAGAAATCCTTCAGTACCCCTTGGATTTAATATTACAAAAATGTTTGTTGACAAAGTAATCGAGTTGAAAATTAGTAATCCTAGTTCTGAATTGTTTTATGAAGATTTATTCAAAATAGGAACAAAAATATCGAATAAACTTAACATGCAAAATTTTCAAATTATTGATATTTTGATTAAAGAAGGTTTATTTTATAAAGACCGATTCGATGACCGTCCCATTCTAAAATTTTCATATGAAAAAATTGAAGACTATTTAGTTGCGGATTATTTACTGGAAAATATTAAAAAAGAGAACTTACATAATGAATTTAAAGAAGATGGGGGAATTTATAGAATAATTAGTGAAGGAGATGAAATCAATTTTTATGGTGTTTTTGAAGCATTTGCAGTATTGATTCCTGAAAAATTTGGAATTGAACTTTTTGAAATTGATTTCAGTGCCTTCAATTTAAAAAATATTATTAACGATAAATTATTTGATTGGTTTATAAACAGCCTATATTGGAGAAAACCAAAAACTATTAATGAAAATATTTTTGATTATATTCTAAATGAAATTAAAAAATCAGAACATAATTTCACATTATTTTTCGAATCAATGATACAATTATCTTCTAATCCAGAATATATATTAAATTCAAAAAAATTACATGAACTTCTTTTAAATTATCCTATGCCTGAACGAGACTCCTATTGGCTGCCTTGGATTGATAAACAATATCGATTAGAATATTCTGTTTATAATGTTGTTGAGTGGACGTTATTCCTAAAAAATATTAATCAAATTAACGATGACTCATTAAAATTATTAACCATCATGTTAAGTTGGTTTTTAGCATCAAATAATAAAGAACTTAGAGATAAAAGCACTTATGCCCTTATTAATATTCTAAAATACAAACCAAAAATTCTTCTTGAAATATTGGAATTATTTGAAAATTTGGACGATATGTACATTATAGAAAGATTATATGCTATCGCTTATGCTTGCGTATTAAATTATGAAAATCCAGATGATATAAAAAAATTGGCAGAATATACTTATACTACAATCTTTGTAAAAAACAATTTTAAACCAAATATATTATTAAAAGATTATGGTCAAAATATTATCGATTATTCTAATTTAAAATTTAATTTAAAATTGAATACATCTAAGTTTAAATATGATTTTCCAAAAATACCTTTTGAAAATGAAATTAATAAAATAGAAAAAGAATATTTTAGTAAACCTACTTTGAAAGGCGGATGTTACATTTTTAGTTCGATGCAAGAACATGTTGGAAATTTTGGAAGAAACGAATTTAAAAACAAAATTAAATATTGGAATAATGAATTTACTTACAATGATTTAAGAAAACTTGTCATTAAAAGAACTTTTGAATTTTATGATGAAAAACTACATGGTTCCTATGATATTTCCATAGAAAAAAATAAATATAACCTAATTCACCCATATACTTACAGAATTGGTGAAAAATATCAAAGGATAGCTTTTTATGAACTATTAGATATGTTATCTACTAATTATAAAATCACTCACCCCTGGACTACTGAAGATAAACATTATCTGAAAGGTGCATGGGAAATAGGAATTAGAAATTTTGATCCAACATTTAACTTCAAAAATAAAATAAAAACCACAAATTCTTTTTCAAATTTAATAAATTTCAACATTTCAAAAGAAAAATGGTCCGAAAGTCTTAACGGAATACCTCAAATAGAAACTTTACTAAATCAACAAAAAATATTTAATAAAAATGATGATTGGCTATTATTATTTGGTCAAATTAATTTAAATGATTCAAATGAACTTAACTTCAAATGTCATGAACCTACAAAAGGACTATTTCTAGAATTATGGGGATTAATTATTAAAAAAGATGAAAAGCAAGAAATTGTTGAAAAACTCAAATATGAAGAAATATCACGGATAACCCCTGACCATGATAATTTTTATCAAGTATTCGATAAAGAATTCTCATGGGCAAATTCTTATAGCAATTTAAAAGAGAACAATGAATTTGAAAAAATAATTTACTTTAATCATCCAATAAAAAATTCAATCCACATACCCTTTGATGAAAATTTATGGGAATTCAGCCACTATTTAGAAAAAGATTTCAATAAAAATCTACTTAAACCCTCAAAATTACTTTTCGATAAAATGAATCTAGAATATGGAGATAATGATAATGTATTATATTCAAATGATACTGAAATCATGATTGATTTATCCAATGGAGACAATTTTGAATATAACCTAATTATAAATAAAAAAGAATTATTATCTTTTTTAAATGAAAATAACTTAGACATTATTTGGTTAATACATGGCTTTAAAATTACATATGAAAATTGGTCACATAATTATGATAAACAATTATACATTGAAGGAATATATTATTTGAATGCAAATTATAAGTTAGTTGGAACTTTAACATATAATCACTATGAAAATCATTATATTGCAAATAAAAAAACAAAAATAATCCATTTAAATTCCTGCAAATATGTTAAATCTATTAAAAAAGAGAACATAAATGAAGAATTCGTGAAAGTTGATGATGCAATAAATGAAGGTTTTAAACCGTGTTCTAAATGTTTATCCCATTTTAATAAATTTAACCCTAATTAAATATCAACAAACTAATAATCTTTAATCAGCATTATTTAAGTTTTTTAAAAAATTCGACACCATTGCAATTAGGACAAGGGGGAAGTGCATCATTTGAATCATCAAGCATTATTTCCTGATTACAATTAATACAAATATATGTTCCTACACCTGGTTTTTGACCAGATTGAAAAGTGAAATACTCTTCATCAATCTGTTTAATTAAAGAAGCACATATTTCCTTTTCATTATCATCTAATGATTCATTATTACAAACTTCAACGTATTTACTTCTTAAATCATCTATGCTTTCAAAATATTTCACCATTGATTTTAAGTTAAATTTTTGAACAATTTCAGATGGTGAATCTGCATGTATTGTTGTAGAGTTAATGTTTCTAAATCCTCTTGCAAAACGCAAAGCATTTTTACCTTCAGAAATAAATTCCTTAACTCTTCTAACTACATCAATTTCACTGTCCCACAATTCCCAACTATCAAGAATAAATTCCAAATCTAAACTATCCCATAATTTATCAGTTTCATCCCATTTTCTGATTTTCAAAACCATCATATCTTCAAGTTTTTCTAAATCAATTTCATCAATTAAAGCTTCAGAAACATCTTTCCTATCATTCTCATAAGTAAATCTATTATAAATAAAATCTTGGCCTGATAAAATTTCAATAGCTACATACAAACTGTTTTCAGAATTATCAATAGCATTTTGTAATACGTCAAATCTCTCAGAGTTATTATCATACTTTTTAAGTAAATCATCCAAAATTCTACCTAAATAAATTCTTTTATCAAAAAATGTATTAAGTGGAATATGTAACTGATCTCCTATATCGATTAATGAATTTATAAAATAATGTGCATTTTCTTTTGGAATATCTCTCATACGATTTATAATTATGTCAAAAAGGTCTTTTGTTTGATTATTTCTATCATGTTCTAAAAACATTTCAGAAATCTTTTCTACATCATCTAACTTAAATAAATCATCAATTGAAGTAGCACTTAAATCCTCAGCTTCTAAGTTTAATGTGAAATAATTATAAAAGAATTCAGTAGTGCAAATTCTAAAATTGTATTTCCAATCGCGATAAGAATCTTCTAAATCAATATTTCGATAATACATTCTAATTCTAGGGAATAACTTTAATAAAATATGGTAAATTTCATCTTCAGACAATTTAGAATGTAACCCAATAATCTCTTGAATTTTGTTTTTATTATCCTCTTTAATATCATCTTTTTGATTTTCAGTAGAAACTAAAAATAAATCTGGATTGTCCTTAATCTTATTATAAATCTTATGTTCAAACAATTGCACGGCCAAAATCAACATGAAATCATTAATATTAACATCATCCTTAAAAACTGAAAAATAAAATGTTATGATATTGATATATCTATATAAATCCCTTAGATTATCAAAAAATAGTCTTAAATACGAATAGATATCAAAAAAGTCCTTTTGATAAGTTTCATCAACATCACGATACTTTCTATAAAAATCATCCAAATAAAATGTAACTAATTTATCTAATTGAGACGCCCTGATTTCAGGTACAACAATAGGAATCTGAATAATCTTTTCTAAAAACATATCAGGATTATAAACTTTTAAATTTTTAAGTGATCCTACAACAGCATCTTTATCAAATGATAAAATATAAACTACATGAGGAAAATCAGCTAATGATTTAACAAGCATCATAATTTGTTTAACTTCATCATCAGATAACCTATCAATATCATCAATAATAATTATAACTTTCTTTTTAAGCTTTTTAAAATCATCAGAAATTTTATTTTTAAGACTTAATAATGTTTCTTCATCACTTAACGAATTATTAACTTCTGGATTAATACTTATTGAACCTAAACCAAAATTAAGGCTAAATGAAGTCATGTTAATTAAAGATTTGCCTAATTTTTTAAGATTATCTGTGTTTACATAATCTGTAAAATCTTTTCCAGAACTATTAACTAAAATATCAAAAAATTGGAATAATAAGTTATTATTATTTGAAAAATACCATGGATTAAAATGAATAACAATATTTTTACTATTATTATTCCTCCAGTAATCCTCAACCATCTTAATAATTGAAGTTTTTCCAGAACCCCATTTTCCCATTAAAGAAATTGTTAAACAACTTTCCTTTTTATAATTTGAAATAGCTTGAGCTAATGATTCTGCAAATTCCCTTCTATTTAATTTATCATCATCTAACAAAGAAATAGGATTTTCCTCAATGAACATGAAACACCAAATTAAACCATATTAATAAATAATTATAAAATTATAATTATATAAATTTAATTAAAATCATATCCATCAAACACATTTAATAATCAAAAATATTAAAAAAATGACTAATTAAAATAATAGTTTGATAAATATTATGCTAAATTATAAAAAGAAAAATCAATTAAAATACCCATCAAAATACCCATCAAAAATTCATGATGTCCATCATTTTAATAATCTGGAGATGAGAAATAAACATTTTTACCCTTTTTATTTCTTTTAACTAAATTAAGTTTTAATAATTTTGAAAAATCTCTCTCAGCAGTAGGTTTAGATTTACCAAACATTTTAATATGGTCTTCATAAGACATTGAAACATTATCATTAGTAATTATGGTTAAAATTTCAATTTGACGTGAGTTTAATCCCAAATCTTTAAGATTAATTATATTTGTTCCACCAACAGCTCGGGACAAATCATCATCAGTTCCTTTAAATACTACTTTAAATGAATCTTTCCCCTCGCTAAACTGAGGTTCTTCAAGACCAAAACTTTTCATTTCATCAATCATTTGTGGAATGCCTCTACCAATATGTTCCATATAATTAGTCATGTAAAACATTTCACAAATTCTTTCATTTCTATGACCTATGCCTTCATCATTTTTAATATCTTCAATTGACAAATTATTTATAAGCTTCCCAGGGCTAATAACTTCGATACGATTATCATATATATAAAATTCAATGAAACTAGATGAAATTTCATAATTTCTATGAGCAAGTGCATTAATGATAGCTTCACGAATCGCTCTAATTGGATACTCATCAACATTCACACGACTAACCTCATCAATGAAAAAACCAGAACGAGTATTTCTTTTATAAAATCTTTCAAATTCATTCAATAAAATTAAAAGAGTACTACTTGAATCAACACGATCAATAGCATCAAATTTACTTATACCTTTAAATCTGACCATTTTAATTTCATGTGCTAAAAATTTAGTAACATCCCTAGCAAAAAATAATGCTCCTGCAACATTTAAATGAAAAATACCATTAATCTCTTCACCAGCACCAATACGTTGCAATGAATAAGATTTATTATCTACATTTCTTAATTTTTTATAAGAATCATCATCTTTTAACAAATCAAAAAATAAATTATATGCCTCATCATCAACATCATCAATTGTGGATTCATAAATAATTTTTTTATCATAGTTTTCATTATCTTTTTGACTATCTGATAAAAATTTGACCAAACTTTTTCTAATTTCACTAATTAACTCATTTTCATCCTTAAAAGAAGAATGTTTATTATTAGGTTCTATTTTTGATAAAAATTTCTTATTTTCAGCATCCATTTCTTCGACTTCTTTAATATAAAAAAATGAGTGTTCATTTGAAGAATGGAATGCATCATATTCTTCTTCAGTTGCAGATAATCCTGATTCTTTAATATTACCATAATGAGAACCAATGAGCCCAATGTAAATATCAGATTGCCGTATCTCTTCAAAATAAGTGGCTTCAGGCGATGAACCATATGATGGAGAATTTTCAAATATAAACACTTCAAAAAAAGATTTTAAGAAAAAATCTTCCTCAAATTGTTTTTTGATAAATTGTCTCTCATTAGCAAATTCTGTTTGATTACTACTGATGAAAACCTTAAACATAATACTTCTCCATGAGTTTTAAAATATTATCTCAAATATAACTATCGTTTTCATCAAATATAAACTTAACAGTTGAAAAAAAGAAATTTAAAAATAATTTTTTATATTAATAACAATATTGAAGTTTAAATCGAATATTAAAATAAAAAAATAGCTTAAATAAGTTTAATCCATAACATCCAATATAATAATATCACCACATCTATTGAAATTTTAAGATGATAAATTTAATGATGAAATTATCCAAAAATTGAATAAAATTGGAAAGTAATTAAAGTAACTACTTCTAAATATTATCCAATATAATGTATTTCTGCAAGAACATCATTTCTTAAATCAAAATATTCTCCAGCAATACAACATTCATACCCATCAATTAGAATTTTAGCATTTTTACTAATCGTGATGCTTCTAAAATTTTTAAATAAAATTCTTATTTCTTTGATATGTACTGGATGTAATTTAAGACTTTCAAATGTACTGTATACAGAATTTAATTCTTGGATTCTATTAATAATTGTTATTTCTACCATATTATCACAATAAATACTGTCTTTTTGTATTTATAAAACCATTTATTCAAAAAGTTATGCTGAAGATACTTGCAAATAAATTTGCACAACTATTAAAATAAGATTTGCAATACTTACAAACAACATTACCCTAGTCAATGAATATGTTGATTTATTTAACTCAAAACTAGACTTATTCAACTCTGCAGATTCCTCTTCAGATCTTTTAACATAATTAAATAATTTAACATTGCTTATTATTTGTGAAGTCTCTGCAGGAGAACAGTAATTTGGAGATTCATAGGATCTTGGAATATGAGATGCACTAAACTGGCTTTTAGTGAGTTCATGTTTAAATGTGCATTTTCCCCGAATATTATCTAATTGTTTACAATATCTATAAGCAGGACAAAATCCGTAACCTGTAATAGTTTCCATAAAATTAGATTCCTCTAGTCTTTGTTCAGCACAATCGACAGAGCAAAAATATTGCTTTTTATCTTCACTCATATAAAATTCATATGCATTTATTTCTGAATTACAAACAGAACAACGATGTTTATTATTTACTTGAACCATATTATTCACTTCTAATTTTTTTGAAAATCTTTCTTTGAAGATTTTTTAGCATAAAATTTACCGCCAATTACATTATTCATGAATTTATGTAAGATTATACTACTCACTACACACTCTTACCAAATAAAACTTTGATTTTAACAAAAATATTTGAATTTAAAATATCTTAGAATCAAAGCGTAATGAGAAAAATAAGAGATATTAACGATTGATTCATATAAAAAAAGAAGACAGATATTATAAATCTATAATATTTAAATAAATCTTTTCTTAAGTTAAGTCATGTCAATCGTTTTAACATCATTATTTTTTTAATATTATCATGGCAGCATTCAGCAAAAACATGCCAAATGCTATCACCCTACTTTATCATATCTATAACATTACCCTTCACCAATCATGTTTATGATGCCCAAAAGTTCTTTCTTCAAACCTCTCATCTCCTCAATTTCATTTCTCATGCTGCCTACTTCTGACCTTAAGGATTCATTTTCCTTTTCCATTTGAATGAACTGAGGTGATTTAATAGATAGCTTTTCAACATCGGTATTGATTGTTACTGCAGGAAGATGCTTGATATATTCAAATTTCAAATCGTCAGGATTTGTCATGAAATATGCTGCGTCCGTTTTGTTTTTGGCCTTGCCCTGCAAATCATTGACCTTGTCCAAACTCATACCACTATTATACAATGCGGATGCATGAAACTTCCTGAGCATATGGCTTCTAAGCCTTCGATACTTTCCAACCCTACCTAGGCCTAAAGTGTCATTGATCATTTCAAATGACTGCACCATATATGTCCTGCTAATCCTAAACAGTGGACTTTCATCAGTTAAAGGTTTATCACGAAGCAACAGATATGCATTAATGGCCTTTACAGCTTCAGGACTGCAGTATGTGATGTAATACTTGTTTGTTTTTTTCCTTAAAATGCTAAATGTCGGAACCACATCATCGACATTATTTAGATAATCGATTACATTAAAGATGTCCATATTCCTGTAGGGAAGATATTCAGACAATGCCTCAATATAATCTCCGATTGTCAGGCTCAGTGTTTCCGTTCTGGCACATCCGCTGGAACAGGAAAACAATATTATAGCTTTCATTAGAGGAGAAGCAATTAGAAAAGCTTCTCTAATTACTTCCTTATCCGGCAAGTCCTTGAAATATATCGGAGCCGGCTTTTGAATGCTTTTTTCATTAATCTTAGGCAGTGACAATATCTCTATGTCATAGAATTTATAGAAATATTTGATGCAGTTCATCTCTTTTCTCACAGTTCCCGGAGCATAATGCTGATACATGTAATGCCTGTATTCAACCAATTTTGCTTTCAAGCGACTGTGTTTCCATTTCACACCATTCATCTCATCTTCTTCAGCTTCATCAAGAAGCTCTTTTAAGCTCATACCGAAATACTCACAGTACTTTCTAAGCGAAAGTTCATAGCTTAAGAATGTGCCCTGTGAATGGTTACAGCTTATTGAAAAATTTCTTAATAACTCGTCATTTATCATACTAATCACTTTTATTGCTTATTTATAAAAAATCTTGAGAGAGAGCGGTTGAAAAGTAATAAGTATCTGAACTTTTGAAACTGTTCGTATAAAACAAAATTATATATAATAACAATTTCAAAATAATTATTAAATTCATAGTTGATTTTATATATGAATTAAAGCAAAATGGAGATTTAAAAATGAAAGCTAATGCACAAAAAATAGCTGATGGAGTATACTGGGTTGGTGTACTCGATTGGGATTTAAGAACCTACCACGGTTACACATTAGACGGAACCACCTACAATGCGTACATTGTATTCGGTGAAGACGAAGTAGCAGTCATTGATAATGCATATCCTGGTAAAACCAAAGAAATGATGGCACGTATCGATGATGCATTTGCTCAAGAAGGAAGAGAAGTCAAAGTCGACTACATTATCCAAAACCACGTGGAAAAAGACCACTCCGGTGTCTTAGTGGACTTGCACAAAAGATTCCCGGAAGCACCTATTTACTGTTCTAAAATTGCAGTAAACGGTTTGTTAAAACACTACCCTGCACTTGAAGGAGCAGAATTTATCACTGTAGGAACCGGTGACAGCCTGGATGTTGGCGGAAGAACATTAGCATTCCTTGATGCATTCTTGCTACACTGGCCTGACAGCATGTTCACATTACTTGCCGATGAAACAGGAATTTTATTCCCTAATGATGCGTTTGGCCAACACTTATGTTTCACCAAAAGATTCTCAGATGAAATCCCTGAAAACATCCTAATGGATGCGGCACAAAAATTCTATGCAAACTTAATCACCCCACTTTCAAAATTAGTTCTTAAAAAATTAAATGAAGTAGTTGAATTAGGATTGCTTGATTCAATTAAAATGATTGCACCATCACACGGTCAAATCTGGACCGACCCAATGCAAATCATTGGAGCTTACCAAAACTGGGCAACAGGTGTATGTGAAGACAAAATCACAATTATCTACGACACAATGCATTACTCAACCCAACAAATGGCTCATGAAATTGCAGAAGGTGCAATGTCAGAAGGATATGATGTGGAAATCTTCTTCTTACACGAAGATGAAAGATCAGAAATCGTTAAAAGTATCTTGACAAGTAAAGGAATAGCTGTTGGTGACCCAACAATTAATGATGTGCCATATCCTAGTATTGGTGACATCATGTACTACTTGAAAGGATTATTGTTCAACAGAACAGGTATTGAAAGAAAAGCAGTTACCTTTGGTTCAATGGGTGGAAGAGGCGGATCCCCTGCAAAACTCGCTGAAGAATTAGGAAACTGCGGATTTGATGTAATTGACACCCAAGAAATTGTTTTTGTACCAAATGCTGAAGAAGAAGAAGCAAGCTATGAATTAGGTAAAAAATTAGCACAAGCATGTAAAGAATTATAATGGTGATGCTATGGTAAAATACGAACATGAAATCGGAATCACAAAAGACACTCCTGTAGAAAACTATGTGGCAGGAAATTTCGAAGGAGAAACAAACGAAGTTGGAATTTACTTAGCTATGTCCAGACAAGCTTCCAGAGAAGGTTATGGAGAATTAGCTGAAGTATTTAAAAGATTAGCATGGGAAGAAGCTGAACATGCAGCAAGATTCTGTGAAATGAACGGAATCATTAAACCTACCCTCAAAGAAAACATCGAATGGATGATGGGCGGAGAAAAAATGGCTAACGCTGAAAAAAGGGAAGCTGCTGACAAAGCTGAAGAAGCAGGCATTGAAACTGCAGCCGACTTTTTCCGTGAAAGTTCCAAAGACGAAGGCCGCCACTACAAAATATTAGAAGGAATTTTAGAAAGATACTTCTAAATCGAAAGAATTTAATTATTCTTTCAATTTTTTCTTTTTTTAAAAAATTACATGAACCCTGCCAGTATACTGACAACGATTATCATTGCCATAACTCCGGAAATAGCATTTACAAGTGGCTTATACTGTTCTTCGGATAATCTATAGCTAAGCAATATTTCAAGCATGTACCCGCCGTCCAGTGGTTTGAGCGGAAGTAAATTGAATAAACCAATTCCCAAGTTTAACATTGAAATCCATTCAAACAGCTCGGCGAGCTCAAATAAAATCCAAGGTATTGGACCTAAACTATCATCAATTAACTCGAAATGTTTATTTGCCTGGATTCCAAAAAATCCTCTGGACTCGTTATTTGGATTCTTTCCAAGAGTTACATGATATGTACCCTGATCTGTCTGGACCGTTACATTATCTCCTGGAGAAAATGAAGATATTATATTGCTATAAGCCTGGGAATCATTAACTTTATGATTATCAATGGCTTCTAAAATCATACCTTCTTTCAATATCCCCTCGGAAGGTGAATCTGAAACAATTCTATCGATTACAATTCCGTCCTCTTCAAAATAATGTGGTATTCCAGCAGATACTAATGATAAAAGTAGTAATGCTATTAATGCTAGTGTTATATTCGCTATTGACCCCGCCGCATAAACTCTTAGTCTTGAAGTTCTTTTTGCCCGTTTTAATTCTTCTTCATCAGGTTCGACAAAGGCACCAGGAATAATTGCAAATAATAACAGACCTATTGATTTAATTGATATGTTTTCCCCAACTGCCTGTACACCATGTGAAAATTCATGTACAACCAAAACTGTTGCAAGAGCAATTAAACCGTAAACAAATGGAATATAAATTGGAGATCCTGGAATATCCACCCCCGGAATAACAATAGAAACAGAAGGCGTTTCAAAAATAGATGGCAATGTGGAAATTATCATCCATGTAATGAATATCATGGCTCCAAAAGCTACAATGATTCCGATATTCATGTACCATCGCCAAAATTTTGGTGAAATGTTGGAAATTTTGGATATTAGTCCTCTTAACCTTTGTGTCTTCCACATTATTACTGGAAAGTTAAGCTCAACACCATGATTTGATAATTTTTCATGGAATATTGCAACCAATATCCAGATGATAACAAAAGCTATCAAATAATAATAAATCCCATTCATTAAAATACCTCTTCAGCTACCAAAGTAGTGAATCGAATAAGATAACGTCAACTATATCATTCTTCTGGTATCCTTCATCATTTTCATTAATGATGATATAGCTGTTAGCCTCAACCATCGACCTAATTATGCCGGAACCTCTATTCAACACATGCTTCACATGTTCATCATCTGCAACCGCACGTATAAAATCAGTCCTACCTAATTGTGAAGGTATTTTAAGCTGTGATGTTCTCTTATGAATATGAAAATCAAAAGACCTTCCTTGCATTTCAAATAAGTATTTTCTAGCAAACATGTCAAACTGAGACATTGCCGCAACAGGTTGGCCTGAAAATGTAAAAATCATTTTACCATTTATAACTCCCGCACCTGCAGGTTTGCCCGGCCTAATTGCAACCCCATGGAACAATATCTCACCGATATCATCAACTACATCAAGTACGACATCACCTTTACTAATAGCTGTTCCGCCGGTGGTCATGATAACATCATAATCTTTGCTAGCATCCAATATGGCTTGCTTTACCTCATCAAAAGTATCCCCAGCACGGCCAATATCCGCAATAGCTCCGGAATCTTCAACCATTGCTTTTATAGTAAACTGATTAGAATTAATAATTTTTGCTTTATCGATTTCATCTTTAGTAGGCTCAACTAACTCGTTGCCTGTAATAATTATTTTGACTCTAGGTTTTTTGAACACCTTAACAGTGTCATAGCCCGCTGAAGCAATTAACCCCAATTCCTGATATCTGATGAAGGTATTCTTATCTAAGATTTTTTGGCCTTTTTCGATATCCTCAGATTTAGGTGAAATATTTTCGCCAGGAGTTACCTGAGAGTAAATTGTTAAATCATCACCATCAGTTGTAGTATATTCTTTCATTAAAACTGCATTAGCCCCATCGGGAATAGGTGCTCCAGTAGCTATTACAATAGCTTCATTATGATTAACTTTTTTAGATGAAAAATCTCCAGCACCAATTGCATCTATAATCTTAAATTCTTTTGGTGCAGATTGTCCTGCGCCGAACGTATCCTCTGCAATCAATGCAAATCCATCCATTGCTGATTTATCAAATGGCGGTGAATCATGAAATGCAATTATATCTTCAGCCAATACTCTTTTGTGAGCATCATGAATAGAAATTTCTTCTATTTCAGTGACCTTTTGATTATCACAAATCAGCTTTATAGCATTTTTTAGCGATTCAAGTTTTGAAAAAAACATGTGTAAACTCCCCCAAGTTAATATTATGCCATATATTTTTCAATAACTCCATGATATGCATCATTTAACTGATCAAAACTAAATTCATGACCGTTGACATTTAATGAAGTGCCTTTAACCTCGCCAATAACCTCAGCTTGAACATCGATTTGATTTAAAATATCATCTAAGGCATCAGATTTAACAGTTAACAAGTATCTTGCATGACTTTCTGAGTATAATAACTGTATTTTATCTAATTCATCATCTTGTAAGGTTACATCACATCCTAAACCTGATTTAATGACCATCTCTGATAATGCTACAGCAAGACCTCCTGCTGAGACGTCATGAACCGCTGTGATGTTCTTATCTTTATCAGCGGAAATCAAATCTAAGACACATTGACCATTGGCAACTTCTTCATCGATTCTGATTCTTGGAGCGGTTCCTTTCTCTATTCCATGAATTACTCTATGATATTCTGAACCGGTTAACTCATCATAGGTTTTACCTATTAAGATGATTTTGTCCCCTTCGTTTTTAAAGTCAAGGGTTCTTATGTTTTCAATATCTTCCACACCTATTACGCCAACTGCAGGAGTTGGATTGATTTTGATTCCTTCGGTTTCATTGTAGAAACTTACATTTCCACTGATGACCGGTGCATTGAATTTTTCTGCAACAAGACTCATTCCCTCAATAGCTGTTTTGAATTGCCATAGGATTTCTGGAGTTTCAGGGTTTCCGAAGTTTAAACAGTCAACAACCGCATATGGAGTCGCTCCCATTGAAATTACATTACGGATTGCTTCTGCAACACATCCTCCAGCTCCATCGAATGGAGATAATTTGGTGTGAATTGTGTTTGAATCTGTTGTAAGTGCAATAGCAGTATTTTCATCAATTCTTAAAACCGCAGCATCATCGCCCGGTTTTACAATAGTTCTAACTTGAACTTCATGGTCATATTGTTTGTAAACCCACTCTTTTGAAGCGATGTTTGGAGATGATAACAATTTAGGTAAAGATTGATAAACTCCAGGTTCTTTAAGAACTATTTTTTCAGTATCTTCTGGAATTTCTTTGATTGGCCTGTCAATTGAAGGTGGGTCTGCCAATAATATTGTTGGCAAATTAGCAATTTCTTCACCGTTGTCTGAAATAATCATGTTATTTCCTTCAATGACTTCGCCGATTACTGATGATACGATTTCATGTTTGTCGCAGATTTCCTGAGCAAGTTCCACATCTTTTGGATTAATTACAAATACCATTCTTTCTTGGGATTCTGAAAGCATAATTTCATATGGAGTCATTCCTGTTTCTCTCAAAGGAATTGCACGTAAATCGACTAACGCTCCATTTTGAGATGAATCCACTAATTCTGAAATACAACAGGTGAGGCCTCCACCACCCAAGTCCTTAACACCGCTGACATTGATTTTTTCTAAGATTTCTAATGAAGCTTCTAAAACTCTTTTTTTGGTGAATGGATCAGCTACTTGTACAGCTGGCCTGTCTTCAGTTTCAGAATCTGATGTGAGTTCTTCTGATGCGAAGGTTACACCATGAATTCCATCACGTCCTGTTGTTCCTCCCATTAAGAAGAATACATCGCCGTGATAAGGTGCTTGTGCACGAACAATCTTATCCTTTTCAACAAGTCCCACACACATTACATTTACTAAAGGATTTGTTCTAAATGATTCATCAAATTCAATCTCCCCAGCGACTGTTGGAACCCCTACACGATTTCCATAATCAGAAATTCCTTTAACAACATGCTCGAATAAATATCTTGATTTTTGATCTTCTTCAAGAGGGCCGAAACGTAGAGAGTCTAAAAGTGCAATTGGCATTGCTCCCATGGAAATAATGTCTCTTAATATTCCTCCAATACCGGTTCCTGCTCCCCCATAAGGTTCAATAGCTGATGGGTGGTTGTGTGATTCCATTCCAACCGCTAAAGCATATTTGTCTGTTACGCTTACAAGTCCGGCATCGTCTCCAGGACCTAATATAATATTTTCCCCTTCGGTCGGGAAAGCCCTTAAGAAAGGTCTGCTACTTTTATATGAGCAATGTTCAGAAAACATTACGTCTAACATTCCTTCCTCTAATTCATTCATTTCCCTACCGAGGATTCCTTCAATATATTCAATTTCAGAGTCAGCTAAAGTCATGTGAAACACCTAATTTTTAATTGAAATAATTACTTTATCTCCTTCAATATCCCATTCTTTGGTATAATCTTTAGAATCTATACTGCATTGTTCTGTATCTGATATTATTAAGCTGCGTGCTCTTATTTCATGAGATATTACATCTGATTGTGGCACAATCAAATCTTTAAATTCGGATGATGTTTCAACGCTTACATCAATGTTTGCTTCAACATCCAAATCCAAATCTTTTCTCATGTCCTGAACTCTTCTAATCAGTTCACGAGCCATAGCTTCTTGTCTGATTTCTAATGTAACATTTGTATTTACAAATACATTTCCGCCTTCAAACTCTGATGAAACAAAATCATCTGGAAGTTCTGAATCAAATAATACTTCTTCTGTGTTTAATTCAATACCTTCAATTGTTACAGTGCCTTTTTCCTCAAGCTCTGCTTTGATTTCATTACCATCAGCTTCTTTTAGGCCTTTTACAACTTTTCCCATGTCTCCTTTGAGTTTCGGACCTAAAATTTTAAGGTTCGGTTTTGCATTATATGATAATTTTTCAAATTCATTAGCGCAAAATACGTCTTTAGTATTTGATTGGTCTTTAATAATTTCAGTTAACTCTTCAACAGCCGCCAACACTTCTTCATCTTCAGATACGACTGTAATATCTGATACCGGCCATCTGAGTTTGTATTGTGCCATGTCTCTTGCTCTTATTGATGCTTCAATTACTTCGCGAGCAACATCCATCTTGCCTTCTAACTGTTTATCGATTTCATCTTCATCATATTCCCAATCAAGCATGTGAATACTTTCAGCCGCATCAGGGTTTACGCCTTTAACAAGATTTTCATAGATTTCCTCTGATACATGAGGAGCTATTGGACATAATACTGTGATTAATTTAACAAGAGCTGTGTATAAGCTATAGTATGCGCCTAATTTATCTGGATCATCGCTTTCTACCCAAGTTCTTCCACGAATAAGTCTTACATACCAACGGCTTAAATCTTCAATGATGAAATTATTGATTTTTCTTGTTGCGTTGTGGAAGAATAATTTATCTAAATCTTCAGAAACTTCTTTAATTAATGAATTTGCTTTAGATATAATCCATTTATCCTCTGAACGTAAAATAATGTCGTCTTCACTTAATCCAATTGGGTTGAAGTCATCAAGGGACATGTAAGTGGTTGAAAATACATATACATTCCATAAAATGTTAAACATTTTGTTAATGTTAATGAGCTCTTCCCATACGAATTTCAAGTCATCCCATGGTTTTGAAGCCCATAATAAGTAGAATCTAAGTACGTCAGCCCCATACTTTTCAATTACCTCTTCTGGAGCTACTACATTACCTAATGATTTGGACATTTTGTTTCCATTTTCATCTAAAACGAAACCATGCATTAACACTTTTTGATATGGGCTTTGACCCATAGCAATTACTCCTGTACCGAGTTGTGAGTAGAACCATCCTCTGGTTTGGTCATGGCCTTCTGTAATAAAGTCATAAGGGAACCAATCTTCGAATTTTTCCTTTTCTTCCGGATAGTAAAGTGAAGCCCAGCCAGCCACTCCGGAGTCAATCCATACATCCAAAACATCCGGAATTCTCTTGATAGCTTTTCCACATTTGTCACATTTGACTTCAACTTCGTCTACGAACGGTCTGTGGATAAGTTCAGAATCGGACACGTTGATTTCAGTTAATGATTCTTCTTTTAATTCGGCTAAAGAACCGATTACCTTTAGTTCTCCACAATCCGGACATTCCCAAATTGGTATTGGAATACCCCAGTATCTTTGTCTTGAGATTGTCCAGTCACGGGCATTGTCTACCCAATCATGGAATCTTCCTTCTCCAGCCCATTTAGGTACCCATTCTACTTTTTCAATTTCATCCAACATTTTTTGCTTAATGTCTGTTACTTTTAAGAACCACTGTTTAGTTGCACGATAAATAATAGGAGTCTTACATCTCCAACATACTCCGTATCTGTGTTCAATGGTTTCTGACCTGTACATTAAACCTTTATCTTCCAAGTCTTGAATGATTTGTGAGTTTTCTTCTTTTGTGAATTTGTCCGCATATTTACCTGCATCATCTGTGAAGCATCCGTCTTCGCCTACAGGACAGAAAATTGGAATTCCATTGGCCTGACCAACTTCAAAATCGTCTGGACCATGTCCAGGTGCGGTATGTACCAATCCTGTACCTTCGCCAAGCTCTACATGGTCACCAGGCAACACCTTATGAACAGCTTCGATTTCATCGAATTCGGCGTGTTTTGGAACTTCATCCATAAGTATGTAATCATAGCTCATTCCAATCAAGTCTTCCCCTTTGACTGTTTTGATGATTTCATACATTACCTCTTTTTCTTCAATGATTTGGTCTTCTTCGTCTTCATTTTCGGCAGGTATTTTGGTTCTGTGAATCTTGATCTGTTTGCCTAAAACATCTTCCATCAAGTTTTCGGCTAAAATATAAGTTTCCCCATCTTTGGAAACGTAAACATAATCGAATTCTGGATTTGCACAAACTGCCATGTTAGCAGGCAATGTCCATGGAGTGGTTGTCCAAACTAGGAAATAGGTATTCTCTTCACCACGAACCGGGAATTTAATATAAATGGACGGATCCTCTTTTTCTTCATATTCGATTTCTGCAGCCGCCAATGCGGTTCCACAGTGAGGACACCAGCTGATTACCCTTTGGTCGTTTAAAAGCAAGTTTTGCTCATTTGCCCTTTTAAGCATCCACCATGAAGATTCCATGTATTTAGGATCCAATGTCATGTATGGGTCATCCCAATCCATCCAAACTCCCAATTGGTCGAATTCCTCTTCCATTGCAATTTTATTTTCAATTGCAAATTCCCTACATTTATTAACGAACTTGTCGATTCCAATGCTTTCTTCAATTTCTTGTTTGGATTGGATGTTCATTAAATGTTCTACTTTATTTTCAATTGGAAGTCCGTGCATATCCCATCCAGCTTGTCTTCTTAAGCTAAATCCGTTCATGGATTTGTATCTCAAGTATGAATCCTTAATGATCTTATTCCAAGCTGTTCCTAAATGGATTTTACCACTACAGTATGGTGGCCCATCTAAAAATGAGTATCTAGGACCGTTTTCTCTAAGTTCATTTACCTTTTTAAAAGTGTCTTCTTCTTTCCAGAATTTCTGAACTTTTTTTTCTATTTTATCATGATTGTATGATTTATCTGCCTCTTGTATTGGCATTTTAACTCCTCGTAAATTGATAGATAATATGTGTAAAAATAAAAAACCTCTAAGCGATTTAAAGGGATTTTTTTGATGTAAAAAACACATATATAATATTAATTTATAATATGTATCTTTTTGTTTGAGTTAATAAATAAAGGTTATGGCAATCTTTGAAAATCTTGAAATTTGAAGATAAATTTAATCAAATTAAACGGGATTTTCCACAAACTTACTAAAACTACATTAACAATAAAACTAAATATATTAATTCATGGGATTCATGCGAAAATACAATTCACTTTTCAAAGCAGTCGACAATATGATTAAACTATATAAAATTGCTAAAAAGAAAGATGAAGAGAAAAAGAAAAAATGAAAATTATTTATTGGAGTGATTTTAACTGCCCTTATTCATATATTGGACTCAAGCGTTTAAGTGATGCAGTTAATGAACTGGATTTGGACCCTGAATGGGAATTAAAAGCATTTGAACTTGAACCTATGCTAGATACTGAACCGACTACCCCAATGATTATTCGCCACGCCACAAAATTTGGAATCACCCCTGCCGAAGCCGAAAAGGAAATGGATGAAATCGATGAAATTGCTAAAGAGGACGGTTTAGATATCAATTACAAAGGCACTCAATTGGTTTCTTCAAGAAATGCTCACCGGTTGGCAAAATTTGTGCAAAGAAAATATCCTGAACTTTCACAGAATCTGATTTTTAAAATTTATGATGCTAATTTTTCCAAAAATGAAATCATTTCAGACATTGACGTGCTGAGCAAAATCGCCACTTCAATCGGCCTAAACGAAGAGGAAATCAGACCTATGCTATCAGGCAACTCCTATGGCCTTGAAGTTGATCTCGATATGGAAGACGCTCGCTTCAACGGACTTAACTCTGTGCCGTTTTATGTTATAGTGTACAATGAGGAACAGCTTTCCGTGCCAGGAGCCTTTGAAAAAATAGACTTCAAAATTGCCCTTGAGGATTTGATAAGTGGCAAAATCAAATATAAAACCTTCATTTAAATCAATGTTGATTTTAAGTTGTTAAAAATTTTTATATTTTGAAATTAAATATTATCTTATGAAAATAATCTATGCAGATAGTTTTTTTAAACGTTTGATTGGTTTAATGGGAAAAAAAGATTTTAAGCATTGCTTAATTTTAACAAACATGAAAGATTCATCAATACACACGATGTTTATGAGATTTGAAATTGATGTCTATTTCATGGATGAAAATAAAATTATTTTTGAAAAAGCCATTTTAAAACCTTGGAAATTTTACAGACCAAAAAAACAAGCTAGATATATTTTAGAAACCAAAAAAAATAAGTTAAAATTAAAAATAGGAGATAAATTAGATTTTATCTAATATATCTTTAGGATTTTCAAAGATTTGAATATCATCAATACTGGCTAATTTGCGAGTATTTTCAATGTCAATATCTCTCATATAGATTGTAATGATTTTGCCTTCTGAAATTGCGTCGTTTGGACATGTATTTCTACACAAACCGCAACCAATACATTTTGTCAAGTCAATTTCCGAATGTGGAATAATGGCACCCTGTTCACATGCCAAACTGGCAACACACTCGTCACAGTCTTGACATTTTGACAATTCTATTTTTGATGGCAGAACTGTATCAATTGGCCCTGGATGAATATCTACCGGCACCATGTAAGTCCTAACGGCACCTTTCCCGGCTTGTGCTACTGCATTTGTCACCAATGTGTCTGCTATTCCGTAGACTATTTTTGAAACTGTATTTGCTGTTGCTGGTGAGACTATTAATAGGTCGTATTTTCCCAAGGACAGGCGACCGGTAATTGGATATGAAAATTTTTGGTTGGAATCAGTAGCCAGCTCCCTATATTTCCCACCAGTTATGCTGACAACACTTTCATAAAGTCCATACATTTTAAGGACTTCCTCTGCTGCCCCTGATAGGAATACTGTAACTTCATGCTCTTTAGCTAATTCAAGAGCAACTTGCACTGATTCTCTAAGTAAATGACCAGCTCCAGTAAACGCAAATGCAATTCTCATTTTAATCTAAATTATGATATTGATAAGCTTCTCTGTCAGAGAATGCGTAATCCAATTTTGTGTATTGGTTCATGAATTCAGCTACTTCATCAGCAATGTCTTCTTTATCGACTGCTACACGTTTGATGAATTCTGCAACTTCATCCATTTCTTTTTCTTTTAATCCGCGTCTTGTAATTTCCTGAGTACCTATTCTGATACCAGATGGATCATCAGAGTTATCCCTATTATCTCCTGGCAAGAGGTTTTTGTTTAAAATTACATTATTATCAGCCAATTCTTTTGCAATATCGGATGCTGATCTGATATTGGTTAAATCAACTGCGATTTGGTGGGATTCTGTGAATCCTAAGTCTTCACATAATACATTGAATCCTCTCTCATACATTGCCTGACCTAATGCTTGTGCATTTTTAATGATTTGTTTTGCATAAGCTTCACCAAATTCTAACATTTCAGCAGTTGCAATTCCTAAACCAAGTAAATGGTGCAAGTGGTGGTTACTTACAACACCAGGGAATACTGCTTCATCGATGCGTTCTTCGTTTTCTTTGCTTGAAAGGATGATTCCTCCTTGCGGACCAGGGAATGTCTTATGAGTACTTCCCATCATCAGGTCTGCTCCTTCTTTAAGAGGTTGCTGGAATTGGCCTCCTGCAATAAGACCCAATACGTGTGCACCGTCATACATTACTGTAGCGCCGACTTCATCGGCAGCTTCACGGGCTTCCTTGATTGGGTGAGGGAACAGGAATAAGCTTCCACCAAATAAAATAATGTTTGGTTTTTCCTCAAGGATTTTTTTGTTCATAGCGTCGATGTCTATGTTCATAACGTTTTTGTCCAATGGGTGGAAAACTGTTTTAAGGCCGCGAATACCTGCAGCGCTTACATCTGCGTGTGAAATGTGGCCCCCTGAGGGTACTTCAAGTGCCATGACCTTGTCGCCAGGTTTACCGAATCCGAAAAATGCCGCAAGGTTTGCAGTTACACCTGAAACCGGCTGGACGTTTGCATATTCACAGTCATAAAGTTTGCATGAAAGCTTTTTGGTTTTGTCTTCAATCAAATCTATGTATTGGCATCCTTCGTAGAATCTTTGGAATGCCTGACCTTCCGCGTATCTGTGGGCAAAATCGGTTGCTACTGCTTCGGTCACTTCTACACTTGTAACATTTTCAGAAGCGATGAGATTGATACTGTTTCTCATATATTCTGTATGCTTTTTTGCTATCTCTTCAAAGTTTAAAATTTCATCATGATAATTAGTCATTTACTACACCTAATATCCAATTATATATTTATGATTTAATTTTTGTTTATCTTCTAATATAAGAGTTATGAATAACTTAAAAATAGTCTTAATTAAAAAAGATTATTGTTAAATTATTATTTTAATTTCCATAAAAATTATATATCATGTTTATTTGACTGCAATTTTACATAAAGACTTCAACAAGCTTTAAATTAATGATTAAACAATATATATTTAGTAAAAAGGCCCTAAAGTAATCATAGGGGGTGGATTGATATGTTGTTAATTATATTTAACATGTATTTTTCTGCTAATTATAACGGTTTTTTCTGTCGCTGTTATGGTGTTCCCTTATTTCATCTCATAGGGGTGAGAACAGTGGAGTTAATTCTCTGCAATAAGACATTAAATTGACTATTTTTAAAATTAATATATTATTATTTCTTGTCTTATTCTAAAATTTTTCCTCTAAAAAAATCATCGAATCGTTTTTTTTTAAGAAAATACTGGAAAAAATATGCTAATTTTCAGCATAGAATCTAAAAATTTAAAAAAAAAGAAAAAAAGAAATAGAGAAATTAATCTCTAAATCTATTTACCTAAGTCTTCAAGAGCAGCACTGATTTGTGCCATAATTTGCTCGGTTTTGAAGTGTTGTTGGTTCATTGCACCAGATGGACATGCACCTACACAAGTACCACATCCTTTACATAATGCGGAGTTAATTTGTGCAAATTCTTTTCCACCTACACCGGTAGCGATTGCAATAGCGTCGAATGGACATAATTCAACACATACTTGGCAAGCACCACAAACGGTTTCGTCGTTGGATGCAATAATAGGTTCGATTTCTACTTCTCCTCTAGCCATTGGGATTGCTGCTCTGGATGCTGCAGCTGAACCTTGTGCTACGGAGTCAGGAATATCTTTAGGACCTTGTGCTACACCAGCAATGTAAACACCGTCAGTTAAGGTGTCAACAGGTCTGAGTTTTGGGTGAGCTTCCATGTAGAATCCGTCTGCAGATCTGGAAAGACCTAATGTTTGTCTGAGTTCGTCGGATCCTGCAGAGTGTTCGAGACCTACGCTTAATACAACTAAATCGTAAGTGTATTCGGTTACTTTACCGAGTAAAGTATCTTCTGCTCTGATAGTTAAGGTTAAATCATCGTTTTCGAAGATTTGTGCTGGTTTACCTCTGATAAATTCAATACCGTATTTTTCTTGAGATGTTTTGTAGAACTCTTCGTATCCTTTACCGAATGAACGGATATCCATGTAGTAACAGGTTACTTCGGTATCAGGTTCGTGGTCAATACATAATTGAGCGTTTTTCATGGAGTACATACAACATACTCTGGAACAGTATGGTTTACCGATTTGTTCATCTCTTGAACCAACACAGTGGATGAATGCTACACGTTTAGGTTCGATACCGTCGGATGGTTTAATTACGTGTCCACCGGTAGGACCTGATGCGTTAATCATCCTTTCAATTTCCATAGCGGTAATTACGTTTGAGAAACGTCCGTATCCGTATTGGTAAATGCCGGATGGATCGAATGGGTCGTAACCGATAGCTGCTACAATAGTACCAACTTCTAATTCGATTTCTTCAGCTTGTTGATTGTGGTCAATTGCGTCTGGTCCACATGCTTGTACACATAAGTTACATTCGATACAGTAGTCTTTATCGATAGTTGCACATAATGGTACAGCTTGAGGGAATGGGATGAATGCAGCTTTTACCATACCTACACCTTCGTCGTAGTAGTTAGGTATTTCGATAGGACAAGCTTCTTGACAAGATCCACATCCAGTACATAAAGCTTCATCAACATATCTAGGTTTTTTCTCAACTTTTACTTTGAAGTTTCCGATGAATCCGTCAACTTCTTTAACTTCTGCGTAGGAAATTAATTCGATGTTTTCGTGTTTTGCACAGTCTACCATCTTAGGTGCTAAGATACACATTGAACAGTCGAGAGTAGGGAAAGTTTTATCTAATTGTCCCATACGTCCACCGATGGTTGGGTTTCTTTCTACTACGTAGGTTTTGAATCCCATATCAGCTAAGTCTAGGGAAGTTTGAATACCAGCTACTCCACCACCGATAACTAATGCTTTGTTATCTACTGCTACTTTGGTAGCTTCTAATGGTTCGAGTAATCTTGCTTTTGCAACAGCCATACGTGTTAAATCTTTAGCTTTTGCGGTTGCTTCTTCAGGTAAGTCCATGTGTACCCAGGAGTCTTGTTCCCTTAAGTTAGCAAATTCAAATAAGAATTTGTTTAATCCAGCTTCTTCTACACATCTACGGAAAGTAGGTTCGTGAAGACGAGGGGAACATGCTGCTACAACAATTCTGTTTAATCCTTTTTCCTTAATGTCCTCTTGGATCATAGCTTGACCCGGGTCGGAACACATGTATTTGTAGTCGGTTGCATATACGACGTTTGGTAATGTCTTAGCATACTCAGCAACGTCAGGACAGTCGACTACTCCACCAATGTTTACACCACAGTGACAGACGTAAACACCTATCCTAATTTCTTCGTTATTTATTTCTTCTGCCATATTAATTCACCTTGTACAAGTCGTGAAAAATATCTAATATATATGAAAAATTGCAATTTCAAAAACAGTTATAATTTTTACATAGTATTAGATATACTTATGTAGTAAATACACATATATAAACTTATTTATAAATCTCTTGGAGTAAAGTTTATATATGAGAAGAGAAAATCTCTTTAAAAATAGCTTTAAATTTGAAATTAAAGCTAAATTCAAAGTATTTGTCTAAATAAAGCGTAATTTTCATTTTTTGATAAAATAAAAAATTTAGGTTAAATTAAATTATTACTTTTTTAGCTAAAGTAACATAATTATCAACGGGAGTGTAATCAAAGAGATTACAGTGTTGATTAATATGCAATCTGATGTCAACTCATAGTCGAGTTTATATGTTATCGCAAGCAGCAAAGACATCATACCGGAAGGCATTGCAGCCTCCACAACAGATATGGTGAATTGAAGATCGACCAAACCGATTTTTGAAGCAACAATGAATGCGATGGCCGGAAAGAAAGCCAATTTCATTACGGAAGTGAATGCAATCATGGATTTGCTTCTCTTCAAAGCGGAAAAATCAATTGATAAACCTAACGCAATCATGATTAAAGGAATAGCTCCTTGGCCTAAATAATTGACAGTATTATCCAGGACCTGACCGATTGGAATGTTAAAGAAATTAAATCCCAAACCTAAAATTACTGCCCAAAGTGGTGGGAAGAATGTTATTCTTTTAACTGCAGCTTTTGGAGTTCCGCCGAATTTCAATATTAAAGCAAATGATAATACTAAAAAGATACATAATGTAGCCATGTCACAAAATATAGCTCTTAAAAAACCTTCCTGGCCGAAAATGCCTAATGTGACCGGGTAGCCCATAAAAGCAGTGTTAGCAATCATAACTGTGACTAAAACACTCCATAATGTTTTATCATCTAATCCTAATTGTTTTAAAATGAAATATGAAACAATTCCAGTAACAAAAGAAGACGCCAAAATAACAAAAGGCAGTATTCCTAGTTTTGAAAGAAGTGATAAGTCCGCAGAATAAATAGCATGAAAAATCATGCAGGGCATTAAAATGTACATTACTATTTTATTAAAAGGATCCAAGTCATTTTCACTTAAAAAATCAATTCTTTTAAGGAAATATCCAAGTCCAATCATTATAATGATTGATAAAATAGTAATTTCTATAGCATTCATGTAAGTAAATATTTGTAAAAAAAGTATAAAAAAGTTAAGAAAAAAAGAAAATAAAATTAACTAACGATACCTTCGCTAGTAATTTTAAATACACATTCACCTTCAGGTAAATGAGGAGAATCCACTAAACGAGCGATTCTTTTTCCAGCTAAACCTTTTTTAAGCCATATTCTGTAAGTTGAAGCGTGACCTAAAACGTGCCCCCCAATAGCTTTGGTAGGACTTCCGAAGAAGGAATCCGGTTTAGCTTGAACTTGGTTAGTTAAAAATATTGCAACATTATAAGTGTTTGCAATTTGTTGAAGTGAATGTAAATGTTGGTTTAACTTTTGTTGTCTAACAGCAAGGGATTCCCTTCCAACATATTCCGCTCTGAAGTGAGCCATTAATGAATCGACAATAACTAATCTTACATTAACACCACTTTGAATGAGTTCATTAATTTTATCCACCATTAGAATTTGGTGAGCGGAGTTGAATGCACGTGCAACATGAATTCTGCTTAAAACCTCATGAGTGTCTAATTCAAATGCTTCTGCAATTTGTCTGACTCTTTCTGGACGGAAAGTGTTTTCAGTGTCGACAAATACGCATTCCCCGTCAAGTCCTCCAAGTTCTTCTGGTAATTGAACTGTAACAGCTAATTCATGGGAAATTTGACTTTTACCAGACCCAAATTCACCAAATACTTCAGTAATTGATTGAGTTTCGATTCCTCCACCAATTAAATCGTTGAATTCTTGACTTCCAACAGTTATGTGTCCTACATCTTTTCTTCTTTCGTCAACTTCTAATGCGGTTTCAAAGGTAATGTTTTCAGCTCTACGTGCCGCTTCAATAACTTTTTCTGCAACACCTTCACCGATTTCAGCTTTAACTGATAACTCTTTTGGAGTAGCAGTAGCTAATCTCATCATGTCAGCAAAACCTGCATCTTTTAATTTTTCTGCTGTTTTTTCACCTACACCTGGTAAATCGCTTAAATCGACCATGATAATCATTCCTCACTTATTTAAATATATTTTTTTAATAGTTTTTTAGGGTTTAATCTATTAGTTTGATTGAATTCATCAAAATTAACATTAGCTATAAATTCAATAGTATAACCAGTTAAATCTTGAAGTTTATCTTCTATTGAAAGTAGTTCTACTTCAGTGATAGAAATTACTTCTTCTTTTTTCATTCCTATAAGTTCTTCGGCTAAATTATCAAAGAAAGTAGCTTCAATTTCACCGGTATCATCATGAATTCTTAAAGGAATCATAAGAGTGTATTTTGGTTCATCAAATATGTGTCCGCAATTGTCACAAACGCCTTCTTCTTCTGTATGTTCGACATTTTCATTACAAACTGGACATTTTTTAAGTAGTACCCTGTTAGTATATACCTCATCAATTTGGGCTGTAATATGAACATTAGTATCATATTCTGATAAAGCTTCAATTGATCTTGGAACAAAGATTGCCTCAAGTAATTCTTCATAAGAGGATAATTTCTCTAATTCAGTTTCACTTGGCTCTAATATGGCAGTAGCTCCAGACACATTGGCTTCTACACGATTAGTCCTATCATTGTATCTGAAACGAGGGTTTTGTAGTTTAATTGCTTGGCCTAATTCAAATTCCTTATTTACATCGTCATTCCAAAGAACAACAATGATAGAACCTGTATCATCAGCAATTTCTATATTTCTAACATGCCCTTCACCATCATCTCTTTCAAAAGTACGAGGTTCAAAGATTTCGATGACTCTACCAATGATGATTTTATCATCTTCATCTTCATCGACCTCATCAATACTGATATAATCATAAAGAGTTTTTTCCAATGTTTCTAATTTAGGAATAAACATTGAAGATGCTTCTTCTTCTGATAATCTAATAATTCTTGAACTTCCTCCAACGTTTAAATCAACACTGTACATTCCAAGTCTAGATCTGGCATTTTCAATTCTATAAGCTTCACCTACACCATAATCCCCTTGAGCTTTTTCATTCCAAAAAGATAATCTAACTTTACCGGATTCATCAGCAAACATTGCTGAACGAACAACACCTACTTCGCCTGTGTCTCTTTGGAATTCTCTAGGATCCTCAAGAGATAAAATTCTTCCGATAATATCTATTTCAATACCATCATCATCTAATAATTCCACTTCACCAACAGGAGTTGGACGTAATTCTTCTCTTAAAGCATTTAATTCATCTAATTCATCGATAGATAAGTTTTGAGGATTAATTGAGATTTGAGTATTAAAGTTTGTATTCATGGAGTACTGGCTTTGAGTGTATTCATCATAACGAACATCCCCACCAATAATTTTAATTATGTCTCCTTTATTTATCGGTAAACTAGTATCGTCTCCCCAAACAGTTACTCTAATTTCACCAGTTGTGTCTCTAACATCAAAGTTTCTTAGCTTACCTTCGGTATTATCTGTTTTTCTTGTAAATAATTTAATATCTTGAAGTCTTGAAACAATACCTACAATTGAAACATCCTTCTGTTCTCTTAAATCTCCAATCGGTGAAAATTCTTGTACTACCTCTGGAACATCATAATCTCCTTTGATTATCCTTCCATCCCAGTGGGTTAATGTTATTTCATTTTCACCATCACGGTTTGGTCTTTCACGTGCTTGTGCCTGAAGGATTTTAACAGTATCCCCATCTTCAAGTCCTAAATCATTGATTAATTCAACGTTTTTATTCCATAATGTATAAGAGATTTGTCCTGAACTATCCTGTAATTCAAGAGATGCAACTTTTCCTTCTTTTCCATTTTTTTCATAGCTTCTAATAGTTGGAATTCTAACGATTCTTGCAATGATATTTACTTTGGTATCAGGTTGGATATCGGCAATGTTGGTAATTTCTTCTTCATATGCTGGGAATTTTGAAGGATCTTCTTCTAATTTAATTACAGTTGATCTTGGTCTTAAATTAGCTTCAAGTCCGGAATATCCTTCTTTAATATCAACTTCTTTGATTTGAATAATGTCTCCTTCTTTAACATTTTTAAGTAATTTAATGTTTTGAGTCCAGAAAACTGTTCTTATTTCTCCAGTATTATCTTTTAATTCGACATTGCAAACTTCTCCACTTTGACCTTTACGAGTTTTAAATGATCTTGGATTTGAAATTGAAATTACTCTACCTGCAACAGTTACGTCCCTGTTGCCTTTTTCAAGTTTATCGATTGTGTCAATATTATATTCTGGTCTTTGAGAAACTGTTTCAACTTCAGCAGTGACTAATTCGCCAACGACCATGTCCGCCAAACTAACATCAGTCATGAATGGATTTTCAATTTCTTTTTGTCTGAATTTTTCCATTCTTGTAAAAAATTCTTCTTCTGAAATTTGATCTTTAACTTTATCATATCTTTCTTGAAGGTCCTCAGTCATTTCAAATGATGTTTCTTCAATGTCATTGTCAATTGATGTTTCTTGATTCATGTAACTTTCCACTATCTTTTGTGCAGCTTCAAAATCATCAATGAAATTTAATCCATCATTATCCGCTTTTAATCTTTCTATTTCTTCCAAGAACTCTTCTTCAGTAAGTTTATCGTTAATTTTTTCGTATTCTTGTAAAATTTTTTCTTGCATACCAAACCCCTCATAGAAAAGTTAATTATAATTTTATAATCATAGTGTATATAAAGTATTAGAGAGAGCATTTGAAAAGTATTCTCAATTCCAATATTTCAAAAAAATTTGATATAAATATTGGTAAAGTGCACATATGTGAAAATGCACAAAAATTAATATGCATTAGGATTTCTCTTTAAAGCTGTTTTAATCATGATTCCTAAATCCAAACCCATGTGCCAGTTTTCTACGTACTCAATATCATATTCTATACGTTTTTTAATTGAAGTGTCACCACGGCATCCATGAATTTGAGCCCAGCCGGTTAAACCGGGTTTCACTTGGTGTTTGACCATGTATTTTGGTATTGTTTCCTTGAATTGTTCTACGAAAAATGGTCTTTCAGGCCTTGGACCGACAACGCTCATGTCGCCTTTCAAGACATTGAAAAATTGTGGCAATTCATCAATACTGGTTCTTCTAATTATTTCTCCAACCTTTGTCTTTCTTGGGTCATCAGGTGTGGTCCATTCGGATTTTTCCTCATTAGGATTTTGAACCTTCATACTGCGGAATTTGTACATCATAAATGTCTTGCCGTTATAACCCATTCTTTCTTGCTTAAAGATTATAGGTCCGGGAGATGTCAATTTAATAGCGATAGCTGTAATAATCATTATTGGTGAGGTTATAATTATCGCTATTATTGATATGATATAATCGGAAGTGTACTTCAAAAATTTATTAAAGTCATCGTCAAGAGGAACGTAACGAATATTAATAATCGGAATATCTTCAATCATGTCAATAGATGGCTGTGCCGGGAAATATCTAATGTAATCCGGAATTATTTCCGCCTTGATTCCTACTCTTTCACAGCTCTCCACTAGCTCGTTAATTTTATAATAATATTTTAAAGGAATAGCTAAAACAACTCTATCATATCTATTACTTTCTAAAATCTTATCTATATCTTTAAATGCGCCGATAATTCTACTTCCTTCAATTTCCCTGCCTACATGGTCTGATCTTCCCAGGAACCCGCTGACAACGAAACCCAAATAAGGATTATTGCGAATTTTGCGTGCAAATGTAAATGCCAAATCATTGTCTCCAACGACGAGAATATGTTTTAAGTTTTTATTATTCACTCTTAACTTCTTTAAAATGCTTCTAATAATAAACCTTTCAATGATTCCAAAGAACGTTGCTATAATTGCTAATAAAAAGAGCATTATTCTTGAAAAATTTGGCTGATTTATGATAAACAATATTGAAACTAGAATAAAGAATGCTAATATATTTACCTTAATTATCTGCGTAGCCTCTGAAAAAATATTTTTATAAGTTCTGCGAGGTTTATATAAACCAAATGCAAAGTATAAAATTAAATAAACAGGAATGACCGCTAACACTAAAAATAATAGATAACTAAAAAAGCCCAAATGTCCTCCAATAGGCCCGAATAAAGTAGTTTTAAATCTTAACCAAATAGAGCATATAAGTGATAGTGTTATCACTAAAACATCAATTAAAACTAATAAAATATTTAATGCTCTTTGATTTTCCTTAATCATAATAACTACCTAAACTAGTTTATTATATATATTATTGCAATTAATTAATTAACTTTTCTTTTTGAACAAATTCAAAAATAATTTTAAAATACATAAAAGAGCAATTCCTAAATAAACAATCCAATTAACAATAAAAGATGATTCTTTAGCAAGGTGTTTATTATAATAAATGTACATCGCACGGTAAAACTCATAAATCAATTTTGATTTTTGTTTTTTACTGCTTGCACCTTTAAGGTGAGTGATTTTGGATTTTCCATAGTAAATTATTTTCCAGCCGGATTTTTTAATGCGGTAACATAAATCAATATCTTCACCATACATGAAAAAAGTCTCATCAAGCAATCCAACTTCATCAAGAGCTTCCTTTCTCATGAACATGAACGCACCGGTGAGACAGTCAATTTCATAGATTTCATCATCCGGAAGATTATTTAAATTATAATTATCTTCTTTACTATTTGTTGGAATGTGGAATAATCTAAAGAATGAGTTTTTTACATTTGGAAAAGATCTTTTACAAGCCTTATCCAGTTCGCCATTTTCTAAAATGACTCTGCAACCACATGCCCCAACATCACTATTCTTTTCCATATAATTGTAAATATTTTCCAAAGTATTCTCCCAAACGATTGTGTCTGAATTTAGTAAAAGTTGGTATTTGCCGCTTGCATGCCTTAAAGCTTGATTATTCCCCGCTGCAAAACCATTATTTTCTTTAGATGCTATAAATTTAACTTTATCTTTAAAATAATCTTTTAAACGAGCTAAACTATCATCATTAGATGCATTATCTACTACAAATATTTCCAGACTAAATGGATAATTATAGTCTAGAATAGAGTTAATAGTATTCTTTGTTAACTCAAAAGTTTGATAGTTTAAAATAACAACTGAAAGGTCCATGAAACTCACTGATTATTTTTTTAAAAATTTAAAAGTATTAATAATTAATCTGTATTCGATTTTAAAATAGTTTTTTGTATTTTTGGATTCGAATTTGACTTTTTGAATTTTACTTCTTGTAGATAAACCTTCACGAATACCCGCCAAGTAAATTGAACCGAACCCTTTTTTTAAAAAGAACAAATATTTGATGAAAAATCCTAAAAATAAAAATATGAAATTAATAATTTTCAATGGAACAGGTAAGTTTTTGTAAACAACCCAGACATTATTTCTAGCCGCCAGGCGAACTTTAAATTCATTATATCTGCTTCCGCTTGTTGCACTGCCAATATGATAAACTATCGCATCCGGACATAACAAATTCCTATAACCATTTATTCTTGACCTGATTGCCAAATCCACATCTTCCATATAAGCAAAGAAATTATTATCAAACATTCCAATTTCGTTTAAGAGCGATTTTTTATACATTGCTGCGCCAGCACATGCGGAGAATATTTCGCAAACCTCAGTGTACTCGTTTGAATTGTGATTTTCGCCTGTTTTTTTAGTCCAAGCAAGTAAATTATACTCATCGCCAACATCATCAATTAAATCTTTATTGTTATATTGAAGCATTTTAGCCTGAAGAGAAAATATGTTATTGTCAGATGAGATTAAATCAACCAACGCCTTAATAGAACCTTTTTTAATTTCAGTATCATTATTTAGAGAAAAAATATATTCATACTTAGCTTGTGATATTCCTTGATTAACCGCCGGAGAAAAACCTAAGTTCTCTTCGTTTTCGATTAATATGACAGGGAAATTGAATGAACTGTTTTTAATATACTCTTTACTGTTATCAGTTGATCCATTATCAACTATAATAACTTCCCCAATTAATTCCGAATCATTATTCAATGACTCAAAAAAGGTTTTTAAGAATCTTTCTCCATTATAATTTGGCGTTACGACTGAAACTTTCATGTTATCAAATTGAATTTTTAAATTTTTTCCATAGTTTATAGTATAGTTTTGGATTTAATAAAAATAATTTTATTTTTAATTTAAATTTACTATCTCCTTGGAATTTAGACAGTTTTTCAAGTAAATTCAACTCCTTCATTTTACTCAATACTTCATCAAAATCATAACCATTGTAAAAAAAGAAGTTCATATTTCCAAATATTGCTTTTGGAATTCTAGAAGTTGTTATCAAATCAGCAAGTTCAGGTTTATTATTTTTTCTGTAAAATTCACCTATTCCCTCAAAAATTTTAACAATGCCGAATCTTTTATATTCGCTTGTTTTAATTGCTGAATCTGAGTGCTGGACATAATAATAAGTTACTTCATTGTTAATAGCTATCTCATCACCATAGTTTAATGCTTTGTGTGCAAATTCTGTATCTTCACCATAAATCGTGCCTGGAGTGAATTTAATATTATTATTTTTAATTATATCCGCCTTATACATTAGTTGGAAGAAATTGAAAGTGATTTGCATATTCAACTCCATCTTAATGAAGTCATAAGTCGAAATCAGATTTTGCGGATAGGTATCAAGATTTGTTAGTTTTTCTCCTTCTTTTTTAGCATATAATGTTAAGCTAAAATCTGTTTTGCCATTATATAAGCTTGACAGGTGATTTTTTGAAATATAATCATCTGCATCAACAAAAACTAAATAATCCCCTTGTGACTCATCAATACCGACATTTCTTGCAACACTAACCCCCTTGTTTTCTTGGTGGATAACTTTATGTGGTATTTTACAATCGCCTAAACAGTGATTAATTATTTCTAGACTATCGTCAGTTGAGCCATCATCAACGACGATGATTTCAAAACCATCAAAATCTTGAGTAATGATTGAATCTAAAGTTTTACTTATATACTGTGAAGCATTGTAAACTGGAACAATTACGCTAACTTTAAAATTATCCATTTTATCAACCTCTATTTAATAAGTAATCTACGATTCTTTCAGATGAATGGCCATCAATTTCATCAAATTGTGTTTTAACAAAATCGGATATCTTGCCTTTATCAAACCGGCCATCTTTTATTACGTCAATCAATTCATCTGATGTGTAAACAATTGGTCCGGGAACGGTTGTTTTAAAATCATAGTAAAATCCACGTTCATTAGCTAAATAATAATCTAAATCATAAGTGAAAAATACTGTAGGCTTATTTAAAACAGAATATTCAATCATTATAGATGAGTAATCAGTGATTAAAATATCGCTGATTAACATTAATTCCTGTTCGCTTTCAAAATCGCTTACATCGACATATCGGCTATTGGATGAAATATCCTCTTTATAAAAATTCTTAATTTTGGGATGAAGTCTTAAAGCTAAAACATACTCCGAACCTAATTCCTGATTAAATTTCTCTAAATCGAGGAAATCGAATACATTATTATATTTTTCTTCATCTCTAAAGGTTGGAGCATATAAAATGATTTTTTTATCCGGCGGAATATTTACTTTTTGACAAAAATCTTGTTTTAATTTATCTAAATCATGATTTTCAAAATAATAATCCATTCTTGGGAGGCCTAACGGTTTTATCTTATCATTAGACATTTGAAAAGCTTCACTATAATATTCAATGATATTTTTTGAAGTAACAATTAAATAATCGGTATTGTCAGAAATTTTACTTAAAATTTCTCGACTTTCTAAATCGACAGATCCTCCAAATTTTTTTGAAGCCCCCGGAGCATGCCATAACTGTACAATAGTATTTTCATCTTTAAAATCCATGAAGGCAAGCGGGAAAAAGTTATCGTTTAAGAAGATATATTTGGAGCTTGATAATTTTTTAAAACTATTAAAAGATAATTTGTCTTTATAAAAAAAGTGGAATTTGAAATCTCCTCTTTTTTCAAATTCTTTTTTGATATAATCTAAATTTCCTTTAAAGGATTCTCTAGAATCAATAATGAAAGAAACTCTATTTTTTTCAACATCATTATGGTTGAATAGCTTAAAGATTAAACCATAAACCTTATGTTTTAAATATGACATGATTATCTAGTGGAAAAATGCTATCATTCCCGGAATTGACTCAGCCATTGCTTGAATACCTAAAATGAAAATTGCCAAACCACCTATAAAATTAATGTACCTAGCATATTTCATGGCGAACCTTGTACCAAAGGTTCCGATTAAAAGCCAGCAAATTACAGCTATAAAACTTAAAATAGCTAAAACGACTGGATCAACATGGGCTGCGACACCTTGAGCTGCTAAAATTAAGTTTTCAATGTTTCCAAAAACTAATAAAGGTAAAAAATGTTTAATTTCTGGATCCATATCATTCGCCCCTTATAGAAGTTATCATTGCTTGGGCTCCTAAAATAAAAATAGCTAGTCCACCAATGAAATCAATAAAATCAACATAATCAATTAATAGTTGTGTTCCTAAAGTCCCAATAAGCAACCATAAAGCAACACAAATAAAACTTGCAATTCCTAATTTAAGGGGATTAACACCTGCTACAACACCTTGTGAGGATAAAACCAAGTTTTCAATATTTCCAAATACAATTAGTCCCACAAAAGGCAAATATTGCTCCAACATTTAATCACCATTTTCCCAATAATTTAATGTATATACAATTAAGAATATTAATGAATAGTAATATATAAAATTATCTTAAATTCAATGAAATTTATTAGATTTCATGATGAAAAAGGATAAATATAATCTATTCAATCAATTAAATTATTTAAACAAAATTAAAAAAAATAATAAAAAAATGAACATTATAAAATTAAGAGGTGTATTTCAAGTGTAAAATCACTATCTATTTTCGTACATTTCTTTATAATACTCCTGATATTTTCCGCTCTTAACTTGATTAGTCCAATCCTGATTATCAAGATACCATTGAATTGTTTCTTTAATACCAATTTCAAAGGTATAATCTGGTGACCAACCTAATTCTTCTTGAATTTTTGTTGAATCAATTGCATAACGTCTGTCATGGCCTAATCGGTCAGTTACAAATTCGATTAATGATTCATCTTTACCTAATGTTTCAAGAATTAATTTAACAATAAAAATGTTTTCTTTCTCATTGTTTCCGCCAATGTTATAGACTTCACCAACTTTTCCCTCATGCAAAACTAAATCAATAGCGGTACAATGGTCATGTACATGTAACCAATCGCGAATATTTTTTCCATCACCATAAACGGGTAACTTTTTATCTTCTAAAGTATTTGAAATCATTAAAGGAATTAATTTTTCTGGAAATTGATAAGGCCCATAATTATTTGAACAACGTGTAATATTTATTGGTAAATCAAAAGTTTCAAAGTATGCTCTTGTAATAAAATCCCCACCAGCTTTAGAAGCTGAATATGGACTATTAGGTTGTAATGGAGTAGTTTCAGTGAAATATCCATTTTTGCCTAAAGTGCCGTAAACTTCATCAGTAGAAATTTGAATGTATCTATCCACACCATATTCTTTAGCTGCATTTAAAAGTACTTGAGTTCCCAAGACATTTGATTTAATAAATATTTCCGGATCTGTTATACTTCTATCAACATGGGTTTCAGCTGCAAAGTTAATAACATAATCACATTTTTGAACTAAATCATCAACGACACTTTTATCCCTAATATCACCTTTAACAAAAGTGTAATTATCTTTATCTTCAATATCTTTTAAGTTTTCAAGGTTTCCGCAGTATGTAAGAGCATCTAAATTAATTATATGATAATCTGAGTATTTATTAACCATGTATCTTACAAAATTACTTCCAATAAATCCTGCTCCGCCTGTTACTAAAATATTTGTCATAATAATCACTAATATTTAATTTGAGATTCTTTGAAGCATTTAAATTCCTTATCCTTTTCTGATAAAATTAACTCATCTATTCCATCTAATGGCCAATCAATTCCAATATCTTCATCATCCCATTTAATTCCACTTTCATCTTCACCATGATAGAATTCTGTACATTTATATAAAAATTCGGCCTCATCAGACAATACTAAAAACCCATGGGCAAATTTTGGCGGAATATACATTTGTTTTTTATTCTCTTCAGATAAAATCTCACCATGCCACTTGCCATAAGTCGGGGAATCTCCCCTCAAGTCGACGCCAACATCAAAGACTTTACCTTTAATAACACGCACTAACTTTCCTTGCGGATATTTTAATTGTAAATGTAGGCCTCTTAATACTCCTTTTGTTGATTTTGATTGGTTATCTTGAACGAAAGTTAAATCATGACCCGCTTCTTTAAATTCATTTTCCTGATATGTTTCCATGAAGTATCCTCTATTGTCTTCAAAAACAGTAGGCTCAACCACAAACATGCCTTCAATTTCAGTTTCTATGAATTTAAATTTACCCATCATTACACCTTTTAGATAATTTAAATAAGTATTCGCCATAATCTGTTTTTTTAAGCTCATTAGCTGTTTTCAATAATTGTTTTTCATCAATGTATCCCTTAAGATATGCAATTTCTTCAAGACACGCAATGTAAAGACTTTGTCTTTTTTGAACTGTTTCAATGAAGTTTGCTGCTTCAAGAAGACCCTCATGAGTTCCTGTATCTAGCCATGCCATGCCACGACCCAGTAACTCTACCTTAAGTTTTCCGCGCTTTAAATATTCTTCATTAACTGATGTAATTTCAACTTCACCTCTTTCAGATGGTTCGACATTTTTTGCAATTTCAATTACATCATTATCATAGAAATAAAGTCCGGGGACTATATAATTTGATTTTGGTTCCTTTGGCTTTTCTTCAATAGACAATACATTCCACTCATCATCAAATTCAACAACGCCAAAAGCTTCGGGATTATTAGTATAATAACCAAATATTACAGCACCTTCATCTAGACTAATTGCTCTTTCAAGAATTTCAGTGAATCTGTGTCCATGAAATATGTTATCGCCTAAAATTAGTGCAACATTATCATCACCTATGAAATCTTCACCTATTATAAATGCTTCTGCAAGACCGTTTGGATTTTCTTGAGCTGCATATTCAAATCTGATACCTAAACTTGATCCATCCCCTAACAAATCCTTAAACATTGGTAAATCCCTAGGAGTTGAAATAATCAGAATTTCTTTGATACCTGCAAGCATTAAAACTGAAATAGGATAATAAATCATTGGCTTATCATAAAGTGGCAATAATTGTTTAGAAATCGCTTTGGTAATAGGATATAAACGAGTTCCAGAACCGCCAGCTAATACAATACCTTTCATAATATCACTTTATTTTTCATATTATATTAAATTTTAATGATTCGTTCTCATTAGCTGCATCTTTAAAAGTTTCAATAATCTCCTCATCAACTTCGTCTGCATTAATTAAATCAATTTCGCAATCCATCTCAGTGAGACAATCATATAATGCATCTAAATTTTTTCCATAATAATCTGGTAAACCTAATGCTTCCATCAAATAGTCATGGCCCTCTTTTTTAATTAAATTTCCATCCAATTGCATTTTTAAACCTCTGTAAATGTATTATAATGATCATCAGTGTAATATACTTTATAATCGCCTGTATTGTAAACTATTCTCTCAGCTCCACGACTAGTTCCGTTAGCATTAATATCACATTCAATGTATTTTGAATCGCTGTCTGGAAGTATGTGTTGACGATTAGTGAATGTATCTCCACCTATACTTTTTCCCGGAGCATATTTTTTAAGTGGTCCTCCATTCCAGCCCAGGTCCCTCGCTTCATTTTTTGTTATATAATTGCTTGGAAGCTTATGAAACTCTTTGATATATGCCGCAACTTCATCTACAGTACAATATTGGCCATCTTCAACAACGTTGACATCAGTTGAATCATCACCAAAATTTAAAAAGTCAAAAAATCCTGCACTCACAGCAGAAATACTAAATATTGCAACGATTAACGCAATGATTAAAACTAATCTTTTATTCATATTATCAACTCAATATACTCTTTTATTGCATCTTTATAATCCCTAAGTGGTTTAAATCCTTTCTCAATCCAATTTTTATTTTCCAGAACAGAATAGCTTGGCCTTGGTGCCGGCCTTGCAAACTCCGATGCTGTAACAGGAATGACATTAACGTCCTTTCCTGCTATTTCAAAAATGTATTTTGCAAATTCACACCATGAACAGCTTCCGGAATTAGTTAAATGATAAATTCCATAATAATCCGTTTCAATTAATTCGCCGATTCCTCTTGCCAAATCCAAAGTATAAGTCGGAGTTCCAACTTCATCATATACAACAGTGATTTCAGAGTGATTTTCAGCTAATTCAAGCATTGTTTTTGGGAAATTGCGACCGTTGATTCCATATAGCCAAGCAGTTCTTACTATGAAATATTTATCAAGAATTTCTTGTATTGCCTCTTCTCCTTTGAGTTTGCTTTTGCCGTAAATGCTTATTGGCCCAATTTCGCCATCTTCCTGTATTGGTTCAGTTGCACTGCCATCAAAAACATAATCAGTGCTTATATGAACTAACGGACAATCCACTTCCCTACAAGCCAAAGCCAAATTTCCGACCCCTTCACCATTAACCCTATAAGCTAACTCATGTTTCTCTTCACACCCATCAACATCAGTATAAGCTGCTGAATTAATAACAATGTCGGGTTTAACATTACAAATATATTCGATTGTCTGTTTTTTATTTGTAATATCCATTATTTTTGAAGTTGTAAGAATTAGATCATGCCTTTCATCTAAAACATTAATTAAATCATGGCCCAGCATTCCATTAGAACCTGTTATTAAAATCTTCATAGTAATCACTTAAAACTTTAATAATTAGTTTTTATATATATTAAATGTAATATTTATAGAAAGGAGTTAGAATTATGAAAGTATGTATTATTGGTCAAGGATATATTGGACTTCCAACAGCGGCGCTCTTTTGCCGTAACCACTGTGAAGTAGTTGGAGTGGACATATCTGAAGAAATGATTAAAAACCTAAATAATGGAATAATTCATATTGAAGAGCCTGGAATAGCTGACATTATCAAAAAAGCAGTAGAACAAAAAGTATACACAGCAAGCCTAACTCCTGAAAAAGCTGATGCTTTCATAATTACCGTTCCGACTCCATATATTGCTGAAAATTACAGCTGCGATTTAAGTTACGTTATAACAGCATGTGAATCAATATTGCCTTACCTTGAAAAAGGAAATATTGTAATAATTGAATCAACAATAGCTCCAATGTCTACAGATGAGACCATTAAACCTATTTTTGAAAAAGAAGGTTTTACAATAGGCAAAGATCTATATCTGGCCCATTGCCCTGAAAGAGTTCTTCCCGGAAAAATAATTGAAGAATTAATACATAATGACCGCATAATTGGTGGAGTAACACCAGAATGTGCCATTAAAGCAAGTGAAGTATATGGCCAGTTTGTTAAAGGGGATTTAATGTTAACCGAAGCAAAAACCGCTGAATTATCAAAATGTATGGAAAACACATTTCGAGACGTTAACATTGCTCTTGCAAATGAACTTGCAAAAATTTGTGCTGAAATTGGTGTAAACGCACTTGATGTTATCGAAATGGCTAACAAACATCCAAGAGTTAACTTGCACTCACCGGGACCGGGTGTCGGAGGCCATTGCCTTGCAATTGACCCTTATTTTATTTATGCAAAAGCACCTGAAACCGCAAAAATTATCAAACTAGCTCGTGATACCAATAATTCAATGCCGGAGTTCGTGTGCAGTTATGTTAAAAAGATTATTCCTAACGGTAAAATCGCCGTATTAGGTGTTTCATATAAAGGAAATACCGGTGACGATAGAGAAAGTCCGGCTTATGAGATAATTGCTGAATTAAGCAGTGATTATGAAATAGCTATTCATGACCCCCATATAGATAATCCTAATTTTGTTAGTCTAGAAGAGGCCACAGAAGATGCTGATTTAATTTTAATATTGTGTGATCATGACGAGTTCAAAAATCTTGATTACGATTTAATTTCCAAAAATATGACTAGCGCCATTATCTTTGATACAAAAAATATAATAAAAGAAGTTCCAAGCGAAATTAAATTATTTAATTACGGGAACTTATATGAACTAAATTAAAAATTAATAGGTTGGTCTGGTTGTATTAGATGCCCATTCCATGCTTTTAGACTACTCCATTCTTGGAAAGGAGAACTCCAAAATACATCATCGGATTTTAAACCTAAAGCTAAAAATACCGCACAACATGCATAAAGACTACCAGTATTAATATCATCTTCGCATAATTCAACTTGAGAAGCATTTAATCCACAAATTAACCATCCTTCAGTATTGAAGTTTTGATTACCATTGAATTGTCTTTGTATAACTTTTGTAAGTGCGCTTCTGACTTGTGCCGGTGAAATATTTCTTGGTAAAATTTTTAGTAATGCCGCTTGTGAAAGTAAGTGGAAAACACCACAACGATATGATAGGGATTTGCCTAAAAGTGGATAAGTTCCTTCAGGTGAAATAACTCTTTCTAATTGAGAGGACAATCTAGAAGACCTCATTAATTGAACATCTAAAAATTCCCCATCAGGAAGACCATATTTTCTCATTACTGCCAAAATATCGTTGAGCATTGGATGAATAATCAAACTGTTATAATAATTTGATTCGAAATCTTCACCATCACTGTAAATTGAATCCCCAATGTAAAATTCATCTCTGAATTTGGAAATAGCGTATGTTAATCTTTCCTTATCACATTCACCAGTGAATTCTAAAAGAGCTGCTTCAATCATTGATGTAAATAATAACCAATGATTTTCGTAAGGTGCTATAATCCTTGTATTTTTAAGTTCACGAATAATTCTTGCTTGAATATCCATTGGTAGATTAAGCCAAATTTCGTTTTTCGCTCTGAGTAATCCTTGAGCAAATAAAGCAACCTCAACTAAAGATTGTTTAGGTTCTACAACAAAAATATAATCATTATTATTTGGATTAACCGCATTAGTAATGGATTTCAATGTTAAATTAATATATTTTTCACGAGTTCTTCCCTCTTCAGAAGAATCTATACCTAATTCTAACCAAGGGGCAATTCCATTAAAAACACGAGCAAAGGCTTCAAAGTATGAAAATTTCTGTCCTTGTGAACTGTTTGACTCAAAAGGCATGTTTTTTCTAAGTGAACCTCTAGCCAAATTATTTAAAACAGGAAATGCTATTTTTTGTAGTGTTGAAACCCAAAAAATCCTATCTTCCCAGACAGGAGTTGGCTCCTCAATTTCAGGAGGCTCTTCTTCTTTTTTAAATCTTTTCAAAAATGAGTTGCTCATGAATTTTATCTTTGTTAAACATTATATATAAATATTAAAAAGAGTTTATATATTTTGATAAATAAAAATAACTATCATTATTAAGAGGTTAGTAATATGCCAACAATGTCTGAGAAAATACTTGCAAGAGCTTCCGGAAATGATAAAGTTGAAGCTGGGGACATTATTATTGCAAATATTGATGTTGCAATGACCCATGATTTGACTGGTCCTCTTTCAGTTCAATCTTTTGAGAAAATAGGAGCAGAAAAAGTATGGGATTCATCAAAAATTGTTATTCCTTTTGATCATCAAGTTCCGGCTGATTCTATAGATTCGGCCAACAACCATATCTTGATGAGAGAATTTGTAAAAAAACAGAATATCAAGCATTTTTATGATGTTAATGCAGGTGTTTGTCATCAAATTCTGCCTGAACTTGGCCACGTTGTGCCAGGAGAGGTTATTGTAGGTGCAGACTCACATACATGTACTCATGGTGCTTTAGGAGCATTTGCAACAGGTATTGGTTCAACAGACATGGCTATGGTATTTGCTGAAGGTAACTTATGGTTTAAAGTGCCCGAAACAAATAGATTTAACATTACTGGTGAATTAAAAGATAATGTTTATGCAAAAGATGTTATTTTACATATTATTGGTAAAATGGGTGCAGATGGTTCAACATATAAAGCCTGCGAATTTGCAGGTGAAACCGTTGCCAACATGGATGTTTCAGACAGAATGGTTTTATGTAATATGGCAATTGAAATGGGTGGAAAGACCGGTTTAGTAGAACCTGATAAAAAAACTATCGAATATGTTGAAAAACGTTCTAATAAACCTTATAAAATATTTAAAAGTGATTTGGATTCACCTTCTCTTAATATAATTGATATTGATGTTAACGATTTAGAGCCTCAAATAGCTTGTCCTCACAATGTTGACAATGTCAAACCAATTAGTGAGGTTGATGTGGAAATTGACCAAGTATTTTTAGGTTCATGTACAAATGGTAGACTTAATGACTTAAGAGATGCTGCGAAAATATTGAAAGGCAATAAAATAGCTAATGGAACAAGAATGCTAATTATTCCAGCATCAAAAGAAATTTATTCAAAAGCATTAGACGAAGGATTGCTTAAAATATTTGTTGAAGCAGGAGCACTTGTATCCGCTCCTTGCTGTGGCCCATGTCTTGGAGGACATACCGGAATTATCGGACCTGGTGAAGTAAGCCTTTCAACATCTAACAGAAACTTCAAAGGAAGACAAGGTTCGCCTGAAGGTGAAGTTTATTTATCTTCTGCGGCTGTAGCCGCTGCTTCAGCTATTGAAGGAAAAATTGTTGCGCCGGAGTGATATTATGAAAGGTCGAGTATGGAAATTTGGAGACGATATTGACACAGACATAATAGTTCCTGGAAGATATTTAATCTATACTGATGAAGAAACCCTTTCCCAACATTGTATGGAGGGTTTAGATCCAGATTTTAATAATAAATGTAGCAAAGGTGATTTTATTGTTGCAGGTAAAAATTTTGGATGCGGATCTTCTCGTGAACATGCGCCAATTGCCCTTAAAGGTGTTGGAGTATCCGCTGTAATTGCTGAGTCTTTTGCAAGAATATTTTACAGAAACGCTACAAATGTGGGGGTTCCGCTTCTTGAAGCCCCAGGAATTAGTGAACTCATAGAAGATGGAGACAGTATTGAAGTAGATATGGAAAATGCTACAATAACATCCCAGAATGGAGAAGAAATAAAATTCAAAAAATTGCCTCCATTCATGTTAGAAATTCTAAATCAAGGTGGTTTAATTGAGTACCTCAAAAACAAATAGTTACAAAATTGCAGTTGTTCCGGGAGATGGAATCGGTAAAGAGGTTATGCAATCAACATTGAAAGTTTTAGATAACTTAAATATTGATTTTGAGTACGTTTTTGGTGACGCCGGAGATGAATGCCTCGAAAAAACCGGAACTGCACTACCTAGTGAAACTTTAGAAATCATACGAGAATGTGATGCGTGTTTATTTGGTGCGGCTGGTGAAACTGCGGCTGATGTTATTGTAAAAATACGCCAAGAAATGAAAATGTTTGCTAATTTAAGACCTGTAAAATCTTATCCTAATACTAATTCATTATTTGATAACATTGACTTTATGATTGTGCGTGAAAACACAGAAGGAATGTATATTGCTGATGAAGAATCATATACTGATGATGGAGCAATTGCAAGACGTATTATCACAAAAGAAGCAGAAAGGCGCATTATAAATTATGCATTCAAATATGCTAAAGATAATAATAAGACAAAAGTAACAGCAGTTCATAAAGCTAATGTGTTGAAAAAGACTGATGGTTTGTTTAGAGAAATTTTCTATGAAGTTGCAAAAGATTATCCAGATATTGCAACAGAGGACTTTTATGTGGATGCAACAGCAATGTATCTCATTACACAACCTGAAAGTTTTGAAGTTATTGTCACAACAAATCTTTTCGGAGATATTTTATCTGATGAAGGAGCCGGTCTTGTTGGAGGACTTGGTTTAATTCCATCAGCAAATATCGGAGAAGATGGAGCATTATTTGAACCTGTTCATGGTTCAGCACCGGATATAGCCGGTCAAAACAAAGCTAATCCAATTGCGATGATGCTTTCAGCGATAATGATGCTTAGATATTTAGGTGAAAATAATGAAGCCGATAGATTCGAAGCTTCAATATTAAAAGTACTGAATGATGCTAATACTTTAACTGGTGATTTAGGCGGTTCAGCAACAACTGATGAATTAACTGGTGAAGTTATAAATAATCTATAAATGAAATTGGAGAAAAATAATATGGATTTAAAAAAATTTAAAAAAATGAACAGAATGCAACTTGCAGCACTTTTTATCATATTTATTATGGTAGTGAGTGGGGTAGCAGGATTTTTACTCATTATATTTAGTGGTGGAATGTAAACATAAAAAGAGGATTGATAAAAATGACAAAATACGAAATAGCAGCAGTAGTTGCTGAATTTAATTATGATATCACACAAATGATGTTAGAACTCGCTCAAGCAGAAGCAAAAAACAGAGGCTGTGAAATTACTAAAGTAGTTGCAGTTCCAGGCGTGTTCGATATGCCGCTTGTAATTAAAAAATTATTGCAAAAAGGGGAATACGATGCAATTATTACTCTTGGTGCCGTGATTGAAGGTGCAACTGACCACGACCAAATCGTGGCACAACATGCTTCTCGTAAAATTGCTGATTTAGCACTTGAATATGACACTCCAGTAGCACTCGGCATTACCGGCCCAGGTATGACCAGAATGGATGCTCACAGACGTGTTAAAAACGCTAAAAGTGCTGTTGAAGCGGCTATTAAAATGTGCGACAGATTAAAAGAAATCTAGTGATTAAATGGAAATTTTAAAACCTAACGAATTAAAAGAAAAATTTAATGACCCATGGATTGCACCATACGAAAAAGTATTGACTATGGTTGACGGTGATAAAGTAGAAATCGTGGAATACCATCCATGCATTTCAGGATCACATTGGTTATTACATCAATACAGAAACAATTCTGAACTTATTGATTCCGCTTACCGTGACGGAAACAAACACGTTTACAAATGTCACGTTGGCAAGGCTCCTTTAGATTTAAAAGCCAGTTTCAATGCTGCCGGAATTGATGAAATTGTTGTTGATGGCGATGAAGTAAAAGTCACACATGCTGGTCTTGCAGGAGCAGGTGTTGGAGCAGGAATGTGTAGGGGAATGGGTGAAGGCGTTAAATACGTTGAGCTAATTCAAGTAGGAGGAGGCTCAAAAGCAGGGAAAGCCACAGTTGTTACACCTAAACTTGAGAAATTAGTTATCGGTGTTGATGATACCGATACTAAAGATGCGGGTGCTACCTGGACTATGGCCCATAACCTTGGTGTTGAACTTGCAAGTGAAGGATTCGAATATTTAGATCACATTATTGTTCAACTATATCCGCACAACCCTCATAAAACCCAAAATTGTGTTTCAATTGCTTTAACTTTTGCTGTAGAAGAATCCAAAAAACAGGAGTTGATTGATAGAGTTATCGAAATTTTAAAGAGAGATACTTTATCTGATAAAACAGCAATAGCTATCTTGGAAGGTTTAGATATTCCTGAAAAATTAAGAGAATATTCAATAGCTACCAAATCCGGAATGATGGATGTTGAAACAGCAGAATATGTTGCAAATGAATTAAACATTCCGTTGATTGCAGTTACAGGAGAACAAGGTAAAGTTGGTGCTCTTGCTGCACTTGGTCTTTATGATGATGTTGAAGAAGCTGTTAAAGCTTATGAAAAAGAAATCTAGAATTAACTTCTAGATTTTAACTTATTTTTTTTAAATATCAATATTCAAGAAATCGCCCTGATTTGCACGTACAGGCTTTTTAATAGATGTAGTATTTAAATCCTTAAAGTATATGTCAATAGTGTGATTTTGATAATAAAAAGTAACATTACTATTCTTTTCAAAGTTAAATGAAGTAATAAATTCATTATTTACAGTAATATCATAAGTAGAGTTCTTTTTAAATATTCCTGATGAATAAACAACAGAATGGTTATCTAAAAAGATTTCATAAGTGGATGCCCTAACATTTCTTGAAGAAACAACATATTTTTCATCAACCGTGCAATTTTCACTTTCATAACTATGGGTTATTGTAGATGATTCAAATACCTCTTTTAAACGGCTATTTTGAATAACGTTGCCTTCTTCTAAATTGAAAAAGTCTTTAACCTCATTAGGTAATCTCAATATATTCGGTTCTCCGTCTCTAGTTTCATTAATTAAATACAGAGTATCATCTACTTGTATCGTATCATTAGCTTTAACGCCCAATGTCATCATCGCATCAGCAGGCATGCGTATTTGATCAGACTCATCTTCAATAGCGGCATCAACTGTGTAAGGACCCCTTACAGAAATAGGATTATCCCTTTGAGAGTCGTCCGCATAAACAATTAAATTTCTAGAGTTAGGCTCAATTGACAAAACACCATTTTCAAAATGCGCTGCCCCAATAAATGTTGAAATCATTAAAAGCAAAAGAATAATTGATATAATCAATGGAAAGTGAATTTTAACAAAGGATTTGACTAAATTTCCCTTAGGTGTCTTTTTAAACATTACAATAGACTTTACAATAACTTTTACAATATAATACATCGCTATAATAAGACCAATTACAGTGATCATTATTCCTATGGCCAACGGAACAAAACTGACGAAAAATATTGTAAATAAACCTAAAATCACTAAAGACAATCCAACAATTGACATACGAATAAAATAACCAATGTCATCAATCATGATAACGCGGCCATATTTATTAGCACGATTTATAATTGTTCTTACAACTTCATTTGCCATTAAATTCAAGTCTGATAATGGAGACATGTCATGTTCAATTGCCCCAATATCTACTTCAGTTATTGAAATGCCCAATACATCAGCATCAATAACAATACCCACATCTACACCGTAGTCCGGTTCAAAATTAATCCTTCTCAATACTTCTTTACGTGCCGCAAACTGACCGCTCAAAGGTTGTTCAAATGAAATTTCCGGGAAGAAAAAGTTTAAAAGCGGCTTTGCGGTAAGTTCGGTTACGCGCCCATGAGCACGTGCGAATTTTGTTTTAGTTATATCAGTTTTTCCTTCTAAAATAGGCATGATCATTGCTTCAACTTTTTTTGAAGTTAAATTTTGAATATCCGCATCAATAAATGCTATAATATCACATTCCGCTTCATTATAACCTGTGTATAATGCTTCACCCTTACCTTTGTTAGTTTCATGAGTAATTACACGAGCCCCCGCTTTAATTGCTTCCGCTTCGGTATTATCAGAAGATCCATCATTGACAACGAGGATTTCATCAACAAAAGATACTTTTTTAACTACTTCAACGACTTTAGCTACTGTTTCCTCTTCGTTGTAAGCTGGGATAATTACTGAAACCTTTTGGTATTTTTTAGGTTTTTGAGTTTTTATGCCCGCGAGTAAAAATACAATAATTACTAAAAACCAATACAATTTAAATTCACCATTTTCAATTTCTACATTAATAGTTTTTTAATTTAAATAGTTATAAATGTTTTTACAAATAAAAACAAAAAATTACTAAGTAATATCAAATTATAAAAAAATAGAAATAATAAATTTTTTAATGATAGTTTAATATATTTTAAAATTAATACTTTATAGTAATTGTAAAATTTATTTTAGAAGGGATTTTTTAATGACACCAAAGATAATGATTATTCTTGGAAGTGGATCAGATATTGCTATTGCTGAAAAAGCAATGGACATATTAGATAAATTAGAAATACCATATAGTTTAAAAATCGCATCAGCCCACAGAACTCCAAATCTTGTTCGTGAAATTGTAACTCAAGGTACTGATGCTGGAATTGAAGTATTTATTGGAATTGCAGGATTGGCTGCGCACCTGCCCGGTACGATTGCCGCTTTTACTCCAAGACCTGTCATTGGAGTTCCAGTTGATGTTGCCACTGGTGGAATGGATGCTTTACAATCAATTGTGCAAATGCCTTACCCGTCTCCCATCGCTACAGTTGGAATTAATAGAGGGGATAATGCTGCAATACTAGCTGCTCAATTTATTGGTCTTCATAATGATGAAGTGCATAAGAAAGTTATTAAACTAAGAAAAGAGTATGCTACAAAAGTAATTGAAAGTAATGAGAGCATTATTCAGGCTATTGATAGGCCTTTCATTGAAAATGACTTTATCAGAATTAAAGATATAGAAATAAATAAGGCAGAATATGATGAGAACAATAGCGGGTGTAAAAATAAGGATGCCGAAGTGGCGATTATTGTCGGCAGACAAACCGATATGATAATCGCTAAAAAAATAACCAGCTTACTTGAAAGACTTAATATTACATACGACATGAAAGTCGTCTGTCCAATCAGATCAAATAAAAAATTTATTAACTATGTAAAGTCTATGAAAAACGCTAAAATTTTCATTGGAGTTAGTTCCAATTCATCACAAGTCACAGGAGGACTTGTAGGCCTTACTGCAAGACCGGTTATTGGAGTTCCATGTACCAATGAAAATGGTGATGATTATTTACTCACAACCGTCAGTATGCCACCAGGAGTGCCTGTCGCGACTGTCGGTATAAACAATGGAAAAAATGCCGCAGTACTAGCCGGTGAAATATTTTCAATAGATAATCCGGAATTGGTACAAATTCTTGAAAAATTAAAAGATAAAAAAATCAACTTATAGTGATAGTATGAACCTTACAGATGAAAACATTATAGAAATTTCAGATGAATTATCGTCTGAATACGAAATATCAAAAGTTTTAAGACAATACCCCAAAGATACTGTAATTGTTAAAAATCCAAAAGGCTATGACATGCCGGTTATAACAGGAATTTGCAATACCCGTGATAAAATTGCAAAATCAATTAACTGTGAAGTTTCTGAAATTACTGAAAAAATCATTGCTGCAATGGAAAACCCTATTAAAGTTACTAACTTTACAGATTTTTCAGCATATGATACTTTAGATATTGACTTAGACAAAATCCCTATTTTAACCCATTATAAAAGAGATGGTGGAGCATACATTACTGCTGGTGTCGTATTTGCACGTGACCCTGTCACAGGCATTCAAAATGCTTCAATTCATAGAATGATGGTTCTTGACAATAAAAGATTAGTCATCAGAATAGTGCCAAGAAACCTTTATACTTACTTCCAGAACGCACAAAAAGCAGGTGAGGATTTAGATATTGCAATAGCTATTGGAATGGATCCGGCAATATTGCTTGCAAGTACTACTTCAATACCAATCGATTACAATGAAATGGAAGTTGCCAATGCCTTTAAAGACGGTGAACTTGAATTGATCAAATGTGGAGATTTAGAAGTTCCACAGGCGGACATTATTTTAGAAGGTAAGATTTCTGTAAGTGAAACTGTCGCTGAAGGGCCTTTTGTCGATTTGACTGACACTTATGACATCATTCGTGACCAGCCAATCATCAACTTAAGTAAAATGCATATCAAAAAGGATAATCCATGTTATCATGCAATTATCCCTGCAGGATTTGAACACAAACTATTGCAGGGCCTTCCACAGGAACCTAGAATATTCAAAGCTGTTAAAAATGCAGTTCCTACTGTTGAAAATGTTGTTTTGACTGAAGGAGGCTGTTGCTGGTTGCATGCTGTCGTATCAATCAACAAGCAAACTGAAGGTGACGGTAAAAATGCAATAATGGCAGCATTATCTGCACACCCTTCACTTAAGCATTGCGTTGCTGTAGACACTGATGTAAACATATTTGATGCCGAAGATGTCGAATATGCAATATCCACCCGTGTTAAAGGTGACCGCGACATTATGATTGTTCCAAATGTTCGAGGTTCTTCATTAGATCCGGTTGCTGAAAGTGATGGAACAACCACTAAAGTTGGTGTTGATGCAACAAAATCACTTAAAACATTAGAAAAATTCGAAAGAGTTAGTTTTGGAGAATGAACTAACTTTTAATTTACTTTTTTTAAAATAAAAGCAGAATTATTGGAAGCATGAAATATCAATTGTTTCACAAACTATTTGTGGTGTTTTAAGAATGGAAATAATGAAGATTTTTTGAACTATGTGTAGAAAAGGAAACTATAAAACACATATTAAAGCTAATCGTCATTTAAATTGTCGGTTTATCAAATTAGAAAATTTCGGGATGAAATCCAACTAAGCTTCCAATCCGACATCATAGATTGTTTTACATAAACAAGTTAATGGCCAACAATATGTAGTAACTTGCTAGGAATAAATAAGAGATAGCAAGCACTATATTTTCAACAGTCAAAATACTAATTCTCCAAATTTGATTGGAGTGTTTTTAATTGAATTCTCTTTCCATTTCATAAAAACACCTATAGTTAGAAATTATTATATTAGTGTTTTAGAATTCAATATATCCATTCAAAACTATTTAAAATTTGTTATTTTTACAAATAAATATTGTCATAAGCATATAAAAATGTTTTAACATTAAAATATTGTTTTAATTAAAAATTAGACCAAATAAAAACATTTATATATTTTGATATTTAAAATATCATTTGACATCTTATGATGTTAGGTGGCAAAATGCTAACCTATAGTTATATATGTTGAATAGGGATGTGTCAAAATTTGTTTAACAAATTTATCCTTATTCAATTTTAAAAATTCTATTTTTTAATATCCTTCGAAAATGGATTTATTATTGGAAACATAACATATGAAAAACCTGAAATAACTAAATATTTCCAAGATAAACATTATTAATACCCTTATCTAGGGCTATCTCCTTTGCCTTAAACAGAATTTCAGGCCTTGTCGGTGAAATATCATTCATTTTATAATAGGGAAAGGCTCTTGAAAAATGAAGAGGAACATTACAGTCCAATTCATCAACGACAAAATCGCACAACTCAGTAATTTCCTCAATAGAATCATTATAATCATTAATTATGAGGTTTGTTATCTCCAGATGCTTGCCCTCATCATATACTCTTTTTATGTTATCCAAAACAATGTCAAGATCTGCACCACAAACCTTTTTGTAGAAATCCCTAGACATTGACTTCAAGTCTATGTTGAATGCATCGACAAAACTCAAAACTTCGGCGAGGGACTTGTCGGAAAAGTATCCGTTTGTCACATAGATTACTTTCAGGTTTTTTGCTTTAGCCAAAAGAGAAGTTTTCTTGCTGAAAGTCAAGTGTATCGTAGGTTCATTATAGGTCCAAGCAATTGACTTGCAATTATAGTTAAGTGCATTTTCCACGATTGCTTCCGGCGTTATCTTAACACCTCTGGAATTTTCATCATATTGGTGTGATATCATATAGTTCTGGCAATGCAAACATGTCATGTTGCATCCAAAACCACCGATGGAGTATGTAAATGTCCCTGGCAGAAAATGATTCAACGGCTTTTTTTCAACAGGGTCCGGACTTAAAGATGAAACAATTCCATAAGACACATCAAACAGCTCGCCGTTGATGTTTTTGTGCTGGCGACAAACCCCAACATGACCATCTGCAATTTTACAGTAATTTGCACAAATCTCACAGCGAATCTTTTGGGTCTTGGAACTTTTCTTATACAGATCCCTACTCACTAACATAATGCTCATAGCCATTATTTTCAATCATTTCAACAAAACCGTTTTTCAAGGTTAATTCAACAACATCTGAATCCGTAACCTCACCGATTACTATACAATCAATTGGCAGGATTTCCAAATTCTCTTTGGATATTGTAAACAGCAGCTCAAAGTCCTCTCCGACATTAAGTATTAAATCCAAATAATCCAAATTTAACTCCTTAGCTAAAGATTTAAACTCATCAGAGATATTTAACATCTCTTCATGAATCATGAATCCATAACCGTCTTTTTTAATGGTATACAATTCACTTGCAAGACCATCAGTGATATCGGTGGCGGATGTCGCAAAATCCCTTAAAATCAAACCCTCTTTTATGCGGGCTTCTGGCCTTAAGGCTTTTTTGGTGTAAATATTATCAAAAGTATTAATTTCGAAACCTAATGGGGCATGGCCAATGTCTCCTGTAATGGCTATTAAATCACCTTTAGAATAAGTATCTTTCATTAATGGTTTATCCGTTGCACCCAGTGCAGTTCCTGTGATAATAATTTCGGATGCCTCATTGGTGTCCCCGCCAATTAGCGGAATATTATAATAATCACAAGCTTGAAGAACCCCATCTAATATTTTTTTAAATGAATCAAGTTTTAAATCCTTAGGAAGTGCGACAGCGAGTAAAAAACCTAAAGGTTCCGCGCCCATAGCTGCTAAATCACTTACATTAACAGTGACTGCCTTAAATCCCATGTCAAAATAAGACATGTTTTTGGGAAAATGTCTTGATTGAATTAGCATGTCGGTTGTAGAAATCAAATTAGTATCTTGAAATGGAGTAATAGCTGTATCGTCTGGTGTTATGCTTTTAAAATTAGAAATGATGTATTTAACTAATTCTTTCTCACCAATATCAGAGATTCTAAGAGTCATGAATATTAGTATAATTTTTAAAACTTATAAGTGTTAATAAAAAAAGAAAAAAAATTCAGAACTACAAATGTTCTGAAACTCTGTCCTTAATAATATCGTACAAGCGAGGATCAATTCCCAACGGGTCTGTCAATACGATTTCACCATCAAATTCAAATTCCTCATCATCGTGGTCATGATGGTGGTGATGATGATGCCCGTGATGGTGGTCATGCTCATCGTGGTCATGATGGTGGTGATGATGACCATGAGCCTCTTCTTCATCAAAATCGCTTTCAATGCCAAGAAGGCCCGGAATATCCCTTTTTGTGTGAAGTCCATGAGCGACAAATACAGGGACAACAATTATTTTATCCAAATCGTTTTCACTGGTTAATTTGTTAATAGTTTCAGGTATTCCTGGTTTTCTAATTTCCATAAATCCATATTCAACAGGAATGTCTGGAAATTCCTCTTGATACATTTTTTTATAAGCTTCAATTACCTCTTTACCGTCCGGAAGTCTTGAACCGTGACTTAAAAGCATTACTCCTGTTTTTTTATCCGCCATAATTTATCTCCAAAATTAAATTTTAAATTAAATTCCATTAAGTTATATTGATTAAAAAATTTTTCAAAAAAATATAGGAAAAATCATAATTTTTCCTCAACCATTGAAACTAAAATATCTATCAGAATGTCATCCGCTTTAATAGGCTCCGGATACAATATTTCCCCCTCGAACTCAACTGGGGTCAAGTCATGCACATGGTCATGGTCGCCGTGGCCATGGGAATGTGAATGCTCATGTTCATGCTCTTCCAAAAATCCTAAAATGTGTGGAATGTCATGAGTTGTGTGCATTCCAGGAGCAATGAAGATAGGTACAACCACCAATCTTTCCAAATCGTTTTCATCCACCAATTTATTAATGGATTCTGGAATGCTTGGACCGCATAGTTCCATGAAACCGAAGCTTGATGGCACTTCGCATGTTTTTTCAAATTTATTGTATAACGCGGTTGCAAATTCCTTATTATAATTTAGTCTTGATCCGTGGGTTACAAGCAAAATACCTGTTTTTGCACTATCATCCAATTCAGACTCTGCTAAAGCTTCATTAATCCTTTTATCAATAATGTCTAAAAGCTCATCCCTAGGTCCAATGCAGCTTAACAGCTCAATTTCGCCGTCGAAATCAACATCATCTGCAATTGACAAATAATGTTCTGCAGGATAGTTTCCGTCGGGACATCTAGGATCGACTTCAAGCGGTTCCAAACCTAACAATTGTGGAATATCAATGTTTGTGTGAATTCCAGGTGCTAAAAATACAGGCAAAGCTATGATTTTATTCAAATCATCAACTTCATCCTTAAGGATTTCAACAGCACCGGCAATAGTAGGCTCTGAAACTTTCATGTAACCTATTTCAGTTGCAAGGCCTGTTTTTTTGATAAACTTTTCTTTAATTTCGACAAATACTTCTTCAGCGTAAGGCAAGGTACTGCCATGGCTGACAAGAATTACGCCAGTATTATTTGATAACTTTGAACTTGTATCCATATGAGATTACTCCGTCTTCTCCATCTTCTCTAACTCTTCTAAATACCATTTCAACATCGTCACCGATTTCGAGTGAATCCACATCACAATCGACTAATTGGGTGGTTAATTTTGCACCTTCTTCAAGTTCAATGACCGCTACAGCATATGGAGCTGATTTTTTAAAGTCATCAGGTGCTGATCTAATTACTGAATAAGTATATATTTTTCCTTTTCCTGAAAATTGGAAAGGTTCAAGGTCTCCTTTTCTCCTACAATTAGGACAAACTACACGTGATGGGAAAAATACTTCACCACAAGTGTTACATTTGGAACCTATAAGATTGTATCTTTGTTGTATATGACGCCATGTTCTTACAGTATCGGACATGTGAATCCTCCTATAATTTTCAATAAGTATAATTTATCTTAAATAATATAAATAGGTATTTTTTTTAATACTATTTTTTGTATTTTCATCAAATCGTATTAACATTTTTTTGAAAAATCATACAGTCGCACTTCGGCAATTAATTTATAAATATCTATCTAAATTTTAAAAAATGAAAAGAAAAAAACTTGACTCAAAAGGTAATATAATAGTAGGCACGACTGCAATTCTGATTGTAGGATTGCTGATTATTTGTATTTTTGTTTTAACAAGTATTAATTACATTCAAAACTCAAACATCAATTCTGAATCAAATGACAATTTTAAATACATTATTGATGATTATTCAGCGAATTTAGAACTGATGGGAAGGGATTCAATAGCTGAAGCCACCCAAAAAGTATACAATGGCCTGCCTGTTTTGAATAGTGAAGATCAGATTAAAAAGAATTTAAATAATATATTAAAAGAGAAAAACCAAGAATTTAAGGAAAAATACAATATTGATTTATCATCAGAAGCAATTTCAGTGGAACCTACCGATTCTCCTTGGAAAGTATTATTCAAAGTTAAATTAAAAGGTAAAAAAGGTAATGAGGAATTTAATCAAATTATTGAGAGAAATTCATCAATTGAAGGTTTAAGAGATCCGCTTCCAATAGCAAAACTCACAATTGTCTCCGGAGTGATGGCATATGATGATGAAATACATTATAAAACCGCACTATCGGCATATATGCTTTTACATGATCTTGATTCCCCCGAATCATATATTGAAGCAACAGCACCATTAAATATAAAAAAATGTCCTTATGACCCTTATATTCATCATGGCGATCATGGCGTTTTAAGGGATTGCCTTGACAGCGGATACTTTCATGAAAGTGCAGACGGAAGCTGTTATTTGTGCCGGCTTGAAGGAAAGGGAAAGTGTCCGCATTATGGTCTGGAAGTGTTTATTCAAACACACACACCTCTCAATAATGAAACACTATCCTGTTCCGACCATGTAGTGTTTGCAGACCACTACAATGGAGAAAAAATTGACCCCGATGATTGGAACAGCTTGATTTTAGACGATTCACACAGAAAAAAATACGGATTGGTTGGAAATGAAAGCTATTGAAATAAGTATGATTTTAATTATAATTCTACTGATTTTCGGCGTGATTCTTGAATCTATCGAAAATTCGGCCGAAAAGGCAATCAAGGCAACAGAAAACAACAATATGGAAAAACTAATCTCGGAAGTTATTGACAATTTAATTAACAATCCAGGAGTTCCTGAAAATTGGAATGACTATGCCAGCGGTACACCTGGACTTGCAATAGTTAATGATGAAGGACAGGTTGTTCCGAACAGTGTTGCATATTTTAAACTGATTGCTCTTGGAAAAAATTACGAAAAATTAGTCTATGAAAAACTGTTTAATTCAAAAATTCATTCCTCAATTGAGTTAAAGCCTAAGGAAAGTGATATTTCAAGTGTAAAGATTGGAGAGGATGATGAAGGCAAGACCACATTTTCCATGACAAGACTTGTGAAATGTGACTTTTACAAAAGCTATGTAATTAAAGATTTTGAAAACGAAGGAAAATGCAACAAACATCATAATCAGGCCGAATGCAGCTGCAACTACTTTAAAGTCTTTGACAGCAATTTCAAAACGGCCGATTACTATTTATTGATTGATGATAGTGAAACATACGATTTGTCATATATGGTGGATACAACAAGAGTTGTTAAAGAGAAATACTGGAAAACGGCGATATCCAGTGAAATTTACTTAAACAATGAAATTGAGTTTTATGATGATACGAGTGCCGTGGCCTTTGTCCATCTGGACAATCCCCATCCGAAGGCTCTTTTGGTATCTGTTCCGAAAAATTTTGATGAAGATTTTTTAGAATATGATTACTTTAGAACAAATGATTGTGAATTAATTTTAAGAGCTTGGTATTAGCAAAATTGATTATTTTTATAAAAAAAATTTAAATATTGAATAAGGAAAAATTTGATAACAAATTTTAGCAAATCCTTATTCATTAAACATATAATAGGTCTGTTAGTGACCTCTAACATCATCAGATGTCGATATAATATTTGAAAATTTTTATATTTAAAAGTTTCTAATTTTCTAAATTTATAGGATTAAAGCAAATTTCATTGTCAAAACAATTTTTTAAAGTCAATACAATATTGTTTTTAAAATTTAATCAAATATATATAGAATTAAAATTAAATAACCAATTCTAAAACACTAATAAAAATTAAACATGTAATAGGTGTTTTTATAAGTATATCATGAAAATTTGCACTTTGTGCAGGAGGATGTTAGTGGCAGTTGAAAAGATAGTGCTTGCTATAGCGTATATCTTTCTAGCAAGTTACTATTCGTTGTTAGCCATTAACTTGTTAATGTACTAGCCTATGAAATTGAAATAGAAGCATAGTTGGATTATCCAAAAATTTTTTAATTTGATAAATTAGCAATTTAAATGATAATGATTCTTAATATGTGTTTTATAGCTTCTATTTTATTCATAGTTTAAATTAAAGCTCCTAATATAAGCAAAGAAACTGAAATCAATACTAAACTGGAAATTGAATCAGTTATACTGGTTGAAATAGGAATAACAATATTATCTGGGTCTAAATTGCGATTATATGATGTTATTGACACATAATAAACAAGGGTAATCATGATTGCTACCAGAATTATTCCGGATATTGTTGATATTTGAACTATCTTATCAAATCCAACGCCAACCAAACCTAAAGCAAAAGATGATCCTTCAGCCAAAAGACCAATTATTGGGAAGATTATGACAGCTAAAATAAAGCAAATCATGAAATTGTGAAGCGCTTCCCCTTCAGGTTTTGTGAACGGTTCTATTAAACCTGAGTGGAGACCTGAAGATAATCTAGCTCCTAAAATACTAATTAAACTTCCACTTTCTCCTGAAAATAGTGGCAAGAGAGTCAATAAGCTTGGATTTGTAAGCAATGTTTCAACTGCTGAGTTTAATATACTTCCGGCCGCTCCTCCTAAAAAGGAACATAAAAGTAGAACCGGGGTGGATTGCTTTAAAATTGTATTTGTTTCATAAGACAATCTGTAGCAGTAAACAAAACTCAAGGCAATAGCAATCAATATTATAACAAGAATGACATCCTTAAAGACAAGTGCCTTTAAAATGTAAATTGATGCGATAATGGCCGGCAATGTAAATAAATCACCGAATGCCGCAATGATTGGGCTTGTAATATTATCCGGATCCCATCCATGTTCAAAACTTTTGAATGAAATGAACATTGTAATCGGAAGCATTATCAAGTTTGAAATTATGCCTGCAATAACACAAATCAACATGAAATCGATTATGCTCATTGAAGGTTGATGTAATAAAATACATAACATTTTAGCTATAATTGCTAAAAACAAGGACAATACCATTGTTAAAACAAAGGATGCAAAGATATTATAATTCAATTGCTCTGAAAATTCAAACTCCGGTGATATAATACCGATGTGCAGGTTGGTTGATAATCTGGAGGCAAAAGAACCGAAAATATTTCCTCTCATGCCGATAGCTCCAGGAATTACCACTAATAAACCTGGGAATGTTTCAAGGAAAAAGGTCATCTTACCTAAGATAACACCGGCGCACAAATCGCCTATAGCACAAATCAATAATGCTATAAGACTTTCTTTAATAACAGAGCTGTGTTCTTCAACAAAATCAGGAAATGTTGAAAATACAGATAGCGGAGTGCGAATCTTCTTCTGTTTGTCTGTCACACATATCACTACCCATAATCATTTCTTTCACTTCCTAGTTTTCATCTTCTAATTCTTCTGGAATATCTTCTAGTGAACAAGTTCCCGCAGCCAATTTTTCAAGCAAATCGGCGCCTTCATCTGTTCCTTTCAAAATTAATGTATCTGCAGGTAAAAGCATGGTACGTTTGTCCGGTCCATAAATCCAGGATGTACCTCTTCTGATTGCAATTACTCGCATACCAGTACGATTTACCAATAATAAATCGCCTAAAGTATTATTTGCTAAATCTGAATTATCTGATATTGTAACTCTTACAATACTTTTATCAGACTCTTCCATAACCATTTTAAATACAGGGTGTGGTTTAAACCCGGTTATTACCAAATCAGCTAAATCTTTAGCCGCGTTTGCTATACTTTCAGCGGCTTCAGCAATCTCAAGTAAAGCGGTTAATTTTTCCGCATCTTCATAAGATCTCGCCGCCACTAACGATTCTTTTTTAATTTCATAGTTCATAGAGTTAACTTCATTTTCCAATGCAATAACTTCTTCAGCTGCAGCTTTACTATTAAATAAAACAGCTGAATAAGCTAAATCCACCATTAACTCCGACATATTTTTCATTTCTATTAAAAGATTTTTAATTGACAATTCAAATTCCCCTAAAGATCATTTGGATTAGTTTTTAATAAGCATGCTTTTCTAAGTTTTAATAATGTTTTCTTTTTGGTTTTTAAATCTTCAACTTCTTCAAGAATGTTTTCTAAAGGCTCTCGTAAACATTCAACAGCTTCCTTGGTATGTAACCAGTGACAATTTGTACAGTTCCATACGCCTTTTCCCTTAATCCATTCTCCTCCAGTTGCAGAATCTCCACATGGGTAAAACGGACAATAGCAGAAATCGCAGTACTGGCCATCCCAATGGCAAGGATAGAATTCACATTCCCTATTTGGTCCATGCGGAACGTCACCATTTAAGAATTTTTCATAATGATTTTGTGATAATGGATGGATTTTAGACCTAATAACATATCCTCTTGGTGTAATTAGCTTATCGTCTTGAACGTAAGTTATATCATTTCCAACAATTAATGTGCAGGACATGTTGACTATGTCTTCTGACAAATCTTTAACTTTAACAATTGTAGTTTTTGGAGGCTCATAAGTACTATCAATGATGCCTATTAATGCATCTTCGCCTTTAATATCTAAAACCGCTTGTTTAAATCTTCTGAAAGGTTCCTTACGGGTTTTGCTTATAGGATTATAAATTGCAATAATCAAATTTGCTTCAAGAGCGTATCTTAACTTTTTTTCGATTTCAGATAATGGAGTTAAAATATTGCTTAAGCTTATTGCTGCAAAATCATGTAAAGGAGCGCCTAAATGACTTGCTGCATAATTAAGCGCTGAAACACCAGGATATACCTTAATTTCAACATCCTCATATTTACTTACAATTTGATATAATACATTTGCCATTCCAAAGACCCCAGGATCTCCGGAACTGATTAATGAAACTGTCTGGCCTTCCTGACTTCTCTTTATAGCAAATTCTGCCCTAACTATTTCATCACCCATTCCTTTTTTAATTATTTCTTTTCCTTCAATTAAATCATCAATCTGGTTAATATACTTTTTATAACCGATGATGACATCGGACTCTTCAATAGCTTTTAGGGCTCCTAAAGTCATGTTGTCTCTATTTTGACCGATTCCTATAACATTAATCATTATATCACTAGTACAGTTTTAAAATTGAAGTTATTTCTAATGTATTTTCATCAACTCTTAGACCATTTTCTTTGAAAGATGCCTGAGCGGTAGCAATTACTTTGTAAGACGGATCTTGACTAATGATAATCTGACCGGAACTTGATTTCGGTGAAGCATAACCTAATGCTTCAATATTAACTGTTAAATTCTCATTGTCAGTATCATCATAGGTTGTTATATTCATTGAATTAATATTTACGCCATCTACTTGCGATAGCGATTCCATCTTAAGTGCAACATCTTTCTTATTTGAAATGTTTACTGGAGTTGGGTCTTTTATTAATACGTCGTTTACTTTTTCAGGATTAAAAAATTCTTGAATTTTTGATATTTGCATATCTATTAATCCTTGAACGTTAGGAGCTTCAGCTGTAACAATAGTATATGAACTAAAAAGACCTAATTCAAAAAATACAATAAATAACACTATTATCAATACAATTCTAAGTATTTTGTTTGCCATTTTATCACAATCATTATTCTCTATAAATATAGATTATATAATACTTTAAAATATATGTCTAATATATAATAAATATAACCCAAATTTTCAATTTAAAATTAATATTGTTTTTTCAAATTCTCAAAGTTTATTAATATAAAAAAATAAAATTTTTATCAATATGTCAACTAATAAAATTCTATTGAAATTTGCAAAAAAAGGAATAAACCTATCACCTGAAGCTTATGAAAAAGTCATTAATGAAGAAAATCCTTTAAATTTTGCATCTACTTTAATAGTCAAATTAAAAAGTGATAAATTCACTTCAAAAGACTTAGTTTCAGTCAGTGGCGAAACTATCGACGAAATATTAGGTAAAAAAACAACCAAAAAAAGTGAAAATCAAGACACTTTAATTGAAAAAGAAGTTGATAAAACACCACAAAAGACTAACATTGCTCAAAAAAATAAAGAAGTTCCAAAAAAACCTACTTCAATAGATTCTCTTAAAAAAGAAAGTGATGAACCTGAAAAACATGTCAATGAAATTATTGAGGAAGCTTCTGAAACAATTAAAGACACTAAAATTAAATTTAAAAGAAATGAGCAAAAAACTAATGTTAAATATGACTTTAAAATCATCCAAGATACAAGTAAAAAATCATACACCAGCGGAGAGATAGAAAACTTAATCGCTTATTTTAGAAGTAGATATGAAAAATTGGCAAATATATTATCAAAAAGGCCAGAACTCAGAAACTATACAAAAATCGCCGATATTGATGATGGAATGGATAGTTTAAGCCTGATATTGATGGTCCGTGAAATAAGATCCAGTAAGAACGGTCATAAAATCGTTGAATTTGAAGATGATACTGGAAATATCTCTGTTTTATTTTCAAATAAAAACGAAGAATTATTTGCTGAAGCTGAAAAGCTTGTTAAAGATGAAGTTGTTGGTGTTATTGCAAATAAAAGTGACGATTCAAACTTTGCATTTGGCCAAGAAATCATTAATCCTGGTGTATTAAGTGTTCCTGAAAAAAAAATGGATTTCGGAATTGTATTCCTGTCAGATGTTCATATTGGTAGCTTAACCTTCCTTGAAGATGCATTCCAAAGATTTATTGATTGGATTAACTGTGAACAAGGTACAGAAGAGCAAAGAAAGGTTGCTGAAGATGTAAAATATCTTATAATCGGTGGAGATATTGTGGATGGTATTGGTGTGTATCCGAATCAAGATAAAGAGCTTGTCATTAAGGATATTACAGAGCAATACAATGAAGCTGCCAGATTTTTAGGAAATATTAGAAGTGACATCAAAATTATCATCGCTCCTGGAAACCACGATGCATCAAGAGTAGCAGAACCTCAGCCAGCAGTGCCTGAAGAATATGCAAAAGCGTTATACGAACTTGACAATGTTGAATTCATTTCAAATCCTGGTGTAGTTTCACTTGATGGAATTAATGTTTTAATTTATCATGGACGTAGTTTTGACGATATGGTAATGGCTGTAAAATCATTCAGTTATGAAAAAAATGATGAAATAATGGAAGAATTATTGCAAAAAAGACATTTAGCTCCACTTTATGGTGAAAGAACTCCCCTTGCATCAGAACTTGAAGATTACCTCGTGATTGATCAAGTTCCAGATGTCCTGCATACAGGCCATGTTCACGTAAACAGCTACAGAAAATTCAAAGGGGTTCATTTGATTAATTCAGGTACTTTTCAGACTCAGACCGAGTTCCAAAAAATATATAATATCGAACCGACTCCAGCAGAAGTTCCGATTCTTCATAAAGGAAAATATAAGCATTTCAAATTTTTATAAGGTGTTGTTTAATGAAAAAAAATGTTGCTGAAATCATTGACGTTTGTAATGAAATTTATAATAAAGGTTTAGTTTCTGGAAAAGCTGGAAATGTTAGTGCAAGATTTGGAGATGTTGTTGCTATCACTCCTACTTTGAAATCATTGTCCCAGCTTAATGAAGAAGATATAGTACTGGTCAATATGGAAGGGAATGTGCTCACAAAAGGCAAACCGTCTTCTGAAGTAAATATGCATTTAGGAATCTATAAAAAAAGATCAGACGTTAATGCTATTGTACACACTCACTCACCATATGCAACAGGATTTGCCTTTTCAGATAAAAAACTTAAAAGATTGGAAGGTTTCGGCGAAATTAAAAATCCATATTTGCCTTTTATCGAATATGAAAAACCGGGAACCGATGAACTTGCAAAAAGTGCCGCCGAAGGAATCGGTGATGATGACGTGCTAATATTAAAAAATCATGGTGTGATTTGTGTAGGCGATGATTTAAAAGAAGCTATGCTGCTTGCAGTTTTTGTTGAAGAAAGTGCAAAAACCCAATTCAATACATTGATGTTAAATTCAGTAGAAGAACTTGATTAGTCTTCATCTGAAATTAAATCTGCTTTGTTTCTACTTATTAATCCTTCTTCAATCATTTTTATAATTAATCCGGATAAAGAAGTGTCTTCATCGATTGCTAATTTTTTTAATTCTTTTTTTAATTCTACAGGTAAGTTTATTGTGGTTTTGCTTATATCTGACATGTATAATAATTCTAATTTAATTTAATATAAATTTTTCTAAAGAAAAAATTATCACTACCAAAAAGTATTTAAATTGATTAGTAACAAATATTAAACTAATAGTTATTTTACTTATTTTAATCATTTTTTTATGGAGGGAAGCCGAATGAGCAATCAAGCAATTGAAGAAGTATGTGAAATCCTTAACTATATTTCAGATAATAACACTGTTCCTCGTAATATTAGAGAAGCAGCTAGTCAATCTTGTGATTTATTAAAAGATGATGAGCAAGATCAATCAGTAAGAATAAGTACTGTACTTGGAAAATTAGACGAAATCAGTAATGATCCTAATATTCCTGTTCACGCAAGAACTTTAATTTGGGAAGTTCTTTCTAAATTAGAAGCTATTTAAATAGCTTTTTTTATTTTACTATTTTTTTTAACTATCTTGAAACCGCCACAGATATTGTAACGCCATCATAAGAAGTCTTTTTATAAATTAATTTTGACTCAAAACCTGCCATTATTAATGCTGAAGGTTCACAGACACCGTAGATTCCAAATTTTGAATATACGAATTCGGATTTACTAACATCATTGGATTCAAACAACTTCAATTTATCTATTTCAACAAATTCAACAGGTATTCCCAAACTTTCAGATAATTCCAAAATACCTTTCTCATCCTTTTTTATCTCGGCTGATGTTAGAAGATTCACCCTGGACTGACGAATATTCAAGTCATCCAACGATTTCATAAATCCATCGCGGATTTTTTCACATTCTTTGCCACGCCTACAGCCAATTCCAACGACTATCTTTTTCTCTTTCAATATGAGTTTGTGCTCATCAACGCTGACAAGTATTTCATCCGTATTAATTTTTGATGAGTAATAAATCGAAACGTTTATTTCCATATTGGTGTTGTTTAAATATTCAAATAAATATTCAAAATTTTTATTTGGGTTGACGGTTAAGGAAATTTCACGACCTTCCAAAATGGCCTTATTAAAGTATAGAATCTCTTTTGAATTATCAATCGATAAATACAAGTCACGAGCCAAAACATCAATACCCAACTTATTATTCACATCTGTTGATGTGGTGATAACCGGTGTTGCATTAATCAAATTGCTTATCTTTTTGGTTAGTTTATTGGCTCCGCCTAGATGTCCCGAAAGCGTTGAAATAGCAAATCTGCCATTATCATCAATGTTTACAACTGCAGGATCAGTCAGTTTAGATTCTATTAATGGTGCAATGGATCTTATCAATATTCCAGAAGCCATTATTGCAATTATCGCATCATATTCGTGAAATAAAATTGGAAAATACTTTTTAACATTTTTATGATATAAATCACACATTATTATTGTTGAATCTAAATCCAATTTATCTTTTAAATCAAAAGCCAATTCTTGACCTTTATCTGATACGGAAATGATAGCTACTTTCATAATATCACAAACAGTAATGTAAATAGGAATATAATAGTTATTGTAAACAATATTATAGTTAATTTTGACAGCTTAACAGCCTTTGAAATATCGTCTGCTGTTATATCTTTATTGTCATCACCTAAAATATAAGTATCTTTTTTGATTAATTGAATGTTTAAAGCGCCGGCGGTAGGTGCCATTGTAAAACCTGAATTTGGTGAAGGGCATTTTCTAGCATCCCTCATCATAATCTTATAAGCATTCTTCCAATCCAGTTTAAGTAAATAAGCTGAAAAAACAACGAATATTCCTGAAAGTCTTGAAGGAATGAAATTCAATATATCATCAATTTTTGCAGGGAAATAACCTATATGGTTCAATTCTTCGGTTTTGTACCCAAGCATTGCATCAAGAGTGTTGAATATACGATAAAACATTGGTACTAGCAGCAAATAAAACAATGCAGTATCAATAGGTGAATACAGAATTACTGCACCGAAAACAAAATAGTAAAATACCGGAGCAACATAAGAATCAGTTATATTTTCAGTTAAACTTTCAATTGTTGCTGAAACAATGAACGATTCTGTTAGCTGGTCTGTTTCACGACTGACTAGGTATGACACCAATTGCCTTGCTTTATCAATGCTTTCGTTTAATGCATTTGCTACATCAATCGCTGTCTGTAATAACATGTTTACAGAAAATGTGGATGATAATAATATTGTAAATACAATAAATAACAAAATCAGATTAAAAGAACAAACCAAATAAATCAAATACAAAATGATAGTTGAAACAATCAACACACATAAAACAACCAGCAGGCCAGATAACTTATTTTTGACATTGATGAAAATTCTTTTGAAAAAATCAATCAAAGATCCAACAATAACAACAGGATGTATTCTTGTTGGCAGCTCTCCGAATATAATATCAATTGCTAATGATAACAATAATGCTAAAACAATAAAGACATACAAGCTTATTGAAGTTGATTTTAGCGATAAAATATCATTAACTAAATTATTATATTCAATCATAGTTTAATATATATAATAAAAAAATAAATAATTTATTATAAATTTTTTTAAAAGATGATAATATGAGCATTGAAGAAAATGTAAAAAAATGGTTATCTGATGAAGATTTATTAAGAGAAGTCAAATATGATGAAAATGCCGATTTTCATTTCATTATTGAATTTCCAAAAGATAATATTATGGATGTCGTGAAACCTGAAGGCAAAGATTGTATTGTTATTGCCTGTGCTACACAAGTTGCTCCTGAACATCTGAACTTGATGAAAAGCGCAGACGATCTAACAAAAAAAGATTTTATCATGGAATTGAACTTTGGTTTGAATAATTTTTTAGTTGACTTTGAACTCCAGGTTGCGCAAGATATCTTACAGCAATTTGTTGTTACTGATCAGATATTTGAAGATGGTTTAACTAAAAATGAATTAATTAAAACACTTAAAAAAGTTTTTAAATCAAAATTACATTGTATTTGGTTAATTGACTTGAAATTTGGCAGACCTACTATTAATGTCCATCCTTCCAATGAGAACGATATGTTCATTTAGAGAGGGAGGGATGTGTTTCAAGTGTAAGGTTTTTGTTGATATTGTAAGACTGAAGGGGTATATTTCAACTGTAAACACTTGAAATTTATCTCCCTCATTCTTGGCTGTTTTTCAATTTCGGGAAGCGTCACTGATTGTTTATTTTTTTAGATTTTTCATATCGGATTTTGCTTTTCGTTACACTTGAAATCCACCTCTTGATTTTCGGTTTTTTAAAAAAAATGTTACACTTGAAATGGACCTCTCTGTCTTTGGTATTACTCTCAAAAATTTTTTGAAAAACAACGCTTATTTTCCTGTTTTAGCACTCAAAAAATTGTAATTTTTCCAAATATTTACACTTGAAATTGTTATTTTATATTTGAAATACTACCATTTCATATTTATTTTTAAAATTGTTTATCACTCTTTAAAATTAAATTAGAGAATTTTAAATTAATATATTACCATTAATTAAAATTTAATGTAATTAATTTCGATTCTGAGATTTTTTAAAACGATATCTTTTTTGTTCATATCGCAATTTTCATACTATTTTATAAATTTGTAATAAAAACCTTTATTAAATACCTATTTTATAATATTAACACTGGAAATTATACTTATCATAATTTTATATTTTTATGTTGATTAGTAATATTTTTTTAAAGGTGAGAGTATGGCAAACATTTTTGAGGATGAAAGTTTATTCGGAGGTCGTAGACAAAACACAATATTCAAAGATAAAAAACCTCTTGATCATAGATTTTTGCCTGATAAGTTAGTACACAGAGATGAACAAATAAGAGAAATTGCAAAAAATTGGGTTGATGCATTAGATGGCGTAACTCCTTCTAATCTCACTCTATACGGAAAGACAGGTACAGGAAAAACAGCAGCATCTAAATTTGCACGTGAACAACTACTCGAAGCTGCAAGTAATGAAAATGCATTCATTAAAGTAGAGCATATTAGGTGTACAGATTTCACAACTGAATACCAGGTTATTGCAGAATTATGTAATAGGCTTGGACGTGACGTGCCTAGTCGTGGTTGGACAAAAGGTGAAGTTGTCAATGCGTTCAGGGATTTATTCAGAACTAATGCATTTGGTAAAAAATTACTTTTAATTGTTATTTTAGACGAAATTGATATTTTACTTGATAAAGATGGTGATGGAATATTATACACATTAACAAGGACTAACAACGTCGCAGTTTTATCAATTAGTAATTATCTTGATTTTAAGAATTTAATTAAATCCAGAGTAACAAGCAGTCTAAACGATAAAGAAATTGTATTTCCACCTTATGGAGCAGATCAATTATCTGACATATTGTCTGAAAGGGCGGAATTATCATTCAACGAGGATGTTTTGGATGATGATGTTATTCCATTATGTTCAGCAATGGCTGCTAAAGAAGAAGGTGATGCAAGATATGCTTTGGATTTGCTTAAAAATGCTGGTGAACTTGCTTTTGATGAATCAGCAGAAAAAGTCACAGGTGAACATGTAAGAAAAGCTAAAGATAGAATTGAGCACAATAAAGTTAGTGAAATTTTATCCACTTTACCTCTTCAACAGCAAAGGGTTCTTGAAGCTATTTTAACATTGACCAGACAAAAAGAGGAAATAACTTCTGGAAAACTTTATGATTCATACACAGAAATTTCTAAAAGTGATGCTGTAACTTACAGAAGGATATTTGATTTCATTAATGAGCTTGAATTATTGGGTATTATTTCAACTAATACCATTTCACGTGGTCGTGGAAAAGGAAGAACTAATATAATCAAACTTCAATGCGATGAAACTTTACTTGAAACAGCTCTTTATACTATTTAGGGTTGTTTTTTATTAATGTTTTTAAAATTGCCATTCTCACTGGAACCGCATTTGCAGCTTGAGTGAAATATTTGTTATATTTTGTGTCATCGACATCTGTATCGATTTCATCAATTCTAGGTAAAGGGTGCATTACGATTAAGTCCTTACCTTCTAACATTTTTTTGTTAATTACATAAGCACCTTTAATTTTTATATAATCTTCAACATCAACAAAACGCTCTTTTTGGATTCTAGTCACATATAATACATCAACGTCTTCAATAACATCTTCAATTTTATCCGCCACTACATATTCCACGTTGGTTTTGTTTAAATCAATAAGAATTTCTTGAGGCATTCTAAGTTCTGGCGGGGATACTAAATAGATTTTGATGTTGTTAAATAAACCTAATGCATTAGATAGTGAGTGGACAGTACGGCCATATTTTAGATCTCCGATTAAAGCAATTTTTATATCGTCAATTTTACCTATTTCCTTTCTGATTGTGTATAAATCGAGCAAGGTTTGTGTTGGATGCTGACCTGCGCCATCTCCCGCATTTATTACAGGAACGTCTACAATATCTGAGATGAATTTTGATACTCCTTCAAGTTCGTGTCTTATTACCAGTGCATCACAATATCCTTCAAACATTTTTGCAGTATCTGCAATACTTTCACCTTTAGAAACAGAGCTTGATCCGCTATTTTCAAAACCTATTCCGTCTCCACCCAAACGTTTCATTGCTGTTTCAAATGACATTCTTGTCCTTGTTGATGGTTCAAAGAACATTAAACCAAGGATTTTACCTTTTAGTTCATTTGAAACTTCTTTAGATTGAGCGATATTTTCCAGTTTTTCTGCTTCATCAAGAATATATTCAACATCTTCTCTTTCAAAGTCTTTTATTGAAATTATGCTTTTTAATCTAAAAATTTTAACCAACCCTATATGATTCTTTCAATTGGAACAACTAAAATATCACGTGCACCAGCATTTCTCAAATCATTTACAAGTTCAAAAACTTGTTTTTCGTCGATTACTGCTTGTACTGCAACTGTTTTTTTATCTGATAATACTTCTGATATTGTTAAACCACCCATTGAAGGCATTACTTGTTTGACTTTATCTAAATCATTTTCATAAACATTCATCATAATTAATTTTTTCCTTTCAGCATCAAGCACACCTTTTATGCTTGTACTAACGGATTCAATTAATTCTTTTTTCTCATTTAAACTGTCATGATTTGCGATGAGTTTAATAGTGCTGTCTAGGATTGTATCAATTATTTCCAAATGATTCATTTTAAGTGTTGTACCGGTACTGGTTAAATCTGTTATCAAGTCAGCTATGCCAATAAACGGGGCGGCTTCGGTAGATCCACTCAATTTAATGATTTTTAAATTTAATCCTTTTTCTTGTAAATATTTTTCTGTTAAAACCGGAAATTCGGTAGCTACTTTCATATCCTCTTTAATGTCATCTATGCTATTGATGTTTGATTCTTCGGGAGCAGCTAGAACAAATTTTGTTTGTCCGAATCTTAAATCCAGTAGTTCAACAACATCTGCTTCATTTTCTTTAATTAAATCGACACCAGTTATTCCCATATCTGCCACACCATCATTTACAAATTCTGGAATATCTGATGCTCTTGCAAACATTACCTCTATATTTTCATTAAATGTTTCTGAAATTAATTTACGATTATTTTTATCAATTAATCCTAAACCTGCTTTCTCTAAGATGTTTATTGAAGGTTCACTGATTCGTCCTTTTGAAGGAACAGCAATTTTTATTTTCATCATATCTTCTCAAATTTTTTTATCTTATATTAATATTTAAATTATATTATTAATATCTTTCATTGATAAATATTAAAATTATTACTTTTATTTTTAAATTCTTGTTATTTTTAATATCCGATTTTTAAATCATGGCATATTTTAGCAAAATATTTAAATATTAGGATATCTTATATCTTATTTAGCTTATTATTAATTAAATTAGTCATAAGCTTTAATTGAATTTTGTGAGGTGAAAAATATGTCTGAAATACCAAAAGCTCCTATCGCAAGAATCATTAAAGAAGCTGGCGCAGAAAGAGTTAGTGATGATGCAAAAGCAGCATTAGCAGAATACTTAGAAGAAGTTGCTCGTGACGTTGCTAAAGAAGCAAACGCTGTTGCTAAAATCGCAAAACGTAAAACTGTTAAAGCAGATGATATTAAATTAGCTATCAAAAACTTATAAATAGTTTTTAGCTATTTTCTTTTTTTATTTTTTTAGGTGTTATTATGAATAATACTATCTTAATTAAGAATGCATTAATTTTAAATCCAAATAGTTTTGAAAACAAAAAACAATCATTATTAATCAAAGATGATTTAATCGCTGAAATTTCCGATGAAATTGATGAAAGCAATGTTGATAAAATCATCGATGCAGAAGGAAAAATATTACTTCCAGGATTAATCAATACTCATACTCATTTATCAATGACATTATTTAGAGGCCTTGCAGACGATTTAAGTTTAGATAGTTGGTTAAATGATCATATTTGGCCAATGGAAGCAAATCTAAATGGTGATTATTGTTATATTGGTGCTCTATTGGGAGCAGTCGAATTAATTAAATCAGGAACAACCACATTTTCTGACATGTACTTTTACATGGAAGATGTTGCACGTGCAGTAGACGATGCGGGTATTAGAGCAGTATTATCATATGGAATGATAGATTTTGGGGATGCTGAGAAAAGAGAAGCTGAAATTAAAGAAAACTTGGCTTTATATAATGCTTGTAATGGCATGGCAGATGGAAGAATAAAAGTATTTTTCGGTCCACATTCACCATATACTGCATCTGAAGAATTGTTGATTAAAGTACGCGAATTAGCTGATGAATATAATATGGGAATTCATATACATGTTTCGGAGACTCAAAAAGAAATCAATGATAGTTTAGATGAAAAAGGCCTAAGACCTTTTGAATATTTAGAAAAAATTGGCTTTTTAGGATCCGATGTTGTTGCAGCACATTGTGTATGGTTAAGCGATGAAGAAATTGAAATAATCAAAAAACATGATGTTAAGGTTTCACATAACCCATGCAGTAACATGAAATTGGCTTCAGGAGTTGCTCCTGTTTCTAAATTGATTGAAAAGGGCGTTTGTGTTTCAATAGGTACTGATGGTGCTTCTTCAAATAATAATTTAGATTTAATTGAAGAGTTAAAAACAGCCAGCTTACTTCAAAAAGTATCAACACTCAATCCTAAAGTTTTAAATTCAGATGAATCAATTGAAATGGCAACAATTAAAGGTGCTGAAGCATTAGGTTTAAGTGATGAAATCGGGTCTATTGAAGTTGGTAAAAAAGCGGATATTATTTTAATTGATACCAACGCTGCAAACATGACTCCAGACAGTTCATCTTTAAGTTCCAATGTGGTTTACTCTGCAAATGGTTCAAATGTAGATACCACCATCTGTAATGGTAAAATATTAATGGAAAATAAAAAGTTAACAACTTTAGATGAAGATGAAATTTATGCGAAAGCTAGACAAGCTATAAAAGAATTAAAAGAAGCTATCTAGCTTCAAATTCTATTTTATTTTTGTTTATTATTATACTCTTTTTCCATTCGTCTTTTGTTTCAGGGAAATCAGATCTAAAGTGTGCTCCACGGCTTTCTCTACGCAATATTGCTGATTTAACGGTTAAAATACAGATTTCAACCATATTAATTACTTCTAAAGCGGTTACTAAATCGGTATTATATTGGGTTTTTTTGCTTACATCTAAGTTGACAAGTTCTTTTTGCATTTCTTGAAGTTGTTTTAAAGCCTCGTTTAATGTTTTTTCTTCACGCACAATAGCTACCTTTTCCCACATTAAATTTTTGATTCTATTTTTAAATTCTTGTGGTTTAATTGAGCCTTCTTTAATTAAGCCTTCAATTCTTGATGCTTCCTCTTGAACTTGTTCTTCATTAGTTTTTAATTCACTAGCTTTAGCAGCTTCAGATGCACTTACACCAGCGATTTTACCGAATACCTGAGTATCGGCTAGTGCATTACCGCCTAAACGGTTTGCTCCGTGAACTCCACCGCAAACTTCACCCGCTCCGAACAAGTTTTTGATGGAACTTGATGCATCGGTATCGATTTTTAAACCACCCATAAAGTGGTGTGCAGTTGGAGCTACCTCAATTGGCCCATGTTTAATGTCTACACCAACATTTTCAAATTGCAGAACCATTGTTTCGAGTTTTTCTTCAATATAATCATCATCTAAGTGTGAAATGTCAAGGTATACTCCACCGTTTTCAGTTCCTCTGCCTTCAATGATTTCCTGATATATTGAACGGGCAACAACATCACGTGTGGCCAATTCCATTTTTTCAGGAGCATATTTGCTCATGAACCTTTCACCTTCACTGTTTATGAGTTTTCCACCTTCTGCTCTTACAGCTTCAGTTACAAGCACTCCTTTTTTTGATTCAGGTGCTACCATTCCTGTTGGGTGGAACTGAATTTGTTCCATGTCAACTAAATCGGCTCCGGCACGGTATGCTATTGCATATCCATCCCCATTTTTTTGGAAGGTGTTGGATGTTACAGGGTATAATTGTCCAGCTCCTCCACTTGCAAGAATAACGGATTTTGATTTGAAATAAATTAAACTGGAATCCTTAAGGTCAAAACCAGTGGCACCGATAACTTGCTCATCATCGGTAATGAGTGAAGTTATCATTACTTCTTCAATGCATTCAATATCTCTCTTAATGATTTCTTCTTTAAGAGCGTTCAATAGTTCTGCACCGGTTCTGTCTCCTTGATAACAGGTTCTTCTGTAGGTTTGACCTCCAAATGGCCTTTGGTCAATTTGGCCAGATTCCTGCCTGTCAAATAATGCACCATAATTTTCAAGATCAATAAGTCTTTTTGGAGATTCGTTTACAAGTATTTCAACCAGTTTTTTGTCATTTAGATAGCTTCCGCCTTTTAGAGTGTCGAAAATATGGGCGTCTATGGAGTCATCCTTATCAACTGTTTTAAATACTGCATTGTATCCTCCTTCTGCCATTCCAGTACAACCAGATCTGAATGATAGGCCTTTAGATACAATTGTTGCCTTTAAACCAGCATCATCAACTTCAATAGCTGCTCTTGAACCTGCTCCACCAGATCCAATTATTAACACATCTGTTTGGATAGTTTTTATTTCCATTTCAATTACCCTGTAAAAAAATTTTTTTTATCAGTATTACTTTTGTTTTTTAATATTAAATAAATTTCTTCGAAAATATTTATTAATTAAAATGATGTAATTATAGTTATGAATCTATATTTCATCAACTAAATTTAAATATAGTATTCTATAATTTTATTAAATTGAAATCACGGTTAAAATTTAACATTTTTTATTAATCATGTGTAATTAAATTAGAGGTTATTTAATGAAAATCGAGGGTGAAGTTATAACCGGTTTAGGAAAAGCTGCATATTTCCTATCACAGGAATTTTACACAAGGGAATTTAAGAAAAATTTAGGATTCATTCCTTTTCCCGGAACATTGAATGTTGTTGTTAGTGAAGAATATCTTGATGAAATTAATGAAATTAAAAATTCCTGTGAAAATTTAATCAAACCTGATGAAGGATTTGGCGCGGTAAAATATATTGAAGCTACTTTAAATGGAGAGGTAGATGGAGCTATCGTATTTCCAGCCAAAACCACTCATGAAGAAAATTATTTGGAGTTCATTGCAGAAAATAAATTAAGGGATGAATTGGGTCTTGAAGATGGAGACATTGTTTCATTAAAATTTTAATTTTTTTACCAAAAACTATTTTATACATGATTAATATATTTCATAATACGTTCTCAGGGCGGAGTGAAATTCTCCACCGGTGGTGATTTTTAGAAAATAAGTCCACGAGCACAAGGTATGTGTTGATTTGGTGAGATTCCAAAACCGACGGTGATAGTCCGGATGGAAGAGAAGTAATAGTATTTTAGTTATTTTTAGCCCTGGTTCTAGTAAATAAGGAGATATTACTATGAATCAAGAAACAAACTTAGATGAAGCTTTAGAAGCTATTAGAAACGGCGAATTCGTCCTTGTTTTCGATGATGATGATAGGGAAGGAGAAGTTGATATGATTATCGCTTCTGAATTTGTAACCCCAAAATCAATCGCAACAATGAGAAATGATGCTGGTGGTTTAATCTGTAATTGTTTACACGCTGATTTTTGTGAAGCTATTCATTTGCCATTTATGGTAGATATTATGAAAGCAGCTACAGAAAAATACCCTGAATTAGCAAAACTTGCACCAAATGATATTCCATATGATGAAAGGTCATCATTTTCAGTATGGACAAATCACAGAAAATCTTTCACTGGCGTAACAGACCATGACAGAGCAATGACAATCAGTGAAATGGCTATAATGATGAAAGAAGAAAGATTTGATGAGTTCGGTGCAACATTTAGATCACCTGGCCACGTATGTCTTTTAAGAGGAGCAGATGGGCTTGTAAAAAATAGACAAGGACACACTGAAATAGGTCTTGCTTTATGTGAAATGGCTGGTGTTACCCCTGTATGTGTGGTTTGTGAAATGATGGATGGCGAAACCGGACAAGCTACATCAGTTGCTGACGCTCGCAAATACGCTGAAGAAAATGGCTTAGTATTGCTTAAAGGTAAAGATATTATTGATGCATATTTGGAAGAATAGCTATTTTTTTTTATTAGCTATATATTCTGCCATGAATTGCATTATCTGTTGATATTTATAGGAATTATAAATGCTGAATGTGACATATTTTCCATCTTGCATTTTAATTTCTAATGCATTTTTTACTTCTTTTGATTTGTTTATTTCAATTATTTTATGCCATTGAATTCGTAGAGTTTTGGTTTTCAGAGCTTTTTCAATGTGAATTCCATCATCTAGGATTTTAACGATTTTTACAACACGACGATTCATATCTGAATTAATTTGAATATCCCCATTTTCATCGAAAACATAATCCGGGATTAAACAAGTCGCTTTCCAACCCTGTTTCATTTTTTTTAAAACATGTGCTCTGTCTTTTTTTGTTAATTTAACACCAGTTTCGGGGCTTAAGTTAAGTGCCATTAAATCACCGTATTTTTTATTTCATCAAAGGAATAAATTTTATTGAATTCAACTTCACGAGTCATGTTTATTATTGAATCAATGTCTAGATTATTTTCTATTAAATCCATTGCATATGAAGTGAACAGTTCATATCTTATTTCAACTTCCGGAATAAACCCACGCATATCTGCGGATTTTAATTTTGGAAGTTTTAAAACATTTTTTACATTAGTGTTATTTCTAATATATGGAACTATCTGGTCGAATATATCGTCATTGTAGACTTTGTTTAATAATATAGCTTCTACTGAAATTCCTAATTTTTCTAGCATATTCGCATGGGAAACCAAGTCAATAGCTGCAGATTCTATTCCGCCTTTGTTAACACCTGAAGCCAATATCATCGGTATATTTGAGGACATTGCAATTTCAGCAGCGGAATAAGGAACTTTTTCATTTAAAAGACCGGTAAATACGCTCATAACACCTTCAATAAGTACAATATCATAGTCTGATTTGTTGAGTTTAGCTATTGTAGATTCAATATCTGCCCAACCCAGGTGTCCGATTTTAATTGATGCAAAGTCTTCCATTTTTCCTTTTGTCAAGTATAATCCCGGTATAATATCACGGACATCTGGACCCACTTTTAGGAGAGCTACTTTATAACCCCTTTTTCTTAAAGCTCCTGCAAGACCTGTCAGGATAAAGGTTTTTCCAGAATCTGATCCATTACTTCCAATCATCAGGTATTTAGGTTTTTTGTTCGGTTTAATTTCTGGAACTTTGATGTTAGTGTTAATTCCGACTTCACTTTGCAAGAATTTTTTGACTTCAATGTTTCTATTGTAAATTTCATCAATATTTTTGCCGTCTATTTGTTCTAATAAATTGTTTACAATAATTGGATTTTCATCTAATATACCATGAATCATTGTACCAATAACATTTCCATCATCGTTACATGCACCGGAAAAGATGTTATAGTCGCCTTTCTCGTTAGTGTCTCCATAATTCATTCTTTGAACTTTAGAATAAAACAATGGCTTTGCATCCCCTTCCACTTTTCCATAAGTGTGTGTGTGAAAACCGTTGACATCTTCATCCTGGTTTCTGACTAAAAAGGAGTTTTTAAATACTTTTGCCTTAACACGATCACTAGTAATCAGCGGGGAAAAGTTCACATCAATTATTCCGAGGCCGGGCTTAAGGATAGGCACTGGGGATTTACGACCAATATCTATCTGATTTGATAATAGCTGAAAACCTGCACAAATTCCAATAATAGGCTTTCCGTCACGAGCCATTTTTTTAATTTCGGTATTTAAATCCATATTAATGTCATTGGATTCAATGAGAGTCCCACCAGGAATGATTAAAGCATCTAATTCTTCACTTGCCTTATTACCGTTAACCAACCCGTTTTCTTTAACAATATCTGTTGGTAAATTTCCGAAATCTTCAAATCCAGGTACTGCTCCACTAACATAAGCAAGTCCAATTTTTGTCATAAGTATAACCTCTTACTAATCTATTGGATTTGATATATTATTAAGTTAAGGGGTGTATTTCAAGTGTAAAAAAAGTCTATAAAAAAAAGAAATTTATTGAGTGTTTTCAAAAACACTCATTGCTTTGATAATTTTTTCATCATCTAACGGTTTTGCTTGAATTTGTAACCCAACAGGAATGCCATCAACTTTACCAGCAGGAATACTTGCTGCTGGAATACCTGCTAAATTAGCAATAACTGTTAGGACATCGTAAGCATACATTTCCATAGGTTCCAATTCGGCTCCGATTTCGTGAGGAAGTTTAGGAACGGTAGGTCCTACAATCAAATCAACATTTTCAAGCATTGAGGTAATTTCACCTCTAATTACAGATCTTGCTTTTAGTGCTTGTTTATAGTATTTACCACTGAATTCCGCTTCTGCAATATGTGAACCGATCTTAATTCTTCTTAATACTTCATCTCCACATACCTCTTCGATTCTGTAACCATAATCTCTTCCGTCATATTTTCTAGTTGCAGAGAAGAATTCTACGTAGTTGATTAAGTAGTAAGTTGGTAAACATAAGTCAATATAATCAAAGCTCACTTCAACTAGTTCAGCGCCGGCATCAACTAATTTTTGAATGGCCTTATTTACAGTTTTGTTGATTTCCTCGTCAGTTACATCGATAAATTCTTGACACACTGCTATTTTCATACCTTCTAATGAAGTATCTTCTAATACTTCGGTAAAATCAGGTTTATTCCATTCAAGAGTAGTGCATTCAGTTTCATCATAATTTGCAATGGTATTTAATGCCAAAGCTATTCCACTAACATCATTAGCTAATGGTCCAATTTGGTCTAAACTCATTGATAAATCAAGTAAACCTTGTCTTGACACTGCACCGTATGTTGGTTTGAATCCAACAACACCACAGTGTGAAGCAGGGTTTCTGATAGATCCACCAGTGTCTGATCCGATTGCTATATCACACATTTCAGCGGCAATTGCTGCAGCACATCCACCACTTGAACCTCCAGGAATTCTGCCCATGGCAGCCGGGTTTTGAGTAGGTCCGTAGTAGGAAGTTTCAGTTGAACTTCCAGCTGCAAATTCATCCATATTTAAAATACCGATGATTATTCCATCTTCTTTTAAGATTTCTTCGACAACAGTTGCATTATAGCTTCCAAGGTAATCTTCCAAGGTTTTGGAAGCGGCTGAAATGGTTAAATCTTCAACATTAATGTTTGCTTTTATACCAAATACTAATCCAGCTAAAGCTCCAATATCTTCACCGTTAGCTATTTTTTCATCAATAGCTTCCGCTTGTTTTAATGCATTTTCATAGTTTAATTCAATAAATGCATTAATTTCTTCATTATTTTCATCGATAACTTTAATGAAGCTTTCTACATTTTCTTTAGCTGTCATTTCTCCATTTTTAATGGAGTTTAATTTTTCAATAACGCTCATTAAAACACCTAAATAATCATAAATTATAATATTATTATTATATTTTTCAATGTTTATAAACTTGTTTTTTTAAATAGTTTTAAATATTTTTTTTAACTATTATTAATCATGAAAAAGGCTGTCGTGTTTGATAACTCAGGAACTTTAATTGAAAGATATCGGGTTATTAAAGATGTTTTAAATGGAAATATATTCACAGACATTAATTCTTTGGATTTAATTGAAGCAGCTGACTCACTGGCTTTGGTAGTCCTTCAATTCAACACCAACAAGCTATTAAAATTGCAGAAAGATACATTAATTTCCGATGTTATCAAGGAATATAATATTGATTTTGATGTGAGCTTTTCTACCAAACAGGTTTCAAAAGCTGAAGTTGAAGAGATTCTTTACAATGAAAAGTCATCCACCGTTTCAGACATTACCGATGGCTTTGATATTTTGCGCGAAAAGATTTCCCATATGGAATTATGTAACGGATCCGCTTTGATTGTAGATATGGATTTAGGTGTTGTTGCATATACCATAACTTCTGCAGGCAAGTTTTTCCCAAGAGTTTTTGAAACAGTTGAAACTTTAAAATCTCGTGGAATTGAAATATTTATTGCATCAGGAGATAGAAAAGGAGCTATTAATAGATTAGCTAACATGTTGGATGTCCCTGAAGATAATGCTTTTGGGACTGTTTCTACTAGGGGAAAATGCGAAGTTGTTTCTATTTTAAAGGAAGGCGGTTTTAAAGTCATGATGGTTGGTGATGGGCTGAATGACATATTGGCCTTTAAAAAAGCAGATGTCAGTGTCCTAACCATCGAACAGCAGGAGGAAGTCTCTCCAAAGATGATGGACAAGACTGATTATGTTATTGAAGACATTTTTGAAGTTACAATGATTGATTTTTAATATTATTTTTTCGATGTTTTAAGTTATAACTTATAATGTATAACTTTTAAAAAAATAATAAATTACAGATTATCGATGACTTCTTTGCTTTTTAAGATATTATCAAAGTTATTTAACTCAATAATTGCAGTATCAATTTTTTTAAGCAAATTCAAATCAAGTGTGCCTTCACCTAAGGTAATGTGCTGATCTTTTATTCCATCATTGTCATTTAAGTGGCAGTAGCTGATGTTTTTCAAGGACAACATTTCCTCAAGGTTTCCACATGTATTTGCATGTCCGGTATCAATTGTTAAACTACAACCTGTCTCATCTTGAATCATTTCAAGTTCTTCTACCGTATTTGCTAGAAATTTGCCTCGGACCGGCATGTTTTCCACTGAAATTTCAACATTGGTGTTGTCAATTATCTCTCCAACACTTTCAACTGCATATTCCAATGCACAGTTTCTTAAACGTGGCTCATTTCGTCCGATAATTCCTGGATGAACTGTAATTGTGTTTGCATTTATGCTTTCTGCATAATGGCCACATTGAATCATCTGTCTTACACTTTCGGTTCTGATTCCTTTGTTGAGGCTTGCGATATTGATGTCCACGGTTGCTGCATGAATCCTTATATCCAATCCACAGTCTTTGAACTCCCCATTGTCCTTTAAATAAAATGGATCTTCCCCAAGAATTTCAATTATTTCAAATCCATGTTTTTTGGCCAAACTTATAATGTCGTCATTAGGTTCCATAAATAGTGCTAGTGTAGTAAATCCAAGTTTCATATTTATATATATGTATTACAAATATAAATTTATCAAAACTCGACATATGCTGAATTATAACATATTATGAATTTAATCAATTGATAAATAAAGCATTAAAAACTTTTACATACCAATCTTCCTTCTTTAATCTCTCATTTATTATTTTAAAAGAAGATATCAATGGTAGTTGGCTCATGTTAAAGGCAAATTTATCTTATAGGGGTAAATGTTGATTCAGAGAAATATATCCTATTTTTAGGCTAAACTGATTTATTGATTGTATTTTTCTAAGGGTGATGTAATGCAAGAGATTGAAACATTTAAAAAAGAATATTTAAAGATATCCGATAAAATTTATATTTTTGATACAACATTAAGGGATGGTGAACAAACACCCGGCGTTGCTCTTACAATTGATGAAAAAATACAAATTGCCACTAAACTAAATAATTTTGGCGTTGATAAGATAGAAGTCGGGTTCCCCGCTTCTTCAAAAGGTGAAATCGAGTCAGCAAAAAAGATTAAATCTTTAGGTCTGGATTCTACAATTGTTGGTTTAGCGCGTACTTTAAAAGGCGATATTGATGCTATTTTAGATGCGGATTTAGACTATGTACATACATTCATTGGTACTTCTCAATTACATCGCGATTATAAGCTTAAAATGGATAAGCAAACAGTTATTCAAACTGCTGTCGGTGCTGTTGAGTATGCTAAAGACCATGGGTTAACTGTTGAATTTTCTGCTGAAGACGCAACAAGAACCGAAGGGGACTTTTTGTTTGAAATTTATGATGAGGCAGTAAGTGCAGGAGCCGATTTTTTAGATATTCCTGACACATTAGGTATTCTGACTCCAAGTTTAACTAAGTTTTTAATAACTGATTTTAAAAATCATTTTAAGACTCCTATTAGTGTCCATTTCCATAATGATTTTGGTCTTGCAACTGCTAATACATTAATTGCTATTGAGAATGGAGCAAACCAAGCTCATGTTACTGTAAACGGTATTGGTGAGAGGACCGGTAATTGTTCTTTGGAAGAATTGGTTTTGAGTCTTAAAGCCGCTTATAATATTGATTTAGGCGTTGATACTACTAGATTATATAGTTTATCTAAATTAGTTGGCCGTTTAACTGGTGTTAAAATGCCCGTTAACAAACCTATTGTTGGAGACAATGCTTTTGCTCATGAATCTGGCATTCATGTTCAAGGAATTTTAAATAATTCCTCTACTTATGAACCGATTTCTCCTGAAATGGTCGGCCATTCCCGCCGTATTATTTTAGGAAAGCATACAGGCGCCAATGCTATAAAATCTAAATTAAAAGAATATCACATAGATTTAAATGATGAACAGTTTAATAAAGTATTTTCAGAAATTAAATCATTGGGCGATAGTGGAAAAAGTATTAATGATGATGAGTTAGTTTCTTTAGCTATTAACGAATTAGTTTCAGCTCGTGAAACTCCAATTGTTTTAAAAGGTTTGGGGTTATCTTCTGGAAATGGTGTTTCTCCTACTGCTACTGTTCGGTTAGAAATTTATGGTGTTGAAAAAGAAACTGCTTCAATAGGTGTCGGCCCTATTGATGCGGCATTAAATGCTATACGTGACTTAATTAAAGGTGAAATCGATGTTAATCTTGAAGAATATAATTTGGAAGCTGTTACTGGAGGAACTGATGCATTAGCTGAAGTTTTTGTAATTAGCTCTGATTCTCAAGGTAATAAATCAACCGGCAGATCCACCAATCAAGATGTTGTAATGGCCAGTATTTTGGCTGTTCTAGATTCTATTAATAAATTATTATTAATTAAGAATTCAAATTTAATATAATTTTTATTTGTTTATTTTTTTTTATAGTTTTTATTATTTTATTTAATAAAAGTTTTTTAACTAAAAATTATGTATTAAATTTAATCTATAATTTATTTTATTTTTTATTTTTTAGTTATTGTTTAAAATTATGTAAAATTATATATACATTAAATACCTAAGTTTTATATGGTGACTTAAATATGGAAAATAATACAATTTTTGTAGGTAGCAAACCTGTTATGAATTATGTTTTAGCGGTTGTTACACAATTTAACGAAGGATCTAATAGTGTTCTCTTAAGAGCAAGAGGAAAAGCTATTAGCCGCGCCGTTGATGCTGCTGAAATTGTAAGAAACAGATTTGTTCCGGAAGCGGATGTTACTGATATTCAAATTTCTACCGAAGAAATTGAAAACTTTAACAACGAAAAAACAAACGTTTCCATTATAGAAATTTTAATTGAAAAGGGTGAATAACTCTTTTTAATCAAATTTCTTTAAAACTTTTTTATCAAAAAGATATTTTGATAATAGAATATTTGAAGTCCCTTTTCCATGAGATTCTACTTTTCCTTTTTTTATTGCTTTTAGTACACTATCTATATCTTTTTCACAATCTATTAAGCTAAAACAATCACCAACAAATTTCCAATAATGGGCATCACTTGCACCTAAACTTGGAAGGTGTTCATTTTTTGATAAATTTTTTGCTTTATTGTTACAATATCCTATTATGAATCTTGCGTTTTTTGTCTCAATAGCATCAATTTCCAAGTCTTTATAATCGCTTTTACATAAAAGTCCATGACGGTAAAAACAGTATGGATGGGGTATAATTGCAAGACCCCCTAAATCATGGATTCTATCTATTGTATCTTCAGGTGAAAGGTCACGTGGTATATTTTCCTCGCACCCAAATCCAAGGATATGGCCTTGTGTTGAAGAAATTTCTATTGATGGAATTGCTAATATATCTGTGTTTCTAGTTTTTGATAAAACTTCACTGGTTCCATCAACAGTATTGTGGTCAGATATTGCAATGATGTCGATATTTTTATTTTTTGCAGTTTGCAAAATATCATCAATTTTTGAATTTGAATCAGGAGAGTATTCACTATGAATATGTGAGTCCATTTTAAGCATTTTATCTTTCCTGAATTGTTTTTATTAATCCTACTGTTCCTGTCATCATTACATCTCCTCCAGGAGCTGCATGATGCCAATCAAGATTTGTTTTTTCGATTAATTCTCTTTTAGGCCCACTCACTATTACTTTTTCTATTTTTGATATTGGATTGAGTACATGTGCGCCATGCCCATGGTCATTGTAGACTTCTTCATTTGTAATCTCACCTGAAGCTAAACGTTTAATGTATCTTTCGAGAGATTCACCTGTTAGACTTGATGTGTGATGTTCGAATACTCCTTGAATTTTACCGTCTTCAATGGAGGCCGCTGTTGTGTGTCCGTTTCCAATGTCTATTACTATAAAACTATTCAATTTTTTAGCTACTTCATCAAAACACATTCCGGCTATTGATGCGAATTTAGTATCCATTAACAACGGAACATCTTCAATTCCCTCATTTTTCAGGGTTCTTCTTACGGCTTGCATTCTTGTGTAGTATTCAGGCAGGTCATCTCTAAATCCAAATTCTAATGGAGAAATCGGGCTTGATATTTTTTCTCTTATTTTTTCAAATCTAAAGTCTCTATCACCCATATTTTCATTATATCCATGATCTTGCACTGCAATAGCAATTTCATCAAAATCAAATTCCAGATCATAGCCTAATAAAAATTCGGATAATTTTGTAATGCTGATATCTCCCATTGTGATTTTTGAATATTGAGAGTAATCCTTTGAATCGTCAGCTATTTCGATTCCGTATGATTTTACCTGTTCGAGATCGTCACGAATTGTTCTTGCACACACCGGTTCCATAACAACATTATATCCTTTTTCCATGTGTTCGAGTATACTTTTTTTAATTTTTCCTCCACCCATTATTTCCCCAGTGAAATAAATATCATTTTCGATTTCTCTCATTTGTTGGGAAATATATAAGTGAGGAGATGGAAGCACAAGCTTAATGGAATTTTCAAGTTCTTTTTTCGTGTCATATATCATCATGTCTTGTGTTCCTGTTCCGACATCAATAGCTAAAATTCTCATGTTTTTAAATTGTTTTTTATATTATTAATAATTAAAGTGTACATTTTTGTACAACAAAGCTTTATATAGTACATTGTATCAACTATTATTATGACTTACAAAATAGAATTATCATCAGATGAAGTGCCAAAACAATGGTACAACATGCTTGCTGATTTACCTGCTGAGCTTCCAGCTCCTAAAAACAGTGAAGGTAAAGACCAAATTTCAGCATTACAACTCGCTTTTACAAAAGGTGCTTTAGAACAAGAATTTGCTAGTGACCGTTATATAGATATTCCTAAGGAAGTTAGAGAATTATATATGGAGATGGGAAGACCAACTCCATTGGTAAGAGCTAACAAACTTGAAGAATATTTAAACACTCCAGCTAAAATCTACTTTAAAAGGGAAGATACCTCTCCTACAGGTTCTCACAAATTGAACTCTGCAATTCCTCAAGCATATTTCGCTAAAAAAGAGGGTGTAGAAAGATTAACTACTGAAACCGGTGCAGGCCAATGGGGTACAGCTTTATCACTCGCATGTAACTTACTTGGTTTGGAATGTACAGTCTATATGGTTAAAGTATCATTCAATCAAAAGCCTGACAGGAAAAACATCATGAATATTTATAATGGTAATGTTTATGCTTCACCTAGTGAAAATACCAAAGTTGGTCGTGAAGTTTTAGCTGATAATCCGGATCACCCAGGTTCCTTAGGTGTAGCTATTTCAGAAGCTATGGAAGAGGCTTTAGAGAATGATGAAGTCAAATATTCATTAGGAAGTGTTTTAAACCATGTAATGCTCCACCAAACCATCATTGGTCAAGAGCTAAAAACACAATTGGAAATTGCTGAAGAAACTCCTGACGTGATGATTGCCTGTGCAGGTGGTGGAAGTAATTTTGCAGGATCCTTATTCCCATTCATTAAGGACAAGATTGATGGAAACTCAGATACAGAATTCATTGCTGTCGAACCTACTGCATGTCCTACACTTACTCAAGGAAGTTATGATTATGACTTTGGAGATTCCAACGGTTTCACTCCAATGCTTAAGATGTTTACCTTAGGCCATGATTTCGTTGCTCCATCAGTACATGCTGGCGGTTTAAGATACCATGGAATGTCACCTATCGTTTCCCTTTTAACCAAAGAAGGTTATATTACTCCTAAAGCAGTCCATCAAACTGATTGTTTCGAAGCCGGTATCATGTTTGCTCGTAATGAAGGTATATTACCTGCTCCTGAAACCACCCATGCAATTAGAGCTACAATCGATGAAGCTTTAAAATGTAAGGAAACCGGTGAAGAAAAAACCATTGTCATGAATTTCTCAGGACATGGAATGTTAGACTTAAAAGGATATGCTAGTTATTTTGAAGGAACAATGGAAAACGCAAAATAATTTTCCTTCCTTTATTTTTTTTGATCTTTTCCACTTATAACTTATAACTTATTACATTTTTATTATTAGTTATAACTTATAACTGTTAATGAATAACTAATAACTTATTTGTGAAAACAAATACTTTATAAGAGAGAAGTTATAAAATATAACTTATTTGTTAAAAGTTAGTTATGATAAGTTATTTCTTAAAACTTATTTTTTATAATTTAGAAGTTTTAACTTAAATCTTATTTCCTATCCCTTAGAAGTTTGAACTAATAACTTATTTCCTTTAAGTTTTTAATTATAAGAAATAACTTAATCCTTTTAACTTATACTGAGTAACTTTGCGGTTATTCGAAAAGAACTTGTAAATTTTAAGTTATAATTCATAACTGATAACTTAAAACTTATCAAATATAGGAGAATTCTTTAATGAGTGAAGTAATTGCGGTGATGAATCAAAAAGGGGGTTGTGGTAAGACAACAACTGTTGTCAACGTTGCAACATCCCTAGCGGTAATGGGTAAATCTGTTTTGGTTGTGGACATGGATCCTCAAGCCAATGCTACTACTAGCTTTGGTATAGATAAAACCAAAATAGAAAATACAATTTACGATGCTATCATTGGGGATATAAATGTTAAAAAAGCAACAATTCCTACGTTTATTAAAAATTTGTTTATTATCCCAAGTAATATATCTCTCAGTGGTGCTGGAATGGAGCTTTCCAAACGTGAAAATTACCACATTATTTTGAAAGAAACTCTTAAAGATGTTGTACCATTATTTGACTATATATTCATAGATCTACCTCCTTCATTAGGGGTTATAACAGTCAATGCATTAGTAGCTTCCGATAGTGTTTTAATACCTATCCAAGCTGAATATTATGCTCTTGAAGGAGTGGCTGATTTAATTAATACAATTAAATTAGTAGAGAAGAGACTTAGAAGTCCCACCCCAATTAAAGGAATTCTCCTTACTCTATTTGATAGAAGAACTAGACTTAGTAAAGATGTTTATAGAGAACTTAAAAATTATTTTGGTGACAGCGATTTGCTTTTCAAAACTATCATTCCTAGAAATATTAGATTGGCTGAAGCTCCAAGTTTCGGCAAGCCATGTTTAATCTATGACCCGGATAGCACAGGGACAAAAGCTTATTTAAAACTAGCAAAAGAAATTCTTAAACGTGACGGGGAGGATATTTAATGGCTAGAAAAGGACTTGGAAAAGGGTTAGATTCTTTGTTTCCAGATATATATAACGAAGACTTTGATAGTAATTCCGCTCAATCTCTTGAAGACATGTTAAAAGATGAGGAAACAACTGTTGAAAACGTTATTGAAGATATCGAATCAAAAGAAGAGGATGTAGATAAAGATGATCAAGAAAATAATATCCCATCAACTCGGAAGGAAAAAGTATCGCAGGATGATGACACATCCGAAGACTTATCTAGCGATAGCAATAGCGAAAAGAGCATACAAACATCACAAGAAATCAAAATACAAAAAGAACATGTTGAGGAAGTAAAAAGGATTGTTAATAAAAATCCAAGGATTACTTTATGGTCTTCAAGATCTTCAGCAGTCTTTAGATATTTAAGAAAAACAGAACCCGAATTTAGTATTTCTAAAGAAGCTTCTCTTTTAATTGAAGAAGCTGTTTCAAAAAAATACCCTGAAATTTGGGCATTATTTGATGAAGATTAATTTTATTTTACACTTGAAATTGTATTCAATAGATTATAAAAATCTATTTGATATAAATTTTATTTATTGTTTTATTTATTAGAACGATAGATTATTTTAACTGTACTCTTTTTAATCATTGAATAATTTTGTTAAAAAGTTATATATCAAAGGTAGCTTGATATTCACCACTTATTTTGATATATGGTTCTGCTCTATCAACTACAACACCTAATTTTCTAAGTTGCTCTTTATTAGAGAATGGTGATTTTTTACGAATAGATATTATTTGGCGAGCTGATTTTACACCTATTCCAGGAACACGCACTAACTCTATAAGTGGTGCTGAATTAATTTCTACAGGAAATATATTCATGTTTTCTGCGGCTAAAATTTTTGGATCTTGTGTTAACAATAAGTTATCATTTTCATCAAATACTAGTTCTTTGACATTATAATGATATTCATTAACTAAACTATCTGCATTATATAATTTTGTGGTTCTATCCGTTGAACAAGCCTCTTTTAATGCAAATTCTGTATCTTCGATTGGTGTAAATGCTGAAAAATATGTTCTTTTTAAATCTGATTTATTGTAGATTTTTTCCATTCTTTGTAAAATTTCCTTGTCACTTTCATTATTTGCACCAATAATTAACTGAGTAGTATGGGTAGAATTTGGATAAGTTGTACTTTTATGTTGAAATCTATTGATCCATGATAATCTTTTCAGTATATCTTTATTATAGTCTTTAGTGGATGATAGTTCGGCAAGTCCAGAAGCTGTTGCAGCTTCAATATTAATACTTACTCTATTTGCTAGTGCCATTGCACGCTTAATTGCGTCTTTGCTTGCTCCAGGAACAATTTTAAGGTGAATATAATCATCATATCCATATTTTTTTCTCAAAAGTTGCACGGTTTCTATTTGTTTTTCCATTGTATAATCTACATCACCCATAATACCTGAACTTAGAAATAATCCATTAACCATTCCTCTGTTATAATATCCAAGGAAGGCTTTTGCAAGTTCTTCTGGTGATAATTCTAATCGTGTAAAGTTTCTTTTGGACTGGTTTATACAATATTTACAGTCATTTTTACACTTGTTTGTTAAGAGAGTTTTAAAAAGAGGGATTTTACAGCCATTATGGCCTATTGCTTCATATATTCCCGGTAGATTAACCTGAGAACTTTTATTATGACTCACATAATCGCAAAGGTCATATTGTGCAGAGTCTGTCAATATTTTCATCTTTTCTAAAGTACTACTCATGATTGATTATCTTTATTTATTTTGATTATTTAACTTTTTGTTTAGTTTAAAACATGTTTTATGTAATACGAATATAACAAAAGATAAGAAAGTTTATATATTATGGTAATTTTAAATAATAAATGCATATATGTTTGGATTATAGCAGATATAATTAGAGCATGTATGTTAATGAAAAATTTGTTGAAAAATAGTATTAAATATTTGGAAAAATAGAAATTGATAGATTTCTAATTAAATTTAGGAGTTTATCGAAAGGCTTTAACCAAAGTCTTAACCATGAGAAATTATGGTTCATTTCTAGGAGGTAACCTAGTAAAAAAATCATTTGGGACTTTCTATTTGATCCAGATGTTAATCAAGATTAAATAGGAAGAATTATGAGTTTTGTAACTCTATAATAAGTAATTTAAAAATAACTATTTGCTATATTTTTTATATAGTAATGGCTTTTAGTCAGGTCATGACAATGGCTTTAAGTCAAATCAGTTATTTTAAATCAATGTTATTGGTTTATACATGGCTGATTTTAGTTATTTTATATTATTTATTATTCTGCTTTTTCTGATTTAAATTTCATTACTTAATTTTTTAGAATTGTTTATTTTTTTTAGGATTTTTTAATAAAGTATATATATACATTAGGTATAAATATATCAAATGGTATTCATAAGGTACTTGTAATAGATAGTATTTTTTTATATCGATTTCATAAGTTTTTTTCTGTATTTCGTATTATAAGGCAAAAAAGTTTTCATTAGATTAAAGTTAGACAATATTAATTGTTTAAAAAGGAGAATGTTATGCGTTTTAAGCGATATTTGTTCTTAACTTTAATACTATTTTTGACGATATTTTCAATTTCATTTGTGAGTGCAAGTGAAAATGCAACATACAATCAAAACACTGGTGAACTTACTACTCTATCAATGTCTGATATAGATTCAATCGATGAAAATTTAAAAACTGTTAATTTGGATTCTGTTGAAGAAACCGACGATTCTTCATTGGGAAAGGTGAATGAAGATGAGATAGATGAGATCGAAAGTGATGATTGTTTGGATAATAATGAAACTCAGCAATTGCGCTCTATAGATGAAAGTACTAGTGTAGAAGTACTAAGCGCTGGGAATGACTTAGAAGTAGATAATGAAAGTTTGATAATTCTTGGTGCTACTATTGATGAGCCTGTGCTGGGCAATAATCAATATTTGAATGATGGCGATGCTACTACAGAGCGAGTTATGAATGCAATTCTAGAATGTAGTAGAACTGGTGGAGGTACAGTATATCTGTACGGCAGAACCTATTCAGGTACTGCTACTGCGGACGCTCCTGCAAATACAATAGTAAATATTACTAATGTTAAGGTTGTTGGAGGAAGTCCAAATGATCCAAATCAAATTGCTACATTTGATGTGAATCCTACTCAAATGGCATTGTCCTTCAGAGGTGACCAAAACCCAAGATATTATAGTGGTTCTGGTTTTAATTTTACGAACGTTACTTTTGAAAATTTAAAGTCTAATGGGAGAATGTTTAGTTTCTGCAGTGGATCTTTGACAGATGTTGTCTTTAATAATCTTGAGTCATATCAGCATCTTTTCTTCCTATATGGATGTTACGTGGATTCTCAGCCAATAAATCTAACTAACTGTAATTTCACTAACTGTCGTCAAACTTATGCTGGTGCTAATGGTATTTCCGACGGTAGTGGTCAGTTAGGTGCAATCTTCGGTGCCAAACTGGTTGGATGTAACTTTATTAATACAAGTTCTGCTAATCACGGTGGTGCTTTTTGTCTTTCAGATGAATACACAGGTGGTGCTGAACGCGTTGCAAGTAGTTTAATTGATTGTAATTTTATCAATGTTACTTCTCGATGGTTTGCAGTTTATATACATGGAAATTACTCCGGTGATTCTCAACACTCCGGGGATTCATATATTTCAAATCCTCAAGTGCTTGATAACTGTAAGTTTATAAATTGTTCATCATCAGCCGAATATGGTGGTGCACTTGGTATAAGTCACAACAATGTGATTATAAGAAACTCTGAGTTCATCAATAACACCGGTGGAGAAGGTGCCGCTATTATGGTTGGTGGAATCGAGTATGGGCATGATGCATTCTGGGGTAAAAATACTGAAGGGAATAATATGACCATTGAAAATTGTACCTTTAAAAATAATGTTGCAAGAATTCAAGGTCAAAGCTCTACTTATGTCCCAAATCTTACTACAACCTTGACTCCTTCAGGTAATGCAGGTGCTGTTTTTGTGTATGGTAACAATACCAAAATCATCAATACCGTCTTTGAGAACAATACTGCTGCAAATGATGGTGCTGCTATTTACATTCATGGTTGGGGCACTGTTATTGAAAATTCAACCTTAACTGGTAACTCTGCAGTCGAGGGTACAATATACATCGAAGGTTCAAATACAAAAATTACCAATTCAACCTATGTCAACAACAATGCGGTCAGTGGTGCAGGAGTTTATATCATAGGTTCCAATGCAACAATTACAGATTCAACATTCGAGAATAATACAGCGACTGAAAGTGGTGCTGCCGCTTATATCAACGGTCAAAACACCGTAATCAACAATTCTGAAGTTAATAACAACCATGCAGGTGTTTATGGTGGTGGTTTCTATGTTATTGGTTCTGATTGTAATGTTATGAATCTCACTTCCAATAATAACACAGCTATGATTGGTGGAGCAATTGCCGTCGCTGGTGATGGTGCAGTATTCACTGATATTGTTTCTTTAAATAACTCTGCTACCCTGATGGGTGGTTCAACATATGTTATGGGAGAAAATACCCTTTTTGAAAACGGTAATTTTTCATACAACACCGCTCCATTAGGTGGTGCTATTACTGTTGTAGGAAGTGATACTACATTCCTCAACAATAATGTTACATACAACAAAGCAGAACCTTCCGAAGACTGGGATCTGTATTGTGATGGTGGAGCAATATGTATTGAAGGTGAAAGAACAAATTTCACCAATAACAATATTTCTCATAACTCCGCTAGAGATCATGGTGGAGGTGTATATGTTTCAGGTTCAGACACCTATTTCGAGAATATTATCGCTGATGACAACAATGCTCTAAATGGTGGATTTGCTCAACTTGAAGGGGCTACCAACTTAATAGTTAAAAACTCTTCTTTCACTAATAACCATGCTCTTGGTGATCTTGATAATCTTCAAGGTGAAGGTGGTGCTTTCCACATAGAAGGTTCTGAAAATGCTGATATACAAGGTTATTTCTTTAATAACACAGCTATTAACGGTTCAGCAATTTATGTTGTAGATTCCTCTTTGTATATTCACGATTCCGATTTCATTGAAAATCAGGCTATAACTCATGAGTTGGCTATTTATCCTGAAAACGATACCGATTTCAAGGAAGAGGATGAGATGATAATTACTATCACTCATATTGGAGGAGACAATATTGCTAATGCTATCCACGATTATCAGAGGAGTAGTACTATTATTGTAAATAATATCACGTATCCGTTCTATCATGATGGAAACGAGACAATCATGAGGACACCTGCTGAGAATGTGACTCCGGTTTACGGTTGGGAAAACAGTCAAAACGGTACTGTAATATATGAAGATGAACAGGAAAATAACCAGGTCATATATTATTTTGTTAGAAACAGGCTTACTGGTGAATATATTATTGAAAATGCTTCTCAAAGGACTGACATTGATGGTACAATTTTCCTTAATTTAACAGGAATGCTACCAGTAGGATTCTATGAAGTTGTTGGAACTTATATTGAAACTCCATATTATACCGCAGCATACAATTTCACTGCGTTATTCGGTGTAGAAGGTTTGAATCTGACAATTAATAAGACTGTAGATCAAAGTCCTGTTTATGTTAATGACACGGTTGTGTTTACTATTAATGTAACTAATCATGGCCCTTATAATGCTACTAATGTAACGGTTAATGATATTGTTCCTTCCCAATTCAATGTAACTGGTTGTAATGATACTGCTTACAACATGACAACTGGTGTTTTAATTATTCCTCAATTGAATGTTAATGCATCTTATGCATTCACTATTACCGCTGTTGCTTTAGTGGTCGGTACCTGGACTAATAATGCAACTGCAAACTGTAAAGAGAATGAGACCATTGTTTGGGATGATGCAACTGTTGTTGTTCTTCCGCTCACTGATATAAATGTTACTAAGATTTGGAATGATGCAGATAACCAAGACGGTTTAAGACCTAAAAATATTACTGTAATTTTATTGGCTGGTGAAGTTGAAATTAATAGCACAGTTTTATCTGATGATAATAATTGGACTTACATATTCACTGATTTACCGGTTACTACTAAAAACGGTACAGTAATAGTTTATGATATTAAGGAAATTAAAGTAAATAATTATACGGTTACTGTTACTAGAAATAATTATACGTTCATAATAAATAACACTCATAATCCGCTTCTAACAAATATTAATGTTACTAAGGTTTGGGATGATGAAGATAACAAAGATGGTTATAGGCCTACTAATATTACTATAGTATTGTTATCCGATGGTATAGAAATTAACAGAACTGTTTTATCTAATAGTACTGGTTGGAATTATACTTTCGTTGACTTGCCTGTATTTAATAACGGTACTCCAATAAATTATACAATAGATGAGTTCACAGTCGAAAATTATACTGTTGTGATTAATAAGATTGCAAATTATACTTTTGTAATCAACAACACTCACGTTCCTGATGTGACTAATATTACTGTTGTTAAAGTTTGGACTGATAATAACAATCAAGATGGTATCAGACCTGTTAATATTACTGTTCAGTTGTTAGCTGATGGTAAAGTTATCAATACTACTGTACTATCTAATGAGACTGGTTGGAATTATACTTGGCAAAACTTGTCAGTTTACAATAATGGTGTTTTAATCATTTACACTGTTAATGAGACTGCTGTTGCTAATTATACTGTTAACATTACTAGTCCTGGTAATTACAGGTTTGTGATTAATAACACTCACGTTCCTGATGTGACTAATGTTACTGTTGTTAAAGTTTGGACTGATAATAGTAATCAAGATGGTGTCAGGCCGGTTAATATTACTGTTCAGTTGTTAGCTGATGGTGTAGTTATTAATACTACTGTTTTGTCTAATGTGACTGGTTGGAATTATACTTGGTATGATTTACCGGTTTATAACAGTACTAAATTGATTAAATATACCATTAACGAGACTATTGATGCTAATTATGCTGTTAAGATTACTAGTCAGGGTAATTACAGGTTTGTGATCAATAACACTCATAATCCGCGTCTAACAAATATTAATGTTACTAAGGTTTGGGATGATAATAGCAATCAGGATGGTGTCAGGCCGGTTAATATTACTGTTCAGTTGTTAGCTGATGGTGTAGTTATTAATACTACTGTATTATCTAATGTGACTGGTTGGAATTATACTTGGTATGATTTACCGGTTTATAACAGTACTAAATTGATTAATTATACCGTTAACGAGACTATTGTTGCTAATTATACTGTTAAGATTACTAGTCCAGGTAATTACAGCTTTATAATCAATAACACTCACATTCCTGTAGTGACTAATGTTACTGTTGTTAAAATCTGGAATGATGGTAATAATGCTAGTGGTACTAGACCTGCTAATATTACTGTTGAACTATTTGCTGATGGTATAAAAATTAATGAAGCTATTTTGAATGCTAGTAATAATTGGATGGCCATATTTGCTGGTTTACCAGTTTATAACGACTCTAATTTGATTAATTATACTATTAGAGAGTTCAAACTTGCTAATCACAAAGTTAAAATTATTAAAGTTGATAATTATACTTTTATGATTGAAAACACTTTGCTTACCGTTGTCAACGTTACTAAAATTTGGAATGATGGTAATAATGCTACTGGTACTAGACCTGCTAATATTACTGTTGAATTCTTTGCTGATGGTGTAAAAATTAATGAAACCGTTTTGAATGCTACTAATGATTGGAAGTATTCTTTCACTGATTTACTAGTTTACAACGGTACTAAATTGATAAATTATACTATTAACGAGATCACTGTTGCTAATTACATTGTTAACATTACCAAATATGCTAATGGTACAATTGTCATTAAAAACACTTTACTCACTGATATTAATGTTACTAAAGTGTGGGATGATAATGATAACCAAGACGGTAAAAGACCTCAAAACTTGACTATTTACTTGTTTGCTGACGGTAATTTGATTAATACTACTGTTTTATCTAATGTGACTGGTTGGAATTATACTTGGTATGATTTACCTGTTTACAAAGAGAACGGTACTGAAATTATTTACAGTGTTTATGAGAATGTAGTGGCTAATTATACTTTTAGAACTATAGGAAACAACTATTACTTCATAATTATTAACACACATAATCCTTTAAACACAACTGTCAATGTTACTAAAGTTTGGAATGATGCTGATAACCATGACAAAGTAAGACCTCCAAGTATTATTGTTGTTTTACTTGCTGACGGCGATTATTATGCTAATTGCACTTTATCCGATGATAATAATTGGACTTATGTATTTGAAGATTTACCAGCTTATAACAATACTAAATTGATAAATTATACTGTTCAAGAGTTTAACGTTACTAATTATACTGTTAAAATTATCAATCTTGGTAATGGTACTTTCATAATTAATAACACTCATGAAATCATCGTTGGTTTATCCATTAACAAGACAGTTGATGAGCCTGTTGTTTATGTGAATGAAACTGTTGTCTTCACTATCAATGTAACTAATAATGGTCCATCTATTGCTACTAACGTAACTGTTAAGGATATTGTGCCTCCACAATTCAATGTTACAGATTGCAACGATACTAAATATCGCAACAATCAATTAGTTGTAGGTACATTAAATCCAGGACAATCTTACGTATTTACCATTACTGCTGTTGCTTTAGTGAATGGTACTTGGACTAATGTTGCAAACG
>NZ_JAFYHP010000017.1 GCF_017539065.1 Methanobrevibacter sp.
AATTCAATGTTACAGATTGCAACGATACTAAATATCGCAACAATCAATTAGTTGTAGGTACATTAAATCCAGGACAATCTTACGTATTTACCATTACTGCTGTTGCTTTAGTGAATGGTACTTGGACTAATGTTGCAAACGCTACTTGCGCTGAAAATAATACTGTTGTTGAAGATAATGCAACTGTTGAAGTTCTTGTTCTTCCACCACCGGATAAAGTAGTTAATGACACTAAACCTCTCTATCATACAAATGTAACATATAATTTAACAGTTATCAATGATGGTGACTATAACTTCACTAAAAATGTAACTGTTTATGATATTTTACCTGAAGGTTTAGAATTCATTGAAAAAATTGCAGTTTACAATGCTACTGTGGTAGTTGACACAACAATTAACTCTAAAAATAATATTAGTTGGGTAATTACTGATATTCCAGCTCATAGTGTTGCAATTATTATGGTCAAAGTAAAAGTCAATGCAATTGGCAATTTAACCAATAATGAGACCATTGTTTATCCTGATGGAACAAACATGACTGTTAACTGTACTATTAATGTTCAACCTAATGTAGACCTATCTGTTAATAAGACTGTGGACAATGCTACACACTTCATTGATGACATTGTTGTTTGGACTATTACAGTACATAATGCTGCTAATGGTACTGGTGCAACTAACGTTACTTTGAATGATACATTCCCTGCTAATTTCACTGTCATTAATTGGACTGCTACTCCGGGCACCTCTTATAATGCTACTAGTGGTGTTTGGACTATTGGATTCATGGGCAATGGTACTACTGTAACTTTGGTTATTAATTCACGTGCTAAAGTCAATGGCACATTTACTAACGAAGCGAATGTTACTTGTAATGAAACTGAGTGGAACTACACAAATAACTACGATAACGCAACTGTGGTTATTTATGATATTCCTGACATTAACAAAACAGTTAATAACACTACTCCAAAACATATGGATTATGTTTTATATAATATTACAATTACTAACGTTGGTAATGTGACTTATATTCAAACTTTAGAAGTTGTTGATAGTTTACCAGAAGGTTTAGAGTATAATGGAACCGTTAAAATCATAGGTGCTGACATTGTTCAAAATGCGGTTGTTGATCAAACAGGAAGAGTAATTACTTGGAAAATTACTAACATCACTGCTAATGTCCCTGCTGTAATCATGGTTAGGGTTAGGGCTGTTGAACTTGGTAATTTAACAAATAATGCTACTGTGATTGCTCCTAATGGTACCAATAAAACCGTTAACTGTACTATTGATGTCAAACCAATCTGTGATGTAGAAATTTCAAAAACAGTTGATAAGCCGGTCATTTTCGTTGAGGGCACTGTTGAATGGACAATTACTGTCGTCAATAAAGGCCCAAGTACTGCTGAAAATGTTGTAGTCAAAGATACTATACCTGGAGGTCTTACATTAGTTGGAACTCCTCAAGGTTGTACTGTAAGCGGAAATACTTTAATTTGGAATGTTGGTGAGTTAGCTGCTAATAAACCTGTATCTCTTAAATTAGTTACTAAAGCAGATTTCAGTACTGGTGCAAGAACTAACATCGTTGTTGTAAACACCACTACTAATGAAACTAACTATACTAACAATGAAGCTAACGATACTACTGTAGTTTACCCACTTTGTGATTTGGAAATCACCAAAGCTGTTAATGCTACAAGTGTTTATATAAATGATTTCGTTGAATGGAATATTACTGTCGTAAATCACGGTCCTTCTACTGCTAAGGATGTTGTTGTTAAAGATACTTTACCTAATGGTTTAAAAGTTATTAAAGCAACTCCTTCTGTTGGTACATTTGATAAAAAGACTGGAACTTGGAAAATTGGTGATATGAATAATAGCACCCCAGCATACCTAGTTTTAGTCACTCAAGTTGTTAAAGAAGGTTCAATTAAAAACATCGTCGTTGTAAGGACTCCAACCAATGAAACCAATTACACTAACAATAAAGCAAATAACACTACTGTTGGTAAACCAATCTGTGATGTTGAAATCACTAAAGTTGTTAACAAAGACAAAGTTTATGTTGGCGAAAATGTAATATGGACAATTAAAGTTAAAAATAATGGTCCATCTACAGCTAAAAATATTAAAGTTTCAGATCAATTGCCTAAAGCTTTAAGAGCTTTAGACGCTAAAGTGACTAAAGGTTCATTTAACATGGAAACTTGTGAATGGACAATTAAATCATTAGCAAAAGGCGCTAGTGCAACACTTACACTTACAACCAAAGTTGTTCGTGAAGGAATTATCACTAACCCTGTTTCTGTTAACACTACAACTAAAGAAACAGACTACACTAATAACAAGGATAATGACACTACCAGAGGAATTCCAATTGTTGACTTAGAACTTAAAAAGTATGCTGATAAAGAAGTATACAAAAAAGGAGATAAAATGTACTGGACTATCATTGTAACCAATCATGGTCCAAGCACAGCGAAAGATGTTGTCGTATCTGATGTAATGCCATCAGGTGTAAAATTCTTGTCTTTCAAAGCTTCTAAAGGTTCTTACGATCCAGCAACTGGAGAATGGGATATAGGTGAATTGGCTAAAGGAGAAACTGTAACTATTGTAATCTACTGTAATGTAACTGCCGAAAACGGCACTATTACCAATACTGCTGTTGTAACCAGTAGCACACACGACAGTAATCCTAAAAACAATAAGGATAGCGTTACAATTACAGTTGAAAAAACTCAAGAACCTGTACCTCCAAAAATGCATCCTACTGGTAATCCAATTGTATTAGTAATTGTTTCATTACTTGGAATGGTTGGCGTAACTATAAGAAGAAAACTTTAAGTTTTTATGGAAAATTAATTTTTTCCATATTTTTTAATTTTTTACCAAAAAATTTATTTCAATTTAATGAATTTTACCAATTAAAATTCATCATGTTTTTCATGAAACTATTATTTTAATGATACTTATTTTTAAATATTTCAATTCATCAACACACTTTCAAAAAAATAATTTTATTAATCCACATTAACCAAATAAAATTTAACATTTTTCACATATTCCAATATTTTAAAAGTTATTAATGAAATATATATTATTGATTAAATTTATTGTGTGATTAAATGAAAAGTGATAATGTTAAAAAAGGAATTCAAAGGGCTCCACACAGATCACTGCTAAGAGCTTGTGGACTCGATGACGATGACTTTAAAAAACCATTCATTGGTATAGCAAACAGTTTTACAGACATTGTACCTGGTCATATTCACTTAAGAGAACTTGTTGAGTTTGTAAAAGAGGGTATTGTAGCTGCCGGAGGTATTCCATTTGAATTTGATACAATGGCAATTTGTGATGGAATCAGTATGAACCATGAAGGAATGAAGTATTCCTTGCCTTCAAGAGAAATTATTGCTGCTACAGTTGAAAGTATGACAAAAGGGCATGCTTTTGATGGATTAGTGTTAATTCCAAGTTGTGATAAAGTAGTTCCTGGCATGATTATGGGTGCTGCTAGAGTTAATGTGCCGTCAATTGTAGTTACTGGTGGACCAATGGCATCCGGCGAATATAACGGCAAGCCTGCCGATTTAATTACAGTGTTTGAAGCTGTTGGTGCATATTCTGCCGGTAGGATGTCTGAAGATGAAGTAGCGGAACTTGAAAAATGCGCATGTCCAGGCGCCGGAAGTTGTTCTGGGCTATTCACAGCAAACACAATGGCATGCATTACAGAAACTTTAGGTTTATCGCTTCCAACATGCGCCACAACACATGCGAGAACTGAAGAAAACAATCAAATTGCATTTGAATCAGGTAAACAAATTATTAAACTAGTTGAAGATGATATTAAACCATCTGACATTATGACCCAGGAAGCCTTCAACAATGCTATTGCAGTTGATATGGCACTCGGCGGTTCTTCAAATACAGCTTTACATATACCTGCACTTGCCAGTGAAGTTGAAGGTTTGGATGTGGATTTAGAATTATTTGATGAAATTTCAAGACGTGTTCCTCACATTACATTAATTTCCCCTGCCGGTGAAGATTCAATGATGGATTTACACTTAGCTGGCGGAATTCAAGCGGTAATGAAAACTTTGGGAGATATAATTGATACAAATCAGTTAACCGTAACCGGAAAAACAATTGCTGAAAACTTGGAAAATGTCGAAAACAAGAATACTGACGTTATTCATACTTTAGATGACCCTGTTCATGAAGATGGCGGAATCGCAATTCTTAAAGGTAACCTTGCACCTAATGGAAGTGTTGTTAAAAAAGGCGCTGTTGCAAATCATTTAATGCATCTTAAAGGTCCGGCAAAAGTATATGATTCAGAAGAAGATGTTACAAAAGCGATATTTGATCATGAAATCGATGAAGGAGACATTGTTGTAATTAGATACGAAGGACCTAAAGGCGGGCCTGGAATGCGTGAAATGTTAAATCCGACATCAGCTCTTGCAGGAATGAACATTAAGGATGTAGGTTTAATAACTGACGGAAGATTTTCCGGAGGAACAAGAGGGCCATGCATAGGACATGTATCACCTGAAGCAAGGGAGGATGGACCAATTGCTGCAATTCAAAATGGGGATATCATAGAAATAGACATTGAAAATAGATCTATAAATGTTGAGTTGTCTGATGAGGAAATTGAAGCTAGATTAAAAGAAGTTAAACACCCTGAAAGCGATGTTTCAGGCTGGTTGGCAATATATCAAAAATTGGTTCACTCAGCAGATACCGGTGCTATTTTAAGGTAGTGAAAATATGGAAATTTTAAAATACTCTGAAATCAATCTGGAAGATACAATCAAAAGGTCGGAACAGGATGTTAACAATGTTTTAGGAACAGTATCTGAGATTCTGGAAAATGTTCGAGTAGAAAAAGACCAAGCAATTCGCCAATATACAGAGAAATTTGACGGTGTTACAATAGAAAATTTCAAGGTATCCAAAGACGAAATTGAAGAGGCTTATGATACATTAAATGATGAATTGTTAACCGCTTTAAAAAATGCTGCAGATAATATTGAAAGGTTTCATAAGAAGCAAATTCCATCCGAATGGGAAATGGAAGTCAATCCGGGAATAGTTGCAGGCCAAATTGTAAGGCCAATCAATTCTGCAGGATGTTATATACCTGGAGGCAGGGCCGCTTATCCTTCATCAATATTGATGACTGTAATACCTGCAAAGATTGCCGGTGTTAAAAAAGTAGTCTGTGTAACCCCTCCTCAAAAAGATGGTAAAATTTTAGATGCCATTTTAGTAGCTGCAGATATTGCAGGTGCTGATGAAATTTATAAAGTTGGAGGAGCACAGGCAATTGCAGCCTTGGCTTATGGAACAGAATCAATTCCTCAAGTGGAGAAAATTGTAGGTCCCGGAAACATATTTGTCACTGCAGCAAAGAAATTAGTTTATGGCCAAGTGGATATTGAGTTTCCGGCAGGACCATCTGAAGTTCTAATTTTGGCCGATGAAACTGCAAACCCTGAATTTTTGGCAACAGATATTCTTGCGCAGGCGGAGCATGACCCTAATGCGTCCTGTTTTTTAGTGACTGACAGCGAAGAACTGGCGATAAAAACCGATGAATTTGTAAAGGAAATGACTGAAGTTGCACCAAGGCGAGAAATCATTGAGGAGTCATTATCTAAAAGTGGAAAAATCATTATCACAAACACTTTTGAGGAAGCGGTTCATGTTACAAATGAATATGCTCCCGAACATTTAATCATATCCACTGCCGATGATGATGAGACATTGTCACAAATCAACAATGCGGGTTCAATCTTTTTAGGCGCCTATTCACCGGTTGCAGCAGGAGATTATGGATCCGGAACAAACCATGTTTTGCCTACCGGCGGAGGAGCAAGGATGTATTCAGGCCTGTCTACCGAAGCGTTTATTAAAAAGCCGACAGTTCAGAGGATTACTAAGGACGGTTTGAAAGAGCTGTCAAAAACTTCAGTTCCGATTGCCGAATATGAAGGATTCTTTGCACATGCAAACTCATTTAAAACTAGATTAAGGGATGATTAATTTTATCCTTAATTTATTCTTTTTTTATTTTTATCTTTAAAATTTAATTTTTAGCATATCTTTATTAAACATTAATACTAATATTAAAAATATAATGAAAGTTTATCATTATTTTTATTTTTACAACCGAGGTGAATAATTTGCAAGGTTTATTAAATGATTGGAGAAGAACAAACTACGCTAGTCAATGTACTCCTGAAATAGCAGGTAGTGACGTTACAATCATGGGTTGGGTGCACGAAATCCGTGATTTCGGTGGAATCATGTTTGTTATCATTCGTGATGTCACTGGCAGAGTTCAAGTAACTGCTCCAAGTAAAAAAGTAGACGAAAATATAATGGAAGAATTAAGAGAATTCAGAAAAGAATCTGTTGTAGCTATTAAAGGTTTAGTACAGGAAGCAGGAAAAGCACCAAATGGTGTAGAAATCATTCCTAAAGAAATCAAAATCTTAAACTTAGCTAACCAGCCTTTACCAATGGATCCAACAGAAAAAGTTAAAGCAGGAATTGATACAAGATTAGATTCAAGATTCTTAGATATTAGAAAAGAAAATGTTTCTGCAATTTTCAAAATCAAAGGACAAATGTTCCATACTATAAGGGACTTTTTCTATGACAATGGATTTTATGAAATTAACACTCCTAAACTCGTAGCATCCGCTACTGAAGGAGGAACAGAATTATTCCCAATTACTTACTTTGAAAAAGAAGCATTCTTAGGTCAATCTCCACAATTATACAAACAGATGATGATGGCCGCTGGAATGGATAAAGTATTTGAAATTGGCCAAATTTTCAGAGCAGAAGAGCACGATACATTAAGACACTTGAACGAAGCGGTTTCCATCGATGCAGAAGCATCATTTTCAGATGATGAAGATGTAATGAAAATCTTGAATGACATGATTGTTCAAGTCTTAAAAGACGTCAATGAAAACTGTGCCAATGAGTTAGAGATTTTAGGTCACGAATTAGAAGTGCCTGCTGGAGATTTCCCTCATGTTACTTATGATGAAGCAGTTGACATTGTAAATTCAAGAGATGTGCCTATGGAATGGGGAGAAGACTTATCCCGTGAAGCTGAAAAAGTTTTAGGTGACACAATGGGAGGATTCTACTTCTTAACCAGATGGCCTTCTGAAATCAAACCGTTCTATGTAATGCCTGTTGAAGGCGAAGAGCAATATTCCCATGCATTCGATTTAATGTACAATAATTTAGAGTTATCTTCCGGAGCTACTCGTGTACACCAATATGACCTTTTAGTAAAACAAATCGAAGAAAGAGGATTAAACCCTGCTGGATTTGGAAGCTACTTGAAAGCATTTGAATACGGTATGCCTCCTCATGCAGGATGGGGTGTCGGTGCTGATAGGTTAACCATGGTACTCACAGGATCTGAAAACATCCGTGAATGCGTACTATTCCCAAGAGACAGACACAGATTAACTCCATAGATGAAAATGGAAAAATTTGATATAGCTATTATTGGTGGAGGTCCTGCTGGAATAATGGCAGCTATTGCAGCTAGTAGGACTTCTGATGTAATATTACTTGAGAAAAATACTTCTTTAGGCCGTAAATTATTGATGACCGGTGGAGGAAGATGCAATATTACCAACAACAAGCCAATAAAACAGCTATTAACTTTTTTTAACAATAAAAACTTTTTAAAACACTCCTTTTATACTTTTACAAATGAAGATTTATTTTCATTGTTTGATTTTGACTTCATTGAAGAGGATGACAACAGAATGTTTCCAGAAACAGAAAAGGCTAGCGATGTCCTGGAAGCCTTAACGGAGAAGTTGGATAATGTTGCAATAAGATATGGTTTTGATGTTGAAAAAATCACTGAGGGCTTTGTCATAAATGACTCAATAAAGGCCGATAAAATAATCATAGCTACAGGCGGCATGACATACCCACAGACAGGATGCAATATTAAAAATTATGCGCTAACTTCACAGCCTCTAACGGACATTAAGTACGGTCTTAGTCCGTTGATAACTATCAAAGACCTCTCAAAAATTGCTGGCGTAACATTGTATGATGTTGATGTAAGCTATAAGAAAAGCAAAGCCAAAGGAAATGTTTTATTCTCACACGTTGGATTGACTGGGCCGGGAATTATCAATTTAAGCAATGAAATTTCTGAAAGTATAAATTATAACTTATTAGAAAATAATCCGGCATTGGAGTTTGAAGTTTCCATTGATTTGTGTCCGGATTATACTCGTGAAAATCTTCAGGAAAAATTCGCTGCTGATTTTCAGATTAAAGGAAAGGCAATGCTTAAGAATTATTTAAGGCAGTTTTTGACAAATAGCTTTATAAATTTCTTTTTGGATGAAATTGATTTGGATGGCGATTTGCAATTATCCCAGATTAACAAAAAAAGTAAAAATCGCTTAATTGAAAATTTAAAGAGATTCCCTTTTGCGATATCTGATTTTAATAGTGCTTTGGCTAAGATAACAATTGGGGGTGTTGATTTGGATTATGTCAATCCAAAAACTTTGGAGTCAACATTAACACCTGGACTTTACTTTGCAGGGGAGGTTCTAAATCTCCATGGTCCAACAGGCGGTTACAATTTGAAGATAGCATTTTCAACCGGGTACTTGGCGGGATTGTCAGCTGGTGAAAAATAATTTTCATGCTATAATTTTGTTAAGTTTTATATTAACAACAAAATATTTAACATATATTTAATACATAACTTACATTATGACAGACAAAATGTTCATGGGTGCATCAACTAAACAAGGTTTGGATATTGCAAATAAAAGTAGAGAAATTATCCGTGGCCTTATTGGGGATGATGTCAAAGATTTAAATCCTGCTGAAAGAGACATTGTTGAAAGGATTGTTCACTCAACAGCAGATCCTGAATATGCAAAATTAGTAAAGATTAGTCCTGATTTTGTAGATGCAGCTATGGCTTCCCTTAAAAATAAAGAAACCATTTTAACCGACATTAACATGGTTAAATATGGAATTACAAGATATGAGGGGGAAGTTGAGTGTTACATTAAAAACGAAGAAGTTGTTAAGATTGCAAAGGAAAATCAAATTACAAGAGCCGCGGCAGCCATGAGATATGCTGCAGCCAATGATTTTGAAGGAATCGTCGTTTCTGGTAATGCTCCAACTGCCGTTTTTGAAGCAATGGATTTATACGAAAAAGGTGAAATGAACCTTAAAGCTATTGTAGGAGTCCCTGTTGGTTTTGTTGGGGCCGCTGATTCAAAGGAAGCTCTACATAATTCAAACATTCCAAACATCATTGTTGAAGGGCCGAAAGGCGGAACTCCGATTGCTGTAGCTTGCGTAAACTCATTAATACAACATTTGTAGTGTGATAACATGTTTTCTGAAGAATTGTTCAATGAATCAAAAAAATATTTTCCTGGTGGAGTAAATTCTCCTGTTAGGGCTTTTAAACCTTATCCATTTTTTGTTAAAAGTGCTGGTGGGTCTAAACTTACCGATGCAGATGGTCAAACATATATTGACTATTGTTTAGCTTATGGACCTTTGATATTGGGTCATGCCAATCCTAAAGTTGTAAGGGAAGTTTCTAATCAATTAACTATGGGAACTGCTTATGGCGCTCCCACTGAAAATGAAATTAAATTAGCAAAAGAAGTAGTTGATAGGATACCTTGCGCTGAGATGGTAAGATTTTGTAATAGTGGAACTGAAGCTACTATGAGTGCAATTAGGCTTGCAAGAGGCTTTACAGGTAGAGATAAGATAGTCAAATTTGAAGGTGCTTATCACGGAGCGCATGATTATGTATTAGTGAAAGGAGGTTCCGGTGCTGCTACATTGCCTGATTCACCGGGCATACCTGAAGATACCACTAAAAATACTTTATCAGTTCCATTCAATGATGAAGAAGCTTTAACAGATTTGATTGAAAAAGAAGGTGAAAACATTGCTTGTATTATTATGGAAATAGTTATGGGTAATGTTGGCTGCATTGAACCAAAACCGGGATTTTTAGAATTTGTTAGAAAGATTACAGAAGAAAATAATATCATTTTAATTTTTGATGAAGTTATCACCGGTTTCAGGGCTTCACGTGGAGGAGCTCAGGAATATTATGGTGTCACTCCTGATTTAACAACCCTTGGTAAAATTGTTGGAGGAGGTCTTCCAATGGGAGCATTTTGTGGTAAAAGAGAGATAATGGAATTGATTGCACCACAAGGACCAGTCTATCAAGCAGGTACTTTTTCAGGAAATCCAATATCTGTTCAAGCAGGTATTTCTACTTTAACACAATTAGATGATGCATTTTATAAAGAATTGGAAAGAAAAGGAAACTTCCTTAGAGGAAATATTGCATCAATAATTGATGAAGAAGAGTATAATATCCAGCCGGTCGGATTGGCTTCAATGTTTCAAATTTATTTCAATCCTGCACCAGTTCATAATTATGCTGATGCACAACAGTCTGACAGAAAACAATTCCTCAGATACTTTAAAACCTTGTTAAAACAAGGCGTATTTATTCCTCCATCCCAGTTTGAATGTAATTTTATTTCAAATGCACATAGTATGGAAGATTTACAAAAAACTTCTGATGCTATTGAATTAGCACTAGAAGCCGCATTTAAAAAAAGAAGAAGGTAATATAAATGGACATTGACTATAAAGAAATTGCATCATATGTAATCATTCTTATCATTGTTTTAATCGCTGCTCAACACTTAAATGTAGTCGTTTCAGGAAGTATGGAACCAACATTCTATAGGGGAGATATTGTTTTAGTTGAAAAAGCAAATTTCTTAGGCATTAATGAATTTGACCCTAATACTGTTGAAGTGGGGGATGTTGTTGTTTATGATGCAGCATGGTATGACCAACCGGTAATTCATAGGATAATCAATATTACAGATATTAATGGAACTACGATGTATGTGATAAAAGGGGACAATAATGGTCGTCCTGATCCTTATTATGTTACTTCTGACCAAATTCAAGAAAAAGTCGTAACATTTAACGATAATTTAGTCATTATTCCAAAAATCGGATATCTTTCCCTCTGGTTAAGAGGTTTATAATTATTATAGGTGAGTTAATGTATTTTGAAATTGAAAAACAAGCTATTGATGCTATTAATAAGGCATTAGATCAATATGATGTGGAAGTTGATAGGGATTTCAGGTTGGATTTTCCGCCAAATCCCGAGTTAGGTGACCTTGCAAGTACCATTGCATTTGCGCTTACTAAGAAATTAAGAACTTCACCTCCTGAAGTTGCAAAAGACTTAGTCGAAAAAATTGAAGTTCCAAAAATATTCAGTAAAGTTCAAAACTTTGGTCCTTATGTTAATTTCTTCATTGATTATGACGAATTCTCAAAATTATTGTTAGAAAAAGTTGATGAAAAGTACGGCCAACTTCCAGAAACTGGTGAAAAAATTGTTTTGGAACATACTTCAGCTAATCCGAATGGTCCTCTACATATCGGACACATTAGAAACTCAATTTTTGGAGATTCACTTTCAAGACTTTTAAAATTAGCTGGAAGAGATGTCATTACCCAATATTATGTTAATGATATGGGCAGACAGATTGCTATAATTGTATGTGGTATAACCGAATGTGGCTTCAACATTGAGGATTATGACGGTGAAAAACTAGACCATAAAATCGGTAAGCTATACTATGATGCCAACAAAGCTGTTGAAGAAGATGAAAATTTGGCAATTAAGGTAGATGAATTAATTCAGAAATACGAAGAAGGCGGAGACGATGAATTAAATGCAATCTTCGAGCAAGTAGTTTCAAGTTGTATTTCCGGAATGAAGGAAACACTTCAAAGAATGAATATAATTCATGATGACTTTGTATGGGAAGGACAGTTTGTCAGAAGTGGTGAAGTCGATGACCTTGTTAAATATATTCAAAGAGAAGGATTCACTCGTGAAAATGATGTATTATACATTGACTTGACTGACTTCAACATTGAAAAGGAATTTGTTTTGCGCCGTTCCAATGGAACCTCACTTTATTCCACTCGTGATTTGGCTTATCATAAATACAAAGCTACTTTAGGAGATACTGTACTTGATATTTTAGGTTCAGATCACAAATTAGCCGCTAAACAAATCAAAGTTATCTTCGAAGAAATCTTTAGGCAAACTCCTCCGGAAGTAATCTTTTATGAATTCATTACATTGCCGGAAGGATCAATGTCAACAAGAAGAGGCAAATTTGTATCTGTCGATGAATTGATTGATGAAGCAGTTTTAAGAGCAACAGATGAGATTAAATCCAGAAACCCTGATTTGACAGATGATGAAATTGCACCAATGGCCGAAGAAATTGGTGTTGGAGCTGTTAGATTCTTCATTGCTAAATTATCCCCTGAAAAACACTTGACTTTCAAATGGGATGAAGCTTTAAGCTTTGAAAGAGGTTGTGCTTCAATTCAATATGCACATGCAAGAGCATGCAAATTACTTAAGAAGTCAGGTAAAGACATTAGCTCTTTAGAAGTTGCCGATGATTGGACTCCTGATGAAGCAGAACAAGATTTAATAAGACAAATTGCTAAATTCCCACAAGTTGTGGATGATTGTGCAAACAAGAAGAGAGTTCACAATATTACACAATACTGTCAAGATTTGGCCGGTTCATTTAATAGATTCTACAAATCAGAACAGGTCATTGGTTCTGATGTAGAAGATACAAGATTGATTTTAGTTGATAGGGCTAGAATAACTATTAAAAATGCTTTAGATATTTTAGGTGTTTCAGCACCTGAAAAAATGTAGATGAGTTTTTAACTCATCTTTAATTATTCTTTTTTTTAAATTTAATCCACATAGTGGATGTAATCTTCTTTTCTAGGCAATGGTTCTGGCGCTTCCATATCAGGATAACCTAAAACTACATGGCCGATTCCTTCATATGTTTCAGGAATTCCCCATTCTTTAAGTAAGGCTTTTCCTTTCTCAGATGCAAATTCTTCACGTGCTCTGTGAATCCAGCATGATCCAACACCAACCGCATGAGCAGCATTAACAAGCACGGCCAATACACTGGATCCGTCTTCAACATAAGTTGGCATTTCACTATTGGCTAAAACAATTAGAAGGGTTTTTGCACCATAGAACGGATCCATATCTTCCGGAACATCTACAGGGAAATAGCTTCTGTTCCATGCAGAAAATTCTTTAATAGTTTCTGGATTTTGAATTACTACAATTTTTGGAGATTGCGCTCCCCTTGCTGTTGGCGCGTATGTTCCTGTTTCTAAAATTGTTTTTAACTCTTCGTCGCTGATTTGTTCTTCTTTGAATTTTCTGATGCTTCTTCTTGTTTTTAAATCTTCAATTGTTGTATTCATATTAATTCCTCACTTATTCTTCTAAGGGTTTTTAAGAAATTATCGTATTCTTCATTTGTAATATTGTTTTTAATTTTTTCATCCCATTTTTCGTCATAATTCATGATTTTTAAAGCTGTTTTTTCACCTTTAGGGGTTAGTTTAATTATTTTTTTTCTTTTATCTTTAATTCTTTCTATGAATCCCTTGTCTTCTAGCTTTTTAAGGTTTCTTGTAATTGTACTTTCATTTAGATGAATTTCACTAGCTAATTGTTCTTGACTGATTCCTTCATTTTTGTATATTATAACTAAAAGCGGATGAAGGCCATAACTCAAACCGTCTTCCTTAACAATTTCATTAATGTATTTAGCATGTTCTCTGTAGATTATTGATATAAATGGAGCTGTTGGCATATCTTTATCAAACTGCATGGTTTCGCCCCCTTATTAGTCTGGTAATGTATAGTTCAATACATGCATAACATATTAGAGAACCTATTCCCCCTCCTAGAAGCATTCCGCAGTATATTCCAAATTCTCCCATGTTAAATGTAAATCCTAAAAGATATGCAAAGATTAGCACTAAAATAAATTCCCTAAATGTTGTTAGGATAAGTGAGGCAGTTCCTTTTCCAACGCCTTGAAATACATTGCCCGCACTTGCCCCGAATGGAACATATAAGATAAATAAGCACATTATTTGCAGGAAACTTGCAATTAATGGCGCTAATTGCGCACTGCCTTCAGAGTATGTGAATATAAATGCGATTTGATTTGCAAAGACATTTATTATTATACAAACAATTATTGAAGCTATTAAGGCTATTTTAACAGCATATCTTGCAGTGATTCTTAAATTTTCGTATTTACGAGCTCCATATGCCACTCCCGCAACGGATATTGCTGCAGTTCCGACTCCTATTGCTGGGAGCATTCCGATGTTTACTATTCTCCAACCTGCAGTATAAACAGCTACTGCTGTTGGTCCGGATACTATTGTAAGCATATAATTGACAAATATTGTTAAAACAGAGAGTACCAATTGCTCTAAGCTTGCAGGGATACCGACAACCAGTATATCCTTATACATTTTGAAGTCATTGTGGAAATCTTTGATATTATATGAGAGGTAAGTGTCTTTTTTAACAAATATCCAGTAAAACATTAAAATTAAGCTAATAAATGGTCCAAGAGCTGTTGCAAATGCCGCTCCTCTAATCCCCATGTTAAATGTGTAGATGAAAATCGGGTCTAAAATCATATTTATTATTGCGGCAAGAGCTATTGGCACGGTTGCTCTTTTAATATCTCCTTCTGCTCTAAATGCCCCTCCTAAGATTGGAGGCATTAGTAACATGATTGAACATAAAAATATAATCAGTCCATAGTCCATTGCATAATTTAAGACACTTGTTGCGCCCATCATTTTAAGCGCCGGTTCTAAAAACGTGACAAACAGTATTGTAATGGCTATTGAAAAGACCGCACTTAAAATTAAATTATGAATTGCAGCATTATTTGCGGAATGTTTATCTTCAGCTCCTATATATCTTGAAATTAATGAGTTGCCGCCCGCTCCAAGTCCGTTTCCAAACCCAACTAAAATCAGGAATAATGGTGTGATATATCCTAATGCTGCTAGAGGCTCAGTTCCAAGTCCTGCAACCCATATGCTGTCAATAATATTATTTATAAATATTAAAAGCATACTAGCTATAATTGGGAGTGACAATTTATTTATAGCTTTTTTTGGGTCTCCAGTTATCATCTCTACATTTTCATTTTTTTCCATAATTTTCCTCTCTTGCATATGCAATTATACTCTTGTATATGCAAGTGTTGATATTTAAAGCTATTGTAGAAATGAGTCTGTTTAATTTTTTAAAAAAAGGATAAAGTATTAATTTAATAATACTTCAGTAAATCAATTTAAACTAAATTGCCTTCTTCATCTATTTCTTGCGGATTATTTTTAACATCATCGATGCTAGATCCGTCATTTTGCCCGCCGATGATAATACCGTTTTCATCGTAGTATTCATTCAATTCTTCATCATAGTAACTTTTACTAGATTGTGATTGAGAAGAAGTTGAGTTTCCATCATTGTTTGTAGATGAACTTGTTGTTGAATTTACATTTGAAGAACTAACTGCATCTGTATTTGTGTCTTCTCCAATAGTTATTGTTTGTTTAGCAGTACATGGGTTTAAATTATCGTTTCCTCCAAATGATGCAGTTATTTCATAATCACCTGGATTTTCATCATTTAAAATTAAAAATGCTTTTCCTTCATTATTTGTATAAACAGAATATGTCTGTGCAACTCCGTTTTCTACAATTGTGAAATTTACAGGTTCATTTGGAAGCGCGTTTCCTTGTTCGTCTGTTAGTTCAATTTCAACTTGGTCTCCATTCTGTAAATCAGTATCACTTAAAAAGTTTATTTGAGTGTTTAATTTGCTATCACTAGTTTGAGAAAATACCATCAAACCCAAAATAGCAATGATGATAATCGCCAATATTGCTAAAATAATTTTTTTATTCATTTATTCACCTTAATTTTATTAGACATTATAATTTTAAAGTCAATTTAAAATATGAAATCTGTTATATAAAAGTTTTTTGAATATAGGCATTTATTTACACTTTAAATATAATAAGAATAATGTATTGATAATTTAATTAGGAAATTACTAAAAATTGTATTTTAATGTATAAAATATGGATTTTTATATAATTTTCAGTTGGAATGATTTTTTCAAATTCAAATAAATTAATTATAAATATTTTTAAAAACATACCTTTAACTAATAGGAGACTATATCATGAAAGTTTTAGTTGTTGGAACAGGGGCACGTGAACATGCTATCGCTGATGCTTTAAAAGACGATGTAGATTTGTATTGTTATATGAGTAAAATTAATCCCGGAATGTCAAAAATTGCTGAATTTAAGCAAGGTGACGAAGGGGAAGTTGAAAAAGTAGCTGAATATGCAGTCGAAAAAGAAATTGACATTGCATTCATCGGTCCTGAAGCTCCACTCGGAAAAGGAATTGTCGATGAACTTGAAAAAAATGGAATTAAATGTGTTGGACCGACTCAAAGTGCAGCACGTATTGAAACTGATAAATCATTTATGAGAAAACTCTTTGAAGACTATGAAATTGAAGGGTCACTCGTTTACAAAGTGTTTGATAATTCAGAAGATGTATCTGCATTTTTAGATGAGTTTGACCGTGATGTTGTAGTAAAGCCTGTTGGTTTAACTGGAGGTAAAGGAGTAAAAATTGTAGGAGACCATCTTAAAGATAATGAAGAAGCAAAAGAGTACTCATGTGAAGTCATTGATAATGAAATGGGTGGTTTTGCTCAAGTAATTATTGAAGAAAGATTGATAGGCGAAGAATTCACAATCCAAGCATTCTGTGATGGTGAACATTTAGCACCAATGCCTGCAGCACAAGACCATCCTCATGCATTTGAAGGTGACATTGGCGCAATCACTGGTGGAATGGGATCTTATTCCGATGTTGGAGGATTATTGCCATTTTTAACTCAAGATGATTATGATAAAGCAGTAGAAATCATGCAAGCTACACTTAAAGCTATCGCTGAGGAAGCTGAACCATACAAAGGTATTTTATATGGCCAATTCATGTTAACTGCTGATGGCCCAAGACTCATTGAATATAATGCAAGATTTGGAGATCCTGAAGCAATGAACGTTTTACCGCTTTTAAAAACTCCATTAGCTGACATATGTCAAGATATTGTAGATGGCACATTAGATAAGGTAGAATTTGAAGACAAAGCTAGCGTATGTAAATACATTGTACCTGATGGATATCCTGAAACCGAATATGCTGGTGAATTGATTGAAGTTGATGAAGCAGCTATTGAGGATTTAGGTGCTAAAGTATTTTATGCAGCCGTTTCAGCTGAAGATGATGGAATCCACTTGTCCGGTTCTAGAGCATTAGGTATTGTAGCCAGTGGCGAATCTATTGAAGAAGCTGAAAAGATAGCTGAAAAAGCATGTGAATTTGTTAAAGGTAATGTTTACCACAGAAGGGATGTGGGAACAACAGAACTTGTAAACAAACGTATTGAACATATGAAAGAAATTTTAAATTAAATTTCTTTTTCTTTTTTAGGTGATTGAAATTCCTAAAGATGTTAGTCCTGAAGAAATTGAAGAGTTGAAAAGAAGCATTTCTGAGAAAATTGAAATTATTAAAGAAAATGCTAATGATGAGGAAACTCTTAAAAAGATGGATAGATTTTCCACCATTTTAGAGGAAAAAGATTCTAAATTTAAAGACGATGCTAGAAAAGCAAAAAAATATAAAAAGCTTGACAAACGTTTAAGCTTTTTCCAACGCTTTAAATTAGGATTGGAAGAGGATATTGACATTGATCCGGGGCGATTAATGGCATTAACTGACGGTATTTTTTCAATTGTAATGACCCTTTTGATTTTTGGTATTTCTCTTCCTAAACTTCAGCTTGCCAGTTACCCTGATTTCATTTCCTTTATTATTAAATTAGCGCCGACTATTTCTGTAACTATTGTCAGTTTTATTCTGCTTGCTTCCTTTTGGGTCTATCACCATCAATTCCTAAGAGTAAAAAGCTTAAATGTACCGTATTTATGGTTAAACATATTATTTTTAATTTGTATTTCGTTTATTCCATTTACAACTTCTTTAATTGGAAATTATTCGCATTTCTTCTTATCAGAAGCATTATTTGGTCTGAATATATTTTTAACAACAGTGGTATTTTTAATAATTTATCACTATGCGGAATCAAGAAGATTCCTTGCAGATATGCCTTCTAAAAATGAAAAAGGCCATGTTTTACATACATTCTTAATTATAATAGGCTTGACAGTCATTGTAAATCTCTTAGACTTTAATGTATCAAGTAAATTCATTTATTTGTTCTTACTGGTTCCTGTGATATCTACAATTAGGGATATTAAATTTAGAATCAAGAATAGAAACATTTAATATATATTTTTTACAAATATTCTTTTTTATAGTATAAAAGGGGAATTTAAATGGATAGTTTATTATCTATTAGGGATATTAAAGAGGATGTTAAAGACATTCTAGATTTAGCCAGTAAAATCAAAGCAGGTGAGATGGAAGAAAAACCTCTAGAAGGCAAAACATTAGCAATGATTTTTCAAAAATCATCTACCCGTACTAGGTTGTCTTTTGATGTTGGAATGTATCAGTTAGGTGGAAGAGCAATCTTTTTGTCATCCAATGATTTGCAAATGGGTAGAGGAGAACCAATCTCTGACACTGCAAAGGTTTTAAGTCGTTTTGTTGACGGAATAATGATTAGAGCCATTAAACATTCCGATGTTGAAGAGTTGGCTAAACATTCCGATGTACCTGTTATCAATGGATTAACCGATCTTGAACACCCTTGCCAAGCACTTGCCGACATGTTAACTATCAAAGAACACTTAGGCGATTGGGAAGGTAGGAAAATCTGTTTTGTCGGTGATGGAAATAACGTATCAAATTCCCTTTTGTTAATCGCTCCCCTTTTAGGAATGGATATGTCAATGGCTTGCCCTAAAGGTTATGAACCTAAAGAAAGCATTTTAAAAACCGCTCAGGAATATGCCAGTGAAAACAACACTGAAATAACAATAACCGATGACATTGGTTTGGCATTGCAAAATGTTGATGTGGTCTTCACTGATGTTTGGGTGAGTATGGGTGATGAGGCAGAAACAGAACAAAGAAAAATAGATTTTGCCCCATTCCAAGTTAACTCTGATTTAATGAGTTTAGCTAATGAAGGAGCCCTTTTCATGCATTGTCTACCTGCAGTTAGAGGCCAGGAAGTAACTGCTGATGTAATTGACGGACCTCAATCTGTAATTTATGATGAAGCAGAAAACAGAATGCATGCCCAAAAAGCTGTTTTGTATCATTATTTAAAATGAACCGAGTATTGCAAATATTATAAAAATTCCAACAAGACATAGACAACAGCTTAACCAATCGGAGTTATTGTTAGATGATGTAGTTGTGGTCTGTGTATTCTGAGTTGATTCCTTTTTGTAAGTTGGAGCTTCGATTACTTCTGTTTTTTTAACTTCTTCTACTAGTCTTTCACCACAGTTTCTGCAAAAAACTGCATTTTCCGGATTTTCTTCCCCACATTTTCTACAAAACATTTAGAATCCCTCTGATTATTATCTTTAAAAATATTATTAAACCAATACCGCCTATAAAACCTGTAATGAATCTTAAATTATTCGTACTTTCCCTTGGGCCGAAATATTGTGTCACGCCATCAATCGCCACGGGTATCATCAGAATCATTGAAATGAACAGCATATTCAAATCATAAGGATGCTTGTAAAAGATGTTAAAAATCAAATAGACTATTAAACCGGTGTAAAATCCAGTGCATCTGGCGCAGACCGGGAATTGATGGCCTTTGATAAAGAAACTTCTTTCAGGAATTCTGTGGCATATGTACTTTGTCGGCTCCATACTATCAACACAATTTACTAACATTAATATTATTTCAATAATTATATATATTTTTGTATACAAAAAGTTTAGCATAATAAATAAAAAGGTTTTTAAAATGAGAGGCGGAGAAGCGATAATTGAATCCCTCAAAAAAATGGGGGTCAAAACAATATTTGGTTATCCTGGTGGACAAACCATACCATTTTATGACATGTTATATGATGCAGACATTGATCATATACTAGTAAGGCACGAACAATGCGCAGCTCATGCAGCTGACGGTTATGCGAGAGCATCTGGTCGTGTGGGTGTGTGTTTGGCTACTTCTGGTCCTGGAGCTACCAATCTCGTAACCGGTATTGGAACAGCTTACATGGATTCTTCTCCAATTATAGCTATTACCGGGCAAGTTCCAACTCATTTAATAGGAAATGATGCTTTCCAAGAAGCAGACATTATTGGAATTACAATGCCTATCGTTAAACATAGTTTTCAACCTAAAGATCCTAATTTAATACCTTCCATGATTAAAACCAGTTTTGAAATTGCTAGTTGTGGAAGACCGGGACCTGTTTTGATTGATGTTCCAAAGGAAGTTCAAGAAGGAGAATTAACAGAGTTTAAAGATGATTTAATCAAAACACCAGGTTATAATCCAACCATTAAAGGCAATATCAGACAAATTAAAAAAGCTCGTGATTTAATTAAGGAAGCTAAAAAACCAATGATTTTAGCTGGAGCGGGTGTTATTATATCTAATGCATGTTGCGAATTGAAAAAACTGGCGGAAACTATTAACGCTCCTGTAATGACTTCACTTTTAGGTAAAGGGGCTTTCGATGAAACTGATGACTTGGCATTAGGTATGCTTGGTATGCATGGAAGAAAAGTTTCAAATGATTACATTAATGAATCTGATTTATTAATAGCTATTGGTGTAAGATTCTCTGATAGGACTACTGGAAGATTAGATAGTTTTGTTCCTGATACAAAAGTTATTCATATTGATATTGACCCTGCAGAAATTGGAAAAAATGTCGATGTTGATTTGCCAATTGTAGGGGATGCTAGAAATATTTTAACATCTTTAAATAAGGTTTTAGATGGTTATACTGCATCAGATGATGTTAATAATTGGACTGACATGATCAAACAAAGAAAACAGGAGTTACGTCCTCGTGTCACTTATGATGATGTACCTTTAAAACCGCAAAGCGTTATTAAGGAAATTTCAGAGGTTTTAACACCTGAATCTATATTGACAACAGACGTAGGTCAAAATCAAATGTGGGCGGCACATTTCTTTGACACTCAAAAGCCACGCAAATTTATATCATCCGGTGGACTTGGAACTATGGGATTCGGATTCCCATCAGCTATCGGGGCAAAAGTGGCTTTTCCTGAAGATCCGGTTGTATCATTAAATGGTGATGGCGGATTCCTAATGGTTTGTCAGGAATTGGCCACCGTTCGTGAGTATGATTTGCCTGTTATCGCAATTGTTTTGGAAAACAGAACCTTAGGAATGGTATATCAATGGCAAAGTTTATTGTATAATAACAGACACTCTCAAACATTATTAGGCAATAGTCCTGACTTTGTAAAACTTGCAGAAAGTTTCGGTGTTAACGCAGTTAGAATTACAAAACCTGGAGAAACTAAAGAAGCCTTATCTAGTGCAATTAAAGATAATGAACCAATTTTATTAAATGTTGTAATCGACTCTGAAGAAGCTCTACCTATGCTTCCTCCTGGAGCGGGAATTAATGAAATGATTGGTGAATATAAACTTGAAAAGGATGTGATTTAAATGGATTTTAAATATCACGTTATTTCTACATTGGTTGAAGATAGGCCGGGTGTATTACAAAAGGTCGCAGGATTGTTTAACAGAAGAGGATTTAACATTGACAGTATAACTGTTGGAAATTCTGAAGTTGAAGGCCTATCTCGTATGGTAATAACTGTTCATGCAGATGAAAAAGGCTTAGAACAAGTTACAAAACAATTAAACAAATTAGTTGATGTTATCAAGATTAAAGATATTACTAAAATTGCTGTTAAAAGGGAATTATGTCTTATTAAGGTAAGCGTTCCCAATGAAAAAGCAAGAGCTGAAATAATGCAGTATTCTAATATTTTCAGAGCAAAAATTTTAGATGTTACGGAAAAAACATTGATGATTGAGTTAACTGGAGATAAACAGAAAATCAATGCATTCATATCTTTATTAGAAAACTATGGAATAATAAGAATAGCACGTACTGGCCTTACAGCCATGTCAAGGGGAGTATGAAAAATGACAATATTAGAAAATGTTTTAGAGGACAATAAGAAATTTGTAGAGAATTTTGAAGGCGAAGAAATGTCTCACCATGCAGCTAAAAAGTTAGCTATTTTAACTTGTATGGACTGTAGATTGATTGACTTTTTCGAACCTGCACTCGGCCTTAAAAGAGGAGATGCAAAAATCGTCAGAAATGCAGGAAACTCCATTGTAGGCGAAGATGCAATCAGATCAATAGGTGCAGCTTTATACAACCTCGGCGCTGAAGAAGTATTGGTTGTAGGTCACACTGAATGTGGTATGGCCGGTGCAGATGCTGACGCTTTAAAGGAAAAAATGCTTGCTCGCGGTATCAAAGAGGAAGACATTGCTAAATATGACCTTGCTGAATGGATTGGTGGATTCGAAGACGAAGAACAAAACGTTAAGGATGTTGTTGAAAAAATCAAAAACCACCCGTTAATTCCTGAGGTGCCTGTTCACGGTCTTATAATTGATATTGTAACTGGCGAGTTGAAAGTTTTAGTTGATGGTTATTAACCATCATATTTTTTAATTTTTTTTTAAGTTACTTTTATAAACGTTAAAAATCATATTTATTATGTGATATTTTATTCAATATCTTAATTATTATTAAATTATTTAAAGAGATGATTTTAAATGAAAATGTATTACGACGATGATGTAAATACAGACGCTCTTGAAGGAAAAACCATAGCAGTAATCGGTTATGGTTCACAAGGAAGAGCACAATCTAGAAATATGGCTGATAGTGGAGCTAATGTTATTGTAGGTTTAAGAGAAAATGGTAGTTCTTGGAACTTAGCAAAAGAAGATGGAATGACTGTAAAAACTATTGAAGATGCTTCTGCTGAAGCTGATATTATTCACATCTTGCTTCCTGATGAAATCCAGGAAAAAGTCTACAACGAACAAATCGCTCCTTTTGTTGAAGATGGCAACACTATCTCCTTCTCTCATGGTTATAACATCCACTTTGGATTAATTAAACCTGATGAAACCGTAAACATTGTAATGTTTGCACCAAAAGGACCTGGATCCATGGTAAGAAGAACTTACGAAGAAGGATTCGGTATTCCAGGTTTAGTAGCAGTTGAACAAGACGCTACCGGCGATGCAATGCAACTGGCATTAGGTATGGCTAAAGCATGTGGTTTAACCAAAGCGGGTGTTTTAGAAACTACTTTCCAAGAAGAAACTGAAACCGATTTATTCGGTGAACAAACAGTTTTATGTGGAGGTATCACCGAATTGATTAATGCAGGATTCACCACTTTAGTTGAAGCAGGTTACCAACCTGAAATCGCTTACTTTGAAACTTGCCACGAAGTAAAATTAATCGTAGATTTAATCTATGAAAAAGGTTTTGCCGGAATGTGGACTGATGTAAGTAACACTGCTGAATACGGCGGATTAACCAGAGGTAATAGAATCATTACTCAAGAAGCTAAAGATGGCATGAAAGCTGTTTTAAAAGAAATCCAAGATGGTACTTTCAAAAAACAATGGGCAGATGAAAACGCAACTGACGGCGCTAACTTAAAAGAAATGAGAGCTGCCGAAAGTAAAAAAGACATTGAAATTGTTGGTGCAAGATTAAGAAAAGCTTGTGGATTACAAAAAGACGATTAAGTCTTTTTATTTTCTTTTTTTATTTTAATTTTTAATATTTTTAGTGAGGTAATCATGGTATTTATCGGAATGGACCATGGAACAACTGGAATTTCTTTTTGTTTAATGTCCCAAAATGGGGAAATAATTGATATTTTTAAAATCGATAGGGAAGATTCTAAAAGCGGTAAAGTGTCAGCTTTAGAAGAATTATCTAAAAGAGTTGATTTAAGTTCTGTTAAATTAATGGCTATCACCTATGCAATGGGCGATGGATTTAACAAGATTTTACCAATTGAAAAAGTTGAGGATAGGGGGATTTTATCTATTAACGGCGCCGGTAAAGTTACTGGCGGGGGGACTTCTGTATTTTCTGAGTTAGAAAATTCAGATATTCCAACTATTATGATACCTGGTCTTCACAAGAATTCTACTTCATTAAGCAAGTTATTTAATGCTGCTTATTCTCACCAAGCAAGTCCTGAAAAAGTTAGTATTTCATATAATGCATTTAAGGAAACCGGTTGGAAAAATTATATTGTTGCAGACATTTCTTCAAATAGTGTAGATATTTTAATTGAAGATTCTAAAATTAAAGGCGCTATGGATGCCTGTATTGGTGCTATGGGTATTGTACATGGGCCGATTGATTTGGAAATGATACGTGATATTGATGAAGGTAGGCGTACAGCTAACGAATGCTTCTCACATGCGGGAGCCATTAAAATAGCGGGCGTCGATGGTAAAGTGGCTAATATGAAAGATCAACTGTTGGAAAACTATATGAACGGTGATGAAAAAGCAAAATTAGCTATTGATACCTTAATAATGACTGTAGCAATGGAAATTGCAGGATTAGATATCGTTTGTGAAAATGATATTGATGGCATTGTTTTAACAGGGTCCGTTGGAAGTGCAACAGAACCGTTCAACTTTGAAGATGAAATTAATAAATATTTCAAAAATAAATATGAATTAAAAGTAATTTCTAAAGAATCTGGTGCAATAGGCGCTGCTCAAATTGCCCAAGCAGTATATAACGGTGAAGATAATATTTTAGGTATTGAGGTTGATTTTAATTAGTGTGGTGTTTGAGTAAGTGTTAGCTATTCTTTTAAACTAACATATACTATATTTCCACCTTTCAAGGTTTCAATACCGTTCTCATTTTCTAAAACTATATTTAAGTAATTATCAATAGCGATTATTTTTCCTTCAGCTTGATTATTGTCTCTTAATTCTACAGTCACAAATTTGTTTTTAAATTGTCTGAATAATTTATTTACTTGGTCTTTATCTGTCATGTTTTTCAATCCTTCTATCGTATATTATAGTTTAACTTTTAAATTTATATACTTTAATGTTTTAATATTATACCATGGCAATTAATCAATTAGAAAGTAATTTGGCAGCAATTACTAGAACATTGGCTCAACTTGAAAAAGACGGCTGTACTGACGAAAAAATTTTAAATGAACTTCGTGAAGAAAGGGATAAAATCCTTAAGGATTTAAATATCTAAAAAATCTTTCAAATCTTTTATAGAACCAGTTTGGTCTATTTTTAATGGGGTTATTGAAGTTTTATGAGATTCACGCAATACATAACCATCACTTCCAGGAGCATGTGAGTCATATGGCTCACCGTCAATCCAGTAATATGGCTTTCCACGGGGATCTAAGCGTTTTTCAATAATTGGAAGGTACATCCTGTCACTTAAATGGGAAATTTCAAACTCCTCATCTGAAGGATTGGCAGGAATATTAACATTCAACAAATCAATTCCTTCAGGCAAACCTTTTTTTAAAACAATTTTTGTTAATTTATTGAGCATTTTCTTGGCAAATTCAAAATCAACCTGTATTTCGCCATTTTCAAATTTTATATCGTCACGTGTCACTTCTTGTGAAATTGCTATTGTTGGAATTCCAAAGCTGGCAGCTTCGATTGCCGCTCCCAGTGTTCCGGATGTTGTAAGTTCTGCTTTACCGATGTTGAAACCGGTGTTTATTCCTGAAATCATTATGTCAGGTTTTTCGTCCATGATTTCAAATAATGCGAGGGTAACTGCATCGGTCGGTGTTCCGCTGACACCATAGCCTTTACTCCCATCTCTTAAAGTATATTCATTCATTCTTAATGATTCGAATAAGGTTAGGGCATGACCGATTCCGCTTTGTTGAGTTTCAGGAGCTACTACATAGGTATCACATAAATCTTCAATTGCATTTTTACAAGCAAGGATTCCTGAAGCGGTTATTCCATCGTCATTACTAATTAATGCTTTCATATACATTATTGGGTAGTTTATTTTTTAAATAATTTTAGGTTTGGCATGAATTCTGATTGCATAGAAAACTATAAAAATATAATTATAAAAAAGTTTAATAACAATTTATTCCATAAAATATAATATTATTGTAAAAAACACACAAGGGTGGAAACTTGGAAAAACCACAATTAATTAATTTTATAGCGAAAGTAATGGAGGACTCTGGTTTTAAGGTTTATAAGAATTTTAAAACCTCGCAAAAAGTCATCGACATATATGCTATTCTGCCCACTACAATTGGGGATTTTGGGGTAGTTGTAGCATGTAAGAATTACGATAAAGAATTCAGAATTGGTGTAGATGTATTAAAGGAAATGGAAGAAGTGCAAGATAGTCTTAAAGCTTCCAAAGTAACTATTGTAACTTCAGCATATTTCTCCGAGCAGGCAAAAAACTATGCGCTTAGGAAAAATATTAAATTAGTTGATCGTGACAATTTACTTGAAATGGCTAAAAAATATCAAGACAGGACTAATCAAACAACTCTTGACAATACTCCATATGATGGTGGCGCATCAGTTTATATTGAGGACGAATACCCTGAATATACTTATGACGCTTCTGACATGGAATATATCATGCAAAGAAGAGATGCACAGCCTCAATTTTACAAAAATACATTATACAGACAAGTTGATGAAGACAAACCTAGGGGAATTTCTTCACTGTTAAATAGGAGACCTTCACGTAAATCTGGTAGTTTAAGTCCTTATACTCAAACTAACTTATATAACTATAATTCAAGGCCAAGCAGATTTGGCCCGGATTCATTATTCTTCAAAATAGTCCAAAATCCTATTGGATTAATTTTACTTGTTGTAATTGTATCATATTTGATTTCAGTTATTGCAGGGTTACTCGGAATGGATGCGGGCATGGTTGGTTTAATTGAAATGTTCATTGCATTGGCTCTCTCTTATGGATTGTCATTCTATACAGACAGAAATGCGGATTTCATTGTAAAAGGAACATTCGTGTTCTTCATTTCATTGATTATTTTGATTATCTTAATTTTTGTATAAGGTAATTAGAATATAAACTAAACCTATTAGGTATAAAAACCAAATCATAATGTCTGTTGGTCCAGTTTCTATCCAAATAATTGTGTGTGTTAAGATGATGGAGTAAATCCCCACTCCAATTCCTTTTTTTAATTTATAGACTAATTCTAAAAATGTTCCCATAAACAGCATTTGGACAGTCAATCCAAGATATCCAAAATCAAGCATCACGGGTCCGAATAATGTTGATGTTAAACAGACTGTATAGTGCAGGACATATTCTCCAATGAAAGTTCTTGGACTTCCGGATGAGAAAATCATGCTAAGAATGTGTCCGTTTGTAGTTCCGGCTAATGGGATGATTTTTTCAAATACTTCTAAGGTAAATGCCGCACGGTAAAATATCAATTCCAATGGATTCAATGTCCAATGTTGTCCTGCGATTGATTGGGAAGCGATATATCCAACGGCCATCAGTCCGATTACTATCAGAGCTATGAACAGTATTCCAAATTTTCTTGAAATCTTGTCCAGATAATATAGTGTGATGAATGAACTGCCCAGGATTCCCAGAACTGAAGTTCTGTAGCCGTTCAGGCCGAATATTAATGCCCCTATCATGATTAAAATCAAATATTCGCGTCTGTAGTATTTTGCAAGAAGCAAATTGATCATGATTAAAAATAGTGGGTAAGCTATTCTCCAAATGTTTGTAGTGGCGTTTGCTTTTAATGTGCTGTTGAAGAGAGGAATTCCTCCCAAAAGAACCAGATTTAGTGCTTGCAGGATTAAGGCGATTATTGCAAATGCCAATAGCAATTTTTCACTTAAAAATGTTATTTCATTTCCTTCAATCTTTATTTTGTATTTGACAAGCAGTACGCCGATGGCGAATATGATGCAGGCAAAAACAACTGTTAAAATAACTTCCAGCTTTAAGGGATCTTCAAATCTGTAATTGAATGATCCGATATAGCCCATTGCGAGAAATGCAAGTATTCCAACAACCAAAATCAACGGATTGAAAAAATCGATTTTACTTTTCATGTTAATCTCCAAGTTCTCTTGCAGAAATTGCTAGATTTCCTCCAAAATTAGGCATTGCCGCTACATGAGTGTGGACATAGCTTGCAAGGGTATTCTTTTCCATAAACCCGTCTTGAAGCTCATAAGAACCTTTGCCTCTTGTAATTTTAAAGGCCAATGGATGTTGCAGTTTGTCCACAATGACTTTTGAATAGTGGAATTCATGACCATGGAAAATTTCTCCTTTTTTGGAGATGATGTTGTCCTGTTGCACTTCAGCTATTGTGTATTTCAAAGCTTGGACGCGGTCTGTCAAAATGGCCTTATATGGGTAGATGTCAACCACCTTATCGTCATGTATTGAGTTCATAAGATACATCAAACCTCCACATTCGGCAAAAATTGGTCTTGATTCGTTGTGGAATTGTTTAATGTCTTTAAGCATTTGTGTGTTAGCAGATAATTCCTTTGAGAATAATTCGGGATATCCTCCTCCTATGTATAGGCCGTCAATGTCGGGAAGGTTTTCATCATTCAATGGTGAGAAATATTCAATCTTTGCATTGTTGGCTTCCAAAGCTTCAATGTTTTCCTTATAATAGAAATTGAATACTTCATCATATGCCACACCGATTTTAACAGGTTCTTTATTCAATTTGTTCCAGATAGGCACAATTTCAGAATCTATTTTAGGTGCGGTCTTGGCTATTTCTACCAATCTGTCCAAATCTATTGATTCTTTAATTGTTTTTGACCAGATGTCGATGAACTTGATTGAAGTTTCCCTTTCACGTGCGGGAACAAGGCCCAAGTGCCTTTGCTCGATTGAAATGTTATCATCCCTTACAATGCCTCCAATGACTTCGGTATTGGTAATCTCTTCAATCGACCTTTTTGTTTTCTCGTAGTGCGCTTTGTTTTTAACCTTATTGAGGATAACTCCTGCTATGTTGACTTCAGGATCCAATGATTTGAAGCCCAATACGAGAGCCGCCGCACTTTTGACAAGACTTCGTGAGTTTATGATTAATATCACTGGGGCTTGAAGTGATTTTGCAACACTGGCGGTACTTCCAATATCATTTATAGAGTCGATTCCTTCATATAATCCGCGAACGCCTTCGATAACCGCAATGTCTTTTCCTTTCATTCCTTTGAGATATGAATCTCTGACCTGACCTTCTTTCATAAAAAACGAATCTAAGTTTCTTGAAGTGTTTCCGGTCGCTAATGTGTGGTAGGATGGGTCAATGTAATCCGGTCCAACCTTAAATGGCTGAACATTGTATTTTTCACTTAGAGCTTTCATTATTCCGGTTGCGATTGTGGTTTTTCCAACTGCACTTCCGGTTCCTGCTAAAATTATTCTCATGTATGATAAATTTGTATTTTAGTATTATATATAATATTATTAAAATCGAATTCTATCATGATTTTTTTACAAATTTTGTTATATGTCTAATTTTAATTTTAATGGAATTGTATTTTTTTTATTATTTGAAGCAATATGTTAAAAATGTGATTAAAATGTAATGGATATTTTACTTATATAACTTTAAATATCATTTAAAACTAATATATTATCATATTTTAACTTAATCAATTTTAATTTAAAATATGTCAATAAAATATGAGGTCACGTAAAATGAAGAAATCGAAAATTTCAATATTGTTACTGGTAATGGTAATGATATTAGCAATTTCTGCTGTTTCTGCAGCAGATATAGACGATACTTCAGACACAGCTATACAGGCTGTAGATGAAGCGCCTGTTGATGAGGTTGCTTCTGAAGATGTCGACGCAGTTGCGGCGACGGATGATACAGATGTATTGGCTGCTGATGGAGATGGAAATTTCACCGAACTTCAAAGCTCAATCGACTCAAGCGGAACAGTCATAATGTCAAGGGACTACGTTCGCGCTGATGGTGAAAATACTCTATCAATCTCAAAAGATGTTACTATTTTAGGTAATAATCACAAGATTGATGGAAGCAATTTAGGTGGAATTTTTAATGTTAACTCAGGTTACACCTTAACATTAATGGGTGTAACATTGATAAATGGTAATGCTGAAAACGGTGGAGCTATTTACAATAATGGAGGAACATTAACCATTGTTAATTCTAACTTCTTAAACAACACTGCTACAAAAAGCGGTGGAGCAATATACAATAATGGTGGTTCTATAACTGTAACTGGTTCTACTTTTGACGGAAATGACTTAACCGACCGTACTGTAAACGGTTATGGTGGTGCTGCAATTTATTCTGAAAATGGTGATGTGCTCATATCCACTTCTACAGTATCTAATAATTTAAAAGATATCGTACACCGTGGTGGAACAGGCGCATACACTGGTGACTTAAGTAGTGCAGCCGTAACAAATAAAAATGGTGCTTTAACCGTAACAGATTCCACATTTGAAAATAACAGCGGATCATACGGTGGTGCAATATTAAGTCAAGGAACAACTTCCAATTTACTTGTTTCCGGTTCTGCTTTTAATAATAACTTCGCATTCAATGGTGGTGCTATTTACTGCCCTAATGGAAATTATTATATATCAGAATCCAATTTCACTGGAAATAAAGTAAGAGGAACAGGAAGTTCAAATACTAATTATGCAAATGGTGGAGCAATCGCTGCTACAGAGTCTACTAGTGATTGCATAATAGCTGATTGTGTTTTCAAAGACAATAGTGCTACTATGGGTGGTGCAATTTCAACTACCAATACCCAAGTAACTGGTTGTACTTTTATTAACAATACAGCTAAAGCAGCTTATTCCGAAACATTTAATGGAAAAATCAATAACCGTGGAGGAATGGGCGGTGCAACATACAGTGATTCTGTAATGACCATAACAGGTTGTACTTTCGAAAATAATACATCACGTTCTGATGCAGTATATATTAGGGAAGGTACTATAACTGATTCATCTTTCACTAATACAATCATTGCTCCTAATAGGGGACCTTTAACCATTTCTAATAACACTTACGACAATTCAGGTGACGATATTAAAGGTGGTAATAGTCCTTCAATTTATTTCGATGGTGTTGGAGAGATTCCAAAAATAACTGGTGCTAAAGTTTACTATGACGCTACTAGTTTCAGCGATATACAAGCTATGATTGATAGTGGAACTACAGCAACCGTCTACTTAACTGGTGATGTTACTAAACTAGATTCAGAATATGAAACCTTTGCAAACGGTATTCACGTAAACAGGTCATTTTCAATAAATGCTGATGGCCATACTATTACAGCTAATGATGGTAAAGTATTCACTGTAGATGAAAGCGGTAGTTTAAGTTTATCTAATGCTAATGTTGTTGGGGATGGCACTGCTGCAATAATCAACAATAATGTAGTAACAGTAGGTTTAACTACTAATTTCTCAAATGTTGGGGATTATGCTATTGAAAATAACGGTAGGGTTTCCCAATCTAGTCTCACTACTTTTACTCAATTATCTAATCTTATTGCTCTAGTTAATGGTGGAGAAATCTATATAGGCTCATCCAAAATCACTAAAGCGGATGATGAAAAAGCAACATTTGCCGACGGTATCGTTGTTGATAAAAATTTAACTATTATTGGCTATGCTAACAGCAAACGTGTAATTAGCACATATTTAGATGCAGATAACTCAGGCAGAATCTTTGCTGTAAATGATGGCGCTACATTAACCTTAAATAATATTATTTTAAAGAACGGTAATGCTGAAAAAGGTGGTGCTGTTTATGTAGAAGCTGCTAACGGTTTCATTGCTAAAACCGTAGACTTCATCAATAACACTGCAGTTTATCGTGGTGGAGCAATCTACTCTGAAGGTAGTGTAAATGTTGATAACAGCGTATTTGACAGTAATGACATTACATTCAGGACTAGAAATGATGATAATGGTGGTGCAGCAATCTACAACTTAAATGGTGATTTAACTATTTCAAACACCAATATTACCAATAACCTTAAGGATATTGTTATCCGTAATGGTAATGCTGGTGATTTATTAGTTGGTGTTGTTGTAACTTCTGGTGATACTTTAATTACTGATTCTTACTTTGCAAACAACACTGGATCTTGGGGTGGAGCAATATCCTCTCTCGGATACATGAACACCGAACCTTACACTTTAACTGTTAAAAATACTAAATTTGAAGGAAACAACGCTACCTTTGGTGGTGCAATCTTTGTAGAATCCTCAAACTTAGTAGTCGATAATTCCACTTTCGAAAACAACAAAGGCGTAGGTGTAGGAAGTTCTGGAACTTCCAATACTCAAGGTGGAGCAATAGTCGTATTCCCTCAAGGCGCTTCTGCTGAAATTACCGATTCAACATTTATTGCTAACTCTGCTAATGTTGGTGGTGCTGTAAGTCTTGCAGGTGTTGATGGAGATTCATTAATCGACAATTGTACATTCACAGATAACGTAGCTTCCAGCGAAGGAGGAGCAGTTTACCTTTGGACCCAAGATGATGCAAATATAGCCGTAGAAAATTCCAAATTTGAAGGCAACACAGCACCATGGGGTAATGCAATTTCCAATGACGGAATATTAAGTTTGTCAAACAACACAGTTGTTGGAAATGGTGCAGATATTGCTAACTACTACGGAAAAATCGTATCCAATATCTTCATTGAAATCATGGAAAACGGTACTTATTCATACCATATGGAAGATATCACTCTCAACGCTACTATTACTGATGATAACGGTAATTTAATTAAAGATATCAACTTTGATTTCACTATTGGCGATATTGACGAAGTTCATGCTAGTTTTGAAGATGGTATTTATACTGCAGTATATACTCCTACAGTTCCTGGAACCTATGTAGTAAATATTTCATACCCAGGAAGCAACTTAATAGTCAACACATCCACTATTATTATTTACAAAACTTTAACCGATTTAGCAAAATTAATTGAAGATGCTGATGAAGGAAGCACCATTGTTTTAAATGGTGATTACGCTTATGTTCCTGAATTTGATTCAGCTCTTGTTAATGGCATTGTAATTGATAAAAATATCATAATTAATGGTAATGGTTCTGCTATCAGCGGATTTAATGCTGCTAGATTATTCAATGTCACTGCGGGCAACACTTTAACTTTAATTAATATGACAGTTCGTGATGCTAAAGCTGATAAAGGTGCTGGTGTTTATGTGAATAACGGTGCTAGTTTAGTTGCTGATGGTGTTAACTTTATTAATAACACTGCTGTTTATCGTGGTGGTGCAATTTACTCTGAAGGTAGTGTAAATGTTGATAACAGCGTATTTGACAGTAATGACATTACTTTCCGTACATCAAACGATGATAATGGTGGTGCAGCAATCTACAACTTAAATGGTGATTTAACTATTTCAAACACCAATATTACCAATAACCTTAAGGATATTGTTATCCGTGACGGTAATGCTGGTGATTTATTAGTTGGTGTTGTTGTAACTTCTGGTGATACTTTAATTACTGATTCTTACTTTGCAAACAACACTGGATCTTGGGGTGGAGCAATATCCTCTCTCGGATAC
>NZ_JAFYHP010000018.1 GCF_017539065.1 Methanobrevibacter sp.
AAATGTAGTAGACGTGTTTTCAGGAATTAAGGACAATACTGAAGTAATTATTAACACTGAAACTTTTGAAGGTAGTGGAGAACATACAGTTCACAAAATCGATGCAACAGGCATTGCACTCGATATGTTAGGACGCAATATTGTCAACACTATTATCTTAGGATACTTTGCTAAAAAGACAAATGTAGTAAGTATTGATTCACTTCTTGAAGTTATTAAGGAAACTTTCCCTGGAAAAGTCGGAGAGTTAAATGCTGAAGCTACTAAAAAAGCTTACGATATAGGATAGATGGTGAGAATAATGGTAAGTATAGGATGTGTAATTAAAACACCGGGAAATACTAAAAATAATAAAACTGGAAGCTGGAGAACTTTCAAACCTATTTTAGATAAAGAATCATGTATCGATTGTGATAATTGTATTTTATTCTGTCCAGATTCCTGTATAAACAAACAACATGATATTGATTACGATTACTGTAAAGGATGCGGAATTTGTGCAAACGAATGTCCTTCAGATTCAATCGAAATGGTGAAAGAATAAGGAGAGGATGATAAATGGTAAAAGAAGTAATGACCTCAAACAAAGCAGTTGCAGAAGCTGTAAGATTAGCTAAACCACAAGTTATTCCTGTTTACCCAATTACTCCGCAAACTACAATTTCAGAATACTTAGCACAATATGTTGCTGATGAAAAAATTGATGCTAAATATGTTAAAGTAGAATCAGAACACAGTGCAATAAGTGCAGCTGTCGGAGCAAGTGGTGCTGGAGTAAGAGTATTTACAGCAACATCTTCACAAGGATTAATGTTAATGCACGAAATTTTATATGCCGCAGCAGGTATGAGAACACCATTCGTTTTAGCTGATGCAAACAGGGCAATTTCAGCTCCATTAAACATTTGGAATGACCAACAAGATTCCATTGCACAAAAAGATGCAGGATGGTTACAAATTTATGTTGAAAATGCACAAGAAGCATTGGATACAACATTAATGGCATACAAAGTTTCAGAAAATCCTGAAGTATTACTTCCATCAATGGTATGTTTAGATGGATTTATTTTAACTCACACAGTTGAACCTGTTGAAATTCCAGATCAAGAAAGTGTAGACAAGTTTTTACCTCCATATGTTCCAGAACATGCGTATCTTGATCCGAAAGACCCAATGTCTATCGGTAACTTTGCTGACCCTAACTATTACATGGAAGCAAGATACGCTATGGATGTTGCAATGAAAAAATCCCTTGACGTAATCCAAAATACCTGTGATGAATTTGCAGAAATATTTGGAAGGCAATACGGTCTTGTTGAAGGATACAAAACAGACGATGCTGAAATCATTTATGTTGCTATGGGATCACTTTGTAGTAGTATAAGAGTTATCGTAGACCAATTAAGAGACAAAGGCGAAAAAGTCGGTTTGCTTAAAATCAGATCATACAGACCGTTCCCTGTTGATGCCATTAACGAAGTTGTAAAAGACTGTGCTAAACTAGCTGTTGTTGATAAAAACTTCGCAATTGGAATGAGCGGAGCATTATATGCTGATATGAAACTTAAAATCGACAAAGAAATGTATGGATTCATTACTGGTTTAGGTGGAAGAGATATTACTCCTGAATCATTAATTGAAATTTATGAAAAAACCAAAAATGGTCCTGAAAAAGATGTCACATGGATTGGACTTAAGGAGGAATAAAAATGGTGGACATTCCTGATAAAAATTTATTAGCACCAGGACACAGAGGTTGTGCTGGTTGTGGAGCATCTATCGCAGTTAAATTAGCTTTAAATGCACTAGGTGAAAATACCGTGGCCATTTCTGCTACCGGTTGTCTTGAAGTTATGACTACCCCATATCCGGAAACTGCATGGGAAATTCCATTCATTCACGTCGCATTTGAAAACTCAGGTGCAGTCGCATCTGGTGTGGAAAGTGCACTTAGAATTCAAGGAAAAGATGACGTTAATGTAGTTGCTTTCGGTGGTGACGGAGGAACTGTAGATATCGGTTTACAATCCTTATCCGGAGCTATGGAAAGAGGCCATAACATGACTTACATCTGTTATGATAACGAAGCATACATGAACACCGGTATTCAAAGAAGTGGGGCAACCCCATATGGTGCAAGCACTACAACTTCACCAAGCGGAAGTGCAAGTTTCGGAGAAGACAGACCTAAGAAAAACATGCCGATGATTATGGCCGCACATGGAATACCTTACGTTGCAACAGCTTCAATAGCATATCCTGAAGATTATGTTAACAAAGTCAAAAAAGCTGCAGAAACTAAAGGCCCTGCATATATCCACTTACAACAACCATGTACTACTGGTTGGGGATATCCTTCTGAAAAAACAATTGAAATGGGTAGATTAGCTGTAGAAACTGGATCTTGGATTTTATATGAAATCGTGGACGGCAAATTTGAAATTACTTACAGGCCTGAAGAAAGAAAACCTGTAAAAGATTATTTAGCTCCACAAAAAAGATTCAGACACTTAAATGAAGAACTCATTGAAAAAATCCAAAAATATGTTGACGCAGAGTGTAAAGAACTAGGTTTATAAGGTGATACAATGGAAAGTATTGTTGTAAATAGCAATTTATGTGACGGATGTCTCAACTGTTCAAACATGTGTGCATCAATCCATAATGCTAGCAGAATAAAAATAATAGAATATGATTCTTCCTTTTATTCCATTGTATGCCAACATTGTGAAAGTGCACCATGTATAAAAATCTGTCCAACCGATGCAATAACTGACGAAGGAGTCAATGCAGAAAAATGTATCGGATGCGGATTGTGTGTTATGGTTTGCCCATTTGGTGCAATGACTTTCCAATCAAAAGTTGCTGAAAAATGTGACCTCTGTGCTGACAGAGAAGAAGGACCTGCATGTATCAAAGCATGTACCAAAAGAGCTATTAGTGTTGCTGATCCTGAAAAAATTAGAGCCAAAAATCAAGAAAAATACTTGGCTAAAATGGCGGGATTATATGAGCCTGATAGCGGAAAAAGTAGCTTTGTCCATGTGATTACAAGTCAAGCAAGAGCAAGACTTGTTTTAGATGAATAATAAAATTATGTTTAAATCAGGAAATTGTGCAGAATGTACAACCTGTGGAAGTTGTCAACAAACACCAAATGTTGACACTCCAACTTTATTTTGTATGCATTGCCAACCATCAGAAGCGCCATGTTTATTAATTTGCAGTGAAAATGCCGTTGAAGTATTAGGCGGAGCCATCACAATCAACAGTGAAAAATGCAACCAATGCGGGGATTGTGTTGAAGTCTGCCCCATAAACGTGATAAAAATATAAATATTTTTAAAATCAAAAATAACATTAATTAATTTTACAAGGTTTTTATTTTGATTACTAAAGATACTATTAAAGATGCGGTTTATGAACTCTACAAAGAGGCGGTTATCGTTCTTGGTGATGATGTAAAAAAATCACTTGAAAATGCTCTTGAAATTGAAGAACATGAACTTGCAATATTGAATATTGAAGCTATTTTAAAAAATATTGAACTTGCTGAAGAAAAAGGAATTCCGATGTGTCAGGATACAGGATTGCCAGTCGTTTTCGTTAAATTAGGCAATGTTGAGGTTGAAGATTTGCGTGAAGGAATCGAAGAAGGAATAAAGAAAGCAACAACTGATGTCCCAATCAGACCGAATATCGTAGATCCAATCACTCGTGAAAACACTAACATTAATGTTGGGGAATACATCCCTCCAATTGATATTGAATTAATTGATGAAGATTATTTAGAGATAACTATTTTGCCAAAAGGATTTGGTTCAGAAAACAATAATGCTTTAAAAATGGCTCTCCCTGCTGATGGAATTGAGGGAATAAAAGAGTTTGTTGTTGAATCAGTTCTTAAAGCAAAAGGAAAACCCTGCCCTCCAACAGTTGTGGGTGTTGGAATTGGAGGAACCTCCGATTTATGTTTGAAACTTGGTAAAAAAGCCTTGCTTGGAAAAGTTGGCGAAAGAAACCCTGATCCGGTATTGGCCAAACTCGAAGAAGAAATTCTTGAAGAAATCAATGCTTCAGGAATCGGACCAATGGGACTCGGCGGCAAAACTACAACATTAGATGTGAAAATCCTAAAAGCCCATACCCATACTGCAGGACTTCCAGTCGGCGTTTGTATTCAATGTTGGGCCAACAGACATGCCACAACAAGAATATACGATGAATAGGAGCAACCTCCTTAAAATACATTTTTTATCTGAAAGACCTTGGAGTGGTTGGTCTTGGAATATTGTCATGGAACTCAACAGCAACATCCATCATTTCAACAGAAATGTCTCCAATTCTTTTAAATGCTTTAATAAGTCTGAACAAGTAAATAAAATAGTTTGAACGCTCTTTCTCATCAAATGAACTTTCTGCCATTTGAGTTGCAATTAAATTTATAGCTTTAGACTGCATGATGTGAATTGTTTCTTCCAGTTCCATTAAATCATCTTTTAACTCTGTTTTTCCTTCAATGAAGGCAGTCATAGCTAAACGAATCATTGCCTGAGCGGTTTTATACATTTTTTTCAATTTCTTTAAAACGTTATCGTCCACTTCATAAACATCATTAATTACAAATTTTGCAATATGGCCGCAGTAATCTCCGATACGTTCCAAATCATAAGCTATTTCATTGTAAAGTATGGATTTTGAAATCTCAGAATGTTTATTGATGCTAACAATTGTTTCAACAGAAGTTCTGATTTTCTCAACCATATTGTTAGTAGCATAATCCATTTCTAAAGCCTTATTGGCTTTAACTTCATCATATTCTAAAACGGCATCAAAAGATAATTCAAGTTGTGAGTGAACATGTTTCGCCATATTTGCCAACATGTCATTAATTAAAACATTGCCAGTGCTGTTTTTAGTGGTTACATAATCCCCTATAGATTCCATTACCTCTTCATAACTTTTTAAGTCAATCATATAAGCTCGTTTAACGGTTCCATCTTTTACAAGAGGTTGTAAAAGTTGAGTAACATATCTCCGGGTGATTCCTAATTTTTCAGCTATTTCATCTTGAGTTGATGGATTTTCATATAAAATAACGTCCAATACATCTTTTAATGTTTTATCTCGTTTACTCATTTAACTCACTATTTTTTATAATCATCTAACAAATCATTAGATTCAAAATGGATTTTGCCAGTGGATTCATTTATTCCGGATTTATGTTTCTCGTCAACAAGTGTGTCATTAAAGTTAACTTGAGGCTCGAATTTTGATTGATTGATGCGCTTTTTATTTTCACGGATGCTTTTCATTTTTTCCTCATAATTAAAAGCATTGTCTTTTTTTGGAGGATTATCCTTTTTATCCTTTTCCTTATTAGAGTTTTCTTCAGAACTTTCACGTTTAATTCTTGAAAATTCATCCTGATACTCTCTAGCAGACTTTAAAATATGGTATATTACAAATAAAATCAATATTAATGCAATGACAGCTATTGGAAAGTCAAAATATGCAAATACGACATCATACATATTTGTTATTGCATTGTCCATATCTACAAAACCCCTAGCTAAAAATATTAAACCTACAAATCCTATAATGGCTCCATGAGATTTTTTAATAATATCCGGTTTTAGTATAAGCGGATAGACACTTATAACCAACATTGCAATTCCTAAAATCCTGTATAGGCTGTTGTTTGCAAATTCCTGTAATGACAAATATGCAGTAAGGAATGTTTGAGGCAAATATCCCCATCCGGACAATAAAGCGAGAATTAATAATAATTGAATCAAAGCAATGACTATAAGTGGAAATATATATGCGATTTCCCATTCAAAATCTGTACTGAATGTTGCGGAAGAAACAGGTTTTTCCAAAGCTTCCGAAAGCATATTATAAAGCATTGATGAAATTACTGAACCTATAACTGTACCTGCAACTCCTAAAATAGAAGTTAGAACAGCAACAAATGCTGAAATAAATCCCACTAGTATAATCTTTTTATAGTTCACAATTTCACCTTACAAATCAATTTAAAAAAACAAAAATAATAACATAAATATTATTTAATTTAATGTTATTATACTTTAAGTACTTTATGTAAAATATTTTTTACATTATTGAACTGCAGGCGGTTAAATAAAAAAAGATTCCCATTAAATAATGGGATTATACAATTGTTAAGGCATTTGGCACTTTTCTTAGAACATTTTCTTTGACTGGAATCATTGTTGATGATGCAATAGAAAAGTCTGCTTGATTGGCTGCTGTTTTATCGTCAAGTTCACCGATGATTGTTACATCCAGACAATTTTGTAGGTTTTCTACCGTATTATCCAATACCCATTTATCGACATCAGAAATAATAATCTCGTCAGCCTGTTTAGATAATTTTTCGGCAAGAACCCAAGAGATGAACCTTCCACCATGCAATGCAATAGTATTGCCTTCAGCCAAATTAACAATTTCGTCTAAAGTATGCTTTAATTGAATATTTTGATACATTCTAGAATTTACAAGAGTTGCCCAATGAGCATCACCGATATGATAATCTCCAATTTTATGAGGATAAATATTTTCAGGACCTGCTATTTTTACTGCGGTAGCAATTGCAAGCAAATCATGTTTTTGAGCAGGTAAACCCCTATTTGGGAATTCCTCATTGATGATTTGAAGTATTCTTGGAAGTCCGAATTTTCCTCTCCTTGCAGTTCCAGGTTCATATCCGCACATATATCCATGATGATTTTTAGGAAAACCAGTGATTACCATATTTAAACCAGATCTAAGCCCCGCTCTAACTTCATGCTCATATGCTCCATTGGTCGCCACTACTTTTCCGGGAGATAAAATCCTGGCAGCAGCAATAGTTTTCGCATAAGCTTCGGTTGCATTTTCACATCTGTTAAATGGTCCTCCTTCAACTACTATAACATCTGCACCAATTTCTATTGATTTTTCAAAACCAATGATGACCTCATCATAACCATCACCTACAAACATGATTGACTCCAAACCTTTACCATATTTTTTAGCAAGGTTTGCGATGTCAATAGCTTCTTTTAGAGGAGCCGCGTGGCCGTCTCCAGTTTGTTCTGAAGTTACATTGACCGCAACAGATGAGGATAGCTTAACCCATCCTTCCTTATCGTCTTTTTGTTCTAATTCCTTATCGATTAATCTTTCATGGATTCTTCCGCGTGGACATTCTGTAAATGCAGGCCCCTTATTATAACATTCCCCACCGCATCCGGAAATGTTTTTAGGAAGCCTCATCGCACCATTTTCTCCAAAATGATCAAGGTCTAAGGGCACATCAACTATCTCATGAACTTTTTGCATTACTTCAAGACCGGTCATTCCAAATTTTTCACCAATGTCTGAAAATGCATATGCGCAAATGTGAATTGGTGCTCCAATAAAATCAGATAAACGGCAATTACCCAACAAATCCATTAGTTCTAAATCGGATGCGCATGTTCCTGAAACTACTTCGGTTAAATCGCATCCTAATGGAAATCTTTTAAACTGCATTCCTAATTTCATTGTTTCTTCAAGTGAAAGTTCAGATATTGCATCCACCACTTCACCCACATCTTTATTCATTTTTGAAATTTCAATTGCTGCGTCATCATCATGAACTGCTTTTTTTATTAAATCATACATGAATTTTACCTCAGAGTTATAGTAATCAATATACTTTCAGTAGCATATCTAATAAAAAACTTTCTATTTTTTGATTTTTTGAATTTTGATTAAAATCTATTATATTAAAAAATAAAAAGTAATACTAACTTATTATATATAATGAAAAAGTATTACCAGTATTACTAATAATAAGAAAATAATAGAAAAAATAATACTGAATAAAGACATTACATAAAGATTTAAATATAATAAAAATTTAAATAAATATATTACTGCATGTATTAAAAATTATAATTTTTATCATACTATTAAAGATTAACATGTAGTAAAAACTTTTCATTTTGCTAAAAAAGTGAAAAGTAAAATTAAAATATATATGTTTTAAAGGAGACAAAAAAATGGTACTTTCTAAATTAAAAGAGAAATTTGGAAGCCATGAAAGCAAAGGAGACAAAAAAATGAAAGTAGCAATTTTAGGTGCAGGATGTTACAGAACACACGCTGCAAGTGGAATTACCAACTTCTCAAGAGCTTGTGAAGTTGCAGAAGCAACCGGAAAAGAAAACATTTCTATGACCCACTCAACTATTGAAATGGGTGCAGAATTATTAGAATTAGCTGGAGTAGATGAAGTAGTTGTATCCGACCCAATATTTGACGGCGACTTTGTTGTAGTAGATGACTTCGACTACGCAGAAGTAATTGCAGCTCACAAAGCAGGAACTCCAGAAGAAGTAATGCCTGCAATCAGAGCAAAAGTAAATGAATTAGCTGAAACCGTACCAAAACCATCTAAAGGTGCAATTCACTTTACTCACCCAGAAGACTTAGGTATGAAATGTATTAACGATGATTCCGAAGCTGTTGCTGATGCTGACTGGGTTATGACCTGGTTACCAGAAGGAGGTATGCAACCTGACATCATCAAAAACTTCGCTGAAGATATTAAAGACGGTGCAATCGTAACTCACGCATGTACTATTCCAACTCCTGGATTAAACAAAATCTTCGAAGATTTAGGTAAAAATGTGAACGTAGCTTCCTACCACCCGGGTGCTGTACCTGAAATGAAAGGACAAGTTTACATTGCAGAAGGTTTCGCTGACCAAGCTTCCATCGACACCTTAATGGACTTAGGTCAAAAAGCAAGAGGATCTGCTTTCACCTTACCTGCAAACATGGTCGGTCCTGTATGTGACATGTGTTCCGCAGTAACCGCAATTACCTACGCAGGTATCTTAGCTTACAGAGACACTGTTACCCAAATTTTAGGCGCTCCTGCTGGATTTGCTCAAATGATGGCAAACGAAGCTTTAACTAACGTAACCGCATTAATGCAAGATGAAGGTATCGACAAAATGGACGATGCTTTAAACCCAGCTGCATTATTAGGTACTGCTGACTCAATGAACTTCGGTTCCTTAGCAGAAATCGTACCTACAGTACTCGATTACTTAGGAAAACAAGAATAAACACGATAAGTTAAATTGTTGGTTAATTCCAACAATTTTAACTTATTTTTTAATCGTTGAGAGAATTAGCTATTAAAAAATAAGTTAATCTAATTTTAAAAAAAATGAGAGATAGATGTTATATGATTGATGAGATTTTAAATAAAGCAAAACAAGGAAAAGAATTAAGTGATGATGAATTTTTAGAATTGTTAAATATCGAGGATGATGAAGATTTAGAAAAATTATTCGAGATAGCGTGCGATATTAGAGATAATCAATCAAAAGTAATTAAATTAACATCTACAGTGCATCTTACAAACAAATGTCAAATTCAACCTAGATGTGAATATTGTGGATTTGCAGAAGAAACTTCTGAAAAAGGATATTATAATGCCTTTTATAAATCTAATGATGAGATATTAACTGCAGTGAAATCCATTCAAAAAGCACATATCCCTCGTGTAAGTTGCTCCGGAGGATATGGATACAAAGGAAAACAAGCGGTAAATGCATGTAGAATTGTAAAAGAAAACTCAGATTTGGAAATTCTAGTGAATGTTGGTGGAGACCTAACTGAAAAATCCGTGCAGGATTTAGCTAACTTGGGTGCTGACACTATTTGCTGCAATTTGGAAACCATCAATGAAGATGTGTTCTATCAAAGAAAGCCTGGAGACTCCCTGGACCAAAGAATATTGACCTGCAAAAGGGTAAGCGATGCTGGAGTGGGATTATCATCAGGATTGCTTTTGGGACTTGGTGAAAGCAAGGAAGATAGAATCAAACATTTACGTTACCTATCTAATTTTGAAACATTGGAAGAAATTCCAATTATGGGCTTTAATCCATATGAAGGCACTCCAATGGCAGATTGGCCTGCATTCCCACTGAAAGAACAGTTAAAAATGGTTGCAATTACAAGAATAATGTATCCGGAAATTACAATCACCATGCCGACACCAACTGTTGGTCCTGAAAATGTGGAATTTTCACTTAAAGCAGGTGCAAATAATCTAGCCACTGTTATTGCTGATAATTATCCTCATGAAGTGAAAGGCGTAGGTTCTCCGGAATATGGTAATTACACAGAAGTAGTTAATGTTATTGAAAAATTAGATTTAATACCTCAAACTATTTAATCTCTTTTAGATATGATACTATGGCATTTGAAAAAATGATTAAAAATGCATTTGAAGAATCTCGGAACAACTGCAGATTCGGCGATACCCTTGAAGAAATCACTGAAATTCAAGAGTATATTAAAAATGCTCAAAAAATTTATATTCCAAACAAAAATGGCATTAAAGTAGAAGTTTTAAATCAAGTTTTAAGAGAATACAATCTGCCACCTGCAGAAATTCTCCATATTAACACCAATACCGCAGATACCAGTAGAATACCTGCTCTTGCAAAAGCTTACATGGCACTTGACCAAAGTGATGCTGATTTAATTATTGCAAGAGGTCGTCTTGGTATTCCAGGATCTGGCTCGCTTTTAATTTTCATTGATAATAAAGGAAGGATATTGACTTGCGGAACTTCCCCTTCACATTTGATTCATCAGAAATCCATTGAAGAGGCAGTTTATAGTGAAGCTTGTGAAGCGCTTGAAAAAATTGGATTTAAAAAAGAAGGGTAAACCATGAATGTTGATACTGGAATTACATCTGAAGTATTTACAATAAAATCTGAAACTAAGTTACTTGATATTTTCAATGAGATAATCAATGAGAAATCACAAGCCGTTTTTGATTATATTGAAAGCTTAAAACTTGACATCGACACAAAAATAATTGTTATTGGAACTTATTTTACAGGCGTGGGAATTGTTAAAAAGTTAAGTGAAAAATACACAAATATCCTATTAATTGATATTTATCCTCATTTAGAAGAGTTATTAAAAACTGAAATTGGCGGCGAGTTTAAAAATAACATTGACTTTACATCAGATTTGAACTTAATTTATAGTGGAGATGTTGTTATTGACACCACAGGTTTTGGTGGAATAAATGTTGAACAATCCTCAAAAATTAATGTGAATACATTTATTATAGAAGATCCCATTGCTGAAGAAAATGACAGGTTATTAGAAGAGAAGAATAATATCTATGACAGATTAAATGCAGTTACCGCTGAAAATAAAGCAATTATTAAAACAAAAGGGATTAACACTAAAACGTCAGGAACAATGACATTGACTATCGGTGTTTTGACAAATGTGTTGAACAAATGCCTTGAAAGGGAAGGTGTGCTTTATAGCGCATGTGAAATGGGCTTTTTCGAAGAAGTTATTTTTAAAGAACAAAATATTGATAAATTCATGTCACTAGTTGACAAACCTGCTTTAAAAGTATCCGCCATTAATCCGTTTAGCTGTGATGAACTTGTCAAAAAAGAAATTGATAAAATAAACTGCGATTTAAATGAAGCTTAAAGAGATAATTGATTTTTTAGACGAAAAAATTCCTGAAAATTTAGCATTAGACTTTGATACTGTTGGATTGATGGGAAACTATAATCCGGATTTGGATATCAGTTCAATTAGGATTTTTATGGATTTATGGCCTGAATATGATGATTTTAGTGAAGATACATTAATCATTACACATCATCCGCCATTATTTAATCCGAAAACACCAACATACACAATTCATTCAAATTGGGACATTGTCGATGGGGGCGCTAATGAAGCATTAGCTGAATGCCTGAAGTTGGAAGTGATTGATTATTTTGATGACAGAACAAATATCGGAAGAATTTGTAAATCAGATTACTCCTTCAATGAGTTGAAAGATATTATCTTGGATAATTTTGAAAATGTAAGAATCGTAAACAACATGAACGGCGAAAAGATAATTGAAAACATTGGAATTATCTCAGGTTTCGGTTTGAAAAACCCTGATTATATCAAATTAGCTAATGAAAAAGATTTAGAAATGTTGATTTCAGGAGACCTTACTCAAGAAACTGCAATCCTTGCAAAAAATTTAGGAATCACATTAATTGATTTAGGCCATCATGAAAGTGAAGTCCCTGGATTGTATGCCCTAAAATCTCTTTTAGAAGAAATTAACCTGAATACTGAAGTTATTGATAAAAAACCTATTGGAAAACTATAATATTTAAAGATGTGATATGATGAGTGTTGATAAAATCCAAGAAATGGAAAATAAACAAGTCCCTAAAGGCAGAATTGACCTAATTGGATGCGGAAGATTAGGTCTAAGAATCGGAATAAACCTAATGCAAGTACATCGTGGCGGCCCAAAAGTCATTGGCGCCTTCGATGGTCAGAAGATTGACGGCGGGGATGTGATATTTACACTTTTAGGTGCTGAAGTAGGCGAAAACAAACCTGATTTTTTAAAAAGAATCTGTACCCATGATGAAAGTTTTAGAAATGTAGAAAGTCATCCCGAATACATTGATGACGATAATTTAGATTTGATTGAAGGTGATGTGGTAATTATTGTAATTGCTGGCGGAAATACAATACCAACAGCCGCAAAAATTATTAAACATGCTCATGAAAAGGGAGCTGTAACAATTGGAACAGCAGGAATCTTTGGTTTTGGAAATGAAAACATTGAAATAAAAGATATTTCTGAATATGATAATAACAACCCTGCTGTTGAAGAATTGAGAGCTCAGGGAATTACTGAAAATCATTTAGTTTTAACAACTAATAAATTAATCCGAGACAATGAGCCAGTTACTCCTTATACATTAGATGAAGTTGCAAAAATTCTTACCATGACCGCATTAAAAAAATTAAGAGATAAAAATGATTAAAATAGCTACTGCAGAGTGTTTTACTCACGGAGAAATAGGAAGAGAACTGCATGCACTAGCCCAAAATTATGATGGGAACTTTGGATGCAAATATATTGAGAATCCTAAAGAATATGGGGACTTTGATTATAATGAGTTAAGTGTTACATGTAGTTTATTTATTCCAACAATTGAAGCTGTGCAGAAAATATTGAATGTTTCCAATCCTCCGAAGCCCGATACTTTAATTAAAGGAATTAAGGTTTATGATGAAAAAGGAGATAAGGAAGTTTCAAAAATCATGGCGGATGCTGTAAAAAAAATGAGCGGCTGCGATATAGCGATTGGAACTACTGCAGGTGTTGGACGTGGAGCAATTAGCATTATCACCGATGATTATGAAATTACAACCCTCACTGATATTTACGCTGACTTAAACGAATTAAATAGTGAAGACTTATTTAAAAGATCCCAGGCAGGAATTAAAAAAACACTAGAAATTATATTGCTTTTTTTAAACAATAATTTTGACAAAATAGAATCTTTAGAAAATGTTGAAATTATAAAAAAATAGTTTAAAAGCCTTAGGGGGGATTCGAACCCCCGACTTCTACCTTACCAAGGTAGCGCTCTACCACCTGAGCCACTAAGGCAAAAACAGAAATCGTAAAAAATTAATGAGTGCATGGGAAGGGATTCGAACCCTCGAAGGCCTATGCCAAAGGATCTTAAGTCCTTCCCCTTTGGCCGCTCGGGCACCCATGCATATAATAAATACTTTATTTCAACATACTATATAAAGATTATGGTTATATTGAAATTTTTAAATATTTCAGACTAAACCATTATTAAAAGAATATAACCATAATGAAGTTGCAGTTAAGACTAAAATCACCATTAACCAAATAACAACGAATAGTTTCTTAGAATCGGAACTTCCTTTTGTAAAATATTTCTCACCGGGCATGTCGCTTGATATTTGACGATTGTTTTTGTATTGATCGTCATTTCTTAAATAATTATAAAATACCCTTGTAACAAAATAAAAGAATACGAACAGGACAACTCCAATAAAGGGAACCAATCCCCTATTAAAAAACATTATTGAGATAATTGAAAACAATAACATTAATAACAGCAAAAATAATCCGGATAAAATTATTGAAATTGTCTTGTTGAAAATCATCACTACACCCATTAATATATTTGAGAGACATAATATTAAAACTTTAGGTATGCCTAATAATTTTTGCATTTAATAAAATATATAAACATTAAAATAATTAAATTAAATTATATTTTTCTAAAATTTTTAATGGTGGATTAATTGAAAGTAGATATGGAAGAATGCGGAGTTTGTGAAGATTGTATTGATGTCTGTTTAGAAGAAGCAATCGAAAGAAGAGGATATACAATCATTATTGACGAAAGTAAATGCAATAATTGTGGTGAATGCGTTGATGTTTGCCCAGTTGGCGCATTATACGAAGAATAGGTTTAATTATGAAAAGTAAATTCACTTTAATTGATTATATAATAATTATACTGGTAATATGTGCAATTTTGTTTGCATTTATCCACATCACTACTGATGATTCATCTGATTTACAAAAAACCGCTTTTGATGAATCAACAATAAACAAAATACCTGATACTTATTCAAAATACTATAAAGACGGCTATATCGTAAAAGCAACTGTAGAAGGTTTTAATGCAACTGACGGGAATAAAACAACATTAGAAGGCAATGTTATATGGGAAGATGAAAACAGTGGGAATGCAATTAAATTGTTAATTGAATCCGATAATCAAAGTTATCTGGTGGGACCGTATAGAACCGTACCAAATGCCGACATTTACATTGACCAGATTGTTTTGGAATGCACCGGTGAGAAATATAAAAACTTATGTGAGATAAAAGTCAAACCTGAAGAAATCACTTCAATGAAAGACATAACCGGAAAGATTCCGGATAATACCAATTATGAACTCACCACAATCATGTCACTCGACTCTCTTAATTCAGAAGATGCTCAAAAAATCCTAAATAAGATTTCAAGTCATGACAAACGAGAATCCTTAAAAACTGAAAACAGTATGGAAGACAACAAAATAATCATTAAAAGAGCGACAGATGAAAACCTTAATGATATAGATTCCGTTTTAGGTAGTTTTAACGGAGTAACAGATGAAATCACCATTAGAATATATGATTCAAGCGAAAGTCAAATTAATGAAATTAGTAAAAACTTTGATGTCATAAACATAAGAAATTTCTAGTTGGTAGGCTATGAGCGTTATTTATTCTACTTTAACTTCAGCGATAAATAAGATCAGTGACGAATTTCATGAATCTTTTTTATTTACTTCTATTTTCGCCATTTTGGAATTTATTGAAAATCAATGGATAAACAGTTATTTCAAAAAATTATACCCTGACGATACATTTTTAGGTTTTTTGAATAATAATGTTATTTTAAAAAACCATATTTTCAATCCATTGATTGTGCTGTTATTATTTGCATTATTTTTACTTTTGTCCATGAACAAGCCATCCACTAGCTTGGTCATCACATTGATTATTGCATTTGTTGGATTTTTCATCGGATCTGCAATATTGCCAAGGTATTTTTTTAATGATACTTTAAACAACCTCATCCAATTTGAAAGGAAAGATATCTATTCAATTGGTTTCTGTTTAATGCTAATAAGCATCGTATTTTTCTTTATTAGCATTGCTTCAGTTGGAGGAATCCCTCTTTTAAGACCTTCAATTAGATATCTATTAAAGCCTGCCCTTACAATGCCTGTGTTTTTAATTATTCCTGCGACTTGCCTAATTGCAAGTGTTTATCTAAAAGATTTTCAAGACAAAAAAATTACCCGTTCACAAGCAAGATTTAGATTCCTATTTTTACTGGTGATTGACTGTGCATTTTTATTGCTTCTAGGTTATAGGACACCACTACTTGCAGCATTTCTCATCATAATAATCATAGGTTTCTATGGAAATATTGTTTCTCTATGGGAAGTCATTGTTGGTGCATTAATTGGTATAGGTGCAATAATTGGAATCGGTTATTTTAGATCATTAGGCGAGATGACAATAACCTCATCAACAAGCCCCTTATATACCCTCCAATCAAGAGCGGATTTTACATTGCACGTGTTGAATTTGCTAGATTTCATTGGCGGGAATTTTGGCCTTACTCACGGACATATGTTGGCCAGCTCAATTCCAGGAAGCGATTTGGGGCCAAGAATGATGGTTGGAAAACTTATCGCATGGAGAACCGAAGTGACTGTCACCCCCACTTTAATTGGACAGATGGTGGTTGATTTTGGAAAAGTGGGAGTGTTTGTTGGGATGCTAATTTTAGGTTTCACATTAGGAATTGGATTTAAAATAATGAGAATCACCAAAGATTACTTTTATATTGGAATTTACTCTTTAATTTTAACATATTCCATTTTAGGCATAGAAACTGGGATTTTAGACATTCAAGTCTTATTATATTTTGCAATAGCAATTCTTATTTATTTAATTAATATAATAAAATGCAAAAATTAAGCTCATTTTTAACATGAAAGTATTACTAAATATATTAAATAATACTAATTTGTATTACTTTAATAACCTTTATATATATAAATAAGATTAAAATATTAAATGTCAAGCCAGTATATGTTTTATTATACTATTATGCTTAATAAAACACAAAATAAACTTGATAAACCTTAATAAACAAAAAAAATAATACTTTTTAGTAATACTTGCTTTATAAATAAAGACGAAAAAAGTATTACTAATTAATAAAATGGAGGAATAAATTTGCATATACCTGATGGATTTATACCTATCTCACAATGTTTAATATATTATGTAATTTTAATTGTTGCATTATATTTCTCAGTTAAATGGGCAAAATCCAACTTAGATGAAAAACATATACCTCTTTTAGCAGTCCTTGCAGCAGGTATTTTTGCAATCATGTCTATGAACATGCCAATTCCATTTGGTACTAGTGGACACATGGTTGGGGGCGCACTAGTTGCTATTGTATTCTTAGCACCAGAAGCTGCCGTACTTGTATTTACTGTAGTACTTCTTATCCAAGCATTAATATTTGGTGATGGAGGAATTACTGCTTTAGGAGCAAACGTATTGAACATGGCAATCGTTGGAGGTTGTGTAGGATTATACACCTTCAAAGCATTGAACGGAACTATAGGAAAATACCCAGCAGCAGGAGTTGCAGCATGGTTAGCAACCGTTATTGCAGCACTTGCATGTGCTATTGAAATGGGTATTGCAGGAACATTCCCAATGAACATTGGTATCCCATCCATGGTTTTATACCACTTCTTTATTGGAATAATCGAAGCAGTATTAACTGTAATTGTTCTTGTAGCATTAGATAAATTTAGACCTGACTTACTCGCATGGAACGAAGGAGATGCATAATATGGATAAAAATATGGCTTTAATTGCAGTTGCAGTTATCATATGTGTTGTAATTTGTGTTCTTTCACCATACATTGCATCTGGTGACCCAGACGGATTAGAAAAATCAGCAGAAGATTCCGGACTCGCTGAAGACTTTGCTGTAGAAGAAATTAACGGAATTCCGGATGCTCCGTTCCCAGATTATGCATTCGCAGATAATCCTGATAGCCAACCGTTACAAATAGTCGCGCTGCTAATTGGTGCAATCATAACCTTAGCTTTAGGATACGGCGTTGCATACGTATTGAAAAAGTAGAAATTAATTTTTAATTTCTCTTTTTTTTCTTTTTTTAAAATTGTATAAAATTAGAGAATATTTATGGCTGATATAACACAATTAATGCGGTTTGATGATTTAGCATCAAAAGATAGCCCTATTCATAATTTAGAAGGGCGAATTAAACTAATTTCAACTATTTTTATAATTCTAGTATGTGTTATCTCAAAAGAAATCTTTATACCAATAATATTAGAGATAATGTTATTGATAATACTGAAAATAGCTAATTTATCCTATTTGGATTCGGCAAGAAGATTATTAATGTTACTGCCCTTCGGTGGAGCAGTCATAATTTTTCAACCATTTATTCAACCGGGAAATATCATCTGGAGTTACTCCTGGTTACATATTACAGATGTTGGCCTAAATTGGGCAATTTTACTTTTAGTTCGTATGATTGTATGTCTAACAGCGATCATCATATATTCATCAACAACTCCCCTTCAGGAGATGGCAAGTTCCTTTAGAAAATTAAAGATGCCAAGAGATTTGGCAATGATTTTATCAATTATGGTCAGATTTTTATTTTTATTTGTTGATGAACTTGCAGCTATTAGAAAAAGTCAAAAAGCAAGAAATTTCAGCATCCACAGTAAAACTACTCCATACAAATGGAGAGTGAAACAGGTCGGATATACAATCGGCATGATGTTTTTAAAAGCATATGAACAAGGGGAACGTGTCCATAAAAGTATGGTGAGCCGTGGTTTTTCAGACGCATCTGAAATGTTTGATGAAAAAAAATCTCCAGAAAAAAGCGATTACATTTATTTACTTACGATTATAATAGTTGTCATTATACTGGAAATCATTTTATTTAAATATTCCGGACAACTAGGTTACTTTGGTCAAAACTTAGCAATTAATTAGGTGGCAAATATGGAACATATTCATTTAGAGACAAAAAATTTATCTTTTACATATCCTGATGGAACACAGGCTTTGAAAAATGTTAATCTTAAAATTAAAAAAGGAGAAAAAATTGCAATTATGGGACCTAACGGTGCTGGAAAATCAACCCTATTCTCTCATTTTAATGGATTAACAGAACCTACTTCAGGACATGTTGAAATAGATGGTGAAAAAATAATTTATGAACGTGACGAATTGCTTAAAGTAAGACAAAAAGTTGGAATCGTGTTCCAAGATCCAAATGACCAATTATTTGCCCCAACTGTTAAAGAGGATGTTGCTTTTGGACCTATGAATTTAGGTCTTGATTATGATGAAGTGAACAATAGAATCAAGGAATCATTAGAAATGGTGGGTATGGCAGGTTTTGAAGAAAAGACTCCTCATCATTTAAGTGGCGGTCAGCAAAAAAGAGTGGCTATTGCAGGTATTGTTGCAATGAGGCCTGAAATAATGATTCTTGATGAACCAACAGCAGGACTTGACCCGGAAGGTGTTGATAAAGTCTTGGACATATTAAATAATTTGAATAAAGAGGGAATAAGTATTGTTATTTCATCACATGACATAGAAATGGTAAATCAGTTCGCGGATAAAATATTTGTTTTATATAGTGGAGAAATAATTGCTGAAGGAGATAAACACCAAATATTTTCCGATAAGGAATTATTAAAAAAAGCTCACTTAAAGGCGCCTGTGACAACTGAAATTTTATATAAATTAAAAGAAAATGGATTAAATGTTGATACTGAAAAAATCGATATTGACGAAGCTGTCGAAGAAATATTGAATGCCAAAAACATTTAATTTGTAGCTTTTCTATTTTTTAATTTATCTTTTAATTTTGAAATGAATTCAAATTCTTGATCCAGTTCTGGAGAGTTGGCAAACCCGCAATTGGGACAGTGAATACTGTTGCACCCATGCTTGCCGCAACCAGAGCATCCGCGGTTTTCTAACTGATTTTCATCAAACTCAAAACCACACATTCTACATTTCATAATAATGACCCAAAATAAAATTATTAAAAAAATAAATGAAAAATTGAAGCTATTCCACTTCAATATTTTCAGCTTCTTCTTTACGAAGACAAACATCGTATCCTTTTACAGACATTTCAATAGGATCCCCTAAAGTAGCTACTTTTTTAACAGTGATTTTAGCTCCTTTAACAAAACCCATACCTAATAAATGTCTTTTCAAATCCACATCCCCGGTGTCATGATATTTAACTAATGTTACAGTTTCACCAGGTTTTGTATCTTTTAAGGTTTTCATTTTATCACCCGATTAAAATCTAAAAAATAAATTTTTAGGCATGCTAAAAATTTTCGTAATAATAGTATATCCTATCGACTATATAAATTTTTAGTCATGACTAAAAATTAAAATGAAAATTAAAAAAAATCTAATTTTCACTTATCCAAATCCTGCTAATCCTCCGATTTGGAAAATCAGGAATGCTACGACATATGCAGTTACTAAAGTAATTGCGCACATGGTTAATGCCCATTTGTAACTGTTGGTTTCTTGTTTGATTGCTCCAATAGCTGCAAAACATGGTGTATAAAGCAATGTAAATGCCATGAAAGAGAATGCAGACAATGGAGTGAAAGTATCATGAACCAAATTAGTGATTCCTTCTTCGTCATCTTCTTCCATGCCCGCTAAGGTGCCAAATGTTGCAACTACAACTTCTTTAGCCGCCAAACCTGCAATAATAGCAACAGCCGCTTGCCAAGTTCCAAATCCTAATGGTGCAAAAATCGGAGCGATTACACTACCAATCATTCCCAATAAACTGTCAGCAGATCCGTATTCTACTCCTAACGGGAATATGCTTAATGCCCATAATACGATAGAACATGCAAGAATAATGGTTCCTGCTTTTCTTAAAAATCCTTTTACTTTTTCCCAGGTATGCAATAAAACACCTTTTACGGAAGGTATTTTGTAAGTTGGCAATTCCATTACGAATGGAGTTGATAATCCTTTAAACATGGTTCTTTTAAGGATGGCTGCAACAATAAGTGCCACAACAATGCCTAATAAATAAATGGCAAGCAATACATTACCTTGATTTTCGGCGAAAAACGCTGCAATAAATATTGCATAAATCGGCAGCCTAGCAGTACAGGACATGAATGGTACCAGCATCATGGCCAGCATACGGTCTCCTTCATTTTCCATTGTCCTGGTTGCCATAATGGCCGGTACTCCACAACCGAATCCTAAAATCATAGGAATGAATGCCTTACCGTGAAGCCCAACAAGTTTATGCATGAGTTTATCTAAAGTGAATGCTGCCCTTGCCAAATAGCCGCAGTCTTCCAATATGCTGAGGAACAAAAACATCAGTATGATAATCGGCAGGAAAGTGAGAACACCACCCACTCCTCCAATGATACCGTCACAGATGAATGAGGACAAATATTCATTTGCAATAAATCCTGCAACAAATTCCCCCAATGCTCCAAAGGCTTCGTCGATCATATCCTGGAAAGGAGCGCCTATTGTAAATGTTAACTGGAACATTGCCCACATTATAATGATAAATATGAATGGTGCTAAAATCCTGTTTGTTATGACCTTATCTATCTTATCGGTAACAGATTCCTTTTCAACATCTGGTTTCTTAACGGATTCGGCCATCAAACCATCGATGAATGCATATCTTGCATTTGCAATCACCTCTTCAGGACCTTCGTTGTAAACATCATACAAATGTTTGCTTACCTTATCAACCTCTACCATGATTTTAGAACCTTCAGGAGAGTGTTGAACCTTATCTATAACGATTGTGTCCCTTTCCAATAATTTTACAGCAGTCCAAACTGAAGGAACATCCAATAAATTCTTATCCTTTTCAATGACTTCCTGAATTTCGGACAAGTGCCCCTTAATGTCATTACCATAGGACAATTTTGCGCTGGAGTCTATAGGGTTTGCGGACTGTTTTTCGACGGTTGTCAATAATTCCTCAAATCCGTCACCGGTTTTAGCGTTTACTTCAATAACCGGGAACCCCAAAAGTTCACTCATCAATTCAATATCAATTATATGCTCTTTTTTCTTTGCAAAGTCATTCATATTAAGTGCCATTACTAAATTTGCACCCAGTTCCATCATTTGAACTGTTAAGTATAAGTTACGTTCCAGATTAGCAGCATCGACTATGTTAATTATCACATCAGAGTCGTCATCCACAATGAAATCTCTTGAAACGATTTCCTCCATAGAATGAGCGCTTAATGCATAATTACCCGGCAAATCGATAACTTCGTATTCATAGCTTCCATGCTTGAAATGACCTTCCGCCCTTTCAACGGTTTTTCCAGGCCAGTTACCTACATGTTGGCGCATACCTGTCAATCGATTGAAAACAGTAGTCTTGCCCACATTAGGGTTTCCTGCTAATCCTACAATTAATTCTGTCATTAACTATTCTCCAATATTTAATTATTCCATGAACAATATCTCCTGAAAGATATCATCCACTTTTAAAAAAAAATTTTATTTAGACTTACCTTAGAAATTTAGGTAAACCTAAACTTATGTAAATATCTGATTACATAATATTTAAATATTTAGGTATTCCTAAAAAAAATATTGAAAAATTGAAATTGAAACAAATAAGTTTGAGATAATTTAAAAGAAAAAAAATAAGCATTTGAACTATCAAAAGCCCATCAAGGTTCCAATTTGGAAAACCAAAAATGAAACAACGAATGCACTTATTAAAGTAATGGCACACATTATTAAAGGCCATTTGTAACTGTTGGTCTCCTGTTTGATTGCACCAAGGGCTGCAACACATGGAGTATACAATAAGGTGAATACCATGAATGACAAGGCTGACAATGGGGTGAAAGTATCATGAATCAGGTTGGTGATTCCCTCTTCGTCATTGGATTCCATACCTGCCAGGGTACCGAATGTTGCAACCACAACTTCCTTGGAAGCCAAACCCGCAATAATTGCCACTGCCGCTTGCCAGGTCCCAAATCCTAATGGAGCAAAAATTGGTGCGAAAAATGAACCAATAATGCCTAAAAGACTCATTTGAGGATCTGTTCCTCCCCAAGGGAAGATATTCTGCAGCAACCATAATATGACGGAACAAACAAGAATGACTGTACCTGCCTTTTTCAGGAACCCCTTAACCTTTTCTGAAGTGTGCAATATTATCCCCTTTAGAGAAGGCAGCTTATAGGTTGGCAGTTCCATAACAAATGGGGTGGACAATCCCTTAAACATGGTTCTTTTAAGGACAGCCGCAACAACAAGCGCAACAGCAATACCCAACAAATATATTCCAAGCAAGGCAATGCCATGATATTCGGAAAAGAACGCTCCTATAAAAATTATGTAAATAGGCAATCTGGAAGTACAGGACATGAACGGAACAAGCATCATTGCAAGTATACGGTCTCCCTCGTTTTCCATGGTCCTGGTTGCCATAATGGCCGGCACTCCACAACCGAATCCTAAAATCATAGGAATGAATGCCTTACCGTGAAGACCTACAATCTTATGCATGACCAAATCCAAAGTGAAAGCTGCCCTTGCCAAGTACCCGCAGTCCTCCAATACGCTTAAAAACAAAAACATCAGAATTATCATCGGCAGAAACTGAACAACAACACCTACACCCCCGATTATGCCGTCACAAATCAAGGAGGTTATAATGCCCGGAGGCAAATATGAAGTGATTGTGTGAGTCAGCAAATCGAAAAATGACTTGATTAGATGTTCAAAAGGAGTGCCTATGGTGAATGTAAGCTGGAACATCATCCACATTACAATGACAAATATGAAAGGGGCCAAAATCCTATTGGTAACAATCTTATCGATTTTATCCGTGGTGGTTTCCTTTTCAACGGCAGGCTTGTCTACCGCTTCGGCAATCAAACCGTCAATGAATGCATATCTTGAATTTGCAATGACTTCCTCCGGACCTTCGTTGTAAACATCATACAAATGTTTGCTTACCTTATCGACCTCAACCATGATTTTAGAACCTTCAGGAGAGTGTTGAACCTTATCTATTACGATTGTGTCCCTTTCCAATAATTTGACGGCAGTCCATATTGAAGGGACATCCATCAAACCCTTGTCCTGTTCTATTAACTCCTGCAGATCCATCAGGTGTCCCTTAATGTCATTGCCGTAGGACAGTTTTTCACTTGTATCCTTTGGGTTTGCGGATACCCTTTCGACAGTTGTCAATAATTCCTCGAAACCGTCGGCATTTTTTGCATTTATCTCAATGACCGGGAACCCCAGAAGTTCCTCCATCAATTTCAAATCAATTATGTAATCCTTTTTCCTTGCAAAATCGTTCATGTTGACCGCCAATACCAGATTGGCACCCAATTCCATCATCTGAACTGTAAGATATAGGTTGCGCTCCAAATTAGCCGCATCAACGACATTGATGATTGCATCTGAATTGTCGTCCACGATAAAATCTCTTGAAACTATTTCCTCAATAGAATGAGCGCTTAATGCATAATTACCGGGCAAATCTATGATTTCATACCTGTAGTCGCCATGTGTGAAAGTGCCTTCTGCCCTTTCAACCGTTTTTCCAGGCCAATTACCTACATGCTGGTGCATCCCGGTCAATTCATTGAAGACCGTGGTCTTGCCCACATTAGGATTGCCTGCCAAACCTACTACTAATTCCCTCATTATGCATTCTCCATCTTTCATTAACTTAATAGCACAACATTCGCCGCTTAAAAAATAGTCAATCCATATGCTAAAAATAGCTAATATCAGTATATTTTATATAAGATTTAATATTATATAAATATTTAGGCATGCCAAAAGAAAATGAATTCATATGGCAAAAAAGGAGATTATGATGAGCGAATCTGTTGAAACAGCAAAAAAATACATTGAAGATGGAAATTACGAAGAGGCCCTTAAATTGGCTCGAAAAAGACATGGGAAAGATGATGTTGAAGATTATTTAGCTATACTTGACTTATTGATTGATGCTGATTACATGATTGCAATCGAAGAGAAGGGTATGTATTACCAATATTATGATGAAACACATGACAATGGAGATTACGGGGACAAATATTTTGATGAATACCTGGAAAAGCAACCCCGTTCTGTCAATGTATTGTGCGACAAGGCAATGTCACAATTCAACAAAGGCAATGTCGACGAAGCGATAGAATACATGGACAAGGCATATGACAGATATAAATCTTACTCCCCAATAGAAAAGCCTCGTATAAGCAAAAAAGAGGTTTTAATGGGCAAAATCGAATTGCTGATTAAGTCAAAAAGATATGATGAGGCACTGAAAAGCCTCGATATCTATGAAAAGAATTACGGAATGTCCGAAAAATTCGATTTATACAAAGGCCAGATGCTTCAAAAGACCGGAAAAAACGAAGAGGCGCTCAAATATCTTGACAAATCCCTGCAAAACGAAGACACAATAATCGGATTCAATGCAAAGGGAGATGCATTGTATGAGCTTAAAAGATACAAAGAGGCTTTAAGATCATATGAAAACTGCCTTCAATATGAAAGCAAGGTTGGCGATGACCTGGAATTGGTTACCAACTTCAATTATAAGGCCGCATTCTGTTGTGTGAATCTGGGCGATGATGCCGACGCCATCAAATACCTGAATAAAACAATTAACATGTTGAATGAACATGGCAGACTTCCAAAAAACATTGAAGCCATTTATCAAAAGTGTTCCTTTGAAAAGGAAAGGATATTGAAAAAAGGGGAAGTTAAGGATGAGGAATTCAAGAAGACAAGATTCTTCTCCGCCAGAACCTCAATTATCCTATTAATTATAATATTGATTTTATATGCGATTCTGAGATATCTGGGATATCGCTAAAGGTCCCATGCCTCGTTTTCAGGATCATCAACGTCATCATAAATCTCTTCAGTCCAATAGTTATAGTCAAAATAGTCATCGGCTTCCTGATTCAGGCCCCAATTGTGATTCTCATAATAGGTATACGGATCAAAATTGTTTTTGACATTGATGTTTTTAGTCTTTTTAGCTTTTTTATACTTTGAATCGCCAAAGAACTTAACTTTAACTTTATATTTGCCCACATCATATTTTACCCGAATTCCACTGTTATATGATTTGTAAACCCATTTATAATTACCGTTTTTATCTGTGATGGTGTAGTTAATCATTCCATTTGATTTAATTTCCCTGCCATTTTTATTAACTAATTTAATTACAATGTATCCTTTATTATTAAATATGCTGTCGTCAGTTGAGATTTTAACCTTAACTTTATCTTTGGCAAAGACGGGACCTGCAATTAAGATACACACTGCAAGAATTGCTAAGATGATGATGATTTTTCTGTTCATGTTATTAACTTGTTACAAATACTATTTAAAGATTAAGACTTAATATATTAATTAGTGATTTTATGATTGAATACGACGATATAATTAAAGACTCACCATTTATTGTGAATCATTTGATTACCCTAAGTAAGACCCATGACTTTTACATTAACAAACACATCAAAAGCGGAACCGTCATTCAACCTAGCCAATATTACATGTTACTCTTTTTATATTATGAAATGGGCATAAACCAATCAGATATTGCAAAAGCTTGTCTGATGGATAGGAGCGGAGTTTCAAGAGCATTTAAGGAATTTGAAGAAAAAGGATTAATCATAAGGGAAATTGATGAGTCAAATAAAAGGGCATATAAAATCACTTTAACTAAAAAAGGAATTGAAACCGCTGAATTCCTAATTAAAAAAGAAAAAGAATGGGATGAAATGATTTGTGAAGAATTAAATATCTCCCATGACGAATTGCTTAAATTATTATCTAAGACCTCAATGAAATCCTTGCAATTCAATCGAGAAAAATTCTGAATATCATTGGCCCATTGAATAATCTGCCAACTGCAATTTTATCAAACTAAAACAATAGTTCGAAATAACTTCAACAAGCTTTAAATTATTGGCCGTGCAATTAATAGCCATGATAGAATTAGTTATAGCTTGTTTTATAGGAATAGCAATAGGAACCACAACAGGAATGACACCTGGCATACATGTGAATACCGCCGGAGCGACACTGTTTGCATCCTCAACATTTTTACTGACAATCGTATCACCGGAATTTTTATGCGTACTTATGGTATCAATGTCAATTGCCCATGCACTGATTGAATTTGTCCCCTCAATGCTTTTGGGAGTCCCGCAGGAAGGCACTGCAACATCAATCCTTCCGGGACATAGAATGGTATTGCAAGGGAGATCAAAAGAAGTAATCAGAATCGTATCCGTCGGAGGTTTTGGAGCAATTATAGTAACTATCCTGATGCTTCCGATCTTTGCGATTGCCCTGCCCGTCCTGCATGACCTGACAAAACCGTTTACCTGGATAATATTGCTTGTTGCATCAATTTATTTAACTTATAGCTTAACAGCAAATTTTAGAGACTTTTTATGGGCGATTTTATTATTTATCCTTTCAGGAATTCTTGGTTGGGTGATTTTTCAAACGCCAATTTCTTCAGGAACTACATTAATGTGTACATTTTCCGGGCTTTTCGGAATAAGCACGATACTTTTCAGTTTGAATGATTCGTCAATACTTCCCCATCAAAATCCGTTTTACGAGCTCAACATTGACTATGGCAAATTCAAAAGCATTTTTGCAGGAGGAATTACCGGTGCGATACTCGGCTTTCTGCCGGGCTTTGGACCTGCACAGGGAACGGTAATCGCCCAAGCGGTTAGCGGTACAAACGACAATAATGATGACGACACAGTGAACTTCTTATTGGCCACTTCCGGACTGAATATTTCTGATTGCCTGTTTTCATTGATTGCAATCTACATTATAGGAAACCCAAGAAGCGGAATAGCCGTTTACATGTCCTATTTAATCTTTGAAATGGGTTTGAACCATTTGGCAATCTTTATATTTGCATCCCTAATAGCGGTTTCCGTTTCACTGGTGCTTTCATTAAAATTAGGGGATTCCTTTTCAAGATTGATGAATATGGTCGACTATAGGAAATTATCGGTTGGGGTGATTTTGCTTCAGATCGCGATTTTATACATTTTTATTTTCTACTATAAAGCCCCAGTTTTCTATATGACATTGGCTTTGATTACTTCAACCGCAATGGGGATGTTGCCCCATTATATCGGAATCGGAAAATCTCATTTGATGGGAGTTTTGATTATTCCTGCAATTGTGATTTATTTTCAGATGTTTTAAAAAGAAATTCAATTGCTTAAAACTACATTAATAAGTCTGAGAATCAAATAATATGGCTAGATAACCACAACATCATCTGCCATTTCTTCTGCTTTTTTAACAATCTCCCCTATGTCCACTCCGGGAAACGCATCGATTACACACAAATCCGCATTGCCAACTTCCAAATCCTCAAATCCCAGGTTAAATATTTCATAACCCTCCGAAATGCCATTTATTTCAAGATTATTTTTTAAAGCTTCAATCATTTCAGGGTTTATGTCGTTGAAGATTACCTTTTCAAATCCGCATTTCAACAAGTAGATTCCCAATGCTCCAAGACCGCACATTCCGTCAATAGCTACTCCTTTTTTAATATTGTTATTGTTCAGATAGTTATGCAGCCGGACTAGCTTATCTTCAGTGGTCATTGCAACTTCTATGTGGTGCTTGGATTGATTTTTAACCAAAACGATTTTTTCGCCAAGCAATGTTCTCATAACGTTTATCTGCGTGTCATCGCCTTCAAGGATTTCAAAGTGATTGATTCCGGATGCCTTGTCCAATTGGCCAACTGTGCTCTGCGGACTTCCCTTCAAGACGCATTTCACTTCAGGAACCTCATCAGCCAGCCTTGATGCGACTTCGCCTGTGAAATCAGGGTGAAGCAATATCAAAGTCTGCTCTCCTATGAACTGAGGATTCAAGCTGCTGTAGTAAAAGCCTGACAGCGGCACCGGAGAGTTGCGCCTCAATGTTGCCTTTTCAGGGACTATGCCCTCTTCAATCATGACTTTTAATATGTGGCTCATGACAATATCCAAAGGTCTTTTTCCACACTCACATCTCATATGGCCCCCATCGAGAGTTTCAAAATCAACTAATTCTTTTAATGGAGAAAACTTTTTAATTTGAACGTCATGGCATTTTTCACATGGCTCAAGCGCTTTAATTTTATCGTCAATATTTAAGATAAAACCACCTCTTCATTTTAATATTGTTTTTTAGATGTAATAATTCTTTCAAAAGTAATAAAAACTATATTAATTAGTATTACTAATCAGTAACTATAACCTAAATCACCATGGTGAAAATTATGAATGATGAGATATTACCGCAATATGATGTAGCAAGACAAGACTATTCCCAAAAGGAAAAAATTCTTTTGGGGGAAATGCGTGAAAACCTGGTTGATCTGGCAATGTCTGCCGGCGAAAATTACCATATCAGCGAAGAGAAATTACTGAACGACATTAAAAACTTCTTATTTTTAAGATTGAATGAAAATCACGTTTCAGACGAATATTTGAACAGTCTATCGGGAAAATTCCTAAGAGACATTATAGGATATGGGGAAATTGATTCATTAATACAGGACGATGAGCTGGAGGAAATCATGATAATCGGAACCGGAAAGCCGATTTTTGTCTACCACAGAAAATACGGAATGATGAAGACAAACATTCAGTTTAGCGACGAACAGGAAATACGAAATCTGATAGATTCCATTGCAAGACAAATAAACCGCAGAATAGACCAGGAATCCCCAATCCTTGATGGAAGATTGGTTGACGGTTCGAGAATAAACGCCACAATACCTCCAGTTTCGCCTGACGGACCTTCACTTACCATCCGTAAATTCAAAAGAGACCCGTTGACGATAATCGATTTAATCAACTCAAAAACAATATCACTTGATCTTGCAGGATTCTTCTGGCTGTGCATCGACGGGCTTGGGGTAAAGTCCGCTAATGCAATCATCTCAGGAGGGACAAGCTCCGGGAAAACGACAACGTTGAATGCACTATCGGCGTTCATCAACCCAAATGAAAGGATAATCACGATTGAAGATACATTGGAGCTTCAGATTCCCCATGAGCATGTAATCCGCATGGAAACCAGACCCGCAAACGTTGAAAACAAAGGGGAACTTACCATGAATGACCTTGTCAAGAACTCACTCAGGCAGCGTCCGGACAAAATAATCGTTGGCGAAGTTAGAGGCGAAGAGGCAATAACTCTCTTTACAGCCTTAAATACCGGCCATTCAGGTTTCGGAACACTGCATTCCAATGACGCCCGAGAGACTATAACCCGCCTAACAAACCGGCCGATGTCTGTTCCAAAAATCATGATACATGCAATTGATTTCATCATCATGCAGAACCGGATTTATACCCCCTCAGGGGTTTCATTCAGAAGAATCAGCGAGGTTGCCGAAGTGGTCGGAATAGAGGAAGGGACAGTGCAGCTGAATACAATCTTTAAATGGAATCCTGAAAGGGATACGATTGACAATATCGGCATAACCAGCAATACCTTAACGCAAATCGCCAATTTAAGTGGAAAGGCAATAAATGAGCTATATTATGAAATCGAGAATCGGAAACTGGTTTTGAAACACATGATTAATCATAATATTCGCTCGGTTGAGGAAGTGAACAATGTTATTGAGTTGTATTATAAAAAACCCCAGAAAGTTTTAAACAATATTATCCTAAACAGGTGAGAGGAATGACAAATGACTTCTTTATTTTAATTGGAGAGATTGCACTATCCATCATTAGTATCTTAAAGAGCTTATCCTTTAAAAATATTAAAATTGACACCTCCAAATCAGCTGAAATCAATTCTGCAATATTTTCAAAATTGGACCTGAGCACTCAACCTGTTAGGAGAAGTGAAACAAGGGCGGACAGCATAAGGGACGAATTATTGGAGTACATGTTAAATAAGTATGTTTTGATACTATTTCCAATTAGTTTAGTCCTATTAACCTTACTAACAAGTTTGGAGATTGGCGGAATGTATTTTGTTGGCGTAATAATGTTCTATTTGTTTTTGTTATATTATCCCCAAATGAAAGAGCAAAGAGGCTACGCTGATTTGAATCAGGAACTTCCCTATGCATTAAGACATATGGGGATTGAATTGAAAGCCGGAAGAGGTCTGCATGATGCATTAGCTACAATCAGCAACGCCGATTATGGATCTCTTTCAAAGGAATTTACCCGAGTCTTGGAAGAGATTAAATTCGGCAAATCAACAGAAGATTCATTGCTTGAAATGAGCCACAGGGTAAAATCGGATGGTTTATCACGTGCCATCCATCAGATTATCGGCACCTTAAGAGTTGGAGGAAATCTTGCAGGAAGTTTAGAAATTATAGCTGGCGATATTTCATTTGATATGCAAATAAAATTAAAAGAATATTCCCAAAAGCTCAATTCCTTTATTTTAATCTATACATTCATAGCCATCTTGGCTCCGGTAATCAGCCTGATTATGCTGATGGCAGGTTCGACAGTGATGGGGGACATAATTTCTTCTAAGCTATTGTTTGTAATCTATGCAGTATTTTTCCCGCTGGTCGTGATGTTTATGGGTTTGTTTATTAAAAAATTAGAACCGAAAATTTAAAAAATAAGGGTTTAAAAGATTGTGTTAAACCCTTTGGATGCCAATAATCCTACGAAATCGCCTTGTGTATCCATGACAATATTTCCTTTGGAATATTGGTCAAGTGCCGCATTAACCATTGATGATTTAATTGAATCATCTTTTGAAGCCGCATTGGCTGCTGCCTTGACAATTTCAAGGACCGCATCTCCTCTTGATACGCCGTTACCCCAATCTTCTTCACGTATGATGTCGATACCGCTCGCAGTTGTTAGTTCGCCATTCACATCTAATGGTCCGGCAGCTGAGAGTATTGCATCCAATGCCTGACTATTGATAGCCACAACGGAATCGATTTGAGTGCCGGTACGATATTCAACTATTTCTTTTGCATACTGCATTCCTACAGAATTATCTGCATCCCAGAATGCATCGTGAAGTAATAACGCTGATCCTGCACCTTGATTTTGCGCTTCTTGCGGTTCGGCTGCGGTTGGGTGAGTCATACCTCCAGGGTAGACAGCAGAATAATTTTGGATAGTACCATTTTCTAAATTAATAATGAATGCCATGTCACAAGCACCCATTCCCGGCCTTTGTTCGCTTTCATCTATTGCACATACCAATATGTTTTTATTTCCCTGAACAAGGTCACTGTCATGACTCATGTACAATGCACCGCCGATTACCGCCAGCAGTCCAATGAAAACAACAATCAATATGGCAATAATAAGTCTTTTTGTTCTAGTCATAAAATTACCTACATTTAGTTAATTAATCTAAAACCATATTATTATTTTAGTTTCATTATAAATATATTTAGGTATAAATTACTAAAAAAATGAAAAAATAAGGATAGGTGAAATTAAATATGGCGAACATATTTAATTTCTGAGAGTAGTTATGTATTTTTTAAAAGAATTGGTGTTTAAAATCTGAGGAGAGCAACACCAATCGTGTTTTCGGAAAATTATTGGCAGATAAATTTCCAAGTATCAAATTAGAAAATTGTGAAAAGCTAATTCAATACCCAATATCTATATTTTGGAGATTGTATTATTATTGACTAATAATATGTTTTGTTAAGTGAAAATTTAGGCATGCCTAAATTTATGTCTCACTTGTATAAAAGTAGAACTTCATAGTATATAAATGTTTCGAAATTTTTAGGTGCACCTAAATTTTAGGACATTTATACTATAACAATAGTTATATCTATTTATTGCAGCTCAGGTATATAAATGTTTTGAAAATATAAAATCAGACAAGCAGTACATTCAACTTAAAACTAAATTATAACAAAAAATAGAATAAATAAGAGTCATTTTAAGAAAATGACCCGAAAAACATAGTCCTTACATTAATCTTCCAACACCAGTAATTTCAAAACTGGCAACGCCGTCAATAGCTTGAACCATTTCTTCAACAGGTTCGGATCCGCCTTCACCATCTTCGGTGATGAACTGTAAAACGATAGCTACTAAACCGAAAGCGATTGGTTCTTCAGTCATTTCATGAAGTTTAGCGCCTTCTGGCATTGAACTTTCGATAGTAGATTTGATAGCTTCTAAATCTACATCAGGACTGTCTGGCATTATTTTCATTGTTGTTAACACTTCACCCATTCTAATTCCTCCTTTTAAATTTATGGTCCTTCAAAACCACATTCACATTTGTAACCGTGACCAAAAGTACGGCATTTTTCACATCTTGCAATTTTTGCTCCACATTCTGGGCATTCGAATTCGACGAATGTGCCAGTTAATGGAATTTCTTGTTTACATGAAATACATTCAACTTTTTTCATTCTATTCACCTATTATTTGTGTGTAATCGAAGTTATAATCATTTATATTATCGTCTATTAAAGACATTACCCTTTCTGGGAACTTCCCATTCACAACATAACAATCAGTCCCATACCTCAATAAAAGAGTCGGTAACATTACATCAATCGATGACTCTTGAAAAGTCAGTAATGTTGTTGCATCGATTTTACTTATGAATGTTGAACCTGGCTCTTTCGGTTCTTGGGTATATATACCATTTACATTTGTTACTATTAAAAGGTTTGCATTTAGAAGGTGCGCCACATAGGCTGCAATCGAATCTGAAGTAACATCCCAACTGCATTCGAATGGATCTTCTTTTCTTAAAAAGTCTGAAACGATGAAAATTGGAGTATATCCTTCATCAGATATCTCATTAACTTCTTCCAGCGTGTAGGCCAGCTTTGCAGATTCGACCTTGTCATTTACAAGCTTGGCTATGATGTCCATACAATCTATAGCTGTCCAGTGGTTGGTTTCCTCGGAAAAGTTGATTTGTGAGTTGTATTTTCTAATAAGATTGGCAAATTCCCCTCCTCCTAAAACAATGGCAGAATCTGTGCCTTCAAGTTGTTCTGCCAAATCTATTGCATAATCCGGAAACAAACTGCCCCCTATTTTTACAACCTGTTTTATGATGATAATCACGACCCTGTTTAATTAAAAATATGATTCATTAAATTAATAGTTAAGCTATAAAAGTTTTAAATCCCCAGTCAATTCATCGATTATTTCATCTTCATCCGGACCGAGTGCCAAAACTGTAACGCTTGAGGTAGGTATCTGAGTCCTTCCTGCATCAACTACCAAATAATTGGCAATGCCTTTAGCATCCGCTAACTTTTTAAGTTCAGTCAGTTCTTCTAAAGTCTGAACTTTCAAAATAACTTTGCCATAAGCTTCATTTTCCCATTTCCTAATTTTATCTGCAGGGGATTTCTTATATGCTCCAATGGAGCCATGGCAACACTGTGCAGCGATTTTCCCTTTTCGCATTTTTAAATCTGTTCTTACAATCATTACCTGTTTCATCTTATCATTATTAGATATTTAATTATGAATAAAAAAACTTTTTCATAAATCCAATTTAAACTAAAAAAATAAAAAAAGCATGGAAAACATTAATATCAGTTTTCCAATCCGCCATGGAGATGCAAAAAATGCCTCCAGTATAATGCTTCTAAATATTTGATTGTTGGGATTGGTCCCAACAAACATTGCCTTACTATAATTTAAAGTACACAAACACAATAGCTAGAATAACTATTATAACTGCAATAATTTGTAGCAATAAGTAGAAATTGAAACTAGGACCTTCGTCTTCAGGAAGATCTGTAAGATTTGTAGTATTTGTGACATTTTTTGTAATATTAGTAGTATTGGCTAAATCGTCAGTCGCATCAGTTGAGTAATCAGCTGAACTGTAAGTTGGTTGGGAAGTAGTGTAAGAATAAGAACCTTGGCTACTGTAACTAGGAGTATTTGAACTACTCTGACTGTTAGAGTCCTGACTTGCCTGATTACCTGAATCCTGACTGCCCTGATTGCCCGAATCCTGACTGCCCTGATTACCTGAATCCTGACTGCCCTGATTACCTGAATCCTGACTACCTTGATTACCTGAATCTGAACTGCCTTGATCGCCTGAATCGGAAGCGTCTGAAGAAGAACCGTCTCCAGAATCTGAACTACCTTCCTGAGCAGCATCCGCAAATGCCACACCACAGGCAGACATTAATATTACTAATGCCAAAAGCACACTAAGAATTTTTTTAATATCCATTTAACCACCTATATCTTCAATATAAAATTGACTTATATATTAATAATTTTTAATTCATCATATTAAAACTTTTATTAAATTATGCGATAAACAATCCCGACAAATCCAAAATTTTACAATAATTTAATTAAATAGAATCAACAAAATAATTTACATTATATTTATAAGGAGATTATAATGAGTCGTATTTCAATTTTAGACAAAGACAGATGTCAACCTAAAAAATGTGATTATCTTTGTATTCATTACTGTCCGGGCGTTAGAATGGATGAGGACACCATAGTAATTGATGAAGATTCCAAAAAACCTTTGATATCTGAAGAATTATGTGAAGGGTGCGGTATCTGTACTAACCGTTGCCCATTTGATGCTATTACAATTATTAACTTGCCTGAAGCCGCAGGCGAACCTATTCATAGATTTGGACAGAACCAATTTGAACTGTTCGGATTGCCGACCCTAGAAGAGGGAACCGTTTTGGGGCTTTTGGGTCCGAACGGTATCGGTAAATCCACAATCATGAATATCCTGTCAGGAAGTCTGATTCCGAACTTCGGAGACTATGAAAACAAGCCTGAAAACTGGGATGCCGTGATTGACTTTTACAGAGGGTCATCCCTGCAAAAATACTTCCAGGATTTGTCCGAAGGCAATATCAAAACAATATTGAAGCCACAGATGGTTGATAAGCTTCCGAAAGTTGTAAAAGGCAAAGTGATAGACCTGCTCAGCAATGTTGATGAAAGGAACAAGCTTGAATATGTAACAGAAGAACTGCAGCTTGAAAATGTTCTTGAAAGAAAAATGGAAAACCTGAGTGGAGGGGAGCTTCAAAGAGTTGCAATAGCTGCAACAGTCTTAAGAGAAGGCGACTTCTACTACTTCGACGAACCGACATCATGGCTGGACGTGTCTCAAAGATTAAATGCCGTTAAAGTTATTCGCTCTTTGGCGGATGAGGGCAAAAGCGTGCTTGTCATTGAACACGACCTTGCAACTTTAGATGCATTATCAGACAATATCCATATTTTATACGGATCCCCTGGAGGATATGGTGTAGTGTCCGGCAAAAAGGGCGTTCGTTTAGGGATTAATGCATATATCAATGGATTTCTTGCAGAAGAAAATGTTAGAATTAGAAGAAATCCTATAGAATTTACAATAAGGCCACCGACTCCTGAGGATGAAGGGGATGCGCTAGCTTCATATACCGACCTTGCAAAAGATTATGACGGATTCAGTTTAACTGCCGATGCCGGCGAAATCTTTTACGATGAGATTGTGACCGCATTCGGATCAAACGGTATAGGTAAAACCACCTTTGCAAAAATCCTGGCAGGTGTTGAAGAGCCGACAAGCGGGGAAGTTGATGAAGAAGTTACAATAGCTTATAAGCCGCAATATATCGTTTCCAATTTTGAAGGAACCGTCAGCGATTTCCTGTTCATGAACGCTCCAAGTTACGGCAGCAAAATCTTTGAAAGTGAAATTATGAAACCTCTGACATTAGATGAAATGTTGGATAAGCCGGTTAAAGGCTTGAGTGGCGGTGAACTCCAGAGATTAGCAATAGCTGCAACTTTATCAAAAGATGCTGAAATATACCTTTTCGACGAACCGACAGCATTTTTAGATGTTGAACAGAGACTAATAGCTGCAAGGGTTATTCGTAAGATGATTGAAAGTAGAAATGCCGCTTCACTTATTGTAGACCACGATATCGTATTCATTGACTACATCTCCGACAGAGCCATGGTATTTGACGGAACTCCGGGTTTAAACGGCCACGCATCAAAGCCGACCGACCTTAGAAATGCAATGAATGAGTTTTTAGGAAACTTAAACATTACATTTAGAAGAGATAAAGAAACAAAAAGACCGAGAGTAAACAAACTCAACAGTTTCAAAGATCGTGAACAAAAAGAAAAAGGAGAATACTATTATCTGTCAGATTAGATATCTCCTAAATTTCCATCACCAAAAAAAAATAGTTATTAAAGCGAGAGAGGAGCTTTAATAACATCCAATCAAAATAATTCAAATATTAGACGAGAAGTGAATTATTTATATGCAAATGACTGATAATGTAAAAAAAAACTTATTTTTAACATAATATAGAAAGATAGAGTGTAAATAGCTGAGATAGCTATTTACGGGTTATATGCATTTATAATTGAGGTTTAGCATATTTAATTATCGATAATTAAAGAGACTAATTATGATAATTAATTATTTGTCAGTAGTAATAACATATATAAAGATTGCGAAAGTAATACTTCTCAATTTAGAAAAAAACGTCAATATTCCTAACTGAATTAAATTATATTAAATCTGACAATGTCTTTAAATCAGTGCAGTTGAAAATAATAGTAAAAATAAGATTGGATAAGTTTAAACCGGAATTACTATTATAACTGACAATATAACCATCAAAATAAAAATCCTTTTAATTGCAAATTATCAAAATAAAAGCTAAAAAAATTAGTTTGATATATAATTAAACAAATATTATGCTTTAATTTAATAAAAAAATGTCACATCTTTAATTAAATTAAAAATAAAAATTACTGAGGATTTTTTTGGAAACAAATAATAATCGGAAATTATTTTTTAACAATGGGAAAGGATTTATTTAACATAAATATGTCGCGTAAATCAATTATATCATAAAAAAAGAGAAATAATTGAGAAAATTAAAAAACAAACTAGTTTTAACATTAATTAGAAAAAATAATTGAAGAAATGATTATGTAATACTTTTTTATAAAATAATACTACGACAATTATGATTAAATAAAAAATAAGTATTACTGAAAGATGAAAATCATATATTTTCAAGCTCTTTAACAATATATTTTTTCAAAATTGTCACCGCTTTTTCCCCATCTTCGTCTAAGCGAACAGCATCCAAAGGGTTTAAACCGTAGGTTTTAACAACAGCATCGGCAGAAATATTTTTAACAGCCTCTACATCCTTTTCGTTTAAAATCACACCTGCGCAATCATCCCCGCAACCTGTTATTGTAACAATTTTTGCATCATCCAAAATTGGTGAACAGTTATTGGGCTGGGCAGAATACTCAGTAATGCATGCTGCAACAATGTTTTCGTTTTCCAATGCCAATTCCACACTAGCGGCCCTTACAACCAGGCCCAATGGACTTAATCCACTGCAAGACACTAAAGCTATTTTATCACTCATTTTTTCACCATTCTCTCATATCTTTTTTTAACTTTGTCATAACCTCGTTTGTAAAAAGGACAGAACAATATGCATTGGCTGCAGCCTTCCCTATGGGCAGTGCAAGCCTTTCTTATGAATTTCCCGTCGACGTCAAAAGCATTTTCAGGGCACCTGTCGATGCAAACTCCGCAAGTTGAACAGTAATCCTTAACCCATAACATCTCATTTTCGCTTTTGAAGGGCAAATTTTCAATTGATGTTTCAATCATGAACAATCCTAGGTTCAGGCCTTCTTTAAACATGCACATGTTGCTTCCGGTTATTATTGCATCATTTGACTGCATTGCAATTGCCCTAAGGCTTACCCGGTCATCGAGAGGATTTAATAAGTCTGCTCTAAATCCGTTTTCCCTTAAAATATCTGCAAGCGCAAATGTCTTTTGGCCGAATTCCTGAAATTCCGCATCTTCAAGAATGCATTTTTCCTTGGAAGGCTCCATCCTTAAGATATCATCGGACATAAAGTATTTCAGAATAATTATATTGTCCCAATCAATATTCCATTCTCTTTTAAACTCCTCGCTCAGTTTGGAATAGCTTATTCCCGCAAATTGCGAAGCTATTGCGATATCTCTGAATTCATCAAGCAACTCGTCAGAAATATGATTATCCGGATTTCTGGGGTTATCTATATTGTAAAAATTAGGAACAGGTTGATGATATATGAATCTCATATCATTAACCTTATTTTGTCCTTAAAGCTTCAACAGCTTTAGGGAATTCTTCACAGAATACTTTGATTTCTTCTGTTGGAATTGAAAAGCTGATACGCAAGTACCTGTCTCCGAATTCTTCAGAAGTGTATTCCCCTTCTCTTGTAAATAATTTTTTATCAATTAGGTAATTTGACATTACTTTCGGATTGATTCCGGCGCCGGACAGGTCTATTACCATCATGTTTGCATCAGACGGATAAACCGGCAGGAACACCCCTTCAATAGGTTCAATCATTTCATTGATCAGTCTCTGGTTTTCAAAGCAGGTTTCCCTCATGTCTTCAAACCATTCCTGTTTTGATTTGAGGCCTGCGATTGCACCATACTGTGAAATAATGTTTACTCCCAAGTCGTTGATTACAGCATTCTTGATGGCATCGATGATAGGTTTTGAGGAAAGCACCCCTCCGATTCTTAAACCTGCCATTCCGAATATTTTGGAAAAGCTGTAGATTGTTAATGTCTGGCCGGGAGCGTAATTTTCAACGAGGAAATGTTCGCGTGCGAAATCTTTGTAGGTTATGTCATGCAATAAGTATAAGTCATTTTCTTTGGCAATTTCTGCAAATTCCTTCAATTCATCTTCAGTGTATGAAGAACCTAATGGATTTAAAGGATCAATCAATATCACCATACGGGTATTCTCATCCATGTTTTTCCTTAAAAGATCAGGAGTCAACTTATAATTGTTTTCTTCAAAATAGATTGGAACATACCTTACTTCGCCGGCAAAACGATTTGCAAAGTCCCCTATGATGAAATAACCCGGATCGGATAAGACCACATTGTCTTCAGGTTCTAAAAGAGCTTGCATAACCAAATATAAGGATTCTGTTGCACCTGAAGTTAGCAACACTTCTATGTCGTCGAATCCCAAGTCATCTAAGATTAATTGTTTAAGTTCGCTGAATCCTTCAGGGGCAGGGTATTTACAGTAAGTTTTCAATTTAATGGCTTCAATCATAGCGTCGGCTATGGTATCATCATGCAAATGGTTGGTATTCTGGCCCATCCATATCATGTCTTCGTCCATGTACATGTCTTCAAAAAAGTCATTTGCACAATCGTATCCTTCAGGAGGTACTCTTTCGGTTTTGTGAAACTTCTTTTTTGGCTTTTTAATATCGTAATCCTTTTCCCTCATAATATCACTTAAACAAATTCCAGCTTAATTATTTATTTTTAATTGTTAATAAAATTATCTTAAATTATTCCATTTGAAGTTATTGAAAAAGTAACTTGCCTTCCTTCCGGCAAGCTCCTATGGCGTTTTAAAGTGGCAACCCTTTGATTTACCTCTTCGCCACGCTCCAATTGGATTATTACTTTACTTATATATGACAATATATCCCCGCCAACTGCTCTAACTTCATTGCCTCCATCGTCGTCAAAAGCGGCGTAAATCTGATTTGTTATTATTACCGCGATATCATACTTGCGTGCGATGTTGGACAATAGCTGAATCTGCTTTCTCAGCTCTTTACTCAACTTATATGATTTCATATCATCCACTCTGTAAAGTGCAACAGCCGAATCAAGGATAATCAGGTCAACTTCCTCATGATGTTTTCTAAGCCAAACATCAATTGACCTTAAATTTTCACTTTGCTGTAAAAAATCAGTCGGTTCCAAAACCATTATGTTGTTAGCCACATTTGAAAAATCAGGTCCTGAAATTTGCTTGATTCTATCGATTGAAATTCCGCCCTCGGTATCTATATAGATTACTTTTCTATTGTTTTTAGCAACATTGACTGCCAATGTCAGTGCCACATTACTTTTGCCTGAGCTGGGAGACCCGAACAATTGAGTTACGCATCCTTTTTCAAAACCTCCCTCCAACAGGTCATCAAGTGATGAATTTGATGGGATCTTATGATTGTCTTCAAAATTAGCTAACACTTTCATGATAAATTATTGATTTTTATATGATATAAAAATTTTTAATTGCTATCAAAAACAAAGCGGAACGGGTTAAAACAGGGAAAATACCCTCCGGATTTTTGCATTTCCATTATTTCCATATGAACCTTTTTGTTGTCCTTGTGGTGAGTTAACGGTTACTTAAACTTTATATATGTCCTCTTACAACGAGTTTAATACCAACTTTTAAGAGGTGAATACATTGAAAAGAACATTATTTACAATTTTAATCTTATTGATTGCAGTAACGTCGTGCCTGAATTTTGCAAGTGCGCAAAATGAAACGGAAATGATGCTGGCTGATAGCGAAGAAGAAATTGAAAGCAGAATTGATGAAGAAGTAAAATCATCCGAAAACGGACACGTCAACATCAGATTTGATGATGACTACAACGGATACTGCATCAATTACGGAAGTCATGAAGCAGCTGCCGGCGACACTTTTACAGTGAAAAATACGTCCTATGCGGTTAACCGATACAGTGGAGAGGATGTCGGAAATTGCCTGAAGGTATATTTTGTCGATTATTATGAAAATGCGATGAAAGACGATATTGTAACCCAGCATACCATTTGGCATTTCACAGATGACTTCAACGGTTGGAGGCTGGATTATGACCTGATTGAAAACATTAAAAATACGGCTTTGACAAAAACAATCCCCGACCACGGAGCTGTTAGGCAAATCAACAATACTACCGAAGCGGTCTTTGACTTTGAGGTATTGTCTTCCGGCAGAAGCGATTATCAAAATTTCTTTGGATACAAAATTACCTACAGAGATATCACCAATGATGATAAAAGCAACCTTGAAAACACATCATTGGATAATTCCAGTGCCAACAATCTTTCAAACGAAAATCTGACAGTGCAGGAATCTAACTCCACCAATGAAAGTGGGGAAAGCAAATCTGACAACTTAACCTATGAGAACGAATCCGATCAAATGACCAATGCAAGCGGAAATGGCCTTGCTAAACTAAATCAGACCGAAGACAAGAAAAATTCTACAGGTAAAGATAATCATGAAGAAAGCATGAGATTATCTAAACACACAACAGGAAAAAGAAGTATCGGAATACTGCTGCTGTTAATTTTATTAACAGTTATGGCAATCAAATTTATTTACAGAGATTAATCCTTTAATCTCTTACTACTTTTGGTTTTAAACCTGTCAAATCGATGACGGATGATGATTTTGTTGATTTTAACTCGCCTACATCAATCACCAAATCAACTTCGCGGCCAAGCTGTTCTATAATCTCCTGAGGATTTGACAATATTTCATCATCGGATAAATTGGCGCTGGTTGTTGTGATTGGAAAAACACTTGCTAATCTGCAGGCCAGTTCATTATCCGGAACTCTGACCCCGACATTGCGCAATCCACCGGTGATGTGTCTTGAGACTATTTCCCGCTTATTTAAAATAAATGTGTAAGGACCAGGCAAACAGTTGTTGATGATTTCCTTCTGGGAGGTGGACAGCTTTGCAACCAGGTTAATTGACTCGACATCGCTGACAAGTATGGAAAGAGGCTTCAGATAACTTCTGTTTTTTATTTCGAATATTCTCTTGACTGCCCTGTTATCGAAAATATTCGCCCCCAAACCATACACCGTATCGGTAGGGTACAATACGATTCCTCCATCTGCCAGGACATTAATTGCCTGTGAAACGATGTCTTCATCAACCTTATCAATGCTTGTTTTTAATACTTTCATTCACCTTTATATTAGATGAAATCTTTATATATAATTATGCTTCAAAGTCTAAGACCCCTTTTAACAAAAATATTAAACCCGCTCGCTCGAAATTTAAACATAAATCCGAATATAGTGACAATCGTCTCGCCATTTGTCGCTGTGCTTGCAGCTTATGGATTTGCGAATCATGACCTGATTTTGGGGTGCGTGGCAATATTGTTTTCAGGGTTTTTAGATGTTCTTGACGGTGCCGTTGCCAGATATCATGGCAGATCATCCCGATTTGGGGCGTTTCTTGATTCAACAATGGATCGTTTTGCAGATGCGATAATCTATATTGGAATAATCTTTGGAGGATATTGCGACTGGTTTGTCGGAATCCTGGCAATTCACTCAGCGATTACCGTAAGCTATGTCAGGGCAAGGGCTGAATCCCAGGGTGCAGAATGCAATATCGGAATAGCCGAAAGGGCCGTCCGCATGATTATCCTAATGATTGGTGCGATTATCGGCTATCTTTTGGGAGACATCTACTTTACCTATATTATTTATATCCTGGTTATCCTATCCTACTTTACCGTTGGACAGAGAATCATGTACGTTAGGAGGCAATTGAAATGACTGAACTTGAGAGTCCGGAAAAAATAGCAAAGGACATTGCAAAACTTGAGAGAAACCTGAACCAGGTGGCCCACATCGAGTTTGTCGGCAAGGAAAAAGAGGTTTACGACAGGGCCATTGATTACTGGAACGATTCCAAATATTATCTTGAAAAGGGAGATATGAGGACTGCATTCGGCTGCATTGAATACAGCCATGGGTTGTTGGATGCGTTAAGAATGATTCATGGAATAATATGAGGAATGTTAAAATGAAAGAAGTTTTGCTTGAAAACATTGACAGGATTCACACCACCGAAATGGGCGTTGGAAGAATACAGAAAAATTTGGGAATAACAGACGAACCCGTGAGCTATTGCATTTCCAAGCTTAAACAGGAAAACTCCACCGTCGCCAAAGAGGGCAAGAACTATTACGTTGACGTTGACGACTGCATAATAACCATTAATTCAAGCAGCTTCACAATTATCACCGCCCACAAAAAAAGAAATTGAAATCAGCCATCCTATTGACTTTTTTTCATATCCAAGAATGAGATATTTTAGATATTTGTCTAAAAAAATGATTCTGATTAAATTTGCGTAAAAAATTGATTTAAAAAAATAAAAAAAAAGAAAAAAGGTGTTAACTAGTTAAATTAAACTAGTTAACGAAGTGTTTTTGACTTATTCTTCCCTATTTCTTGACCAAAAACAGCCAAAAATACCCATAATAGCAATCACAAGGTATACTATTGGGTTTCCGGTTGGGTGCATTGTCGGAGGAGTTTCAGGTTCGCCAGGTTCGGTAACGTTGATTGTTTCATTATCATAATTATTTGATAAATCCATATCAGTTTCGTTACAGGTTACGTTTACCTCATTGGTAATTAAACCTGCCTTGGTCACTTTGCAGAATATATCCAAAATGACTGTTTCACCTTTGCCCAATTCTCCAACAGTCCACATACCAGTTTTTTGATCAAATGTTCCTTTAGTTGCACTGTAACTAATAAATTTACAATTTAGAGGTAAAGTATCGAATGCAACAACGTCATGAGCAACGCTAGGACCTTTGTTTGTAATCTTAATGATCCAGTGCATTTTCTCATTTACGCTGTAAACCTTGTTTTCTGCTGATTTGTCAACTACTAAATCAACGATAGGTTTAGCGTAGGTTGTATTGTTCGCTTTATTATTGGAATAATCAGTTTCAGTAGTTTTGGTACTTACGACAACAGGGTTAGTGATGTAACCATCATCAGTAACCTTAGTCACAAGGGTTAAAACCTCGGTTGAACCTTTTCCTAATACTGAAATACTCCATTTACCTGTTTTTGAGTTAAATGTTCCTTTAGTTACTTTGTAAGATACAACTTTTAAAGATTTAGGTAATTTATCAATAACAACAACACCTTTAGCATCACTTGGTCCGTTATTTGAAACAATAATTTTCCAAGTTACTTTATCACCAACATAAACTACACTATCGCTAACAAGTTTACTTATTGATACGTCACAAATCGGTTTAACAACAGTAGTGTTGTTAGCAATATTGTTTGTTTTATTACTGTCTGGTGTAGAAGAGTTAACTGTTACAATGTTTGTTATAGCACCTACAGTCAAGACCTGAGTCACTAAAACAAGAGAAACCGGATTATTCACATTGACTTCTCCAATATCCCACATCTTAGCACTTTTATCAAAACTGCCCGCAGATGAAGCCGCAGTAATTACCTTCATACCAGCTGGGAAAATATCTCTTACCACAACATCCACAGCAGTGCTTGGGCCATAATTAACAACAGTGATAGTCCATTCAACCAAATCATTAATAAATACACTGGAAGCATTTACAGACTTACTGATTGCCAAATCGCAAATCGGTTTAACATCTGTAGTATTGTTTGCCTCATTATTAGTTTTATTAGTCTCATTAGTAGTTGTGTTTACTACTACGATGTTTGTCAGATTACCTAATAGTTCTGCTTTGGTAACCAATTCAAGGGATATAGGTGAATTTGCTTTTAAATCACCGATATTCCAGATAATGGTGTTACCATCAACAGTACAAACCCTGGAAGTGCTCATAAGTTTAAGCCCTTCAGGTAAAGTATCATTAACAATTACATTACGAGCAATACTAGGACCATTATTTACAACAGTGATAGTCCATTTAACCAAATCGTTTAAGAATACGCTTGTAGCATTAACTTTTTTGCTAATTTCTAAGTCGCAAATAGGATCAACAGTAATATTGACAGTACTGTTTTTAACTGTTCTGTTTTCATCACATGTCACGTTAGCAGTGTTATTTAAATTACCTTCCAATAAAGCAATGGCGGTAATTGTGAACACATAAGATTTGCCTACAACCATCAATGGAATAGTTACGGTATTGGTTTTGATGTCATAACCTTCATCATAGGCAACTATTCTGAACTGTCCAGGCACCACATCGGTAATTACTACATTGGTAGCGTTACATGGGCCTTCGTTAGTTACATTAATGGTAAAGATAACTGATTCGTTGACAAATATTCTTTCATGATCAGCAGTCTTGTTAATGGTTAAATTAACAACCGGTAACACTTCAACAGTTGCGTTATCCTCTATAACAGTCTTGTTCTCGTTACAGGTTACATTAGCGATGTTAGTCCAATTACCAGCAGTTAAAGCAATTGCTGTAATAGTGAACGCATAAGATGCGCCAGCAGCCAACTTAGGAATGACTAAAACATTATTCTTATAGTTGGAATCGCTAGAACCGGTTACATTGAACTGTTTAGGAACAACATCCTTAATGGTAACGTTTGTAGCGTTGGAAGGACCGTTATTGGTAACGTTGATAGTGAATGTTACAGTATCATCAACGTAAACAACTGAATTGTCAGCAACTTTGCTAATAGTCAAGTTAACCCTAGGATCAACACGAATTACAACTGTATCGTTTTTAACAGTTCTGTTTTCGTTACATGTTACGTTAGCGGTGTTATTTAATGTACCGTTTACCAAAGCAACTGCAGTAATAGTGAAGGAATAATATTGTCCTACAACCATTAACGGAATAACGACTGTATTGGTTTTATTATCGTAACCTTCATCATATGCGATTACTTTGAACTCTTTAGGCACA
>NZ_JAFYHP010000019.1 GCF_017539065.1 Methanobrevibacter sp.
ATATTTTAACAAATATTAAAATATATTTTAATTTTTGTATCAACAACAATCTAAACTTATAGCAAGTGAAGATGAAAAAAACATATTACCAACAGACAAAATCCAAACATCTAAAGGCCTATAAACTGATATTTATATAACTGCCGATTTATTGTGAAAATAGATTAAAAACCAATATTTGAAAACCTATCGAATTGACTAGGAAAAATAAAAAAATGTATTGTTTAATGATGGCCTCATAACGTTAGTTAAAACAAGTTTTAGGTGTACCGACTAATATTTAAAGAAAATTTAGTTGGTACATTTAATATTTAAAACAAGTACTGGTCTTTTTAGAATAACAATTATTGCAGCTATAACAGATTGCTACTCCATCACCGTCTCTTTTCCAATCAGCCAAAAAGTCAGCCTGTGCTACAAACGGTTTGGACATTGAAACAAACTCCACTTTTGAGTTGTTCAATACATCATTGATTTTGGACATCTCACGAAGGGATCCTCCCAAAACAACAGGAATCTCAAGTTGGTCAATCAAATCGTCGACATAAACTAAAAACGGATGCTTTTCACCTTTGTCATAAATTTGTGATATTGTTCTTGCAGTCAATTGTATGCTATCAGCTCCTGCCTTTTCAAGTTCTTTAGCAATGGCTATGCTTTCTGAGGCAGTGATTCCTCCTTTTCTAACATCCCATGGGTTGATTCTGCAACTTACATGCATGTCCATTGTCTTTTTGATAACCTTAATAATTTCAGATGAGATTCTCACACGATTTTCTGTATTTCCCCCATAATCATCAGTTCTTTGATTGAAATAGGGATTCATGAAACGGGCCAAATAGAAATTGTTTCCCATGTTTATCTGTATCCCATCAAAACCTGCAAATGAGAATTTCTTAGCGGCCATTATCACTTCCGCCTGCAATTTCCTTATTCCCTCAAAAGTCAGGTCATTCGCTTCCGCTTTTTGATTTTCGCCATCATCATAATAAAAGAACGCCAATTGACCCAATATCGGCACGTCATATTTGTGAACAATATCCGTAACCATCTGATAATCCTTTATGAAACCCTTGTAATTCATATTTGTTGAATATGGGAAAAACCTGTCCTTATGGTCTAGAGCAAATATTTCTGATACTATCAGACCTGTTCCGCTGCTTGCGATTTTTTCGTATCGGTCATAGATTGCAGGTGTTAAAAAACCTCCTTGGGCCGTTTCGGTTTCCCAAGTTCCTGTTCTGACGATACGGCTATTGAGTTTTAAATTAGAGAATTGAACTTCATCAAAAATGTCTTTCATAGTATCACTGCTTTTAAAAAAAAAGAAAAAAAGAGGCAATCTATTTGATTACCATTAATGTATCTCCAACGCTTACTGCATCACCAGGTTCTACGAAGATTTCTTCAACTGTACCGTCAACTTCAGATTGTATGTCGTTTTCCATCTTCATAGCTTCGATTACAGCAATAGTGGAGCCTTGTGCAACTTTATCCCCAACATTAACGTTGAGTTTAATTACCATACCTTGCATTGGTGAAGTAACTCCTCCTTCAACTGGTTTGAAGTTACCGGAATCAGTTTCTTCAATTTCCATAAATCCTGTAGGCATGATTTTAACTTCATAAACATCTCCATCCACTTCAACATTATACTGGGTTGGAATTCCTATTCCTTCATCATCAGAAATTGTATGTGCTGGTTTGAGCTCTTCTTCTTCAGCTTCACCTTTAAGGAATTTTGGAGCAATAGGAGGATATAATGCATAAGTTAAAGCATCTTCATCAGATTTTACAAATCCTTTTTCTACACCTTCTGATTTGAATTTGTCAAATTCAGGTTCAAGTAAATCTGCAGGCCTGCAAGTAATTACCTCTTCATCACCAATGATTCTTTTTGAAATTTCAGGATCAACTGGTGCAGGGGATTTACCATACATTCCTTTCATGTACTCTTTAACTTCATTGGATACTGTTTTGTATCTTTCTCCACCCAATACATTCATTACAGATTGAATTCCAACAATTTGACTTGTCGGTGTTACAAGAGGAGGATATCCCATATCTTTTCTTACACGAGGCATTTCTTCTAATACATCATCATATCTGTCAAGTGCATTTTGTTCTTTGAGTTGGGAAATAAGATTTGAAAGCATTCCTCCAGGAATTTGGTATAATAATACATCAGTGTCTACACTTTCAGAAATAGGATCAAGAATGCCTGAGTATTTATCTTTAATATCCTCAAAGTATTTTTTAATAACAGTTAATAATTTTAAGTCCAATTCAGTATCGAAATCTGTTCCTTGAAGTGCCGCAACAATACTTTCGGTTGGAGGTTGACTAGTACCCCAAGCAAGAGGTGAAATAGCAGTGTCTAAAATATCCACACCCGCTTGACAAGCAGCATAGTAACTTATCGGAGTCATTCCACTAGTACAATGACAATGTAAATCCACAAGCAAATCAGTTTCCTCTTTAAGGGCGCTTACTAAATTATAGGCTGCAGTAGGAGTAATTAATCCTGCCATATCCTTGATTGCTACAGAATCACATTCAAGTGCTTCTAACTCTTTTGCCAAGTTAACAAAATCATCTAAAGTGTGTACTGGACTTATAGTATAACTTATAGTACCTTGAACATGTGCTCCTTGAGCTTTAGCTACTTTAATTGATTTTTCCATATTTCTAATATCATTTAAAGCATCGAAAATCCTGAAAATATCCACTCCATTTTCATAAGATTTTTCAACGAATTTTGTAACTACATCATCAGGATAGTGTTTATAACCTACTAAATTTTGTCCTCTTAAAAGCATTTGAATTGGAGTATTATTAAATTCAGATTTTAAGTTTCTTAATCTTTCCCATGGATCTTCATTTAAATATCTAATACAGGTATCGAAAGTAGCTCCACCCCAAGCTTCAACAGAGAAAAATCCAACTTTATCCATCTCTTCAGCAATAGGAATCATATCTCTTGTTCGCATCCTAGTTGCAAGTAAAGATTGGTGAGCATCACGAAGTATTGTTTCTGTAATTCTCACTTTCGCCATTAGTATTACACCTCTTTCAATTTTAATTAATTAAATTATCATAAATTATCCAACTATAATATATGTTTTTATTATTATATAAATTATAAACATTAAAAAATGAACTTTAAAAAATAGTAAGAATTAAAAAAAAAATAATTGAAAATAAGAAATAAAAAAAGTAAGAAAAATTGAAAAATTATCTTTCTAATTCGCCAGAAATGAATTTTTCAACATTTTCATATGCTTCATCATCAGTGAACTGGATTGGAGGGTGTTTCATTGTATATGAGGAAATTGAAGTTAATTGTCCGCCAATACCCCTTTCCAAACCAATTTTACAGCATCTGACTGCATCAATTACACAGCCTGCTGAGTTCGGAGAGTCTTCTACACTCAATCTTAATTCGATGTTCATCGGAACATCCCCAAATGTACGACCTTCCATTCTAAGGAAGCATAATTTATTATCATTTTGCCATGGCACGTAATCACTAGGCCCAATATGAATATCTCTATCATCCATTCTTTCAGTTAATACAGACTGGACCGCTTCTGTTTTAGATTCTTTTTTAGAATCTAATCTTTCACGGTTAAGCATATTTAAAAAGTCAGTGTTACCACCAGTGTTGATTTGATAGGTTCTGTCTAATTTTACACCCCTATCCATGAATAAACTAGCTAGTGTTCTGTGAGTGATAGTAGCACCGATTTGAGCTTTAATATCATCTCCAACTATAGGAATTCCTTTTTCTCTAAATTTAGCATCCCATTCATCATCACTTACAATGAATACCGGCATACAGTTAACATAAGCGACTCCTGCATCAAGAGCGCATTGTGCATAATATCTTGCTGCTTGTTCAGAACCAACAGGCAAATAATTTACTAATATTTCAGCACCGCTTTCCTTTAAGACTGAAACCACATCAACAGGTTCCGCATCACTTACAACAAAGGTATATTCATCATCATAATTTGACATGTGCTCTGCTACACCGTCTAAAACATGACCCATGCATACTTTAACATCATATTTAGGAATATCCTCCTGGAAAACAGTAGTGCAGTTAGGTTTAGCAAAGATTGCTTCATCAATAGTTTTTCCAACCTTTCTTGCATCTACATCAAAAGCTGCAACCACTTCAATATCGCTTGGAGTATATCCTCCAATATTCCAATGCATTAATCCTATTGCATCTTTTGGGTCTTTACCATCATAATAATGAATTCCTTGAATTAAGGAACTTGCACAGTTTCCTAATCCTACAATTGCTATCTTAATCTTATTCAATTATAACACCAGCTAAATTTTATATATTAATAATATGTTTGGCAATATACTTTATATAATTTATTATTCATTCAAAAATTTCATTGAGATTTTTTAAAAATCTAATTGCCTCATCAAAAGCATTATCCATCTCTTCTTTAGAACTGAATTGGCTCTCAATTAATTTTAATGTATCATGATTTTCAATGACTTTTGGAAATTCCATATAATTTGGGCCAAACATCCTAGTGAGATGATGATTGCAATCTTTGGGACATTTAAATTTATGGCCTTCAAAATCTATAGAACTTAAAGGAAATGTTTTATCATAATCAAAAATTCTTATTTTCCAATGAGGAACACCTTCAATAGTATCTGAAAATTGATTTGTCTTATGATCCGCGAATCCAACTTCTCTGCGCACAGCATCAATTTGATCAAAGAATTTTACCTTATTATTTAACATCTCATAATAAAACTTATACTGGGCGGGAGGAAACTTCTCATAAATCTTTTCCAATTCATTATCCTCAATAAAATCTAATGGAAAAATATCTATTTTAACGAAAGGTTTTAACCATGCAACCTGTAAAAAATTATACTTCCCATCTATCAACAAATTTCCATTTTTATCTTCAACATCATAAACGCTATTAAAATCATCGAAAAAGTTTTTCCTATTTTCCAAAAGCAATGTCAACCCGCAATGCTCTTTTAAATTATGTTTAGAAAGCTCTTTTGGTAAAACTTCAATTAATTTATTATAATCCTTTCTAAGAACAACCAAATCAATATCATCATCCCACGGGATGAATCCCCCATGTCTTACAGCACCCAAAAGCGTTCCAAAACCCAACCAATAATCAATATCATATTTATTACAAACTTTATCGAAGAAAATAAGCAATTCCACATATAATGTACGGAATTTGCGGCGGGCATCCTTAATTTCAAAGCCTTCAGAAGACAATTCTGAAAGATACTCCTGGGATGGCACTCCATTAGATTGTTTAATCTTATCCGCAATATCATAACTCAATTTTAAAATTTTTGGATTAAACTTAATGAAATCTGGAAGTTTAAAATAATACTTTTCTAAACTCATATTTCCACCAATATTAAATTGAAAATCAGTTTATTTTATAAAAACGTCATTTTTAATTCAATTAAATGAAAAATACCCTTCAGATTATATTTTAAATAAATAAGATATATAAAAGTATGGGAAAATAAATTTAAAACATGAAATCAACACCAATGAATTTAATAGTTAAGTATATTATTATTAATAATCAAAAAATTAAGTACATATAGATTTAATTTGAATTGAAGTGAATTTCAACCTAAAAAGTCATTTATATTGCATTTAATTATAATCATGATACAGGAATTGCATCTAAAAGATTGAGAGGAGTTTCAAAATATCTCCCTTCATTTGGTTGGCGGCCAATCGTGATTGTGCCAAGAACATCTAATGAAACAGTTGAAATAGATAATGTTAGAGTTGTTGAAACCGATTACCAGGACATGATTTCGAAATTTATGCCCAAATCAGACAATACGGGTAGAAAGAGGGAAGTGAGCAGTCAAGAGCAAACAAATAAATTCATCTCCAAGTCAATATCTATTGCAGGAGAGGTATTTGCATATCCAGACAGTATGAAATACTGGAAAAAACCTGCAATTGAAGCCGCCTGTGAAATCATTGAAAATGAAAAAATAGATGCGATATTATCTACTTCCTCACCGGTTACTTCACATATCATAGCTCATGATTTAAAAGAAAAATACAATATCCCCTGGGTGGCGGATTTGAGGGATTTATGGAATCTGAACCCTTATATTAACCATAATGTCATTAGAAAATATTTTGAAAAAAGATTAGAAATGAAAACATTCGAAAATGCTGATGCGCTAACAACAACTACTGAAATAGCTAAGCAAACATTGCAAATCATTCATCCAAACAAAAGAATTGTTCCAGTATTTTCAGGTTTTGATCCAGAAGATTTCGAAAAAACAAAACAAACCACAAACAGTGAAAGATTAACATTAATTTATGCGGGATCACTTTACAATGGAAAAAGAGACCCATCAATATTGTTTGATGCAATAAGTCAATTGATAAAGGAGAATATGATAGACAAAGATAAAATCGTTATTGATTTTTATGGAGATGACACGAATCTCAAAGAACTTTCCCAAAAATACAATATCGAAAATAATGTTAATATTCATGGAAGAATAACTCAAAATGAAGTTCTTCAACATCAAATGAACTCAGATGTGTTATTATTAATTTCTTGGATGGATGAATCTGAAAAGATGTTCATTCCTGGGAAAATCTACGATTGCATAGGTTGTAGAAAACCGATTTTATCAATTGGATATAAAGAAGGTTCTCTTAAAGATTTAATTGACAAGACCAATATTGGATACCATGTGTCTGATGTCGATGAATGCAAAAAAGCTATTTATGATTATTATACAAAATATAATAAAAACGAACTAAAATATAGTGGAAATGAATTTGCAGATGAATACTCTCTGAAAAATACTGCAAAGAATTTTTCAAAAATTCTTGAGGAAGTTATATGAATCCATATATTGAAATCTTAAGGCCAGGAAATGCATTAATGGGAGCAATTGCAATTATTTTAGTTGCAATAATTGATAAAACCATCAGCATACCTATAATACTTGCAATGATTACTGTGTTTTTTGAAACTGCTGCAGGAAATGTTATTAATGATTATTTTGATTATAATATTGATTTAGTGAATAAACCCGAAAGACCCATTCCATCCGGGAGAATTTCCCTTAAAAACGGAAGAAATTATGCATATTTCTTATTTTTAGCAGGAACCGCGTGCGGATTCTTAATCAGTTATTTGACTTCTAATTGGATTCCTTTTGTTATTGTTTTAATCGCCGATGCTATTCTCTATTTATATGCTTATAAATTGAAAACAACTCCATTAATTGGAAACTTGGCTGTTGGATTCATGACCGGTTTTGGATTTGTTTTTGGAGGATTTACATTAAATAATCCAAGCATTATAATGACTTCAATATTTTTAGGATTCTTTGCATTTGTTATGACCACTGCTCGAGAAATTGTAAAAGACATCGAGGATGTTGAAGGGGATAAGAAAGACGGTGCCAGAACATTGCCAATTCTGATCGGCAAAAAAACACCTGCAATACTTGCTACAATTTTAATCATCGTGGATTGTGCATTATGTCCATTATTATATATTTACCATATTTTTGGAATATCCTACATTGTCATAATCGCAATTGCTGTAATATTATTTATTTATTCAGCAATTTTAATTTTAAAATCACAAGACGAAGCTACCGCCCATAAATCTTCTAAACTATTGAAAATTGGAATGCTAATTGCATTTCTATCATTTGCACTGGGGTCATTTTTCTAAAAATATTTATATAAATTTATAAAGAAAAGTAGTAGTAATGTTTGAGGAATTTGATTTAAAACAAAATGATAAATATTATTTGCTATTTATTCTGATTTATAGCATTATTTTAGTTGGATACTATATTAATTTCAATTATAATCTTGGAATTTACTGTTCCGATGTTTATGTTTATCTTTTAAATGCACTTTATTATACTGGGACAAACATTCGTTCAACTGGAACAATCTATTTATCGCCCTTAATTTGTTTTTTAACCTCAATATTTTTTTATTTAGGATTTGTAGATAAACTAGCTATCTATATAGTGACCGGAGCCTTCGCAGTATTTGGGAATATTGGATTTTATTTGCTGCTTAAAAGATTTTTTGATGAAAATCTAAGCTTAACCGGCACCATAATTTACTGCTCATTAACCCTTTACCTGACATGGCTAGCTAATGGAACCTTAGATATTCCTGCTGTGTCAATGACTATTTGGATAGTGCTATTAACAATCATCGCAATAAATGACAATCCTAAATTTTACCAATATGCAATACTATTTGTGGTATTGGGCGTTTTTACAAGATACACCATTTTATTATCTTTACCAGCTCTTGCACTGTATTACGTTTATCAAAAAGGATTTAAAATCGATTCCGAAGATTTGAGATATATTGCAAAAGGAGTTGCAATAGGATTGGTTTTGATAGCCATTGCCTTTGCCATAATCATGATAATGGGAAATGGTAATTTTGGTGTAGGAAGTCAGATATCCAATGGTTTCAGTGGGGCACAAGGGTCAGATTCAGATCCTGCCTACAATACCGATGTAAGCTATTATGTGGCGAATTTCATTAATTTCATCTCAAATTCCCATACTGTCATTGATGGAAATCCTATTTTAGAAAACCCTACCCCACTAGCATGGGCCGTAATGGGCGTGCTAATAATTGGAATGGGGTTATGGTTATACGAACATAAGCGGAAATTCCAAAAAACAGACATTATTCCATTGGCATTTTTCATATTGGCAATTTTGAGCTTCACACGAATAAGTTCTGTAATTACCACATTGCTTGTTTTGTTTGGCCTTTACTTTATGGGCAAAGATAGTGAAAATAAAACGGAATACTTCATGTTGGCTTGGATATTTTCAAATATCATATTTTTCAGTTATTATTCCATTAAGGTAAACCGGTACATATTGCCGATATTTCCGGCAGTAACTTACTTCATTTTACTTTCAATCGATACTATCAACGAAAAAACCAATATCAACAAGAACATACTTCCGATAATATTCATTGTATTGTTCATCATTCAGGCTTTCGCATTTACATACACTTTTGAAAAAACAAATGACTTTACAACAATAGAGGAAGTTTCTGATTATATCATTGACAATCATCCTGATTATAAAAATATTTCCATTGGAGTGTATAATGTAAGAGCATTTAACTGGTGGTTAGGCGGAAATCTCTTAGCAATAGAAAGCAGCGATGAAAAAACGTTGGATTCCAGTAATGTTACTTATTATATCTCGAATAAAGTATTGACTAATGTTACAAATTATACTGAAATAAAAAATATCAATAATCTTTACATATATGAAAAAAGTGTTTAAAATGAAAATCTTACATGTTGTGCCATCATTTGTCCCTTGCTTTGCCCATGGAGGTGTTGTGAATGCATCCTATCAAATTGCTAAAAAACAGGTGGAAAACGGCCATGATGTTACTGTCTATACCACAGACAGTTGTAATGAAAGATTAAAATTTGAAGATAATTATAATGTGGATGTTGAGGGAATTAAAGTATTTTACTTTAAAAATATCTCCAATACATTCAAAAATAAGCTGACAATTGACACTCCAATCAGTTCAATTAATTATCTTAGGAGAACAATTGCTGATTTTGATATAATCCATATTCATGAACACAGACACTCCCTGGCCATTGCGACTCACAGATATGCTAAAAAAAATAATATTCCTTATGTCATACAAGCCCATGGATCCGTATTGCCTTTTTTCCAAAAAGAACAATTAAAAGAAATTTTTGATAAAATTTGGGGTTTTGACATATTATATGATGCATCAAAAGTTTTTGCCCTAACTGATGTTGAAAAGGAGCAATATTTGAAAATGGGAGTATCTGATGATAAAATTGAGATAGTTCCTTTAGGAATAAACTTGGACGAATATGACAATTTACCTGATAAAGGCAATTTTAAATCAAAATATGATATTGATGTAAATGACAAATTAATCTTATTTTTAGGAAGAATACATGAAATAAAAGGACTTGATTTGTTAATTAAAAGTTTTAACCAGATTTCCAATGAAAATGTGAAATTGGCCATCATTGGCGGAGATTATGGCTTTAAAGAAGAGCTTGAAAAATTAATTAATGAGTATGATTTAAAGAACAAAATCATATTTCCGGGCGTATTAACTGGTGAAGATAAACTTGAAGCATTAGTTGATTGCGATATTTTTGTTATGCCTTCCAGATATGAATCATTTACAACAAGTGGCCTTGAAGCTATGGCTTGCTCAAAACCATTAATATTAACAAAAAACAATCATATCCACACATGGGTTAAGGACAATGTGGGGCTTATATGTGAATTTGATGAAGAAGATTTGTCTAAATGTATAGAAACCTTATTAAATGATGACAAATTATGTGAAGAATTTGGAAAATCGGGACGTGACCTAATATATAGCAAATATGATTGGAACAAAATTTCAAAACAAATCGAAGGCATTTATGAAAATTGTATCCCTAAATATTAGAAACATATATAATAATAAAAAATTATAATTAATATCATAAAAGCAATTTAAGAGGATAATAATGAAAGTTGTATGCTGTAAGAACTGCGGTGCAAAGTACCAACTCGATGATGATGACGATATCACAACATTTGAGTGTTCTTCATGTGCAGGGGACTTAGAATACTTAGAAAACTATGCTGATGGCGAAACTAAGAAAAATTCTCTCTTTACAGACACATTCAAATATAATAATTCATATATCGTTCAGTGCGAAGATTGTGGATTAAAATATAAAATTAAAAGTAGCGACAGCATACTTGATTATGAATGTGACAGTTGCGGAGGTTCTTTAAGATATTTAGATGATGAAATGAATAAAGAATTAGATAAATATCTTGAAGAAAGGAAAAAAGAGCTTCAAACCATTAGAGAAAACTCTAAAGTAAATAAACCAACATCTGAAGAATTAACAAATGAGGAACCAGAACGCTCTTTGAAATCATTTACTGACAAAATTGGAGACTTCTTTTCAGAAGAACACATGTTGCAAATTGCAGATAATGAAAAAAGAGAACAGGAAATTGAAGAAGAAAATGCAAGTAAAACTGCAAGAACTACAATTCCTGAGACTGTTTTATCCAAATTCGGAAAAGAATTTGCTATTCCAAAAACAGATGACTACAATATTTTAAAAGAATTCCTTAAAAGCGAATTCTTTAAAAGTATGAATGTATATTATCCAAATGCTCCAAAAACTCAAGCCTCTTCTGAAGGTTTCTTCAGTAAATTAAGTGTTAAAGAGCCAGATCCTAATGAAATAATTCCGAATGAAACTACACTTAAGGAATTGGATAAGGAAGATTTTGATATTCATAATTTAGATTTGAATACAACCATTTTAATCATTGGCGCATTCATATTTATAATGAGTATCGTTGAAATATTACTTATCAATAGTGGTATTGGTATCATTGCATTGTTTATTGGAGTGCTCCTATTATGTTATGGACTCTACAAAACAAGAGATGTCAAACAAGTTGAAGAAAGAACAAGAATTATCAGAGAACATTTATTAACCCTTTCTGATGACTACTATGTTTTTTATAATGTTAAAACTCCAACTGCATCTTCTGGAATTAACCATGTGGTTGTTGGTCCAACTGGAATTTATGCGTTATTATCCCAAAAATACAATCCTAAACTTAGATTAGAATCAGAAAATGAAAGTTTAAATATGATTGGTTCTAGTGACAGTGATGAAGATAAAATAGAAGAAGTTCCAAGTTATGGATCTGAAAGAAGATTTAGATACACAACTAAACAAGCTAAATTTTCACAAGATAACAAAATAAAACAAAAAGCATTGTCTTTAGGAGAAGATTTAATTAACTTCTTAAATGAAAATAACATCAGAAATTGCTTTGTTGAACCATTAGTTGGATTTATTAACAACGAAGTTGTTGTAATAAATATGCCTCTTACTGATGAAGATTTATTTATTGAAGAATTGTTAAATCAAATTAAAACTAGTACTATTAAACTAGATCAAGAAACTATTGATAAATGTGCTGTTTTACTTAGTAAATATTCTGCGGATTGTTCTGCAGAATTCTAATTTCTTTTTTTGATACATATGATTTTTAATAATTTTAAGAAAAAATTATACCAACATAGATGTCAAAGAGTTGCAAAAAGTTATGGGAATGACTTTAAGGTAAATGGTGAAAGTTACGTTACACCTAATACAACTCTGGGCAATAATGTTAATTTTAATGGAATGAAAATTCAAGGAAAAGGCAATGTAATTATCGGAGATAATTTCCATTCAGGCATTGAGTGCATGATAATTACAAGCATCCATAATTACGATAAGGGGAATGCTATTCCATATGATGAAACAATAATCTCAAAGGACGTCATTATTGAAGATAACGTATGGTTAGGCAATCGTGTTACAATACTGCCGGGAGTAAAAATCGGAGAAGGAGCAATAATCCAGGCAGGCAGTACCGTAGTCAATGACATTGAAAAATACGCAATAGCCGGAGGTCATCCTGCAAAAGTATTCAAATATCGTGATATCGACCATTACGAAAAATTAAAAAAAGAAGGAAAGTTCCATTAAATCATGCTCTTAATCAAATCGATTTCTTTTTTATCAATTCCTTTTAATAAAATCAGTATTGCAAAGTAAATAACAACAGCAACTGCAATAACGATTAAAATATTGACAATGCCCATAGGATTGGCAATGCTTACGAAAATACCCATGATAACTGATGCAATTATTATTTTGACAATTGACTTGTAATCAAATGGCAATCTTGCATATCTTTTAGAATAAACCAAAGTAACCGCAAATGCAAAGAAGTAACAGATTAATGTTGCAAGCCCTGCACCATAAATTCCGATATAAGGCACTGCGAAGATATTTAAAGCAATATTTAAAATAGCTACTGCAATCCAAATATGGGCCAAAATAGTTGTTTTTTTCTCTAGAATAATAATATTGTTTACAATACCATAAATTCCCATAAATATTGCGCCCAACGCGACCAATGGGGTTATCATAAATCCATTATCCGCAATGATAGTTGTAGTCAGTATATAAAGCAACGGTTTTGAAAGCAAGCTCAAACCCACAGTTGCGGGAATAGTCAATAACAGGAAATACTTCATTGAATATGTTAAAAATGTATCTACTGTACCCATATCTCCTTTTTCATAATATTCCGGCAATACTGCAGGAAGCAGAACTGCAAATGGAGTTAAAAACATTAAAATAATATTTCCTAATGCATAACCTGGAGAATAACATCCCACTGCAGCAGATCCGAGAAATATTCCGATTACAAACTTATCACTGGAATCGACAACCCATGAAGAAATATTGTTTGGAACAGTCGGGATAGCAAATTTTAATTCCTCTTTCAGACTCTTGAGTTTTGTAGTGATGCCCAACTCCCGAACAATTAAAATGGCCATTGCGACAAATACAAAGAAGAACCCGAAGAAACGTCCTAAAACAACAATGTCAATTGGCTGATGCATCCAAGTCAAAATAATGCTGAATACAACGCCGATATAAGTTTGCAATACTAAAAATGTGGAATAAAGAACTATTTGCTGAAATGTTCTGAAATAACTTAACAACATCAAATCCAAACATGCGAAAAATGACATTATGATTACAATATACATTATCTGCATGCTTCCATCAAATAATGCACTTGCAATTTGATTTGAAAATACTAAAAATACGACTGACATGATTAATGTTGATGCAAGAACCAATAGCATCATTGAATAAAACGATTGTTTAATGACAGTTTTATCCTTTTCAGCTGCTAAAAACCTAACCATAGTATACGGAAGGCCTAAATTAACGAAATTTGGAACTAATGACACAAACGTGTTTACCTGTGCCCAAACACCATAATCAGCGGTTGAAAAGCTTTTTGTAATTATTGGAATGAATATTAATCCGCTGAGAGAGATCAATATGTTTGCAATACCTACTACTCCCATCCGTTTAATGAACTTGACATATTCATCCATTGTCAACCACTCTCTTCAACAATTCTTTATCCAAATTCTTAAAAAAGAAATTTTTATCATAATCTGTAGGTTTAAAATTATCCAAATTATTATTCAAATCCTCTGCATTTTCAATTTTGAAAACATAATTCCTTTCAATCAGGTCATCCAAATATTCAACTCCCGGAACGTCTAAGATAAATGTTTTGCAATTGAACATCAATCCTTCATAAATGGCGGTCGAAAATGCTCCGACCTGATAATTGGATTGTGCCAATAATTTATACAAAGGAGTTTCACTATTGTCAATTACTTCAAAGTTTTCAAAAGTTGAAGCCTCAACCAGTTCAGGATAGTTTTCCTTCCAGGTTTCATATTCCCCGGGATGCAGTTTATAGATTATTTTAAAATCCCCATTATTTTTGGCAAATTCGAATGCGAGATTTGACAAGTATTTACCAATCACTCCTTGGGATATGAAAAGGATTTGATTATCTATGGCCTCAAGGCCAACGAAGTCTTTTGACTGATATTCGAAATATGGAAATCCGACCGGAATAACATTTTCCATATCGATTGGAGCCATGTCCTCATTCATCCAATAATCCCCAAAAGACAATATTTTATCCGGGAAATATGGTATTTCTCCGTTCAATCTGGTTTTTTTAGGATAGGAATAGCCTAAATGATAATAAGTGATGGTTCCATGCTGGAGTTCGATGACTTCGATGCCTAAGGATTTGGCCGCCGCCACAATCGCATGATTTTCATAAGCCACTACGACGAAAATCCTTTTAGGTTTTCTCTTTTTGAACAGTTCAATATATTTTTTATAATCATACTGGAAATTCAAAATGTGCATTTCCAACATCCGCAATATGTTAAGCTCAATATTGAAAGATGTTTCTAATTCCTTTTGAACCTTTAAAATTAGTTCCTTTTCCTCTTGACTGAATTCTATCTTATTGAACTTCTTATGGACATAAGAACCCAATTCTATTGCATCAGTATAGCGGATATAATCCTGCTTTTTGGTATAATGATTGTTTATATAAGGAGATTCCAAAACCTCAAAGGAATAACCTCCAGTTAAAAAATCAACCAGGAACTTGCTGTAGATATCACAATATTCACCGTTGAAGATTACCTTGCGGGGATGGTCAAAAACTAAAATGTCCCTATGATATTTTCCAGTGAAAGGATTGTATAATACTGAATTTTTAAAGAATGGTAAAAATGAGGTTATTTTATCTGCAAGGGATAACGATTTCTGTTGGGGGGCTCCAAACATCTTTGTCTTTCTAGTGATATCGTAATAAAGATGCATTCTAATCAATTGCCATGCATAACAGTCTTGAATCTCCTGATAATTGAGATTGTACTTTTCTTCAAGGTCAAAAAAAACTTCACAAATATCACTAACACTCGCTGACATTGAAACACCAAATCATTCTAACATGTCAAAATCAAGTAAAGTATCTTCTAAAATATCTATCCTAGCAGTTTTTCCAACAACGTTTTCAATTTCTGATGGGGAAATTCCAGTTCCCGGACGTTTGAATGTTAAATTATCAGAAGAAAGCACTTCGCCTTCTTTAATGTCCTTTGCTGCAACAATGGATCTTCTTGCTTGACGTCTTGAAGATGATTCGCAAATTAACGGCTGTTTATTCTTCATACCATTGATTTTTGATAGGAAATGTACATTCCATTTGAATTTGATTACATCATCAGGATCCATTGCATGATAGTGGTCATTGCCGGGCAAAGTTTTATCGGTAGTGAAATGTTTTTCTAATATTGTAGCACCATAATTATAAGCAGTGGTTAAAACCGCCATGTTTTTATCCGGTTTTGTATGGTCAGAATAACCAATTTCATAATCCGGGAAATTTTCAACCAGATCCTTAATCATTAAGAGATTAGCATCTTCATATGATGTAGGATAGGACAATACGCAATGCATAATTGCAATATCTACAGTGGAAACCTCTTCAATGGCATTGACTGCCTGTCTGATTTCATTTAATGTAGATGCTCCGGTTGAAAGTAGAATCGGCTTATTTTTACTTGCAATATACTTGATGAATGGAATATTTGTTATATCTGAAGAGGATATTTTATAGATATCCATAAATTCATCCAAGTAGTCTACAGACTCGAAATCAAAAGGAGTTGATAGGAATTTGATTCCTATGCTTTGACAATATTCAGCAAGCTCCCTGTATTCGCCAACGCCAAACTTATCAAATTTTTTAAACAATTCAAATTGGGATGTTGTTGGCTCTTCGGATAAATCCCAATATGCAGGGGAATTTTTTGACGCTATGGTTTCCGCTTTATATGACTGAAATTTAACTGCATCTACACCGCATTCCCTTGCTTCATCAATCATGAATTTCGCAGCCGCCATATCAGACATGCCTTCCTTTTTAGCAATGTCATAGAAGTTAACGCCGATTTCTGCAATCAGATAGGGATACTTATTGAATATTTTCATGCTATTACCTCTTTAATGTAAATTTTCTATATTCCTCACGAATGATTGACCAAATGTTGTCAAAACCATCTTTTAAGTCAACAGACAACATTCTTTTATTCATTTCAATTCTTAAGTCATAATCCTGAACCAAATTGACAAATTCGTTGATGATGTCCTGTTTCTCAACAGCAATGCCCAAACCCATGTTAATGATACCGTTGCTCTCATTTGCAAACACGTGAGTTACTTCACGGTCGTTTTGACATAAGCAGATTGTTGGAACTCCGAGTGAACAGATTTCATACATTGTTCTGCCCGCTGAAGTAAATATGATGTCAGCTTTAAACATGTATTCGCTGATATTTAAAACGTTTTTATATATTTGAATTGTATTTTTGTATCCATATTTCTCAACCAATTCTTCAACGCCATCATATCCCAATCCTACAATCACATTAATTTTTCCATCAAAATTGGCTGCTAAAAGTGATTCAAGGACCTTTTCAGTGAAATTGTTCGGGTCGGTTCCTCCAAATGTAATTAAAACATTGTTTACTGATTGGGTAATTATCTTTTGAGGTTGGAAGTAAAATTCATCTTTTAAGATATAATATTTGTGACCGGTGAAAATATTATCCTGTTCGCCGATTTCATGCTCATATAATGCATCGAAAACAACATCCGCCACAGCAGTGCCTGTTCCCAAATCCTCAAAATTAACAACAAAATAACCTTCCTCTTTTAAAACAGAAATATATTCTTCGCTTGTGTCTAGGATATCATTAATAACCATTTGAGGAGAATATTCCCTCAAATTATTTAATAAACCATCTTTACCATCATAAAGTTTATATGGATAATTATAGTTACTTACGATATTAATTCCAAGTTGATGGCGCTCATCAAGTAAAAATAATACGTCGTGAAAGACCAATTTTGAAGCAATCGATAAACAGCGATAAACATGACCAGTTCCTATTTCATCATAGGCATTTACGACAATGGCTATCCTTTTCTTCTGCAGGTAATTTTCAGCAATCCACCAATCCTCATAATTATCAATGTCTACGCTTTCTTCACGAGACACTTCAATTAAATCCAGGTGATCGCCTAAACGAGACATTTCATTGACAAATCGCCTACGGGTTGCAAGAATAGCTCCGGTTTCTCTGAAATCTTTTGGTAAAAATTGCCTGTTTTTTCTTTCATAATAATTTGGGATATATCTTTGATTTTCTTCATCATAGCCCCAACTTAAATGCCTATCATCAACAACGGAAAGTACTGAATCTATTCCAAAGTCTTCAAATTTCTCAATTGCCTTATCTAAAGTTGATGATTTTAATAATGGTGAAGTAGGTTGGAGCGTAATTACAATATCATACTCGTCAAAGGCCAATTTTTCTTTTTTAATCATTGCATCATATATGACCGGGTCAAGCGGAACATCATCGCCGGACAATTCTTCAGAACGCCTAATGACACTTGCTCCAAATTTTTCGGATAACAATGCAATTTCTGAATCATCAGTAGTTACCACAACATCGTCGACATATTCTGAGGATTTTGCAATATCTATAGAATATGAAATTAAAGGTTTGTTATTCAATAATCGAATGTTTTTACGCGGGATTCCCTTTGAGCCCCCTCTTGCAGGAATAACTACTAAAATTTTATTATTGTTAAACATAACTACCCCATAAAATTTAATTAATACAATAATAAATATACTAATAATATAATATTAAATCTTCGGTGTTAAAATGAGTATGAAAGAAATGTCAAAAAGGTTAATAGATAAAATAAACGAATTATCTACCCCTGTTAAAATAATGCATGTTTGTGGATCTCACGAACACACAATTATGGAAAATGGGATAAGAAGTCTGCTTCCAGATGAAGTAGAAATCATTGCCGGACCAGGTTGCCCAGTCTGTGTTGTCCCGTCACGTGAAATTGATGAAGCGTTAGAACTTATTGATAAGGGAGTTACTATAACTACTTTTGGAGATATGTTAAGAGTTCCGGGTTCAGAAAGGTCCCTTGCAGATGCAAAAGCTGAAGGAGGGGACGTAAGAGTAGTTTATGGAATCAACAGAGCAATTGAAATAGCTGAAAAAACAGATAATGACGTTGCTTTTATCTCAGCGGGTTTTGAAACAACCGCACCAACAACAGCAGCGGAATTGCTTGCAACACCTCCCGAAAACTTCTCAGTACTGTCTTGCCACCGTTTGATTCCACCTGCAATCGATTTTTTAATCAACTCCGGCGAAACCACTTTGAATGCATTGATTCAACCGGGACATGTTTGTACCATCATAGGTACCAAACCTTTTGAATACTTCTCAACAGATTATGGAATCCCTCAAACCGTAGCGGGATTCAACCCATTGGACATATTAATGTCCGTTTATATGATTTTAAGACAAATTCATAATGAAACACCGAAAATTGAAAATGAATACAAAAGAGCAGTCAAAGAAGAAGGAAATGTAATTGCAACAGACATGATTGAACAGGTCTTTGACGTGACTTCAAGGGAATGGAGAGGATTTCCGAAAATACCTAATTCCATTTTAGAGGTTAAAAAGGAATTCAGCGACTTCAACGCTCGTGAAAAATATGATATTGAAGTCAAGGATGTTACTGAAGCTCCAAAAGGATGTATCTGCGGACCTATTTTAAGAGGGCTTGCAAGGCCTGAAGACTGTAAACTATTTAGAAAAGCATGCAATCCTTTACACCCAATCGGAGCATGCATGGTAAGTAAAGAAGGAACCTGTAACATCGCACATAGATACTCAAGGGGATAGAATGGCAATTGAAGCAATCGCAGTAGATATAGATGGGACAATAACCGATGACAAACGACGAATCTGCATATCTGCTATCGAAGCTTTAAGAAAAGCAGAAAAAGCCGGAATTCCAACAATAATTGTAACCGGAAATGTGGTTAACTATGCATATGCTACTGAAGTACTCATAGGCTGTAGTGGAGGATTAGTTGCAGAAAATGGCGGAATTGTTTTTAAAGAAGGAGAAAACAACAATGCTGTTGAAACAATGGTTGAAAGAGACTTTGTAACTTCAGCTGAAAATCACCTAAAAGAAAAATTAGCGGACAAATTCGACAAACATGCTTCTCATGATAACATGTACAGACTAACTGAAACTGTATTTTACAAAACACTTGACAGAACAGAATTAGAAGAAGCATTACAAGATTTTGAATATTTGGATCAACTTGAAATCTATGACAGTGGTTTTGCACTCCATATTACTGATAAAAGAGTTAACAAAGGAACTTCACTTAGATATTTATGTGAGAGAAATGGAATAAATATGGAAAATGTAATGGCTATTGGAGATAGTCAGAATGATGAAGATTTTCTAAAAGAAGTCGGTTATAAAATAGCTGTTGGAAATGCTGATGACAAATTAAAAGAAATCAGTACATATACCTGTGAAAAATTCTTTGGCGACGGTGTGGCCGAGGCTATTGAAAAATTTGCACTTTAGTGATAATATGATATATGAAATTGCAGAAGATGTGAAAAAGACACTTGAGAATAAATGTGACGCTTACGAAATTTACATAGATGAATCAAAACTTATCCAATTAGATTCACTTAAGGACGAACTAAACTTTGCAAAAGAAGAAATTGAATTAGGTGTTGGAGTTAGAGTAATAAAAGACCATAAACAAGGTTTTGCATTTACTTCTGACATGGATAAAATAACCCAGACTGCTTTAAAAGCCATAGAAAACACAAAATTAACAAAAACTGATGAAAATTATGCATTTGCAGAAGTTGAAAAAGTAACTGAAGTGAAAAAAGTTTATGATAAAAAATTTGAAAATTTAAGCCTCGACGAATCAGTAGAATTATTAAAAAGCACAATAGATATTGCTATTGATAGCGGATGTGAAGTAACCGGTTCCGGCTTTAGTGCAAGTGCAGGAAAATCATTAATTTTAAATTCAAATGAGGTTTCAATTGAAAATGAAGGAACCGGATTTGGTTTAGGCATATCTGTAACTATCCAAAATGATGGAGAAATTGCAACCGCATACAATTCACAAAGTTCAAGGTTTTTAGATATTGACTGTGAAAAACTGGCTAATGAAGTATGCGATTTAGCAAAAAGTTCACTTAACACAAAACCTGTTGAAACTGGAGATTATGACGTTGTGCTTGACTATTATGCTGCAACAGGATTATTATCAACATTCATAAGTGCCTTTAATGGTGAAAATGTAATGAGGGGAAGGTCCATCCTAAAAGATAAATTAGGTCAAGAAATCGCAAACCCTACATTATCCATTATTGACAACCCCTTACTTGAAAAAGGAATGTATACTTCAAAATGTGATGATGAAGGCAGCGTTTCTAAAAAAACTGATTTAATTAAAGACGGGGTCTTGAACTCATTTATTTATGATATATACACCGCTAATTGTGAAGGAGTTAAAACCACATCAAATGGGCTTAGGGGATCATATTTGACTACCCCAATGATTTCACCAACAAATCTTGAATTTGAATTTAGCGAAATAAAAGACATTGGAGAAATCGATAGCGGAGTCTTAACAACTAGCGTATTAGGAGCCCATACTGCAAATCCTATTTCTGGTGATTTTTCAGTAGAAGCGAACAATGCGTTTAAAATAGAAAATGGAGAGATATCCGACCCTATAAATAAAGCGATGATTTCCGGAAATATATTTGAAATTATGAAAAGTGTTGAAGGAATTGATAGTGAAATTAAGCAATACGGACCTTACATAATTCCAAAACTATTAGTTCATAATTTAAGAGTGGTCGGTCAATAAAAAAAAAGAGAAAAAATTAAATTTTTTTCAATTTTTCTCTGTATCTTTCAATAGTGGTTGTGTCATTTTCTATTGTTAAATAATCTTCAGTAAACCTTTTATTCTCATCAAACAGTTTAACTCTATCACTCATTATTTTTTCCATATCCTCATCTAACTGCTTAAGACGTTTATTAAAAGAGTATTCTGATTGATTTATATTAATATTTGATTTACGGGAAAGTCTTTCAACTTCTTTTTCCAAATCATATTCTTCTTTTTCAGCCATGTTTCCACCTACATTTCAATAATCGGCAATTGAATTTCAGTTACATAATCTTCGGGATTATCACAATTATGGAAACCTTTAATTAAAACCTCTTTAGGTGATCCAATAATATCATAATGGTTAGCTTGAGCAATTTCGACCAGCTCAGCATAAGTATCCATGATAGTGTCATTTGGGCCAAAGTGTTTGCATGCTAAAACCTTATTTTCTATCATGTCAACAACACGAATCCTGTCAGTTTCATCAACATCTTTTTTGAGAGGGATGCTGACATCATAAACTACATCGCCTTCATTAACTTCATGTCTTGGTGAGAAATAAACAATGAATGGATCTCCATCAGTTTCAATTTCTTCAGTATATATCCATTCCATTAAAATGTTAAGGAAGATTTCTAAATCATCAATTGGAGTTTTACAGTTAATTACTGCCAATTTTTGTTCTGGAATTACTTTAACTTCATAATCCATAATTACACCTACTTAAAATTATAATTTTAATTAAATAAATAAACTTCGACATCTTCTCCTTCGTCAACAAGTTCCACTAATTTCGGGATTTTCACATAACCGTCCGCAGTTGATAGGGAAAATATTGCCCCTGAATCTTTAAATATCGGTTGGATATTTTCACCATCGACCTTAACCAGTTGATATTGCATTCTTCCGACTTGTGAGTGGATTCTTTTTGTGATTTTGCCCTTAACAACTTTCAGTTCAAAATCTTTTTCGATGCCGGCTAATTTTGTTAAAGGCTCTGCCACAAATGCATTGAATATCATTAATGCTGATACAGGATTGCCCGGCAAACCAATAACTATTTTGCCATCAATGACCCCGACTATTGTTGGTTTTCCCGGTTGAACTGATATTCCATGAATGTGAACTTCCCCCAATTCATCCAGAACATGTTTTAAAACATCCCCTAAACCGGCTGAGGTTCCACCAGAGCAAAACAAAACATCTACTTCTTTTAGGGAATTTATGATTTTTTCTTTAACCTCATCATAGTTGTCCCTCATTACTCCTAAAAATCTTGCATCAGCACCGCAGGAAATAGCATCGTTTTTAATCATTCCGCCATTAACATCATAGATTTTTCCATAATCTAACTCCTCACCTTGAAGTGTGATTTCATTTCCAGATGAAAGTATGCCGACACTTGGTTTTTTATAAACTTCAATTGTTTCAAAACCCTGGGAGAGCAATACACCAATTTTTCCAGGGTTTAAAAAATCCCCTTTTTTAAGAATTAATTTGCCTTCTTCAATATCTGACCCTTTTTTAGCAACATCCTGTGTAGGTGTGGCAGTTGTTAGCAAATTAACTTTATCATCAAATTTTTCAGCATATTCAACCATTACTACTGCATCCGCACCTTCAGGCATTGCAGCACCGGTACTTATTTCAATACACCTGCCTTGCTCAACTTTTTTATCTGTAGTGGCTCCCGCTTCTAAAAAGTCAATTACCTCCAAAGTGTTGGGAGACTCTTCAGATGCTCCAAAACTATCGCTTGAAAGTATTGCAAATCCATCTTTTAGTGCTTTATCGAATGGAGGAAAATCCATTCGAGAATATACATCTTCAAATAATATCCTACCATAAGCTTCGTCAACTGGAATTTCTTCACATTCAGATTTTAGATTTTCATCAAATAATTTCTGAATAATATCAATAGCTTCATCACATTCTTTAATTTTTAAAAATTCGGTTCCCATATTATCACAAAATATCAAAATCCAATAAATTAATATATAATATATTAATATAAATATAAATAATTTAATCTTATCGATGAAATTATAATATGATTTTGGAGGAGAGTATTTGTCTAAGCCTAATAACAATCAACAACAAGAATATAGAAGAGTAAGGACTCCTAAAAAAGGAGAGATTCCTGGTATAGTTGAACAAATTATGGGACATGGGAAATTAAAAGTCCGATGTGCTGACGGTAATATTAGAATGACTAGAATCCCTGGAAAAATGAAAAAACGTATTTGGATTCGTGAAGGAGACGTAATCCTTGTTAAACCATGGGATTTCCAATCTGATGAAAAAGCAGATGTAATCTGGAGATACACAAAAACCGAGTCTAACTGGCTTGAAAGAAAAGGCTACTTAAAAATGTAGTCTAATTACTTATTTTTTTGATTTTAATGGATCCAAAAGTTGCTAAAGCTGATGCCAAACATCAAAAAATTCATTCAGAAAAACGAAGAAAAGATAATTCTGAAAGAAAAACCGGAAATGAAATTTTTGATAAAATTACATTGGAAACACTATATAAATTAGCCAACCAAGGATATATTGATATTTTAAATGGAGCAATAAGCACAGGTAAGGAAGCAAATGTGCTTACAGGAATTACCGATGATGAAAAATTTGTTGCAGTTAAAATATATAGAATAGCAACTTCGGATTTTAAAAAAATGGATTATTATCTTAAAGGCGATCCAAGATTTAATGTTAAAACTAAAAATAAAAGAAAAATTATCTATTCTTGGGTTACAAAAGAGTTTAAAAATTTAACCCGCTTACATTCAGCCGGGGTTAATGTTCCTGAACCAATAACAAGTTCAAATAATGTCCTGCTAATTGAATTTATTGGTGATGCTGATGGAAACCCTGCACAACCAGTTAAAAACCAACCTCCGCAAAATCCGGAAGAATTTTGGAATAAACTATTGGTTCAGTTAAAAATGTTTGTTAATGACGCAAAACTTGTTCACGGAGACTTGTCTAATTACAATATCTTAAATTTAGATGAAGAGCCCGTGATTATTGATGTTTCACAATCAGTTGTATTGGACAATCCAATTTCAAAAGAATTACTTGAACGCGATATTAACACACTTGTTCGTGAATACACCAAACTTGGCGTTGAAACTAGTTTTGAAGAAGTTTGGGAATACGTAAACCCTAAGTTTTAGACATTACTGGCTTGAATTGGATGATGATGTTCGTTAATACTCGCAGGATGCATCTAAAAATTCAGGCGTTTTAAAAAGACATGGAACTACTGCAGACACCAACATCAATGGAATTAAATTCATAGGGAATATAATCATCAATAACAATACCACTGCGATAGGCTTCTTTAAAATGCCTGCCATGAAAGATGTTGTAACAACAGACATTGAAATTATAGGATCCATATTTAAAAGAATACTTAATGCATATCCCATTGCAGTGCCTGAAAATATCAATGGAAAGAAGTGTCCTCCTTTAAGACCGGTTTCAATACAGATATTCGTTAGGACAATTTTTAAGATACTTGTTAGAATTAAGACAATTATTCCTAACTGGGCGCCGACATCCAATAAAAGATATATCTGTTTTTCACCTGAAAACATTGTTAATGGAAGTAAAGTTCCAATTATGCCCATCATCAAGCCCCCAACAATCCCTTTTAAGATGAAATTGCCATCCAGACTTTCAAATACGATTTTAGACAATTTATGACTGGCAAAATAGACATATGAAAGCAGTATTCCAAAGACTATCAATATTATTATGCCCAAATAATTCAGATTAGATAAAGTGGCCGTACCAATCGAATGTAATCCTGCTTGGTTATGGGTTAAATGATTTAAAAAGACAAATATTCCAAAAGAACTTAAAATAGCCGCAAAATACAATATGTTTTTTGATGTTTTCGGCAATTTACTTTCTTCATTTTCGAGGGGTTCTACGAAACCGAACATTGGCGAAACAAATATTGTTCCCAAAGTTGCCGTAATACCAATGTGAGCCAATTCTTCAAGTTCCTCATTAAATATTTTTAATTTATCTCCCATCCAAGTGTATAATCCTGCGATAATGCCTGTCAAACCTGCCTCAGGCCCGACACTGGCCCCAAATATCAACGGCAATATCGAAGAAACGATGGAGGGGAAAATATTACTATATGAATACCTGTGCTCCTGTTTAACAGTCTTGATTACCTGATTCAATTCTTCAGGACTATCCCCATATTTAGTTTTCCACAAACCTATTAGAATCCCGCCCATTAAACATACAACAATCGTATAATATTTAAAGTTTATTAAACTAGGCAGATAATCCCATAAGAAATTAATTCCCAAGTTCATGCCCCTTATAAAGCACCAAATAATCAATCCTGCAATAACCCCAATTATTATAGTATATGCTGTCAAAAGCAGGTTATTTTTTAAATCCATCAGATATTCCTCAAAAATCTCAGTGATTAAAATTATCTTTATTTAAATTGCTTTAAAAAAATAACTATTTTCCACACAACCTCATCAATTGAAAATGTTGCTAGAGAAACTGTAATTAAAACATCTTTTTTACGGGAATATGTTAATCCTAAATTTTAGATATGGGCATTGGTTAATAACAAAAAGGAAATCTGTGAACTTGTATATTTACATCTTATCTGCTATTAAAACCTCACCGAAAGCTAGTGGCCATGGAAACCTAGATTTTACATTGCTCTCATTTGATTTCATATTTAAGGGCCCCTGATGGGCACTTGTCAATTATTTTACTTATTTCTTCTGCTGATGCGGCAGATACATCTACCCAAGGTCTCCTATTAACATCAAAAACCTGATTATTTCCCCTTATGCATTCTGCTGCATGCTCACACAAATCAGGTTTCCAAAAAACAATGATCTCATTATTCTCGTAAGCCTTATAACCTTTGCTTATCAACTCTTCTTTTTTTGACATACCATAGTCTCCTTTTATTTGATTTGAGTTTTCACATTCATATATTGAATGAATCCTTTGAGCGTATACCTATCAGTGAAGCGAAAATCGCCACTATACAAATCATTGTACATATTAAGCAAACTAATTGTGAAGATTGCATTATCATGCCGGCATATTTGGATGAAAGTTCCAAACTGCCCATTATCCATGCAAATACGAGTGTCAGAATACCCAAACTCATAGTTTGTCCTATTGTCCTCATGGCTGATTGGGCCGCTGAAGCGTTTGGAGTTTCGTTTGGAGGAACGGAACTCATAATTGCATTGGTATTAGGTGTTGTGAATAATCCCATACCCACACCCTGAAGTATCATGGCAACGACAATAAGATAAAGTGGAGTGTTTGCATCCAAAAATATCAATATTAAAAGCGCCATTGTTGTAATAGTCATTCCAAAAGCCGCTAGTTTTTGAGGATGTATTTTATCTGATAGTTTTCCGGAGTTTGGGGCCATTATTGCCATTATAATTGGTGTAACCATTAACATAATCCCTGAAATCTGAGCATCCCAACCCCTAACATACTGGAAGTGATAATTTAAGATTGTTGTAATCGAAGCTATTGCAAGATAACTGCATAATGCAGCAATATTAGATGATGTGAACTTCATATTTCTAAATAAATTCATATTAAATGCAGGACTTTCAATTCTAAGCTCGAAATAACCGAATAGGATTAATAAGACCAATCCAATTATAATAGATATGGCTCCAAAGCCATTCATTAGATTAGTAAATCCATAAATAAATAATACAATACCTATTCCATATAAAATATAACCAACCGTATCGATTTTACTGTCAGCATAGGTTATCCACTCGTCAGGTATTTTTAAAATCATAAGTATTACACAAAGTATCAAAAATGGAATGACAAAGTAAAACATTGCCCTCCATCCAAAGTTGTGCACTAAAAATCCGCTGAATACGGGCGATAGAGACCCGGCTAAATAAATCCCGGTTACAGTAAAACCTAATGCCTTTCCCCTGTTCTGCGGTTTGACTGCCTGTACAACCATTGCAATTGCAGATACGTTTGAAAATGCGATTCCGATACCTTGCAATACTCTAAATATTAAAAATGATTCTGTTGAAAATGACAGGCATGCGCCAATTGACGCTCCCAAGAATAGTGAAACCCCGAATATTAACGATTTTTTAACTCCGTATTTTCCTGAAAGCTGACCTGCAGGAAGTGTAAATACCGCAATTACAAGTGCAGTCAATGTTGTAATCCAATTCTGAATAACATTGTTCATTCCAAATTCTGAAGCGATAGCTGGAACTCCCAAAACTATGCCCACGGATAAAAATACTGCAAAAAATGATGTTATGAATGCTACAAACACTACGAATGATTCCGAATTTAATTTCATTTTATCTTCCCAGCCAATTTAATTCTTTTTTAAATAATATTATCAATTTCTTTTCAAATAAATATTTCCTTATAAAGAAATACCTATTTTAAGCAAAACATTTAAACATTCGAAATTAAATAATTATTATAAAGTATAATTAAGAAAAGGTGATATTTATGCCAGAAACAGATTATCTAAAAATACCTCAAAATAGAGTAGGGGCATTGATTGGAAGCAATGGTAATGTTAAAAAATCCATTGAAAAAATAACTGGAACCATCCTAGATATTGATAGTGACGAAGGCACAGTTTATATCACACCAAGCGATGACATGGAAGATCCATTAGGAGTATGGAACGCAAATCATATCGTTAAAGCAATAGCTCGTGGATTTAATCCGGAAGTAGCAATGAAACTTATTAGTGATGATGTTTATTTAGAAGTAATCAGTCTGCCGTTATATATCGGCAAATCCAAAAAGGCTCTTGCAAGACATAAAGGCAGAATCATTGGAAAAGATGGTAAGACTCGTGAAATAATCATGGAAATGGCGGAAGTTGACATGGCAGTTTATGGAAAAACTGTTTCATTAATTGGAGAAATGGACAACATTATGATTGCAAAGGAAGCTATTGAAATGATTTTGAACGGATCAAGACATAAATCAGTTTATGGATTTTTAGAACATAAGAAAGATTCCTTGAAAATGAAAGAATTCAAAGACCTTGTCGGAATTGAAGACGATAAAATCGAATTCAAAGATGGCATTGACTTTGATGAAAAAGATTACTAGGAGTTAAATTACTCCTAACCCTTTTTTTGTATTTTAATGAAAATTAGTAATTTAGAGAACTAACTCAATTTTTACATATCAAAGAAAAATTACAAGATAAAAGTAATAATTATGGCACTTTGCTATAAAAATTTTATTAATACTTGAAAACTTTTATATACTTTGACCAACTTATATAGATAGTGTAGTGCAAATACTATATTTTCTACATATTTTTAACTTATTATTTTACCACATATTTTGATAAGTTAGATAGGGTAGGATGAAAATATTACTTTTCAAATGCTCTCTCTCAATTTATTTAAATATAGAAATTATAATAATTTAAACATATGAAATTTACAAGGAGGAAAAAATTTTGGATCAACAACAATTAGGATTAGATTGGGAAGAAGACTTTCAAAGGTTAACCCCATCTGAGTTCTTTAGAAAAAACAAACAGATGTTGGGATTCACTGGTAAAATCCGTTCTTTAACTATTGTATTTCACGAATTGATTACAAACAGTTTTGATGCATGTGAAGAAGCTGGAATATTGCCGGATATCGACATCGAATTAAAACGTGTTGACAAGGAACATTATATTTTAAGGCATAAAGATAATGGGCCTGGAATTCCTGAAGACTATGTTATGCAAGTATATTGTATGATGTTTGCAGGATCAAAATTCAGAAACATCCAATCCAGAGGACAACAAGGTTTAGGTTGTAGTGGTTGTGTACTCTTATCCCAAATGACTACCGGTAAACCTGCACGCGTAATTTCATGCTACAAAGAAGGCGGTGAAATCAAGGGAGTTAAAATGAAATTCCAGATGGATGTTAAAAACAACCGCGGAATTTTAATGGAAAGGGAAGACTACCCTGCTGAAAGTACAGGAGTATGTATTGAATTACAATTTAAAGAAGTATCCTACTCCCTTGCAGAACAAGGTGCTTTTGAATACATCAGAAGAACCATGATTGGAAACCCACATGCAAAAATCACCTTCAGAGACCCGTCCGGACATAAATACATCTTTAAAAGAGCAGCTGATGTAGTGCCAGTACAACCAAAAGAAGTATTGCCTCACCCTAAAGGTGTAAGTGCTGACGATTTAATGACAATGGCACAAAATACCGACAGCAGAAGATACAAAAGTATGTTGACTTCTTCATTGTCAAGGATGTCTAATAAAAGGGTTGATGAAATCTCTCAGATTACTGGAATTGACATGAACAAGCGTCCTAAAGCTATGACCTTCCAAGAAGCAGAAGCAATTGTTCACTGCTTTAAGAAAATGAAATTCATGGCTCCGCCAACCGACGGACTTATACCAATCGGATCTGAACAAATCGAAAAAGGTATGAAACAAATCCTTCAACCTGAATTTGTAACAACCATTACAAGAAAGCCTGTTACCTATGCAGGAGGGGTTTCATTCATTATCGAAGCAGGTCTTGCTTATGGAGGAAATGCTGGAAGAGTTGTTAACGAACAGAGAAAATCAGAAATTATGAGATTTGCAAACAGAGTTCCATTAACATTTGATGCAGGAAGCTGTGCTATTACAGAAGCGCTAAAAAGTATCGATTGGAAACGTTATGGATTGAAAGACATGGACAACACTCCATTGACTTTATTTGTAAATATTATTTCAACTCAAGTACCATATCTTTCAACTGGTAAACAAAGTGTATCTCCAGAACCTGAAATCGTTCACGAAATCAGACAATCAACCATGAAATTAGCTCGTAAATTACAAAAACACATAAGAGCTAAAAGGGCGGCTAAAGAAAAAGAACAACGTTCTAAAGTATTCGAAGAATACGTTCCTGTAATTATCGAAGAAGCTGCAAAACTTGGTGAAACTGGAGTTCCTGAATACCAAGAAGTACTTGCAAAAGTTACTAAAAGAGCTCTTGCAGAGTTACTCGGTGAGAAAGTTGAAGAAGAAGAGGAAGAAGAAG
>NZ_JAFYHP010000020.1 GCF_017539065.1 Methanobrevibacter sp.
GGACGCGAGTAGAAGACTTGTTTGATGGGGTAGGGATGTAAGCTTCGAGGTTTTTTTTCCGAGTTGTTGAGTCCGCTGCTTCCAATTGTTCGCTTGCATTATTTTAATTGTTAGTAAACTTATGTATTGACTTATTTCAAGTGATACATAATTTGATAACAATTTGGTTAGGTGTTAACAGTAAGGGTGAAAGTTGCACTTTATTATAATTTATTTTTCATACTCATGTGTAATAGATAAGTATTGCGGTCATAGCATGGGGGTTATACCTGGTCTCGTTTCGATCCCAGTAGTGAAGTCCTTTTGTGTTTTGTTTGTGTACTATGGTTTTCTATGGGAATTTCATTTCGCTGCAAGCTTTTCTATTACAATTATTATACTTTTTTTGACAGTTTTTTTTTGATAGCTTAATACCCGTATTGAATTTTTTCAGTGATTTTTATGAATATTAAAGTATTAGATACAACATTGCGAGATGGAGAACAAACTCCAGGTGTTTCATTAACTCCTTTAGAAAAATTAAGAATAGCAACAAAGCTTGATGAAATTGGTGTTGATTTTATTGAAGCAGGTTCAGCAATTACTTCTGAAGGTGAAAGAGAATCTATTAAAGAGATTACTAAACAAGGATTTAATGCGGAAATTTTAAGTTTTTCAAGACCATTAACTATTGATATTGATTATTGTATTGACTGTGATGTTGATGCAGTCAATCTTGTAGTCCCAACTTCCGATTTGCATATTTCAGACAAACTGAATACCACACGTGACAAGCTTATAGACTTATCCAATGATGCAATCGATTACTGCAAAGACCATGGATTGATCGTCGAATTATCAGCCGAGGATGCTTCCAGAAGTGATTTTGATTTTTTAAAAAGTGTTTTTACAAATGCAATTGACCATGATGTCGATAGGCTTTGTGTTTGTGATACAGTGGGAATATTAACTCCTGATTCTTCATTTGAATTGTATTCCCGGTTAAATGATCTGCCTTGTCCAATTTCTTGTCATTGCCATAATGATTTTGGACTTGCGGTTGCAAATACGTTATCTGCAATAAAAGCTGGGGCTAGTGTAATTCATACTACTATTAACGGTATTGGAGAAAGAGCTGGAAACACTTCTTTTGAAGAGTGTATCGTTAGTATTGACAGATTGCTTCCTGAATTTTCAACCAACATTAAAATCAGTGAAATTTATGACATTTCTAAGTTAGTTGCAAGAACTACTGGGGTATATATCCAACCTAATAAGGCAATCGTTGGTGAAAATGCTTTTGCTCATGAATCAGGAATTCATTCTGATGGCATCATTAAAAATTCTGCTACTTATGAACCTATCACTCCAGAACTTGTTGGGCGTAAACGTAAGTTTATTTTAGGTAAACATATGGGGACTCATGGACTTGATTCAAGATTGAAGGAATTGGGATTAAATGTCAATAAAGATCAGTTAAATCAAATTTGCAATGATATAAAAGATTTGGCCGATAAAGGAAAGACAGTCACTGATGTTGATTTGCAAGCAATTGCGGACAATGTCCTGCAAATTAATCATGAAGATAGAATTAAACTTGATGAAGTGACAATTGTTTCAGGAAATAAGGTAATGCCAACGGCATCTGTTAAAATTACAATTGATAATGAGGAAATTCTAAATGCAGGTGTTGGAGTGGGTCCTGTTGACGCAGCAATCAACGCATTAAAATCTTTAGACATATTTAAAGACATTGATTTAATTGAATATCACGTAGATGCAATTACCGGAGGTACCGATGCTTTCATTGATGTAATTATTAAATTACAGCAAGCAGATAAGGTTGTTTCAGCTCGGGGTACTGAACCGGATATTATTAATGCCAGTGTAAAAGCATATATTGCAGGCGTAAATAGGTTATTAAGGGATTAACATGCACATGAATAATATTCAAATTTTGGGCTTTCGAGCAACCATTGATTCTGTTGGAGATACGCTTGACAAGATCAACTCTATTAAAGATGAAGGGGAAATTATCCAACTTCTAAATGCCGATTCAATCGTTTCAAAAAATCATATAATCCATGGTGTTAATCAGGCATGCCTTGCATTTGAGCGTGGTGAAAATTTAGCTAAAGACCTCAGTGTCGAAATTGCTTTAAGATGTTCTGCTCAACGCCAAATTTCAAAAGCCTTTAAAATTTTAGGTTTAAAAGAGGGTGACATGAATTTATGCGCAATTTTAATAAACTCAAAAGATTACTCCCAGGAGTTAACCTCTATTTTCACAAGGGATGATGATGTTTTTGTTCCGGATAATGATAAACTGGTTGAAATATATGGAATTAATGACCTTGAACTTCAAAACATGTCCATCGAAGAGATAATCATTGATAGGATCACAAAACTTACAGTCGACATGTAACCTCATCAATTATTTTATCCAAATGTTCCTTTTCAAGACACGCATAATCCAAATTTTTTATTTCTACACAAATTGCCTTTTGTTTCACTCGATTATAGTTTGGGCAAGTGGTGATAAATCCACTTTCATCTGTAATTAATGAATTTTTTAAATCCCAACATATTGACTTCGCATTTTCATTGGGAATAATTACATTGAGGCCCCGTTTACTTGCATGAAGTGCAGAGGGTATGTGTTTTTTTACATAGTTTGTTGCATTTAATGATACTTCAAGGTTATTCTTAACTTGATTGAGTTCGTTATCTATACCACTGCATACTATTTGTGATGTTTTACTCAATTTTTGAGGAAGGGTAGTTTTTTTGAAAACTTCTTCATCATCAGTTGAGATAAATCCTCCACTTCCAACATTAATTATTTTAGGTGAACCGGTTGATGCGAGAATGATATCTGAATTTTTTCCTAAATTGTTTTGCTTATCTCCAATTCCTGCTGATGCATCTTCAATTGTTAGAATATTGTTGTCTTTACAATATTTGCAAATTGATTTAACATCTTGCTCGGCACTATAACCTGCAAAACTTGTAAATATCAGTGCTGATGATTCGGGGATTTCCAAATCATCCAAATAGTCTACATTGATTAATCCTAAATCTGTTTTCAAGGTAATCATGTTTTTATTTAAGAATCGGGCAATTTGTTTAAAGCCATGCCATCCGCCTTGATCTGGAATTATGATGTCTCCTTCAACAGCTGAAAGTGCAATAAAAATACTATTGTTCCCGCTTGAAGTTATTTTAACATGTTCTTTGGCGGTCAAATCTTTAATTTTGCTGATACAACTTTCTTCATAATCTTTTTCGGAGTTGCCTTTTGCAACTTCAGACATTATTTTTAAGGTTTCATTTGAAGGGGTCTTAAATTTAAACATTATTCTCACTTTTAAAGTACATATCTAGGGTGGTTTGTTTTGTGTGAAGCATTTCATTTAATAAGGTTCCATTCTTTACATATCTGTTAATAGGCAATTGGAGTTTGGTTCCGGCATATTTCAAACAATCTTGTAAAGTTTCAAATTCAAGATAAGGTTTCATCATCGCTTCTTTGATATTTTCTCTCACATTAAAAACGCCTAATGGGATATAATCTCCATATGCTTCTCTTAAAATCAGCACTCCGGATTGTTTTTTAATATTTGAAAGGTAATCAAGTACTACCATTTTTGCTGTGTAATAGCATCCTCCCACTCTGGAATACTCTTTTTTACCGGAATTTGTTTCATAATCTGAAAACAATAATTCTTCATTATGTATTAATTTAATAAATGCTTCATACCATTCGTATTGCCATTCAGTCGGAGTTAAAATAATCACGTAATAATTATTGAGTGCTCCAAATTCGAATACCCTGTAGGTATCAAGAATGTCAAATTTTCTAACTTCTTTTAAGAATTCGTCGGCCAGTGTTGAATCACAGGCAGTAATTGACCATCGTGTTGGAACAAGCCGTCTTCTGTTTTTTGTTCCAATTGCACCAACAGAAAATGCTTTTTGCATCGCAGTAAATGGAACGTCTTTATTATGCAGATTCAAAACGGCTTCTGTTGCTTTTAAATCAGTATCATAAAATGTTTTTTCAAGTTGCCTATCCCATTTAACCGCATCAATGTCAAATTTCTCAATAACGGCGCTTGGACCATGAGGAGTGCTGTCTTCTGTTAATGTATACCCAGTAGGGCGCCTACCAAATGTAGCTTCACTATCAATTGATTTAGATGCCAGCGAAATATCCTGAAGTTTCTCAACAAAAGGATTCTCCAAATCATCAATTTTTATTAATTGTTTGCCTCTCACTAATCCCATCCTATATTTAATAATATCCTCTTGGGTTTTGTTTTGACCAATCCAGTCTTCAGGGGAGTCCATAATATGAGTATCTCCCATTTGAGAACTCATCATCGGCCCTGCATAAACTTTAGGATAAGACCATCTTCCAATAAAAACTGATGGTGGGGTTGTTCCTTCAAGATTCTTTCCAATATTAACGGATTTCATCTGGATTTGTTCTGTTAATTTGGCTAAATATGCATTTTTTGTGGTTTTCATAATATTCTAAAAAAAGTAAAAGAAAATACTATTAATTAAAATAGTATTTAACAGAATTCGATGGTTGCAGGTGGTTTATCACTAATTGATAAAGCGACATGTGTAACTTCGGAAATTTCGGAAGTAATTCTTTTTGAGATAGTTTGAACAACATCCCAAGGAAGTTCAGCAACAGATGCAGTCATTGCATCAATTGAATTGACTACTCTAACTATAACAAGATATCCGAAGTCTCTTTGATCTCCTTTAACTCCTGTAACTTTAGTATCAGTTAGAACAGCGAAATATTGCCATACATCTTTGTCGATTCCTGCAGCTTCAATTTCATCACAAACGATTTTATTTGCTTTTCTGCAAACTTCAACGTTTTCTCTTGTAAGCGCTCCAACAACACGTACTCCAAGACCTGGTCCTGGGAAGGGTTGTCTGTAAACGGTAGTCGCCGGCAAGCCTAATTCATCACCAATTTCTCTTACTTCGTCTTTGTATAAGTCACGAATTGGTTCACATAATTCTAAAACCATTCCGCTTGGAAGAGCTAAGTTGTGGTGAGATTTAATTTCACCTTTGGTTTCAATCCAATCAGGAGCAATAGTTCCTTGAACTAAGTATTTTGCGTCGTATTTAATTGCTTCTCTTTCAAATACTTCAATGAATACTTTTCCGATAATTTTTCTTTTTTCTTCAGGGTCATCAACACCTGCCAGTGCGTCCATAAATTCATCAGAAGCATCAACAAATTTGAAATTTAACCTGTCTTTAAAAGTATTGGTCACCTGTTCAACTTCTCCTTCTCTTAAAAGACCATGATCAACAAAAATTGCAGTTAAATTATCGCCAATAGCTTGCTGAACAAGAACAGAACATACAGAACTGTCTACTCCTCCGGATAATGCGATAATTGCTTTTTCATCTCCAATTTGTTCTTTAACTTTTTGAACTGCATCTTCAATAAATTCTTTTGGACTTAACATTTTATTCCTCGTCATCTTCTTCGTAGTCTTCGATGATTTGTTTGATCATAGCTTCCAAACCATTGTCGTTACCTGATTCAATTGCTTCGAAGATTTCATCAAATTTGACAAATTTTTCTAATTTGACGGATTTGGCGCCAATACCGGAAATTCTAAATCCGTATTCTTCGTCACCAATTGGAATGTTGACGTATTGTCTTTTTAATCCATTTTTGTATTCGTTTGCTTTATCTCTTAAATCGTCAGCATTATCGATCATTTTACTCACCTATTTTTGACATATTTCATAAAAGTTCTTAAATATTATTTCCCCTTTTGGAGTGTGATGCACTTCTGGGTGGAATTGAATTCCATATACGTCCTTGTCTTTATGTTTGAATGATTCGACATCACATAAAGTGGAACTGGCTAGGATTTCAAAGTCATCAGGGATGGTTTTCACTTCATCCTTATGTGAAGACCAAACGTCCATTTCAGGAGCTAAACCTTTAAATAATCCTTTATCTTCATTTATATTAATTTTCACTTGAGCATAACTTTCAGTGTCAGATGTGCTGACTTGCCCTCCATAAACCTTAGCAATTAATTGATGTCCAAGGCAGATTCCCAAAATCGGAATGTCAAAGTGTTTGATGTATTCCTCACTTAAACCTGCACCTTCAAGGGAAGGTCCTCCACCTAAAATCAGACCAATAGGATTTTTCGCTTCGATTTCTTCAATACTCATCTCATTTGAAACGAGTTCAGAGGGAATTTGAAGGTATTGAAGGCTTCTAGCGATTCTGTGGTTGTATTGTCCTTTGTTATTAATTACTATGATTGTCATATTATACTCCATGAAAATATAATAATATTATTTCTAGCTTTTTTATTTATTATAGTTTATTGTATATACATATATTATAGTTATATTATTTTTATTGATTCGGCGATGTTGGTTATGAGTTCCACATCCCCTCCTTCAATGATGATGACGTGATTGTCATCATGGTATATGCAGGCAACGTCGGTATCTCCATCGGATGTTTGAATAATCCGTGTCAAGTTTTTGCTTATGGTGCTTGTATTGTCATTGTCTGCAGTGAGATTGGCCATCAGTCCCTTTGCATAGTCAAAATGTTCTCCAGTGTTATTATAATATGTGTCTTCAATGTATCCCTTGTCAAATGAGGTTATTGTCAGATCTTCATTGGTGCATCGGTACTTTTCCTTAATAGTTTTATCTTCGGGGGTCATGGTATAAAATGAACTGCCGAATGGAACCTCAACGGTGAATTCTTCAAATTCAGCGGTTTCAGTAATTGAATTCAAATAAAGGCCGATTCCGACCAGTATTAACAGGCTTATAATTAGGATTATTACATTTCTTTTTAATTTTTTCATATGATTCACTTAACTTTATATATTACATTTTATAAATTATTGTTACATGGAAATTCAAGATTTAATATTTATTATAATCGCCATATTTGCAGCGGTATTATTGCTTAAAATATTCATGTGGTTATTGCCTGTTATTGTAGTGTTAGTGATAGCATTCTTTATTTATATGTACTTGAAAGAACGCTACTGATTTTGTAAATCTTCAAAGGCGGAAGTTGCTGCAACGGCACCTTCTCCACAAGCCACAACCCACTGTTTTAAGCCAATACAAACATCACCAACTGCATAAACATATTCCACATTTGTTTTTTGATGTTTATCTATGATTATGTGTCCTGACTCATCCAGGTTTACGTTCAGCTGTTCTGCAAGTTCGGTGTGGGGAATATATCCGACACTGATAAAGACTCCGTTAACCGGAATTTCGCTCAGTTCTCCAGTCTGTGTATCTTTTAAAATAACTGATTCCACTAACATTTCACCTTTGATCTCTTCAACGGTTGCATTGAGGATTGTTGGGATTTCAGCCTGTTTGATTTGATTTTGCAGGTGTTTTTGTGCTTTGAATTCCTCTCTTCTGTGAACTACAGTGACATTCGCTCCAAGGTTTTTTAGATATAGCGCTTCCTGAAGGGCGCTGTTTCCACCGCCCACTATGATGATGTCTCGTCCGGCAAAGAAGAATCCGTCACAGGTTGCGCAGTAGCTCACTCCTTTTCCTTTAAAGTCTTCTTCACCTTTTGCGTTGAGTGGCCTGTGTGAACTTCCGGTTGCCAAAATAATGCTTTTTGATTTATAACTGTCTTTTGTTGTTTTGACGGTAAAACGGTATTCCTCATCTGTTTTTATGATTTCGGTCACTTCTTCCATTTCATGAAGTTCACAGTTTTTTATTGCCTGTGCTTTGATTTTTTCAATCAGTTCAAGGCCTGAAATACTTTCAAAACCAGGATAATTTTCCATTGCAGGCACTTCGCGGCCGATTCCTCCTGCAAGGTCCCGGTCTATGATTAGATTTTTTGTTCCTTGGCGACCTGCATAGATGCCTGCTGTTAAACCGCCTGGTCCGGCTCCAATGATGATAATGTCATAGCTTTCCATTTTTTTAACCTCAAATATATTTTTGGTTGTTATAGTTAAATAAGTATTCAATGTTTTTTACAGCAATACTTAAAAAAGAGTAATAAGTGTTTAACTAATTAAACACTCTAAATTTATTCGCCGTTGACGGCTTTGACTTCTTTGTAGGTTGCATACAGTCCATAAATCCATGCGATGAAAGCAACCATCCCCAATATTGGATGCACCAGATAATATAATATGTTGAATATTATTCCAATGGCAACCAATATTGCTCCTTTTGCAATGTCTCCAACATAGATAAGGCCCAGTCCTGAAAGCAAGACTGAAAGAACCATTGCGATTATCATATTTTTTTCAGCCATTATTTTCACCTCTTTTTAGTTATAAGCAGTTACTGATAGTTTGTAGGCATGATTATAAATATTTTCTTGAAAATGCGCATGATTCTGGCATCAATCAATTAGGAATATTTGATGAATTTGTTAAAAATGATGATGTAAATGAAAAACCTTGTAATAATTTAAAAAAGTTAAAACCAGTTATTCATCTCTTTTTTTAAATTTTTGCAAAAATATTCAGTGTTTCCAGTTGATTCAAAAATAATATATACCTATCTAGATAAAATATATATCAGTTTATATTAACCGGGGAGGAATATTGGATGAAGTTCAAAAAGAGTTTACTGATAATTTGTCTGGTCATTTGTCTGTTTGTGATGGCAAGCGTAAGTGCAAGCGATGTAGACAATACGGCCATTTCAGAGGATAATGGGAATGGTGAAGGAAATTTAATAGACCAAAAAATAAATACGACTGTCACCTCACAAGACGTTGAAATAAGTAAAGATGACCCTATAGAAATACCCGTAGCCGTTAAGGATAATGAAAGCCAAAACATAGACATTGAAGCGAGAAATATCACAGTCGCTGAAAATAATAAATCACTTAATTTCAATTATAACAATTCAATTATAAACATCACTGATAAATTATCCGTTGGCAACCATAGTTTAATTATAAATTATTTGGGAAATGATTTATACAAAAATTCAAATACAAGCATAATTTTATCGATATTTGGAGATATGATAATAGATGCTCCTTCCACTGTTATATTTGATGGAGAGTTTGTAGAAATTCCACTTGTTGTTTCAGATGGCGTTAGGGATTATATAGTTGATGCATCTAAATTAACTTTAAATTTAACACATGTTGATGAAAACGGCAATACGGATTCCAGACTAATTGATGCATTCAATATTGAAAACAATACAGTTAGGTTCTTATTGGATGACCTCAAATTCGTTTCTGCAAATGTGAATGTTAGTTATGCTGACGGACCGGTTTCATCTAAAATAGTTGCATTAAAATTTGCCACTGATATCACAGCTGAAAATGCCATATTCTGTTATGATGAAACTGTATGCATCCCTATTACTGTAGCTAATAATGGTGTGATATTAAATATCGCAGCAAATGACTTAAAAGTGCTTGAAAATGGCAATGATATTCAATTTAGTTTTGATAATTCGGTTATAACAATAACTGAAAAATTGGAATTTGGAAATCACACGCTTGTTATAAAATATCTTGGTAATGATACCTTTGCTAATGCAACCGCAAAAGAAACACTGATAATCACTGATGGAACAACATTCTGGGACTTGAACAAAACAATAAACGGCAATCCAGATGATACTATTACTTTAGATAAGAGTTATACTTTTAATTCAACTGTTGATTCTGCTTTTACAGACGGTATTGTGGTAGATAGACCAGTTACAATCAATGGTAATGGTGTAGTAATAGATGCAAAAGGAAATGCTAAAATCTTCACAGTCGAAAGCGAAAAAGTCACATTCAAAAATATCACATTCAAAAACGCCAAATCCTCCAGCAATTTTGGAGGGGCCATATATTTCAAGGAGGGAGGTTCCCTTTTCGACTGCACCTTCTTGAACAACACCGCCAAGTTTGGCGGAGCTGTCTATTTCTGGGGGGGAAACAGCATTGTCCACCGCTGCACATTCATCAACAACACAGCCGTTGACTCATTTTCCGCCATCCAACTGTCATTTGGAAACGGAAGCGTTATCAGCTGCCTTTTCATGGATAATATTGCAGGCGATGGAGTGGTCGGAACGGATAGCGACTCACACGGCCAGATTGAAATCACAGACAACATCTTTTTAAACAACATATTCATAATTGATGCAATCACTTTCGCTTACAATGAGGACCTGACAACCGATTACAACTGGTTTGGAAATACTGCTGAAGATTATGATAGTGGGGTTCCATCTTCAACTTCCAATGTCTGGCTATTCCTAAATGCCACAGCCGATCCTGTTTGCATTCCAGTTTCAGGTTCATCCAGCATAGTCTTTAAGTTATACGCTTACAACAAAACCAATATTTCAGCATTCTCATATGATAACTCCCTTTTAAAACCTGTCAATTTGACAATTGCTGCAATAAACGGCACTCTTGATAAGGAAGTTGCCCTATTGGGGGAATCCATAAAATTCACTGCAACCAATACAGGAATCGGCAGGGTAACTGCAGCATTGGGTGTTGCTGGCCAGTCAATTGAACTGGACATCATCAAGGCAAATTCAACATTAACAATCGGCGACATAACGTTTGATTATAATGCTAATGGTTCAACTACAGTGGTTTCCACTAATGCCTTGGGGGTTGTTGCCGAAGTTATTAATCACCCAAATGCTATTGTCACTGTTGAAAATGATACAATCACCGTTTCAGGTTTGAATGTAGGCACTTATATATTGAGGGTTACAACAATCACAGATTCAAATCATAATAATGTAACTAAAAATGCCACAATAACCGTCAATAAACTTAAAACACAACTTACAGCAAAAGAGGTCAAAACAACCTATAAAGTCAATAAAAACTTGGTGATTACTTTAAATGACAGTCAAGGCAAGCCCTTGAGTGGTGTTAAAGTATCTGTTAACTTGAAAGGCACCAAAACATACACTACCGACAAGAACGGTCAAATTAAAATTAATGTGGCTAAATTGGTTCCTAAAACCTATACTGCAAAAGTTACATTTGAAGGAAACTCCAATTACGCCAAGTCATCTGCTGATGTCAAAGTGACTGTCAAAAAGGCCAAACCAAAAATAATTGCCAAAAAGAAAACCTACAAAGCAAAAGCAAAAACCAAAAAGTTCAAAATAACACTAAAGGACAACAAGGGAAAACCAATCAAAAAGGCAAAAGTAAGACTCATTGTCAAAAAAATAAAGAAAAACGCCAAAAAGAAAACAGCAAAATCCAAAAAGAACAAGAAGAAAAACATAGCAAAAACAAACAAAAAAGGAAAAGCAACCTTTAAAGTACAAAGAAACAAAAAAGGCAAATACCTGGCAACTGTTAAGTTCTATGGAAACAAATACTACGCCAAAGCAATTAAAAAAGTTAAAATCAAAATGAAGTAACTTGGCTTCGAGCCAGTTACTCAATCTCTTTTTTTATATTCTATAAAATATTCACTCTTTTTACCTATTATCAAAACTAATATATACAGATTCAAATATAGTATATACAGTTAATATTAACTGGGGATGAATACTAAATGAAATTCAAAAAGAGTTTACCAATCATTTGTCTAATCATTTTCCTCTTTGCGATAGCAAGCGTAAGTGCAAGCGAGGTAAATGATACAGCGATGGCTAGTGAAGATATAGGAGAAATGGAATTATCCGTAAGCAGCGATATGGAAACTGATAACCTGAAGACAAGTCCTGAGGACACTCCGCTGACACAAACGGATAATGAGGAGATAATAGGCACAGAAGATGATGGGACATTTGAGGCATTATTCAATAAAATCAACAACACAGCCGAAGGTTCCACAGTAAAACTGGAAAACGATTACAGGTATGAAGGAATAGGATATGCCGATGGAATAGTCATTTCCAAATCCAACATTATTATTGATGGACAAGGACATATGATCGATGCCCAAAATCAAGCAAGAATTTTCCTGGTTCAGGCAGAAAATGTGACAGTTAAAAACATAACATTTACAAATGCCCACACCGCAGGCAACGGTAGTGCCATTTACTGGAATAGCAGTAGTGGATGCCGTGTTTCCGATTGTAATTTTGTGAATAATTCTGCTGATGGTGATTGTGGTGCCATATACTTGTTTTATAGTGATCATGCCAATATTTCCGGTTGTAGTTTCGTGAATAATTCCGCAGGTGTTGATGGAGGAGCCATCGCCTGTGAAGGTAGTGTGTGGAGTAGTGTTTCTGGTTGTACTTTTGTGCATAATTCCGCTGGCGATGAAGGAGGTGCTATCGCCTGGTGGGGTGATAATGGAAGTTTTTCCGACTGTAGTTTTGAGAATAATTCTGCTGACAGTAATGGTGGTGCCATCTTCTTGATTTATAGTGATTATGGAAGCGTTTCTGGCTGTAGTTTTGTGAATAATTCAGCTGATATTGATGGCGGTGCCATCTCATGGTTAGGTGATAATGGCAATTTTTCCGGATGTAGTTTTACACATAACTTCGCCGGTGCTGATGGTGGTGCCATTGCCTATGAAGATGGTGTGGAAGGCACTGTTTCTGGTTGTAGTTTTGCGAATAATTTAGCTGGCGATGATGGTGCGGCTATCGCATGGGGAGGCAGTTACGGCAGTGTTTTTGATTGTGATTTTGTGAATAATTCTGCTGACAGTAATGGTGGTGCCATCTACTGGGTTTACAGTGAAGAAAGTGGTGTTTCTGGATGTAGTTTTGAGAATAATTCCGCTGGTGAGAATGGTGGAGCTATTATGTGTTATCATTGTAAATGCACTGCCGACACCTGTATTTTCAAAACAAGTTCAGATACAACATACAATACAGATATCCTTTCACCTACACTAAACGTTAATGATTTCACATCAACATATAATTCAGGTGAAAAGTTAACATTCGAATTAAAAACAAGCATCGGCGAAACAGTCAGCGATGCCAACATCACAATAGAAGTTTATAAAAACAATACTTTATTCGGCACATATCACTGTTTAAGTGGTGATGGATGGGTTGTTGATTTGCCGGTGGGTTCATACAATGCTGTTTATAAGACAGAATTTGAAGGATGCGCTCCGGTAAACAGAACAATAACAATAACAGTAGTAACAACTAATATCATTTGCCAACCTATCACCACGGTTTACAATAGTGAAGATTATCTTGTTGCCACTTTAAAAGACGGCAACGGAAATGCGGTAAGGGGTGTTAACCTAACTGTTAGTTTGAATGGTGTTGAAAACTACACAACTGACTTGAACGGTACAATTAAGATACCTATTAGAGGTTTATCCGCAAACAATTACACAGCCCAAATAACATTCACAGGTACAGACAATTACATTGGATCAAACGCCAATGTAAACGTAACAATTAATAAAGCCACTCCAAATATTGAGGTATTTGCTAGTGATGTAACTTACCCTAATGATATTGTGGTTAACGTTAAATCCGATGTCAACGGTTCTTTTGTTTTGAAAATCGGCGATAAGGAAATTCCAGTTAATCTTGTGGCTGGTGAAACTAAAGATATTACTGTTTCTAATCTCGCTGCTAATGAGACAGGTTATGGCATTAATGTGACTTATGAGGGTAATGAGAATTATACTGCCACTTACAATGATACTGTTAGTGTTAAAGTGTCTAAGGCAGTTCCTATTATTAATGTGTCTAGCTCTGATGTTACTTATCCTGATAAGGTTGTTGTTAATGTTGTTGCTAGTGTTAGTGGGGATTATGTTGTAAGTGTTGGTGGTAAGTCTGTTCCTGTTAGTCTTGTTGCTGGCGAGCTTAAGTCTGTTGAGTTTGAGTTGGCCGCTAGTGATGTTGCTTATGGTATTAATGTGAC
>NZ_JAFYHP010000021.1 GCF_017539065.1 Methanobrevibacter sp.
ATTTGTAATTTTACCGTTTAATTGATTTCTTGCACTAAGTTTCATGGTAATATCCTCCTTAAATAATAATTATATCTATTTACCTAGAATAAATTCGGTGGATTTGATGATTGCAGTTACGTCATCGCCTTCAGCTAAACCTAATTTTTCAGCAGACTCTTTAGTGATAACTGCAGTGATAACATTAGGTTCAGTAATTTCGATTTTGATGTTTGCCATAACAGCTCCGAGTTCGACATTTGTAATTTTACCGTTTAATTGATTTCTTGCACTAAGTTTCATTTTCATATCACCTTGTGTTTTACAATAATAAATTGTATCGAATTGTATATAAATGTTTCGTTTTTTTATGAAAATAAGGATTTTGAAAACGATTACCTTAAATAGTTCATATCGAATTAATTTTTATAAAATGGATTTTAAAAACAATATTTATTGTAGTTTATTTATTATTATATGATTAAAAAACTTGTTATATCAAAAAATATAAATTTAAAATATTTTATATAAAGTAATAAATATTTTAAATCAATAAAATTAAATTTTATCGAAATTCATAAAATAACATCGAATTGTCATTAAAAATCTAGAAAATTATATTAAAAAATAAATCAAAAAACAATAATCATGAAAGTCGAATTAGAATCAATTGGGACAATCCACACAGAATTTAAAGAAATAGAAGGAATGCCCATTCAACCTACAGGGGCAAAAGGAATAAAAGGAACAATAGAAATTAAAGATGAATATGTTGACGGTCTAAAAGACCTTGACGGATTCTCACACATCCATTTAATCTATTTGCTTCACAAGGTAGAAGGATATATGCTTGAAGTAAAACCCTTTATGGACAACAATACTCATGGAGTATTTGCAACAAGATCACCTAAAAGACCAAACCGAATAGGAATGAGTGTTGTTAAAGTAAATAAAGTTGAAGGAAAAACTGTCTTCATAGAAAACGTCGATATATTAGACGGAACACCATTACTTGATATCAAACCGTATGTGCCCCAACTATACGAAGACACAATTGATGAGCTAAGAATCGGATGGTTTGAAACTAAACACCAAAAAGCTAAATCACAAAAATCAGATGACCGATTTAAATAAAAAAAGAAAAAATAAGAAAGCTATAAGTTATTTATAGCTTCAGTAATTAATTGGATGGTTGCTTCAACATCATCCATACTGCATACACTTACAGGAGTATGTATATAACGAGTAGGAACTGATAGAACGCCAGTTGGAATTCCTTCACGAGTTAAGTGAATAGCGGTTCCATCGGTTGTTCCACCATCACTTACTTCTAATTGATATGGAATTTCATTTTCATCACCGGCTGCAATAAGCATGTCCTTAACAGATTGCTGGGTTAAAATACCCCTTCCACTTGCATCAGCTAAAATAATAGCCGGACCTTTACCCATCACAACAGGCGCCTCTTCCGGTTTAATTCCAGGATGGTCTCCAGATAAAGTTACGTCAAGCGCAATTGCAAGATCCGGATTTAATTTGAATGAAGAAGTTTTAGCTCCTTTTAGACCAACCTCTTCCTGTACTGTACCTACTCCATAAACAGTAGCTCTAGTGTTGACTCTTTTTAAAACTTCCATCATTACATAACAGCCTACACGATTGTCTAGAGCTTTACCCATAATCAAATTATTTGGATATTCGACAAATAGTGAGTTAAAAGTCATTTTATCTCCAATTCTCACCATTTTTTCCGCTTCTTCCTTGTCTTTAGCTCCAATGTCAATGAACATGTCATCATATTTTACAACTTTTTTTCTCTCTTCCGGAGTTGTCACATGTGGTGGTTTTGAACCAATAACCCCGACAATAGGTTCTCCTAGGGAAGAATGAATGGTTACAGTTTGGTTCATCAACATTTGGTCGTTTATTCCGCCAATATTTGAAAATTTAATAAAACCATTATCATCAATGTATCTTACCATTAAACCAATTTCGTCCATATGGGCGGCCAACATTACTTTAGGTGCTTTTTTATCTCCCTTTTTAGTAGCAATGAGGTTCCCCATACTGTCAGTTTCAATTTTATCAGCTACATCTTTTAATTCACGAGCAATAATTTTAGCTATTTCTTCTTCAGAACCAGATACTCCCGGTGCTAAAGATAGCTCTTTCATTAATTCCATCGTATCACCAATAATTTTTATTATTTTAATAATATTAAATGCTTTCTATTGTTGAAAATGTTTATATTAATACTGACAAATACAATATCGGTGAAAGTATGTCAATTGTAGAAATATTTTTCAGTCCATCAGGGACTTCACAAAAAGTAGCTGACCAGATAGCCAGTAATTTCAGCCAGGAAAAAGAAAATTGTAATTTGTTAATTTTCAAAAGCAGCAAAGAGCTAAAAAGTGATGATGTTGCTGTTGTTGTTATGCCCGTTTTTGCGGGAAGAATCCCAAAAACCGCACGCGAAAGATTATCAAAAATTAAAGGGAAGAATACTCCTGCAATAGCTGTTGTCAACTATGGAAATGCTCATGTAACTGATTCTCTGCTTGAATTGGTGGATTTATTAAAAGAAAATAGCTTCAATGTCATTGCAGCTGCATCAACAGTCAGTCATCATTCAATATTTGACGGCGTTGCAGTTGGAAGGCCTGATGATTCAGACATTGCTAAAATTGATGAATTCAGCCAAAAATGTATTGAAAAATTAGAATCTTGTGAAGGTTTAGCATCTGAAATTCCTGGAAACAGACCATATACCGATTACAATCAATTACCTTTTGTCATAAGTTGTGACGAATCCTTATGTGCATTCTGTTATGATTGCGTTTCAATCTGTCCTGAAAAAGCAATTCCTGAAGATGACCCAATAGAAACAGATTTGGATTTATGCTCCAGATGTACTGCCTGCATATCCATTTGTCCGGAAGATGCACGTAAATTCACAGGAGACGCTTTTGAAGCTAAAAAACCAGTTTTTGAAGAAGCAAATGCTTTAAGAAAAGAGCCTGAATTTTACCTATAAATTCATTCTCTTTTTAGCAACTGCTCTGACATATTCATTTTCATCATTTATGGAAATATCTTTTAAAACTTTTTTACTTACTATTTTTTTAACTGCAGCTTCACGAACTCTCCAGACAGATTCATTTCTTGCAATATCAGTTAAAACTTTTTGATCTCTGATTAGGGAAACGGCACGGACGGAAATATTGTCAGATATGCCCTGCTCATATATTTTTACCAAACATTTTTCAACTTTAATTTTATTTAGAGCTTTAAGTGAGAAATCCTCATCCTCATTAGCTAGAACAATACGAATCAAGGTTTCCAAATCAGTGATATTATCTAAAGTAGCTTTTCTGACAGAATCGACTTTTGCATTCTTTAAAATGTCGATGAAATTCTTTTCTTCAGTGATATGTGTTAAAGCTTCACTAGCTACTTCTTCATGAGTTGAATTTATCGCAATGTATGTAAAATCATCTTCACTTGTTATGGCCGGATTTGTAACAGCATGATTTCTCACAAATTGGTCTTCATCCTCAAGAGCGATTTTAACTAATTGCTCTGAATCAGTGATATTTTTAACAGCAATCTGGCGAACAAATCTATCCTCATCAGAGGAAATAACCTCCAACAACACATCTTCATCAGTAATCTTTTTAACTGCCTCACTTCTAACGATCTTATCAGAATCATTTAAAGCTATTTGTTTAAGCAATAATTCATCATCAAGCTTTTTAACCAGATCAAGCCTTACATCGGCTTTTTGAGAATTTAATGCGATTTCTTCCAAAATATCTAAATCATCAATTTTATCAAAAAGGATGGTTCTAATTTTTGCATTATCTTCATTTAGAGCAATGTTGGCCAGAATCCCGTCATCATCAATCTTTTTAATAGCTGCTATTTTTACTGATTCATCCTTATCTTCAATAGCTACTTTTTGAAGCATTTCCTCGCTTACAAATGATTCCTTTTCAACACATGCTTTTCTTATAGAGTTGTCATTAGCCTTAAAAACTAGATCGTAAAGTACCTCTTCATCTTTGATTTTATCAACTGAAGCATTACGATATCTTTTATCCTGAGCATCAATAGCTATCCATTTGAGAGTTTCCTCATCAACTACTTTTTCGAATATTTCGTCAACTTCAGAGTTCTTTTTTGTATTTATTACTACTTCAGCAATTGATTTGTTGTTTTCGCCTAATCTCTCCCATGCAAAGCTTCTAACATCGAAAAATTGGGAATTTTCAGCGGCATCACGAAGCAATCTCTCATCTTTGACGTTGTTGATTGCGATGAGTCTTATTGCACGATCTTTAATTGTTTTAGCCAAATCCAGGGAAACGTATTGGTCTGTGATTTGGCTGGCTGCGGCCGCCCTTTCATATCTGTCTTTACTGTTAGTGGCTATTTCTTTTAAAAGTAATTGGTCTTCATCTATTTCTAAATCATCGGGAATTACATTCTTGGGTGATTTTTCTTTTTTGTCTTCATTTTTCTTAAATCTGTCAAATAATCCCATGTTAATTTACATCCTTATACATTTTATCTAGAAAGCTTGCAAGTGAAATGATGTCCTGTGCATTGTGCTCAATAATTGGCACAACGGGACCGATATTGTCTTTCTGGAAATAAGTATCCCAATATTCCGGAATATATTGGCCTGGAACATCACCAACCCTTTCAATACCGAACAGTTCCTTTTCTATTGTTTGAAGTTGGCAATTTGGAAGCTCTTCACCCCATAGATTTTTTGCAAAATACATTAAATCAAGGTGTGGCAAATCAAGGTTTGCTTCAATCCTATTATATCTACATCTATTTTTTATAAACGGAACATCAAAAGTTTTTCCATTGAATGTTACATGTACCGAATCATCATCCAAATGTGACAGATATGCATCAATGACGCTTGCCTCTTCTGAGTAATCCCTCAAGAAGTACTGTGATGAAACAATATTATTCCCCTTAATTTCTGCAACTCCAATCAATATTATTGGAACGTTTGACAGGCCCTTTGTTTCAATATCCATGAATTTGAAGTTTTCAGGTTCTGTCAAGCTTATGCTTTTCACTATATTGTTTCTGCATTTTTTTGTGTATTTATTGCTGTCAAGCAAATCAATAATCTCGCAATATGTCAGATCATCAATGCTATCCATGAATTTTGATGCTATATCGCAATATTTATCATGATGAGTTAGCGATTCTATTGTATTGTAACCTTTGTTTTTTAGATTTTGCTCGGTTTTAAGGCCTATTTTAGGAAGAAGTTTAAGATTATGATTTATTTGATTTCTAAATTCATTATCCTTTATCAAAAAGTTGATTTTCTCTCTTTTTGTTATCTTTAAGACATCCCCAAATGATGTAGAATAATCTTTACAATCCATTACATCCTTCAATGATTTATCTTCATATTCAAGTAACAGTTTTTCCTTTAAATCAGCGTAATATGAGGATGATAATTTTCTGGCTTTATTTTTTGCGTCATCGGACGGATTGGATGAGCTTATTGAATTTGATAACGCTTTTCTGAGATAATCTTCAAAATTGTAATCTTGCTTCATTCAATTAAACTTTATTAATTAATAGATATAAAGCTTATTAAATAAAGTATACTTGAATTTTTATAAAATATAATAATATTTATATATGGTAAAAATCTAATTATATAATAGGCTACATTGTAGCCATGAGAGATAGATTAAACAGCCAAATTTTTAAAATTCATTTCTCTAAAGCCTGTTAGGTAGTTACTCTGAAAAATGATAACTACCTAACCATCCCAAAAATCTTTTTTTATCACTACTTTAGAAAAGTATTTAATCTTTTTAAACCATAAATATAAACAATTATAATTTAAGGTCTTAAAATGAAATTAAGTTTAGCTATTATCTATGGAGTATTAATCTGGATTTTTACTTCAATATTGACAAATATTTTCAACCCAATTTTTACTTCTAACATACCTGGCGTTAATATTATCGTGCCAATAATCACCATTATTGTTACAACATTCTTTGGAATACTCTATATCCGGAATATTGAAACAAATGAAGTTATTGAAGGAGTGGTTGGCGGAATGATGTTTGTTATAATCGATATAATTCTAGATTATATATTTTATATTATTCCAAATGCACATAGCGCAATTATCGGAAATTATCCGATACATTTACTTTCAATCGCAATAATCACATTATCAATTACAACATTACTGGGATACTTAGCACAAATGACAATTGATTTAAAATAAGGAGATTAAAAAATGATACCGAAGTCACATCCTCGTTATGAATCTTTACTATTAAGAGAAAAAATGGTAACAGCAGCGAAAAAAGGTTACTTAGCCGATTCCGCCATGATTGCTCATGGGCGAGGCGAAGCATTTGATTATTTAATTGGAGAAAGAACCACTTATCCTGCCAAAAGAGCTATGTATGTTGCTGTAGCCGCCCTACTTTTATCAGATAATCCTGTAATTTCAGTGAATGGAAATGCAACTGCACTTGCCTGTGACGAAATAATCGAACTGGCGGAAAGTGTTGGTGCAAAAATTGAAATCAATTTATTTTACAGAACTGATGATAGGGTTAAAATCATAACTCAATTATACAAGGATCATGGTTATAAAAATATTTTAGGCACATTAGATGACGATATTGAATATTTAAGCGATATTCAAAACAGCAGAGCTACCGCCAGTAAGACCGGAATATACAGTGCAGATACAATCTTAATTCCGCTTGAAGACGGCGACAGAGCTGAAATATTAAAGAAAAGCGGTAAAAATATCATTACTATCGATTTAAATCCGCTATCAAGAACATCAAAAATGTCCGATGTTTCAATAATGGACAACATTGTTCGTGCCATTCCATTTATGACAAAAATTGCCAAAGATTTGAAAACTCAAGATAAGGCAGTTCTTGTAGAGATGGTTCATGAATTTGACAATGAAGAAAATCTTAAAGAGTCATTACAACAAATTAGATTAAAAGAGTGAATATAATGCAAATAATGGGAATATCAGGTATGCCCGGTTCTGGAAAAAGCATAATTTCAGATGCCGCGATTGAAAAAGGTGCAATAATTGTAAGTATGGGAGACATCATACGTGAAGAAGCTAAAAAAAGAGGGGAATCCACAAAAGATACTGCCAGAAACTTAAGAATAGAATATGGAGAATATATCGTTTCTGAATTAACTATTAAAAAAATACAAAAATTGCTGGATGAAGGATGTGAAAATGCAATTATTGTTGAAGGCATCAGAAGCCATCATGAAGTTGAAATGTTTAAAGATAACTTTGAGGATTTTATCATCTTATCCGTATTTGCAAGTCCGCAAACACGTTTCCTCAGATTAAAAAAAAGAATGAGGGAAGACGATTCCCAGGATTACGAAGGATTCAGAAAAAGGGATTTGCAGGAATTGGGCTTTGGCATTGGTAATGTTATCTCACTTTCAGATAAGCTAATCATTAATGAAAGTGATTTGGAAAGTTTTTCTAAAGAAATCAATGAATTTTTCGATGAGATTAATCTATAATTGCATCTTCGATTATATAAACACCACTATCAAGATGCCATTCCTTTTTATATTTTAAAATTTTAATTTTCCTTTTAAAAATAGGTCCGTCAATAGCTAGTGTTTCGGCCTCGCCGCCTTCAAAAGCTATGTTAATACCATATTTTTCCTTAAGTTCAACTAACTCATCTATGGTTTGATCATCAATTACACGGCCTAACCAGGATTCATCCAATCCCCAGGCTGCAACGCCGCAGATTATAACTTTAAATCCTAAAGAAACAATTTTTCTCATGTATTCCAATTCATCAACATGCCAGTAGGGTGAGATAATTTTTAAGCCAACTTCAGACCCTAATTTTTCAATTCTTGACTTTTGATAAACGGAATAAAGGGCGCCTGTATATACCGCTTCAATACCTAAATTTTTTAGATTAATAAAAGCATTCTTTAAATCTTGAAGTTCCTCTTCCTTAACCCCTTCAGTTTCAACAGACATTATTGGAATTTCAAGTGCCTGTGAGAGCAAATCAGTGATATGGATGTTTGGAACATGAAACATGTATGATTCATCATTTTTAGATTTGATTGAAAGAAGATATTTAACATCCTCTTTCGCCTCTAAAGCAGCGTACACTGCCATAGTACTATCTTTTCCGCCTGAAAATAAGATTGCAACATCCATATTATCTTTTACGTTTAGTTTTCATGAATTTATCAAATCTTCTATATGCCGGAACAACCGTATCCATATAAATTCCGATTAAAGCAACGATAACACCGAATCCGCCGCAACATAAAACAAATTGCCAGCTAGGAATCATTGATGAATTTGTAACGTCAATGGAGTTTTGAACTGGCCCTTCCATTTTAGTTGCCACCACTCCTTCTTCTAGCAATGCCTCTTCAAAATCATCTAATTTCGATGAATCCACAACCAAAACTGCTTTAATTTGAGCGTATGAAATTGAACCTCCATATACTAATTTATACCAATCTGAAAAAGTTTTTAAAGCTTCAGTGGAAGTATAATTATCTTCAAGTTCAATATAAAGTGTATCGGAACTTACATTGTAATTTTTATAATGAGAATCGATATATCCAAGTCTTTCGTTAAAATACCCTCGTTCAAATTTATTAAAAGTCCACATCGGTATTGTAATCGAAGTTTCATCAAAAGATTTAAAACCTTCAATACCAGATAATTTTTCTCTTAATTGATCGGTATCTATTGAAGACGATAAATCCAGGTACAGAGTTTCTTGATTATTAGGCATATTCTTTTCAATAGTGCTTACAACCTCAGGTAATTCCTCGTAAATTGGTTCTAAAAAGAATGCACCTCCAATACAACCAATTAAAAATGCTACAACAAGCACCAGAAGAATTTCACGTTTAGGCATGTATTGTCTTAACATTCCTATTGAAAAAACAAACACCATCATTATAATAAATAAAACGATGTAGATAATTGTTATAATAATATCCATAAAGTCACACGCCAATTAATTATTATGGATTAATATTTAAACATGATAATTAAAATAACTTTGTATAAATTCTCATATTTTCACTATCAACAGGCCATTCGACAATGACAATATTTTCACCTTTACTTAAATATATGCTCGATTTAGGAAGATTGGAATCATAATCGACTTTAATCTGTTTGGATGTGCCGTCATTGAGTTTTAAATTGGACGAAATATAATCTTTATTAATATTGATTTTAATTGATTGTTTTGAGAGGACATTTATGCTCTGTTTTGATCCTTGACCCTCACCGTAAACCTGCATAATTGCTTGGGCAATTTTAGCCAAATTAGATTTGGCGTCTAATGTATCAGATACGTCCAAAGTAGCCTCAACACTTTTTTCAGTTAAAGGCAATGTAAAAACAATTAAAAGAATTAAAGATATGGCAAATATTAAGATATATTCCAATGCCACCTGTCCGCTGTCTTTCATCATATCACCAACACAATGTTTTTAGTAACCAACATCACTATATCCCCATAAAATACAGCTATTAAAAGCCCAAAAAAGATTGAAGGTGCAAAAGGATAAGATATTTTAACAGAAACCACATCCCCAATGTATCCCTGAGCACTCATCACCTTAATTAATGTGGTGTCATCCTTTGTTATTCCGCCAGCGCTTAGAGATTTAAAATAATACTTAAACTCATCATCTTCCCTATTCTCATATATTTCTAAGTTTCCATCGATTTCTTTAATTAGCTCAATAATGTGCTCATCATTAAAATAATAATTATTTACAATGTTTCCTTCCTGCAAATCTTTTACAGGTATTGTCTTGTTAAGAGTCGAATGAATCAATTCCCTTAAATTTTCAATATTTAACAATATTATGAGAAATGCGGGGTGATTTTTAAAAGTTTCATTCTTACTAATCAAATATATTAAAAATACCAGCAAAAATGGAAATGACACTAAAACACTATTTGCCACAACGCTAAAAGCAAATGGGTATACTGATAATTGGGGAAAAATATTCAAAAAGTTAATATTTAGTCCAAAGGGTATAACTGTAGCAATAGCTGTGAATAATTTTACATCACCACCACCCCACATTTTCAATTTCCACAACATATAAGTTATGAAGTTGGTCACAACCATTGAAATAAAAGAGGCTAAAATGAATTTAATGTTACTTGAGACAATTGATAAAATCAAATTAGAAATTAAACCAAAAACCAGCAGGGAATATGTCAATTTATCAGGAACAATATTCCTTCTTATATCAAAAATTGCCGCTGAAATTGAAAACAATATTGTAATAATTATCTGAATTAAGAATATAGTACTGAAAGTCATGATAATAAGATTAAACTTTCAAATATATTAATTAGATAGAAAACAAGCTAGCAAAATTGTTTTTATGTTGAAAAATTTAAATAAAAAAAGAAAAGTTAATTTTTAGAATACTCATATATGGCTTCTAAAAATGCTTTAAATAATGGGTGTGGCCTATTAGGCCTTGATTTAAATTCCGGATGGAACTGGCAACCAATAGCCCAAGGATGATCTGGAAGCTCAACAATTTCCACTAAAAAGTTATCAGGACTGGTTCCGGAAATTATTAAACCTTTTTCCTGGAGGTCATCCCTATAATCATTGTTGAACTCATATCTATGCCTGTGACGCTCTTCAATGTCAGTTTCGCCATATGCTTCAAAAGTTTTGGTTCCTTCAACGATTTTACAATCATATGAACCTAAACGCATAGTTCCTCCCATATTCTTGATTTTCTTTTGCTCTTCCATCATATCAATAACAGGGAATTCTAGATTATCATCGAATTCGGAACTGTTTGCGGTAGGATAACCGTTTCTTCTGGCAAATTGAGTCACCATAGATTGCATTCCAAGACAAATTCCGAATAATGGAACATTGTTTTCAATAGCATAGTCAATAGCATCTAATTTACCTTCAAAACCACGTTCTCCAAATCCTCCAGGGATTAGAATACCGTCGAATTCTTTTAAAGCTTCAGGGTCTAATTCTTCAACATCAGAACTCAAATATTTAATGTTGGCTTTCACGCCAATATTGGCCGCAGCATGTAAAAGAGACTCACGAATACTAATATAAGAATCTTCCAATTCAACATATTTGCCCACAATACCAATAGTAACTTGAGGGTCTGTGATTCTTAATGATTCTACAATTTCTCTCCATTCATCAAGTTTAGAAGAATCTGCTTCAACATCCAAACCAATTCTTTTAACAATTAATTCGCCAATGTTGCGGTCTTCCAAAACTAAAGGAACCTCATAAATAGTTCCTGCATCAGGAGTGTTTACCACTGCATCAACATCCACATCACAGAAATGCGCTACTTTTGCTAAAAGCGCATCGTCAATGTGTACTTGTGATCTGCATACAATAACATCAGGATTTATACCGACACTTCTTAATTCCTTGGTAGAGTGTTGAGTAGGTTTTGTTTTGAATTCTCCAGCTGCATTTAGGTAGGGAATAAATGTAACATGGACAAACATTACGTTTTCTCTTCCTTCCTCATTTTTAAGTTGCCTTAAAGCTTCGAGGAAAGGTTGGCTTTCAATATCTCCAACAGTACCGCCAAGTTCGATTAAAACTACATCATAGTCAGCGCTTTCGGAATTTTGCCTAATCATTTCCTTTATACGATTAGTGATATGTGGAATGACTTGTACACATTCTCCCAAGTATCCTCCTTCTCTTTCCTTTGCGATGACTGATTCATAAACCTTACCTGTAGTAATGTTAGCGATTCCGTCAAGCTCGACATCTAAAAATCTTTCATAGTGTCCAAGATCCAAGTCGGTTTCCATACCGTCATGAGTAACAAATACTTCACCATGTTGATATGGATTGAGTGTTCCAGAATCCCAATTTAAATAAGGGTCTATTTTAATAGCTGAAACTTTTAAACCATAAGATCTTAAAATTCTGCCCATAGATGCAGATGTTATTCCTTTACCTATGGAACTTACAACCCCACCAGTTATAATAATATATTTTGTCAGTTAAATCCTCTCCATAAATTATAATATAATTTTAGTTTTTCATGATATATAAAAATTTAATTTCGTGTGAAAATTGCCTTTCCAACAAAAATATTAATATAATTAAATCCTTATAATTTTAATTAAAAAAAGGTGATAAAATGATTATCGTTAATGCAATTTTACCTGTAAAAGAAGAAAAAAAAGAAGAAGTAATTAAACAAGCTGAAACATTAATTAATGCTTCAAGAACTCATGAGGGAAATATTTCCTACAATTTATACCGTGATGTATTGGACGATTCATTAATCTTCATTGAAAAATGGGAAAGTCAAGAAGCATTGCAGGCTCACATGCAAACACCAGAATTTATTGAATTTGGTGAAAGCATTAAAGAATCCGTAACAGCTCCATTAGATATTAAACTTATTGTTGGCGAAGAAGTTAAAGGAGCATAGGCCTCCTTTAATACCTACTATTTTTCCAGTTGTCTAATTTATTTGAAATATCCCTTGAAGTCTCATCAAATTGATATTGGCCCTCATCACCATAATTGGCAAAACTATGAGACTGCACAAAGTCAAAACAAGTATCATTAGGTTCCGTTTGACCATTGCCCCTTCTACAATACATCCCATGAGCCCTGCCATATGGACTTACGCTCCAATAGGTGCAATTCAGACAAATTGCTTCTCCATTATTAACCATTGAGTCATAATCGGGTTCTTCATCAAAACTAAAATCATCGGAATCTCCATTAAAGAATTCCAAACATTCATCACAGTAATTGTCTTCATCCAGTTCATTTCCGCACTTAGGACAGTTCATGTTTTCCACCTAAATCACTGTTTTAATGAATTCCTTAAGATATTTATCGCAGAAATCCCAAGTATGCTCACCTTCAGCCTCAACAAAAGTTGCATCAATGCCTTTTGCTTTTAAAAATCCATAAAAATCACTGCTTTTCTCAAATAAAAAGTCATCAACCCCGCATGCCATGTAAATATCAGGAATGTCAGGGCAATTTTCAATCAGATATTTCGGGTCCTTATCCGAACCGGCGATTTCATCCAAATTGCCAAAAATTGATTCATAATAATCCTTAGAACGCAAGACGTTATTGTCATCAGTGTAATCAACAATATCATCCGTGATTAGTGCCGGTGAAATCATTCCAATTTTCGAGAAGTTTTCGAAGTATTTCAAACCGTTTCGAATGGCGCCGTAGCCTCCCATTGAAAATCCGGCGATGAATGTGTCTTCCCTTTTATCTGACAATGGGAAAATGTTTCTTGTAATATCCAATAATTCCCGACCAACATACTGGCCATAATAAGCATGAGCTTTCTCATTATCCAGATAGAAACTGTTGTCTCCACATGGTATTACAATGGCTATTCCGTTATCTTCCGCAAATTTCTGAATTGAAGTATTTGCAAGGACGATATCATCACTGCCGTATAATCCATGAAGGAAATATAATGTTTTATAAGGTTGAGGGATGATTTCCTCCTTATCTTGTAAAAAGTGAATATTGTCCGCAGGCAATATTACGCTAATGGAAGTTCTCCTCTGCAAGCTCTTACACTTAACATCCCCTCTAAATAATACCATCTAACCACCTACGTCCATAATTCAGTTATAAACATTGCGCTTGCATCATCCGCTTTTTCAAATCCGCAATACTCATAGAATTTAAGTTCCGCATCATATGCTACAACAACAATTCTCAAATAGTCCTTATAATGAGTTTTAACTCTCTCAACAAGTTCTTTTCCAATTCCTTTAAGTTGATAATCCGGATGGACCAACAAATAATGTACATACGCCGTCATTATCCCATCATCCATTGCACAAATCATTCCAACAAGCTGATCCCCATCCCATGCAGAGTAAACCGTTTCAAAATTTTTCATGGCAATCACTAATTTTTCCGGAAAATGACCTGAAGACCATTCTACAGATAAGAATAATTCTTGAAGTTCCTTTTTACTAAAATGATGTGTATTCTTATATGTTATTTTTTGCCTAATTTAAACCACCCTATATTCTGTCCATTTATTTGAGAAATATCTATAAATATAAATTCCTGCCCTTACATACCAATCGATGAACATTGCAATCCATGTTCCAAATACACCAATTCCCATCCAATCAGCTATTACATATGAAAGACCTATTCTGCATGCAAACATTACTATTAAACTAATGTACATTACTGATTTTGAGTCGCCTGCTCCTCTAAATGTTGAAGGTAATGTGAATGATAACGGCCATATAATTATGGCGAAAATCCCATGCCAAATTACCATTTCACTTGCCATTGCCGCTGTTTGAGGAGATAAATTATAAATGCTCAAAATCAAAGGCAGTGATGCAAAGATAATTGCATTTACAATAATATGTGAGATGACTACTATTATTAAAATCTTTTTATTATAATATCTTGCTTGCTCATAATCATTAGCACCAACACACCTTGATATTACTGCAGTGAGTCCTAAATTAATGGCAAAACCGGGTAAGACTGAAAATATTCCAATTGCATAACCTACTGAATTAGCAGCTATTGCCATTGTTCCAAATGTTGAAACAAGACTTAAAACCAAAACTCTACCTAACTGGAATAGTCCATTTTCAACACCATATGGAATGCCGACCTGCAATACTTTTTTTAGCAAAATTGCATTAAATTTATGCTTTAAAGTCCTTTTAATATGTAGTTTGTAATCCTTTCTGGTAACAAAGTATAATATCAAAACCGCCGCAAGGGCTCTTGCAATTACTGTTGGAATAGCTACTCCGCGTACATCCCAGCCTAAATAATAAATGCAGATTGCATTGCCTATAACATTCAAAACATCACAAATAAATAAAATCTGCATTGGCGTTCTGGCATTATTGGTTGTCCTGAAAATAGCCGAACCTGCATTATAAATGGCTAAAAATGGAATTGATAATGCCATGAAATATAAATATACATCCGCTGTTGCCCAGACATCAGCTTCAATTTGTCCAAATAAAAGCCCAATCAAAAATTGTCTTAAGATAATAACTACAACCATTAAGATTGTAGAAAAAATAGTGGAAAACCAGACAAGTTGAGTTGCGGAATCTTGAGCCTTTTTAATCTGATTGCTGCCAAGATACTGTCCTGCAACAACTGCTCCCCCTGTTGCAAGGGCTGAAAATGAAAAGATGATTAGTTGAACTAAAAAATCAACTAATGAAACCCCTGAAATTGCCACTTCACCTAATGACGCCACCATAACTGAATCAGCGAATCCCATAAAGAATTCTAATGAATATTCAATTAAAAGTGGAATAAATAAGGCAAGCAATGCCCTATTTGAATACAAATAATTTTCAGGAGTTTTAAAAATATTCATAATGACTATCTGATAAAGTTTGTACGAGGTTTAGGCTCTTCAGTTAATGTTAAACCCTTATCGTCGCCCGCTTCAATACATTTCATGAAAAATGCCATATTATGGGCTAATTGCCTCATAGTCCCTAAACCTTCTTCATCCTGCATAACCTCTTCGGGAGTATTTCCATGAACCATATTCCAATAGAATGAAGAAATAATAGGCATTTGGCTAATTCCCAAATATTTAATTAATTGCTCATAAGTTGCAGTAGTTCCGCCACGTCTTGCAGAACACACTACTGCACCGGGCTTATGTTTAAAAGCTTCTGCTCCGCAACCATGGGAATTTGAGTAGAATGCCCTGTCTAAAAATGAAACCATGGACCCGTTTGCACTAGCATAATAAACAGGTGATCCAAATACGAATGCATCTGCATCATATGCTTTTTCTACAAATTCATTTACAACATCATCGAAAGCACATTTGCCCAATTCAGAACATTTTAGGCAAGCAATACATCCAGTTATCGGTTTTGTTTTAATCCAGAATATTTCTGTTTCTATGTCATGTTCCTGTAGAGTTTTTGCTACTTCGCTTAAAGCTGTATAAGTACATCCTTTTTTATTCGGACTTCCATTAACAAGCAATACTTTCATTTTAATAATCTCCATCAATCAATCTTTGAACTAATAAATGTCCTGGTTTAAATTCAAGTGAACCTTCTTTAACTCCTTCCTCATCAAATGACTCGCATTCATCTCCTTCACGTTCGGAATCAAATATAATAATAGGCACATTATCACGAGTATGAGTTCCAACACTTATAGGAGTTGGATGGTCTGGCAATATTGCCCCCCTATACTCTTCACCTTCCAAACTTTCCATAATTGGTCCAACAATACACTCGTCGATTCTCTCAATTGCCTTGACTTTTTCGACTGTATTTTGAGCATGACCCGCTTCATCAGGAGATTCTATATGGATTAACAATAAATCAGTTTCTTTTAATGCCTCAATTCCGTATTCCCCTTTTGCTTTATAATCAGTGTCAAAGAATGCTGTAGCTCCCGGAACATCGACAATATTCATTCCGGCAAAGTTTCCAATACCTTTTAATAAGTCTACGCCAGTGATAACTGAAGCTGTGATTCCATAAGTTTCTTCAAAGTTAGGCAAGCTTGGAGTTACTCCTTGTCCCCATAGCCATACCATATTGGCAGGAATTTCCCTTTTTTGGTTGACTTCATGGTCTTTAAGATATTCCCTTGATTCAAACATGATATTTTGAATTTCTTGAGCCAATTCACATTCGCCAAATAAGTTATCCACTAATTTTTCACCTGAAATATCATGAGGAGGCATTGTTTTAATGCCGGACAATATTTCTGCATCTTCTATACTGTCACAGGAGTAAATAAATAAATGCCTGTAACTCACACCAGTGTAGAATTTCCCTTTGAAATCAGGATATTTTTCAGTGAAATATTCGTTTAACCCCTTCATTAACACATCCGCTTCTTCAGTTGAAATGTGGCCTGCATTAAAGTCATCCATCTCATCATTTTCACTGTAAATGGTGTTGCATCTAAATATTACATCGCATGGAGTTGTTGGAATACCTTCACTGCCTGATTCTAATGGTCCTCGACCGGTGTAGTAATCTGCAGGATTAAATCCGAAAATACTCATATTCGCTACATCAGATCCAGGAGTGTAACCTTCAGGCACATTATTTGTAAAACCTCCGAATCCTTTTTTAGCTAACTTATCAATATTCGGAGTATTGGCTGCCATTAATGGAGTTTTACCGTCTAATTCATCTACAGGGTAATCGCTAGAACCGTCAGGAATAAAAATTACATATTTCATATTATCAAAAAAAGAATAAAGAATTAGTATTTATTTTTTAAAATACTAATCAAATCAGTCAACATCGCAGAAGCAGTTTCAAGTGAACCTGCTCCAAGTCCAATAACAGAAACTTCATCAGCCAAATCAGTTTTGATGGTGGCCATGTTTAAAGTTCCGCTTACATCGTAGGAACTTCCTCTTTTAACTAAACGAGGAGATACCTGCAAGTTGTCTGGAGATACTTCAGCAATCAATTTTATTAGATAATCATCTCTTTTAGCTAGTTCGATAGCTTCAGAATTGATTTGTGAAATACCTTGAACCTTAACATCACTGTAAGTTGCATCAATGCCTAAAAGTGAATTTGCTAAAATAACTGTTTTACAAGCTGCATCGATTCCTTCAACATCTTGAGTTGGGTCAGTTTCTGCAATACCTAACTCTTGTGATTCTTTTAAAATAACTTCATATTCAGAACCTTCAGAAGTCATTCTTGATAAAATGTAATTTGTGGTACCGTTCAAAATACCTTTAATTGATTTTATCTCACAAGAAGCAAGGGTTTCTTTTGTGAAATTAATGATTGGCATGGATCCGCCAACACTAGCTTCGTATTTGAATTCCACACCTGCTTTTTCCGCTGCACCTACGACTTCCTTAAATTTCAAAGCCAAATGTCCCTTATTTGAGGTTACAACATCTTTTCCTTGTTCAAATGCTTTTAATGTTAATGAAAGTGCAGGTTGTGCATCGACGATATTTGTAGGAGTTGCTTCAATAAGACAATCGTATTCGACAGCATCCAAAACATCTGCACCGTTTTTATCAGACCCGAATTCAGGATATGCGGATAATTTTCCTTCTTTATTTTTAGTTTTTACAAGTAATTCTTCATCTAAACCATCTTGAGATATTGCAGATGAAGATGAATCAGCAGCGGCGACAACTTTTACGTCCACTCCTGTTTTATCTTTAATTAAATCTTTTTTCATGGAAAGTGCATTGGCGACACCTTGGCCAACTGAACCAAATCCCATAATAATGACTTTACATTCCTTCATAATAATCACTTAAACTTCATTAATTACCAATAAATCTTTTTCCTCAGCAATTTCTGCAATTCTATTAAATACATCTTGTTTTCTACCGATATCCGCTTCAATATTAATTAATGCAGTAGATTTTTCCTCACCATTTAATTTAATATCGAATGCCACAATTACAACACCATCGAGCGCATTAATCCTATCCATAGTGTCCCTTAAATCTTGATCTACAATATGGCCAAAGAAGACTGTGGTGATTTTTTCCTTTAAAACCACACCATCCATTTCAATAATGCTGAATCCTAATTCTTCATATTTATTTACTATGCTTTTAAGGTCTTCCTGTTCTCCTTCAATGGTTAATTGAACTGGAACATTACCGTTATCGTTCTTATAATCTCTCTTATGGATAACAGTTACTAAATTTACACCATAATTACTGATCGGTTCCAACGCTTTAACTAACTGTCCAGGAGAATCTAGAAGTTCTAGAACTAAGTTTATTCTCATGTTATCCCTCTTAATTTGTCCAATCCGCTCTTTTCACAATAAGATTTCCATCCTTATCAATATTGGCATTTCTTAATATTTTCTCAGGATTTTTCTCTTGAGATTTATCTTCACGTGTTAAATTTAAATTATCGGTAATATACCAGGTTTCATCAGAATCTGGGATATTCTCTAATATTTTTGAAAATTTCTCAATGATATCTTCTGCATCTTTTTCGATTGTCATAGATAAAAACTCCTAATAATTAATAATATAACTAAATATGTTTTTTAATATTAATAAAAGTAACTAAACAATTACCTTTAATTAAATGAAAAAATAGCTTGCATTCCTTTAGGAATGCTTCTGTGAGAAATGATAACGAATAATATAAAACTCAAGGAAATTAAATAAAATGTGTTTCATTTTTAGAGTTAACTCTGTAACCAACTGAGATTATACCATCAAGATTGTAGAAACTATTCTTCTATTTTTTATCATCTGATGCAGTTGTCAAAATTTTTTTGACAACTGAATTTTCATCAAGTTCACCATCAGAAAAAATATTTTAATAGGGCAACTTATTATGTTCTTTTTTACATAATAATTTATAGCCTGCACCATTAAATGTGTGTAACTCCCACCATGTTCCGTTGCCGCATAAGTTGCATTAATCGGATTATTGTTTGGGACGATAAATAGCAATTTTACATACCTATCGATTAGAGTAAAAAAAATAGTCTATAAACCGATATTATGATACAAATCATATCTAAAGTCAAGGAAATTCTTTGAAATGATTTTTAAAATTAATAAAAGATAGAATTCAATGTCTACAACATGATATGCATGTTTGAACAGGTAGACATTGAAACACATCAAATTAAAGTTTAGAATTTATATATCCTAATGCGGATTTTAAACTCTAATGAATATTATGAAATAGATTATATATAAAGTTTATTGCTTTTTGTTTTTATAAATTGCAGAAAGTGTCGATTAAACTCAACAAACCCAAACATAGCCTGTTAAGGCTATCGCTAAACAATAGTTATAATATTTGAAGATTCCTACAATTTAATGGAGAAATCAGTTATGACATCGGATTAATTATAAGTAATCCATATGATGGCAAACGCCAAACACCACGATATGATAGTGTAAATGAGCATTGCGACCCAAAATTTCTCTTGGATACTCATAAGGATTCCTCCCTTTAATTTGATGTGTTTGCCAAGAGGAGAGTTCATTAAAACGGGCGTTTTAAATCCCATCATTGGCAATATTATCCTGTTCAAAATAAATATTACCACCTTTTGGATCAAGAGTTTGATTGCTTATAACATTTGATTTTAAGATATAAATAGTTTATTTGGTTTATACTCAAGTAAAAATTGCATTTATCATGTAATTAGAATAGATTTAAGTCTTTTTAATAAAACAGCCCCATTGTTTTAAGCTAGCCAATTCGCCGCCATAACCACGTCTACCTGGAGGATGCATGTGTTGAGGGTTGGCGAATAAGAATTGGTGAGCATATATATAGTGAGGAACCAACTTTTGGTGACCAGTTTAGTTAGGTAAATAGTAATTTAAGTACTCCGAAGTGGATTTTAAATCTAAATCATTAAATATAATATACAATTAGAATAGAATCACATTAGTTTTTAAAAATAGATAATAAGTTTAATCAATGCCTACAACATGACAAGCATGTTCGAACAAAGTAGACATTGAACTAAAACTATTCATTCAAATTTTAGAATTTAAGTACCCAGAAATTGGATTTTAAACTCTAATGAATATTATGAAATAGATTATATATAAACTTTATTGTTTTTTAATTTATAAACCATAGGAAGTGTCGATTAGACCCAACAAACCCAAACATAACCCATTAAGAGCTATCGCTAAACAATGATTCTAATATTTGATGGTTCCTACAGTTTAACGGAAGAATCGATTATGGCATCGGATTAATTATAAGTAATCCATATGATGACAAACGCCAAACACCACGATATGATGGTGTATATGAGCATTGCGATCCAAAGTTTTCTTTGGATACTCATAAGGATTCCTCCATTTAAATGAATAGTTTTGCCAAGAGGAGAGTTCATTAAAACAACTGTTCTAAATTCCCTCGCAGGCAATATTACTTTGTTCGATATAATATCACCCCCTATTGGATCAAGGGTTTGATTATCCATATATTTGATTTTTATAGCATAAATAATTTTATTTTAGTTCATACTCAAGTAAAAATTGCATTTATCATATAATTAGAATAGTATTTAAGTTTTTTAATAAAACAGCCCCATTGTTTTAAGTTAACCAATTCGCCCGCCATAACCACATCTACCTGGAGGATGCATGTGTTGAGGGTTGGTGAATAAGAATTGGTGAGCATATATATAGTGAGGAACCAACTTTTGGTGACCAGTTTAGTTAGGTAAATAGCAATAATATTGTCACAAATTGGGACGACAAATAGTAATTTACCATCCATAATGAATCTCGAAAAATAGAATTTTATTAAAAAGTTTCATAATTCTTAAAAAAAACAAGTATTTTATGATAAATGCTTTTTAGAACAAGAAATGGATTATATTCATTAAAAAAAATATAA
>NZ_JAFYHP010000022.1 GCF_017539065.1 Methanobrevibacter sp.
GGCTTTGCTGCAAGGCCATTCAGCATCTTGTCTGAGTATTTATTAACAATTTTATCTAATAGAAAAATCTCATGTTCAAATTCATCATTATAATTCTTGTTTCTTAAAGATTCAACGACTTCGACTAAACGACATTTACTGGAGTTTCTGCACAAAAAATCTCCTTTAAATTCGATTAAAAAAATAAAGAAGTTATCATTTTCCTTTTTATACCATAAAGCATCTGTTGTTTTTGGAGTGATTAGCAGATTGCCTTCTTTGAAAATTTCACAGGAATGGCAGATATCGTCCAAGGCATACATCTTGAACTCGTTTTTGCCGTTATCCATCGGGAGAATTGAAATGCCTTTGGAATTTTCAGCTATTTCATGGGCCTTTTTGTAATACTCTGGGAATGATTGGAGAAACTCAACAAATTGAGTTTCCTCTTTGGTTAATATCATTTTCTACTCCTTAAACAATATTTTAGCTTTTAATTTGTCAAGTTCATCATATGGTCTTGTCAGATTTTCATAGACTTCACCCAGATTTTTTGGGTTAATCTTTCTGAAATCGAATTTACCATAGGCTTGCTTTTGGGTTAGATAGAAATTGGTTTCATTGATTAAATCATAATATTGTGAGTATAAAGAGATTGCTTCAATAAACATGGGGCTGTGTGAGTTTAGATATACATGTATGTTTAGTTCTTTTGCAAGTAAGACAATGATTTCAGCATATTTGATTTCCCATTCAGGATGAAGGCTGGATTCAGGTTCATCAATGATTAAAAATGAGTTTTCCTTTAATTTATTGTTTTGAAGCAGGATTTGTAGAATTCCTATTTCTTTGATTCCTGCTGAATCGTAACTTTCAGTTTTTATGATTTCATGAACTTTAGATAAAATTTCAGAGGAATTATCTCCATCTTCTTCTAAAGCTTCCTTAATGTGAATGATATGATCTACTCTTAGAATTTCCAAATCCTTTAAATCTAGAATAGACAAATTGTCAATGTAGAAAACATCTGATGGGACGAAATCACTTTCAAATGTTATTTTAGAATCTTTTAAATCGGATAAATCTTCGCTATCCATTAAAAAATCCAAGGATTCATCATCTTTTTGGGATTTCAAATAACAATACAAAAGTTTAGAAACAGTCGATTTGCCGCTTCCGTTGACTCCTCCAACCACATTAATCTTTGAAATTGAAATATCTGCTTTATTAATTGAACGAATATCGTTTAAATCTAATCTCAAATTAATCACCCACAAATTATTCTAAATTTACACCATTCACAGAAACCACTTTCCTTTTTAGGAAATTCATCGTTTTTAATTTTTAAAGCTACATCATTTAATTTATCTAATTGAGTATTTATTTTTTCATCAGTAATTTCAACCTCATGTTTATAATCAGTTTTAACAAAATGAGTTATTGCCGTTTTTATTTCAAAATCTTTAAAATCTTCCATTTCCTTTAATGCTGAAGCATAAATATACAATTGCTTTTCATAATGAGCAATTTTATTATCATTATGTTCTGCATTCTTATAATCCAAAATACCAATTTCTGTGTCTGAAATCCTATAAATTAAATCAATTGCTCCATTTAAAATATAATTGTCTCTTTCAATTTCAAAAGGAAGTTCTGTCTCGACCACTTCCTGATTTAGAGAATAAGTATCATAATAATTTAAAACTGACTCTTCTAATTCATCAAATTCATCTTGAGTTTGGTCAATATCAAACATTGAAGTGTAAACTTCTTTTGTAATCTGTTTTAATTCATCTTTTGTGACTTTCTGATTATCCTTTAATTTAAGATTTACAATTTCCATTACCTCGTGGAAAACCGTTCCCAGATTGGTTACATTTTCATCTGAAACTTTAAAGCCTAAATTATAAATTAAATTATACATAAACGGACATAAATTATATGTTGAATAACTTGAGTAGTTCAGTTTGAGTTTTTCATCTTCTGGATTTGAATAAGAATTTTTGATAGTAACATCTCTTAATTCATCTAAACTAAACTCTTTAAGCAACGGTTTTATTTTATTTATTTCTTCAGGTATTTCTCCACAGCATGATAATATTAGTAAATCTGATGCACGGGTCATTGCCACATAGATAATATGTGCTTCTTCAGATTTGTCTAATTCATTTTCCTCTTCATCTGTGATGTTTTTAAAATCTAGGAATTCATTTGGAGTGTAGAATGTTTCACTACCGTTAATATAGTCTTTTTCATGGTTCGGATCTTTTAAAGCCATTGGGAATTTGTCTTTTTCTAAAGTTGCAACAATTGTTACCGGAAATTCCAATCCTTTTGCTGCATGAACAGTCATCAATTGAACACCGCCACTATTTTCACAGTAGGAACTATAATCTCCAATTAGTCTTGATAAAAAGAAGTATGCGCCTTTAATGTCAGTTTGTGACATAAATGACTCATAATTATATATTGTTTGAGTTAAAACTGCAAGGTTATTGACTTCAATTGAATTTTCATCTGTGTTTTCAAAGAAGTTGCCTCTTGAGATTAATCTGTAATAAACATTCAATACTGTTGGAGGTTCTTCGGAGGCGATTTCTGCCCTTAAATCCTCTAGGAATTGGAAAAATTCACGGTCTTTTTCATTTGAAATTTTAGATAAATCAATTTGTGGTTTTTCAACCTGTTTAAAGATTTCGACCAATGTATCAAGGTCTTCATTTTTCTTAATATTATGAACCGCTCTAACCGGACGTTTACCCTGATTTTTTCTAAATTCATTTTCAACTTTTAATAATTCATCCTGATAAGATTCCTGCAGGTTAGTTAAGTATTGTTTAGTTTCATCTTCGAGGCACCAAAATGATGGTTCAAAAGTTTCACCGCAAAATCCTTTAAGGTTCAAGTCTTTTAGCTCATCTGCTGATGAAATATATGCATTATCTACTCTTCTAGTTAGATACCACAACAAGATTATGATAGATTTTACTTCATCCCTATCTTTTAAATCTGCTTGGCCCCGAATTGTAAAATCAATGTTGTTTTCATATAACAATTCAATCAATGCAGGAATGGTTTTATTGTAATGCTTTCTGTATAAAACTGCAATATCCTCATAGTTAAGGTTTTTGTTTTGAACCAGATAATTTATGGTATCAAAAATAGTTTTTGCTTCCTCTTCTGGATTTTCAGCTTCAATGATAAATGAACTGTTGTTATAATCATTGTTATTGCTGGTTAAATGCTTTTGTGAGTAGTCTTTTCTATAATCTTTAATGAAAGAATCTGTCAAATTGACAATATTTTCAGTTGATCTGTAATTAACATCCAAACTGATAATTTCAGGATTAACAGTATCATTTAATTCCTTAAAATAATCAGTGTAAGAACTTCTAAAAGCATAAATATGCTGGTCAACATCCCCTACAGCAGTAAAATAATCGCTGTTTTTTCTTAAAATTTCAAAAATCCTGAACTGCAAAGGATCTGTATCTTGAAACTCATCAATTAACACAGCATTATATTGAGTTTGAGGGTCTTTTTGAAGTTCATCCAATGTTTTGAGTTGTAAAGTATCATAATCAACATAACCTTCCTCATCAAGAAGTTTCAGGTATTTTGGATAAGCCCTTGCAACTTGCATATATCTTGCGTTATACCAGTCCTTCTTAAAATCATTATCCTCTATTTCTTTTTTTGAAAAGTAACCTAAAGAATTAATAAAGTCGACATATTCCTGGGAAATCGGTCTTTCATCATAAATATAATCAGTTAAATCATCTGTGTTTACATTAAAACAGCTATATTCGCCAAACTTATGAATTACAGTTGAAATCTGATAATCGTAAAGAGTTGAGATGTCTGTAAATCCAAGTTCCTTTTTGAATTTTTGGATAAATAAAGATTTTTTCTCGGAATTATCATCATCTAAAAGTTTTAGAATTTCATTTTTTGTTTTTAGGAATTCATAGCAAAAAGA
>NZ_JAFYHP010000023.1 GCF_017539065.1 Methanobrevibacter sp.
AATGAGAGTAACATTAACTGTCAATATTAATGTTTAATATTCTTTTTAGTGGGATGTCTGTCATTTTGGATACTTCTTCGGGAGTGTATTTTTTTAGCATATTGGAAATTATTTCTTCTTGTCCTTCTTTTTGTCCTTCTTTTAGTCCGTTTGTGTATCCTTCTTTTTGTCCTTCTTTTAGTCCGTTTGCGCGGCCTTTTTCTTCTGCTCTTTCTAGTTCTCCTGCTATTCCTGCTATTCTGATTTGTTCTTCAAATGGTTTTATTTCTATTTTTGACATGTTTAGTGCCTCCTTGAATTCTTTAATTATAATTTTATCTGTAAGGTATTTTTTTGCCCAAAGGATTAGGTTTTTTCTAATTGCGTCTAATATCCATCGCGGGGCGACGGCTTTTGCCCATATCTCAACACTTAACTCATGAAGTAACTCTTCATAATCAATATCTATGTTGGTTTTCACAAGCCATATTAAATCTAGGGCATCCTGTTGGGTTAATTCCTCTTTATTCATTATCTTGTATCTGAGATTATTAAGATTTACAATTCCACGTATTTCTTGAGTATTGAAGAGTGAAGGGTTGTAGAACATGGTATCGTTTGCATATTCAACATTTTTAGAGGGGATTGGTCCCGTATTGAAAATAACTGGTTCAACAAATGATTTTGTTGCTTCCACTAATGTAGTAAGATAATTATAGTCCCTCCTCATTAAGTTGGAATTCAATGAGGAATGGTGTTCTATATTAACCAGCACATTATTTTCCCTTCGAAAAACCGAATCCACATTCAGATTTTTAAATGCAGGATTCATAAATTTTGTAGGCAATGGGCCGATAATGTCGTCATGGCCTGTAATGTATGCCGGAAATTCACTAAAGTCATTCATGCAGTTGTTGAATATGGTATCTTCAGCATCAAACTTGTCCACCAATCCATTATCAATAACTTCTTCGCCGGCCATAATTTTCATCACCATTACATTAAACAATTTTATATTATATTTCAATGTATATAAATCTTTTTTATTATGTAAAAAACTCAATTTTGTCATTATAGCAATTTTTACGCGATTAAATCAATATTTATGTGAATGTGTAATTATCGAAAATTAAAAAAAATACTTTTCAAATGCTCTCCATTAACCTTTAAATACTATACAATAATTAAAATATCATTAGATGTGGCAGTACAGCGATTATTCAAAGATAAACCCTGAAGTCAGGAAGCACTTTCCCTTCAAAAGTCCAAGGCATGATCAACTGGAAACGATTTCTGAAATTGTCGATGCAATCAGTCAGGGCTATAGATACATAGTCCTTGAAGCGGGAACTGGTACGGGAAAATCCGCCATAGCATATACGCTATCATCAATGTACGAATCATCATATATACTGACTGTCACAAAACAGCTCCAGGAACAATATCTGAATGATTTCAATAACCTGAAGCTTGTCAAGGGAAGAAACAACTTCACATGCAATCAGGACTCAAGCCTGACATGTGATGAGGGAAAATGCATCATGGAGGGATTTGCATGCGAAAATCCGGAAAATACCTGCGATTACTACATACAAAAGAACATTGCCCTGAACTCCAAGACAGTCATTTCCAATTACCATTACATGTTTCTGGAACTGAATTACGTCAATGACTTCACAAAAAGGGAATTGCTGATCTGCGATGAGGCCCATAACCTTGAAAATACTTTGATGAAGCAGTTGACTCTTGAATTTTCAATCGATGATTTGAAGGATTACCTGAATCTGGAAATAGGCGATGATATCCTTTATGAACTGGACAACGGGGACTATGACGTCTGGCTTCAGTTCATCGCCGAGATAAGGGAGGAATACCTGAGGGAATTCGACAAGATCAAGGATGTCCATAAGCCACAGCTGATTGAGAAGATTTCATTTTTCAAAAGGCAAATCGGCGACTGCAGTCGATTTGCTGAAAACATCCTGCAGGACCCATACAGCTGGATTTTTGACTACAATCCCGATTATAATATAATCGAATTCAAGCCATTGAAAATTGACAATTACGCTAAAAATACGTTGCTTCGATACGGTGAAGTCTGCATTTTCATGAGCGCCACAATACTTGATTATGAATTCTTTTCCAAATGCCTGGGCATTTCCAAAGATGAGATATATGCGATAAGGCGTAAAAGCCCGTTTGACATGAAAAGAAATCCAGTAAAAAGCTGCGGGGACTATGAACTGTCACATAAGCAAATCAATGAAAATGCCCCAAAGACAATCGGGATAATAAAATCGATTCTGGAATATCACAAGGACGATAAGGGAATGATTCATACAGTAAGCACAAGCTGCAAGGACTATCTGATTGACAATCTCAAAGATTGCCGTCTGATGGACCACAACACAAAGAACAGAATTGAACAGCTTGAGGCATTCAAGGATTCTGAAAAACCACTGGTTCTGATTTCACCGTCAATGAATGAAGGCGTCGACCTGCCGGGAGATTTGTGCCGCTTTCAGATAATATACAAGCTCCCCTATCCCGATTTAAACGACAAGCAAATCAGGCTCAGGGCAAATGCCGATGAGGACTGGTATGACTATAAGACCTCTTTATCCCTAATCCAGACCTACGGCAGGGGCATGCGTTTTGAAGATGACTGCTGCATAACTTATTTTATTGATTCAAGAATCAGGGATTTTGTCAGAAATGAAAAATTCATGCCGCAAGATTTTAAATATCTAGTTGAACAAAATACTTTCAATGACCAATCATAAACATTTAAGAGTAGTTCTAGAAGATATCTACAGAAACGATAATCAACTGAGACGGGATTTGACTTATAGGTTAATCAATGAATTCAGATACTCAAACCTGTATATTCCCGCAAAAAGGGATAATCTGACACTTAACTTCATCATCTATGAAGACGGCGGCTTAAGGCTCACGCCGCTTTTCACGGATAAGGAGGAGTTTAACAAGTTCTTCAAGGACACTGACGACCTCGAGCTGATGGAAAACTCCTTTGAACTCTATCAGAACATCCTCATGACTACAGACCTTGACGGCTATATCCTGAACCCCGCAACCGAAAAGTATGTTTTCGACAAGGATTTCGTATTGGACATCAAGAATATTCCGAAAACCAACTTCTACTCTGCACAAACCTATTCCAAAGAGGAAATCAGGGAAATGAAAGGCTCCAAAAATCCGGGTCTTGAAGCGTTCATCGAAAATCCCAACAACATCGGCGATTATGAGGCCCTCTTTGAGGAGCTGTCAAAATCAACCCTTCTGACGCTGATGGTTTCAGCTGTGGATCTGTCTTCAAAGGCTGAAGACGGCATTGTCTCCCTGATGGACTGCGGTCCGGTCGCCCAGATGTACACGGATAATGTTGGAGGGGTATATGCAACCATCTTTTCAAGTGAGGATAAGCTGAAGCTCGTAAATACGGATATGTTCAGGTATTCGCAGGTGATTAACCTTGCAATGCTTGTCAATTTTGTCCTGACTGAGGATATGGACGGCATTGTGCTGAATCCGGACAGCGACAATGTGCTGATTCCTAGGGCTACGCTTTTGAGATATTCGCTCGGCTTTGAAAGATTTGCCAATGATGAGAAACTTTCCAATTCAATTTATTACATGTTTTTATTATAATTGAACTTATATTATAAAGTTATATTATAATTGCAATATTGTACGGGCTTTATATCAAAAAATATATATGCTATGACCATCTTATTAGTAGTAGGGATTGTTAACCCTAGACAATCCTTCAAATTGGTGATGGTCTGAAAGAATCCTATTATTTTTTTAACTAAACTATTTTTTCTTGATAGGGTTCTTTCCATTAAAAAATTTTAATAAGCATATTAATCAAATCATTAATTATGTCTGAATTATCTGAATTGATTAGAATTAACAAAAATATTGAAAGGCAAAACAGGGAGATTGTTCGCCTTTTGAAAATTATTGCTGGTGAAAGCGACTTTGTGGATCGATCAGGTTATGTTTTTCCGGAATTTCCCGAAGAGGAAAAGGACGTTTATGAAAATGCCAAGGATTTTACTTCACTTTTGGATGTCAGCTGCGAAGTTGGTGAAGTATATTTCATAGATGGGGACATCTTCAAAATAAGTATCGAAAATAATGAAAAAGTGATTAATAATTTGATGGGTGAAGATGAAAGTACAAATTATAATGTAGCCGAATTTGTATCAGATGAATCCATTAATAGAAATCAAAGTTTGGATGATTCTACAGTTATACTTACAGAGTCAAGTAAGGGAAAGTTGCCCCAAACCTTGCAGTTATGTTATGATCAGGGAGCTAAAAAAGTGTTCATTCCATGGAATCAGATGATGGAATTGTTGGGAGCTCCCGATACCTTGCAAAGAATATTAAAGCTCAATTTCTATAAAACCGAAGACGATTTGGTTGAAAAAATATTTAAAGTGGAGGAAGAATAATGTTTTGTCCATCATGTGGAGAAGAATTACCGGAAGGAACAAAATTTTGTAAAAACTGCGGAAAAGAAATATCAAATATACAAACAAGCAATGCTGTGCAAACACAAGGAGCCGAAAATGACCACAAGATTGCCATCATTGCAGGATATATTCTTGCAATTCTAATCCCGTTAATCGGATTGATAATTGGAATATATCTCTATACTAGAAAAGACTCAGAAAATGCGCAAAAACACGCGAAATATATTATACTCGTTGCTGCTATAGTTTGGTTCATATCATTCATGCTGATGATGAACTAAAAAAAAGAAATTATGATGATTTGCTGAAATCATCAATTGCTGAGTCCACCAGATCAATAACTGATTTGGACAAATCAGGGTATGAATCGTTGATTGGGACTGGAATGTTGTCGCAGTATACCACTTCTAGCCCATGCGCTATCGCATCTTTTGTTGCAACATCAACTGCAGCCGCTTTAAGTTCAGTAAGCATGACATCTGCCTCGTCGATGTATTTTTGCATGTCTTCACGCAGAAGCGGCCTATTGGACAAGTGGGCGGTTGTGCCTATAACTTCACAGTTGAAGTTTTCCTCAAGATAGTCCACTAGCTTGTCTTTTACATCTTCAGGGGCGGTTGTTGCAAACAGAACCTTTTTGCCTTCGATGTTATCTAATGGTTTAGGCCTGAATACTGTTGATATGACAACGGCTTCAGGGTTGACTTCGCCTACAAACTCCTCTATTTCTTTAATTTTCGAATCGCTGCACATAGGCTCTTCACACATTGTTAAGATTACCAGGTCTGCAAGTCCCACTCTGTATGGCCCAAAGTAAGTGGTCAGGTTTTCTATCGGCTGGTTTGCTCCAATCAGTGTGATTTTCTTATTGGTTTTTATTGGAGGTATTGCAGCTCCGCTTCCTTCGAATATCGCAAATTTGGAGTCGACTTCATTGGCTAGCCTTGCTCCCTTTTTCATGTTTGTCAGGAACACTTCACCCGCCATTCCTCCGCCGCAGCGTCTGCAGCCGATGGTCAAAATCCTGCTCATTAATGCATCTTCCCAATGATCGCTTGCAGCGTGAACTCCCTTTTCAGACTGTTCCAGCAGAAATTCGGCATTGATTTCCAACTCTTCGCCATGCACGATTTCAGGTTCTTCAGGTCCGCCTCTTCCCATTGCAATTACGCATGGTTCATAGCCGTTTTTGTCAATCAATCTTGAGACAAAACCGGATACTGCGGTTTTCCCGATTCTTTTTCCGGTTCCGAGAATTGTAATTGAAGGCTTTTCCATGACTTCATATTGTGTTGTCGGATCGAATTTGAAGTCGGGCCCCTCATAGGAAATTCCTTCGTTAAGGACTTTGCATGCTATTTTAAACCTTTTCGGATAATCGAGTATCGGTTCGTCACTCAAATCAAAAACGGTTTCGACATCATATTTTCGAATCATTTCTACAATGATGTCATAGGGGATATCTTTTCCCTTTGCAAATTGGACGGGAATTCCTAGCTTTTCAGAGTATGATTCCTCCGAATCGTCCCTTAACTTTTCTGTCCCTCCGATAAAAACAGCACCTGCGATATCAATGTGGTCCAAGTTGTTCAATGTGTCTATTGCCTCTTGTGTTACTGGTAGGTAATGTTCACCATCTACTAAACAGAGCATTTTGGTTAAAGATTTCATGGTTATAGATATAGTTTTAATAAATAAAAGTTTAATTATTAATTATGCAGATTGACGTTGGCGAAACCCATATCAGATTAACGACCGATTTAGAAAGCCATGATTTGAGCGGATACATTCAGTCTATACGCGCTGATTTAAAGACTTATATATCTCACAATCAGGATTTTTTGCTTAGTCTGGAACCTGTCAAACCAAAAGAAGATGATTTGTCCGAAATCGTTGAAAAGATGTATATGTCCTCTCAGTCATGTGATGTCGGGCCGATGGCATGCGTTGCGGGCACAATATCCGAAATGTCACTGGACTACCTCATAGGCTTGAACTCGAAGTATTCCATTGTTGAAAACGGAGGGGATGTTGCGCTGGTCAATGACCGCAGGGTTTTATGCGGAATCTATTCAAACAATGATGTGTTGGGCAACAAAATCGCTTTTGAAATTAAAAAGAGAAGGGACCCGTTGGGTATTTGCACTTCTTCAGGCAAGATTGGCCATTCGATAAGTTTCGGCTCTTCGGACAGCGTGACGGTCATATCTGATTCTCCATCTCTGGCCGACGGGCTTGCAACAAGGATTGCCAATGAGGTTGTGGGAAAAACCGGTGAGGATAGGGTAAGCAATGCCCTGGATGCTGCAGACTGTTACAGGGAATTCTTCATGGGGGTTCTCATAATTTCCGAGGACAGTGTCGGAACCAGCGGCAAGTTGCCGAAAATTGTGGAAACCGATAAATTTGACGTTTATAAAAATTAAAGGTTACTTGATTTTTTAAATTTATTAATACTATTTTGAATGCAAGATTTAAATATTATTACTTTACAATATAATCTTATAGAATTAAGGAGTTAATTTTTAACTAACTGAAACTAGTTAGATAAGGGTAAGATATCTATGTACAAAGATGAAATGATTCAAATGCACCAATTTTTAGTATATGTTTTAAAATACTTAGCTGAAGACGACCAAATCAAAAATGACTGTAGTGAATATATCACCCTGAAAATAAGCCCTCATCATATTCACAAAACAAAAGCTGAGCATAAGCATGCTATCTTTGTTTTATGTAAAATTATTTCTGAAATCATTGCGGAAAGGGAAGATAATCCTATTCCGGAAAACGTTCGCAACTCATTGTCAGATTTAGTCAGAAGATCTGAAAATGAACTCTATGCGGAATAACTTTTTTTTCTTTTTTTGTCAAAACCAAAATGTTAATTACTTTTATATACTATTAGTAAATATATATTATAAAAAATCAAATTAACACGTGTGATATTTTGAAATCTTTTGAATTTTTATCCCAAAAAAGGCAGGCCAAACCGAGAAATTGCGGAATCACAATGGTTTTAGACAAAGGATTAGGCCTCCAGACAGCCCAAAGCCTAATGGAAATATCAGGAGACTATGTGGACTACCTGAAATTCGGATGGGGAACCTCAATTGTCCACGACAGGGAAATAGTCAAAGCGAAAGTTGAAATGTACAAATCATTCGACATCACCCCATATACCGGAGGAACACTATTTGAACTGGCCCACATGCAGGACAAGCTGGACGAATTTTTCGCTGAAGCCCGAAACCTGGGATTTCCGGCAATAGAAATCTCTGACGGTTCAACAAGCATTTCCCATGAAGAGAAGATTAACTGCATAAAGCTTGCAAAAAGCGAAGGCTTTGAAGTGCTGTCTGAAGTGGGAAAAAAGGACCCCAACTTGGATAAGGAACTGACTCTGGATGAGAGAATACAGTATATGCAGGAAGAACTGGATGCAGGTTCATCTTTAGTCATAGTTGAAGCAAGGGAAGGCGGAAAAAACATCGGAATATTCGACGGCGCAGGAAAGGCCAAGGAGGATGAAATCGACTATATCCTAGATAATTTCGATGGAAGCAAGATACTGTGGGAAGCCCCCAACAAGGACCAGCAGGTATTTTTCATATTGAAACTCGGAAACACTGTCAATTTAGGAAATGTCTCAACAGATGACATAACCTCCCTTGAAACCCTAAGACTGGGCTTAAGAGGAGATACATTAGGCAAAATTTAAGGATGTAATTTAATTGACTAACAGAACAATCAAACAAATCAATCAGAAAATCGATAAAGGCGATGCCAATATCTACACCGCAGCAGAGTTCAAAAAGCTCATCAAAAAAGGAGACACTCCAAGTTTTGATGAAGTAGATGTTGTAACATGCGGAACATGCGGAGTAATGAGCGGTACAGCAGCAATTCTAAATTTCATCATCTCAGAACCCGGCGTATTCATAAGGGCAAATGAAGTATATCTAAACGGTGTTCCGGCTTACGCGGGGCCTTGTCCGAATGAATGGCTTGGCTCAGTAGATGTGATACTTCACGGAACAGCACATTCAATATATGATGAGTCATATGGAGGAGGGTTCCTTTTTAAGGAAATACTTGAAGGCAAGTCAATAGATGTAAGAGTAGAAAGTGCTGAAGGAAAAACCATTGAAAATACCATTACCAAAGACGATATCACACGTGGTCAGATAATAGGTGCACGTATGGCATTCAAAAACTATACTGCATTTACTAATCCCGGAAGTGAAGAGGTAAAGTCAATATTTGCCGCAACACCGCTTGAAGGAAACCTTAGGGGTTTGACATTTTCAGGATGCGGCGATTTGAACCCACTTCAAAATGACATACCCCACAATGTAATAAAAGAGGGAAGCAGGGTACTGCTGAATGATGCGGTAGGTTATGTATTGGGAGACGGAACCAGGGCAAGTGCCGAAAAGCCTAATCTGATGCTGTCAGCAGACTTATGCAAAATGGATCCGTATTATCTCGGAGGATTCAAGACATCACAGGGAGGAGAGGTATATGATACCGTAGCGATTCCGATACCTGTACTGAATGAGGAAATCTACAATAACCTGCTCATAACTGATGACATGATAGATTTGCCCGTTGCAGATATCAGAGGGCGCCACCTGCCCCTTGACAATACAGACTATGACAAGATGTGGGCAGGCCATGACCTAAGGCCGCAATACGACAGGAGCAAATGTAAAAATTGTGAAAGCTGTTTAATCGAAGAAATTTGTCCTACAAATGCATTTAAGGCCGAAAGGCTTAATCTGACATACTGTTTCGGATGCGGAATGTGCGCCAATTACTGCAGGCATGATGCATTCAACATGAACACAGGAAGCGTGGATTTGAACATAAACGACAATGATGTTAATGTACCTATCATATTGAGACAATCCGATAGGTTAAGGGCAAATAAGTTATCTCTGAAACTAAAGAAAATGATAGAAACAAGAGAGTTCATATTATGACAAATCAACAAAAAATAACCGACTCCCCAATAGATTTTGCGGAAAAAATCATCAATGACGTTAAAAACTCAAAGGAAGACGGAGTGCTCAAGTGCGTTCAATGCGGAATGTGCACATCAACATGCCCTGCGGCAAGGCATTCAGATTACAATCCCCGCGAAATCATCGAAAGGGTCTTGGAAGGAGACATATCCATAATTGAAGATGACAATATCTGGAACTGCTTCTACTGTTATACCTGCCACAGCGTATGCCCTGTGGGAAACAGCGTTTGCGAAGTAAACCAGATTCTCAAACAGATAGCGATAGAAAATAATGTCGGATATGATAAGCTGTATGAATACCTGGGATTTGCCGATTCATACTTCACGGCTGCAATCGGAGCAATTCCCGAAAGGTTTTTCCAGGATATAGACCGGGATGTTCCTGGATGGTGGGAATTCAGACAGAATCTAGAAGAGATAAGAAAGGAACTGGACTTAAACCCGCCGTTAATGCCATCAGAAGAAGTCATTGATGAAGTAAGTAAAATATTGACAATAACAGGCTTCAAGCAAAAAATAGAAAAGATAAGAGCAACCGAGGAGGCGGTAAAATGAAACATGTACCAACCGATGACCTCCTTTTGTTCAGAAGCTGTCTTGTAAGCGTAGAATATCCGGGTGTTGAGGCATCAACCAAGTTCGTCTTTGACAAGCTCGGCGTTGACTATGCAATATCCGAAAAGCAGACCTGCTGCACAGGACTCGGCCATTATTCGGACGTGTTTAACCAAATCGACACGACCGCAATTGGAGCAAGGAACTTTAAGATAGCTAAAGAGCTAAATAGGCCGAATCTTGTCATGATGTGTGCAACATGTTATGCAATAAATAAGAAATCAGTCAAATTGCTCAATAAAAAAGACGATTTGAGAAATCATATTAATCAGTTATTCGATGAAAACGGTTTGAGTCATCTGAAATATGAAAAGGATGATCTGAAACCAACAGAAAACATTTTCCATGTTGTTGATATATTGTACGCTAAAAAGGACGAAATCAAAAACCATGTCAAATACGATTTAAGCGGATATAAGATAGCCACCCACCATGGCTGCCATTACTGCAAGGTGCATTATGAAGACACAATCGGTGGAGTGAGGGATCCAAACATCATGGATGAGATAATTGAGGAATGCGGATGTAGTACAATCGGATGGTATGACCACAAGCGAACAACCTGCGGAACAGGTTTCAGGCAACGTTATTCCAATCCTGATTTGTCATTTACAGCCACAGCGGATAAGATGAATGCGATTGATGACGAGGATGTTGATATACTGGTCCATTTATGTCCTAACTGCCATATTCAATTTGACAGATATCAACATTTGATAGCCCAAAGGGAAGGCAGAAACTTCAGGGCGATTCATCTGAACATTGCACAGTTCATTGCCCTTGCAATGGGAGGAGATTTTGATAAGGTAATAGGTGTCAAGGCACATACCGTACCTGTAGATTCAGTGATTAAGGATTTAAAGGAGGTTGAAAAATGAGGGATGATTTGAAAGTTGGCGTGTTTTTATGTGAGTGCGGAGGAAATATTGCAGATATTGTTGATTTGGATAAAGTAAAAGAAGAGCTTGACGTTGAGTTCATAGGACAGTTTGAAAACTTATGTTCACTTAATGGAAGGAAGCTTATCCGTGATGCAATTTTTGATTATGATCTGGACCGCGTAGTAGTGGCCGCATGCTCACCGATTTCTCATGAAAAAACCTTCCAGGATTATGTAAAACCTCTGAATCCATATCTTATGGACATGGCAAACATAAGGGAGCAGTGCTCATGGGTACATTCGGATAAGGAGAAGGCAACCCACAAGGCAATCACCTTAATCAACGCTTCAATCGAAAAGGTAAAGCAGTCCGATGCGGTGGATCCGATCTATTGTCAAACCCCTGATGAAGTGGCCGTCATCGGAGGCGGAATCGCCGGTATGAATGCCGCACTGTCTCTTGCCAAACAGGGAACTAAAGTTACATTGATAGAACAGTCCCCATCAATCGGAGGGCACATGGCAAAGATAGGTAAGGTTTTCTCACCTGTCAAGATTGCCGAGGAATGTGGAATGTGCCTCTTAAATCCAATCCTGAACGAGCTTGTCTGGAATGAAAACATATGCGTTCTGACAAACACCAAGGTAATTGAAGCCGAAAGGAGGGCAGGAACATATAACCTGATTTTGGAAAAGTCCCCAAGATACGTTGACACTGAAAGGTGTATTGCATGCGGCAAATGTGCTGAAGCCTGTGAAGTTGAAGTTCCAAATGACTGGAATGACAATCTGTCAATGAGAAAAGCCATATACAGGCCTTTCGGACAATCCTATCCTGAAGCATATGTAATAGATATGGAAAACTGTTCAAAATGCAGCAATTGTGTTAAAGCATGCAGCATGAGGGCAATTAAACTCAGGGGAAAGCCTGAAAGAATTCCTTTGCAAGTCGGATCCATCATCGTTGCAACAGGCCATAAGCTGTTCGACATGGAAAAACGCCCTGAATACGGATACACACGCTATGATGATGTGATAACACAATCAGAGTTAGGGCGCATTACCGGAGTAAACGGCCCAACCAAAGGAAAATTGCTGAAATCCAACGGAGAAGTTCCGAAACGCGTTGTGATGATACAGTGTGTCGGCTCACGTGATGAAAAACCGGACGGACACAAGTACTGTTCAAAAATCTGCTGCACTGTGGCTTTGAAGAACGCCAATATCATTAAGCACAAATACCCTGATACAGATGTTCTGATTTGCTATACCGATGTAAGGACACCGGGAATGTTTGAGAAATACTACAAGCACACCCAGGAAAACGAGGTCAGATTCCTGCGCGGAAGACCTGGTGAAGTAGTTAAAAAAGGAGACAACTATATCGTTAGAACAGAAGATACCTTGAAAGGGGAATTCGTTGAAATCGAAGCGGATATGGTTGTTTTGTCAACTGCAATGGAACCGTCAGAAGGCACTGAAGAAATCGCTGAGATTCTAAACATCGGAACAACCGAAGACGGATTCATTAAGGAATCACATCCAAAAATCAAACCTGTGGCGACAGACGTGCAGGGAATATACGTTTGCGGAACCGCACACGAGCCGAAAGACATCACAGACTCAATCATGCAGGCAACCGCGGCGGCCGCAAAGGTGAGCGAATACAATTACGGCGGGGTTGAAATCGAACCGTTCATTGCCGAAATTGACACTGACAGATGCATAGTCTGCGGCGAATGCATCGATAGGTGCAAGTACAAATCCATGAGCGTGCAGAATGACCAAATATATATTGATCCTATGAGCTGTACCGGCTGCGGAAAATGTCTAATCGGATGTAAACAAAGGGCGATTACTGTAAACGGAAACATTGATGAGAAGATAATGTCAACCATCAATGGCGTATTGTCCAAAAAGCAGGACGGCCAACGCATGATTCTTGTATTCTTGGACCATATAGGATATACTGCGGCTGATAACATTGGAGTCAACAGATTGTCCTATCCTGAATCAATACATATCATTAAGGTCATTTCCGTAAATCGTGTAAGGCCAAGACACATCAAGTTTGCACTTGAAAACGGTGCGGACGGAGTATTCATTGGAGAGTTCCCTGGAGACTTGATGTATGATGAAGTGGAGCGTAAAATCCAAAGGGTCAAGGACAGGATTGCTGAGATGGGTGAAAATCCTGAAAGGATCACATTTTCGAAAGTTTATATTCCGTACTTCTCAGGACTTGCCCGCAAATTCAATGAATTCGATGCAAAAATTGCCGAGCTGGATGAGGAATGATCATTCCTCAATTTTTTTACTTTTAGGTTAGACAATGAAGCTGAAAAATATATTGTTCAAGGAAAATGATGACTTTCAAAAAAAATCGCAGGCAGTTGATAATGCTTCTGATTTGGATGCGTTGAAGGAAATTGCAAAAAATGACCCTGATTATAGGCTTCGTCTAAAGGCAGTCGAGAGAATCGATGATGAGTATTTTTTAATGGATATCGCAAACAATGACCCCAACCGCAAAGTCAAGATTTTAGCAGTTGAAAAAATCAAAAGCCAAAAGCGTCTGGAAAAAATTGCTGAAAGCCATTCCGATTGCCATGTCAGGATTTCCGCCTTAAGAAGAATTGAGGATAAAGCGTTTTTGCAAAGCATTTCTCAAAATGATTCAAACAGGCATGTTAAAAGAACAGCCCTGGAAATTCTTAGTCAGTATAGATTGTAGTGTTTTAATAATTCGTTTATAATCAGGTATTAATTTATATTAATTGTATGGTTTATTATTTTTCATGTTTTTCATATTGCATATCAAATTATCGTGTGCAAATTCAATTTAATCATAGATATTTCATGACTTCCAAACCCGTTGGCGTGCATTTATACAGCCTTCCCTTCCGGACTTCCTCATTGACACAGACAACCAGATTTTTACTTTTCAAATCACCGAGGGCTCTTGAAACCTGTGAGGTTCTAAGGTCGGTTTCACGCCCGATTTCAGAAGGCATTTTAAGCTCAATGCAAATCGATTCTAGAGTTTTAATCCTATGCTGTGAGACCTTGACAAATCCCACCAAACAAAATAAGTCTTTTTTATTCATGGATTAATGTTAAATATATCTAATTTTTAATGATTCAGATACATTTAACAGTTTGCGGTTAACTAAAAAATTAAAATGTGATTAAATGGATTTCATGAACCTTTCCTTGATGGTTATTGGGTCAAGGTCAATTATCGGTGCGTCCGAATTGCCTGCTTCTGTTCTGTAAACGATGAAGCTGGCATCATCGCTTTTGATGAACTCCTTCAGGTTGACGTCATTGGAATAATAGCTGTTTTCAAAGCCGACACCCCTTGCAACATCCACCAAATCAACAACCTGTGCATAGGTATCCTGGTTTCCTGTTGAACCGTAGGCGCCGTTGTCGATTACAATCCAGGTCAGGTTTGAAGGATTGTTTGCAAAGACTGTAACGAGTGATCCCATATTCATCAGAAGGGATCCGTCCCCGTCAATGACGACTACATCCTCATAAGGTTTTGCCAATGCCAATCCAAGACCGATTGAAGATGCAAGGCCCATTGATCCGATCATATAGAAGTTTTTGGACCTGTCGTTGATTTCGTACAGTTCCCTTGAGGGAAATCCAATATTGCAAATAACTAATTCCTCGTCAATGTATTCCATTATTTCATAAATTGCCTGATATCTTGCCATGGTATCACCAATACTTAATCTCCAGCAATATGCTGACCGGCTTTCCTTCCTCTTCAGATAATTCCCAGGACAGTCTGATGTCGTCATAAGCCGCTTCGGGGTTTGCCGGTGTGAAGAACTTAAAGTCCATTGCTTCAAGGATTCTTGGTGTTGACTCGCCCATAGGAACCTGTCCGCAGATGGGTTCGCCTTCAGTTCCTCTATGACTCATTATCATCAATAAGGGAATTTCATATAGTTCCATCAATGATTTTAAAGCATTTATTGAGTTTCCTAACCCTGAATTCTGCATCAGGATGGCAGGCCTCTTGCCTCCGAGATATGCGCCGGCGCATATTCCGATTCCTTCCTCTTCACGTGTAACGGGAATATGGGTAATTTCAGGGTCTTCATCAATTATATTTAATAGTTTTGTCAAATTGACGCAGGGGACGCTGACTATAAAATCAATCCCCGCATCTTTTAAACCATTATAGATTGCTTCGGTACTATCCATAATATCACATCTAATAGTTTAATATATTAAAAATAGTATAAAAAACTATTTAAATTATTATTATTCAATAAATAGTAACCTTTTTATTTATTTAAAACAAATATACCAATATGTTTGATAAACTACCTGTTTCTTCCAAAACAGAAAAAATTTTAACAAAATCCCTTGACGAGGAGATTTCTGTTGAAGATGCCAATTATTTGATGAATATTAGGGGGCAGGATTTATACCCTTTACTTGCAACCGCTGATTTTTTAAGACACGAAATCGTTGGCGACAACGTGACATTCATTAATAACTGCAATATCAATTTTACAAACATCTGTACTGTAAGATGCGGATTCTGCGCATTTGGAAAGGATGCCGATGACCCTGAAGCATATATATTAAATGACGAGCAGATTTTAGCCAAAGCGGAAGGTGCTGTGGCAAACGGAGCCCGTGAATTTACATTGATGGGCGGTGTGCTTCCTGATGCCGATATAGATTATTATGAACATCTGCTTGGATTGCTTAAAGATAATTATCCGAATGTATCAATACATGGATTTTCACCGACAATGATTAAGGATGCATGCGTCTTATCAGGCATCGATCTTGCAGAAGGCTTTGAAAGGCTTAAAAATGCAGGCCTTGATACGCTGCCCGGAACCGCCGCAGAGATATTGACCGACAGGTCAAGAGAAATAATCTGTCCGGAGAAGGTGAGTGTGGCCGAATGGATTGAAGCCGTAAAGACAGCTCAGGAAGTTGGAATCCGGGGTTCTGCAACAATCATGTACGGACATGTGGAAACAATGGAAGAAAGGGTGGAGCATATAAACATTATCAGACAGATTCAGGAGGAAACCAGTGGATTCACCGAGTTTATTCCAATGACATTCATGCATGAATACTCTCCGATATTTCTGGAAGGCCAGTCTGACCTTGGCGCTACCGGAACACAGGATTTAAAATTATATGCAGTTTCAAGATTGATGCTTAGGGATTTGATTCAGAATATCCAAGTGTCCTGGGTAAAGATGGGTTTCAGATTTGCACAGGTGGTATTGACTGCCGGAGCAAATGACCTTGGAGGAACATTGGGCGGCGATGAGCTGTCCGAAGCATCAGGCGCTCCAGACGGTGTTGAAGCATCCATAGAAACATTAAGCAGAATGGTTAGGGATTTAGGCAGAAACCCAATTGAGAGAGATTCAAAGTATACGGAGTTCTATCCAATCGAATAGGGTGTTTTAATGAGAAAGTTCATTGTTATTGATGGATTAGATGGTTCGGGCAAGGATACGCAAGTAAATTTGATTGCCGAGGCATATCAAAAGAGAGGAAGGGCAGTGACAATACGTTCCCATCCGTGCAATGATAACAGGTTTGGCAGAAAATCAAAGCAGGCGCTTCTAAAGACAGGGAAAATAAACCACATTAAGGCTACAATCTATTTCGGACTTGATGCAATCAGGTCAGTTCATAAGTACTGTTTTAATAAGGATGTGGATGTTCTGATTTTTTCAAGATATATCCTTGCAGTAATGTATCTTCCGGATGTCGTCAATACAGTCGTCTATAAGGTTGTAACTTTCGTTCTTCCGACATCAGACTGCATGTTCTTTTTAGACATTACTCCTGAGGAGTCCTTAAGAAGGATAGGCTCAAGGCATGAAGAAACAGAAATGTTTGAAAACATAGATTCCTTAAGGGAAAACCGTGAAAGATCTAAAAAATTCACTTACAATTGGAATGTGGTATCAGCGGATGATGCTCCGGATGTGATTTCTGAAAAAATACTGGCTAAATGTTTCGAAACAGACTAGCTACAAAACTTCTTTTATTCCGTCGCTTGTTATAATCATTAAGGAGTTCAGGTTTTCCAATACGAGTGAAACGATTGGATGGGTTTGAATGTCCTTGTGCATGAAAATTATTTCCTTATCAACAATGTCAATCCAATTTACATGATAGACGACAACTCCGTTGACAATCAGTCCCAGATATTCGGGCACAAAACGGTTTTCATTGACCTCTTCAAAATAAGGGCTTTTTCTCAATATTTCTCTTAATATGTTATCCATAGTCATACACCTTTTCTTTCATAAACGAATTTCGGCACCGCCTCATCAAACGGATCAAAGGTTTCTCTGTTTTTAACTTCCATGCATTTCATGCTGACTTTTGAGTGAAGTGAAGAGGGCAGTCTCAGAATTCTCTTCAAGTCAATTGTAACCTTCGCGTCAATTGTAGCAAGATTGACTCTTGCCATTGCTTCAACAAGGTTTTTATAACGTCTAGGACCGATATCATTTTTAAAATGGCCCCAATTGTCATTTTCCAAATGGTGTCTTGAAGCAATGATGTCCTTCATCAGTTTAGGGTTGATTCCATCAAGCTTTTCATTGCCGACAAGGTGTTGGATGTTGAATTTAACTTTATCGGTGAAAATCTTTGAATATCCGACGGGAATTGTGAAGTGCTCAAAGTTAAAGCTTTGGGTGGATACTTCAGAGTTCATGAATTGGGATTTAGGAACTTCCGCACCGGCCACATACTTAAGGACTTCAGACCTTAGTTCGCTGTTTGCAAGCATCATCTCTTCATCCAGAATCCTGATGTGGTATCCTCTTCCGGAGTATATTAAATGGATATTTTTAAGGCCCAAATCCCCATCTAATGTATCAATTAATGTATTTACTATTTCTAAAGCTTCACCAAGGCAGGTTTCGCATACCCCATCGCATTGGCAGGACCTGATTGGAATATCCTTTGCATCAACATCAAAAATATATTCCGCTTTCTGCCAGTCCTCTCTTCTTCTGGGGTTATTGTAGAAAGCTACTGATATGTATGCCGCAAATGGTGCCTTATACCTTAAGAATTTTTGCAGAGACTCGGTTCCTCTAAAGGTTTTATATCTGTCATTAGGTCCTCTGCCGTTATGGTCAAAACCGAACTCCCTTTTCTTGATATCGGTAGAGATGAAGTTAGGCAAATCTTTAGGGTCCCATTCTTCACGGTAATACTGTCTTCGCTCCTTTAATGTAGCTTTAGAAAACATGATTATAGTTAGTTTTTCAAAGTATTTATTTTATTTGATGGTGCGGTTCTGTGTTTTTTCAAAATTTTGCAAGTGCGTTATTTAAAAAAATAAAAAAAAAGAATGGTGATGTAAAAAGGTTTTTAGAATCTGGTTATATCGTCCCAGGTTTCTCCAGGGGCCTTTCTTCCATTGAATATGTCAAGGTCTATGGATTTGTTTTTAAATGAAACGATGATAGTACAGATTGCATCACCGGTTACATTTACTGCAGTTCTAAACATGTCTAAAAGGTGGTCTATTCCCATGATGATTCCGATAGCATCCACCGGAAGACCTACAGAACCGAACACCATATTCAATGTGATTAGTCCAACTGATGGAACACCTGCGGTTCCGACTGAAGCCATCACTGCGGTAAATATTACAGTGAGAAGTGCTGTTGTTCCCAAATCTATTCCGTATGCCTGAGCCGCAAACATTACAGCACAACCCTGCATGATGGCCGTTCCGTCCATGTTGATGGTAGCACCTAACGGAATGGTGAATGATGAAATCTCACGTGATACACCAAGTTCCGAAAGTGTTTCCAGGTTCAATGGGATTGTTGCATTTGATGTTGAAGATGAAAATGCAAAAAACATTACTGAGACGAATTTCTTAAAGAATTTGATAGGATTCAGTCTTGTAAAGAATACCAGCAATGACGGATATACGATGAATGCCTGTATGGCCAGTCCCAAAAGCACACAACCGATATATTTGGCTAGAGGAAACAGACCGTCAAAACCAAGAGATGCAAATGTTTTTGCCATTAAACAGAAAATTCCTATCGGTGCGAATTTCATGACGATACGGGTCATTTCCATCATGACAGTGTTTCCCTGTGTGAAGAAATCATTGACAACATTTGTTTCATCCCTCAGGGTTGCCAGAATTATACCTACAAGCAATCCGAATATGATTACCGGCAGCATGTCCCCGTTAGCAAGTGAGTTGAACGGATTGTCCGGAATCATGTTTAGGATGGTGTCTGTAACTGTCACGTTTGATGTGACATTGGCTTGAGCAAGGCCAACCATGTTTAAGCCGACACCAGGTTTAATGACGCTTGCTATTATAAGCGCAATGGTAACGGCCAATGCAGTTGTTATAAGATATATTCCTATTGTCCGTCCACCGATTGAACCGATCTTTCTGATATCTGAAATAGAAGCCACACCGACTACTATAGAGAAGAAAACAAGTGGCACAACCAGCATTTTCATTAGTTTAATAAATCCGGTTCCTCCCAAGTAGAAAACATTATCTATAAGGATTATGTCTTTAATGAAAGGATTTGTCACATAAAAATTTAATATTATACCGACCAGGAAACCTAAAATCATTCCGATTAACATCCAGTTTCCAAGGCTTATCTGTTTTATTTTTGAAATCATTTTCCTACCTCGTTATATAAATATATGTTCAAATTATTTTATAAATTTTTTTTTTAGTGATGATAATTAGGGTGATGTTTTATACTGGATATTGGTAGGGTTTAAAAAAAAAGTTAAAGATAGATTTTTGAATCTATCTTTTGATTGTAATTTTGCTTTTGGCGCTTATCTGGTAGTTGGTGTTTCCTGAAGAGATTTTAACCTTGTGCTTTCCTACCTTAAGCTTTTTGGTGTTGAACTTTACGATTCCTTTGGCATTTGTTTTGAGCTTGTATGTCTTTTTGCCGATTTTAACCTTTAGGAGAACCTTGATAGGCTTTTTGGTTTTCTTGTTTTTAACTGTTATCTTGAAATATTTGGACTTCTTGAAATTGTAGGTAACCTTTGGAGCCTTGACAGTTGTTTTGACCTTATTCACGGTTAGCTTAACAGTTTTTACAGTATTTTCATAGAAACTTTCAAGATGCATTATTTTGAGGGTGTATGATCCTGCATCCAATTTCGGCATTTTGATGCTGCATGCTCCCATTGAACTTCTTGCATACAATGTTTTAATCAGTTTTTTGCCCTTATAGATTTTGGCTTCGGTTAACAAATCATCAGCTGCCTTTTTGGAATCCGTATAACTGACTGAATATTTCACAGTTGGCTGTTTGCCATAGTCGAAAGCTACATTGCCCGCATCAATCGTAATTGGAATCTTGTTTATTTTCAGATAACTGTAACTTTTTTGTGAGGATCCGAAGTTGTAACTTGAAAATGTGACTGTAATATTATAATATTCTTGAGTTTCATCAAAATATGTGCTTATCTCCTTGTCATAAGTGGTAAACCATTCGAAAATGACGTATCCGTTCTCGTCTGTACGGAAAGTGTCATGTTGTAAACTGACTCCTTTACCGTATGGGGATACGATGTCAATGCGGACCAATTGGTTTGCAAGTGGTTGTGAACCGTTTTCCAGTCTGATTTTGATTTTCATGTCCATATAGTGTTTTCCCTCAATGGTGTAGGTGATGTTTGCGGGATCTTTGTTTACGGTTTCTCCAATGCTGCTTATGATATAGACTCCGCTTGGGTCAATATCCTCATTTAATGTGAATGTTCTGTTCTGGATATTGGAAACAATCAATTTCCCGTTGGTTTTGTTTTTGATGGAGAATGAATAATAATTCAAATTCACCTCTTTTTGCTTATCGTTTGTGAAATACAATTCGTAAGTGTAGTTATCTCCTGTCTTTCCGATTTGTCTTAAGTTAACGCTGCTTCCACCTGCAGTATCCAACCAGTCCAAATAGTTCACTTCAAATTCGAATACCGGAAGTATTGAAAACTCTTTTGAGTCTTGGATGTTGAATCCGTAGAAATTGTCCTTCATCTCCAGATTGCATGCAAAGGTTATCATTCCGTTTTTCGGGTTTGTGGCATACGGCAGTGAAAAGTAGATTTTCGGATGGTTTTTATTGACCATGACGTTTGCGGAGATGTTTATGTTGTTGTAGTTTTTCCTGTTCAGTTTGCTGTACTCGACTCCTTCATCATAATATTTTATGATGTTGCCTGATATGTTGTTGTCTGTGAGGATATTGTTGGTAATAATTGCATTTTTTGTCTGCAATATTAAAAATAGTGACTTTGCAGTGTTGTTTATCATTTTTGAGTTTTTCTGTGAAAGCATTATGTTTTCGTTGCTTGTTTTCTCGGTACAGATTATTGAATTTGTAACCTCATTGTTTATGAATTCACAGTTTTCGAGTGTAAGGTTTCCGCTGCTTTGGATTATGTTCGCTCCAAGGATATGCTCAAAGCTGCAGTTGACAAGAATCAGGTTCGCGTGATTTGACAGGATATCTGGGTTAAATCCCTGTGAATTGGCATTGGTTATTCTCAGGTTTTTCAAAGCGACGGTTCCGGATTCAATATTTATGTGGAATATCTGGCCATCCGCATCAATGACGGTTTTGTCCGCTCCGCCGTCGATGGTTATGGATTTGTTGATTTCCAGCTGCACAATATTTTCGTTTTTATATGTCCCATTAAGGTTTATAGTGTCCGTTTCGTTTGCATCGTTGATTAGATTTTGAATCTCGCCGGTGTTGTGTGGCTGGGCATCGGCCAACGTTTCATTGGCAAGTGAAGCATCTTCAGCCGAAACGACGCCAACTGCGAAGATTAGAATCGTTAGAATAATTAAAAGTTTTTTAAGCATTCATATCACCTATGTAGTATATTTGTGACAGAAATTATTAATAGTTGCTGTTTGAATTTTTCATTTTTCCTACGTTTTGAATATTTTTTTGAAAGTATTCAGTTAAAACAAAAAATAAGTTTATTATATATTACCTCAAAATATTATCATATGAATGAATTTGTTGAAGTTATAGGGGTTGAGCACTTAAAAACAATACTTTCAGGCCTTACTCCGGAAGAGATTGTAAAACCCGCATATGACAATTGGATGGGAGGCATTAAAACAGGCCATACTGTATTAAACCTTGAAAATGGCCGCGTTTATGGTTTGGGCATTGATTTTAATCAACTTCACTTGCATGATAGCATCTACATTGAATTATACACTATTGATTCTCATGATGAACCGGTATCAGAAGAGGAATTTTTCTCCAAAAATGAGTATGAGGAGTATCTGGAGTTCAGCAGCGATGATCCCTGCGAATATATTCCGGACATCATATCCGAATTCTGTGAAATGAAGGGCATTGACGAGTATGAACGTACAGTCGGCCTTTTGGCATATAATTTTGAAAAACAGGAACAGGCCAATTACAACATGTGGGAATCAAAGATTTTAAACAAGTATTATGATGCAATATATGAAAACCATAACCCATTTGAGTTTTCACATTCTACTCTTTAGGCGCTTCCTGGTCTAACTGATATTTTTTACGCCCGTAACATGACAGCGGGTTGTTTATTCCTTTGCATGACTTGTCCGGATGGCATAGGTTTGGCAAATGGATTTTTATTTTCTCACAGCTCATTGGAGTGTACCATTTTGTTTCGCCTTCGTGGTTGATGTCGACGGTTTCATGCATTCCAAAGCCCAGTTTTGATATGATATTGATTTTTTCCTGAGGTTGGTCGTCGAATAATGGCGGTGAACAGTTGTCTGCAGCATCAAAAATCAACGGCAGGATTTCATTTTCTGTTATTGAAAGGTCTGGATCCATATCTGATACCTTTACGGTTTCATCTGATGCAAATATTCTTGGATATAGCCTTGCATATGAAGCGAATGATGTTAAAAGCAGAACGATTGCGTCGTTACGTCCTCCTGAAGACACTCCTTCAACTGTTGTCTTGATGCAAGGTGGGAATGCGTCTGGGTTCAATTTGCCCGCCTGGACTGAACCGTAAATTCCGCCGCTTCCTGCATAATACTGGTTATATTTGCTGATTTCATCCGGAATGAATTCTTTCAGGTCTTCTCCAATCTTTAAAATGGCAGGATGAATTTCAATTCTTGCAGACATTTCCTTTATGCGAGCAATATACTCTTCGGTTTTCTGCATTATCAATCTTGAAAGAATCTGTTCTTTCACGCTGTCTCCAATCAGTATGTTATACATCCTTTCAGGGCTCCTGTCACTAAATTCATCTCCGAAACGATATAAGAAATCATCCTGCTGCAGGATAATGTCTCCCTCATCAATCAGAAGGTCTGTCAGCTTTAATTTTTTGGATGCTATTACATCTTTCAATGATTTCCAGGTAATGGCGCCGTCAACCTTTACCTCTTCAAGCACTTCATCGATTATTTCCGCCCTTGCCATTGGAGGTATCTTGGCCAAACGCTCTAAAATCAGGGCTCCTTGGGATTCGACAAATAATCTTGTTTCACGTGACCCGAGGTTAAACTGTATTGCGATGGCCTGGCATAGGATGTGGAATGTCACGACATCCTGGGCAAACAGTTCTTCATTTGTCAGGTACTCAAATTCAGATTGGGTGAAGTTCTTATTGTTCTTTTTTTCTATTGCCCACAGAATACGTTTCATACATAAATCCGCATATGATTTGGGAATTAGACTATCATCTGAAAACCTCTGATTGGTTGTATGAATACAGATGTCAATCAGTTCATCATCATCTTCAAAGATTTGATTTAAATCTCCGTATTCACGTATAATTTGTCTTCCTTCATCTGAAAGTGGATTGATATATGAAACTTCAGCCATGCTTTTAACTTTTTATTTTATATTTTAAATAGATATCTCAAGGTCAAAATCAATTTTCATTTGAGGATATATTATTTTTTCTAAATCGAATATTGGCCTGAAATCATGTTGCTGAAAAAAGCATTTATTACATATAATTGACATAACTATAATATGATTAAAATTAATAAGGGGATTAGATAAATGTCAAAAATATTTATTTCATGTGCACTTCCTTATGCAAATGGACCATGTCATTTAGGCCACATCCGTTCCACTTACCTTCCGGCGGATATTTACGCCAGATACAATAGAATGGTTGGAAATGATGTGCTGCTTGTTTGCGCTACAGATGAGCATGGAACTCCTATTGCAGTTAAAGCGGATAAGGAAAAGAAAAAACCGATTGAAATTTCAAAAAGATATCATGATTTGATTGTGAAAGATGTAGAGTCAATGAACATCTCTCTGGACAATTTCACAAGAACAACCGATGAAAAGCATTATGAGATTGCTAAAAATTTCTTCAAGGACCTTTATGAAAAAGGTTTAATCTATAGGGAGGACATTCAACAGTTATACTGTCCGAACTGTAACAAGTTCCTTCCTGACAGGTATGTTGAGGGATTGTGTCCTGTATGCGGCTCTGAAGCCCGTGGGGACCACTGTGAAAAATGTGGAAAAGCACTTGATCCAACAGAACTCGACGAACCGCATTGCATTACCTGTGGAACCACACCAATAATCAAGGATACCTTCCAGTATGCCTTTAAGTTGTCCCAATTTGAAGATGACTTGAAGGATTACATTAACAATAATGAAAATTTGCCTGCCAACGTTAAAAACTATGCTTCAAACTGGTTGGAAGAGGGATTGAATGACTGGATTTTAACCCGTGATATGGATTGGGGAATACCTGTGCCTCTGGAAGAAGCGAAAGGCAAGGTATTATACGTATGGATTGAAGCATTCCTGGGTTACATCTCATCAGCCAGCCAATGGTCACAGCAGTCTGGCAGGAAATGGGAGGAGTATTGGAATGACTATGTTGTTCATTTCATAGGCAAGGACATTATCTATCACCACTCAATCTTCTGGCCTGGACTTTTAACCGCATATGGCTGCAAATTGCCGGACATGATATATGCCGGTGAATTTTTATCCCTAGAAGGAGAAAAGATGTCAACAAGTAAGAATTGGGTTATATGGATAGCTGATTTTGTAAAAGATTATGACCCTGATTTGCTCAGATATTACCTGACAATCAACGCTCCATTAAATAAGGATTCAGATTTCTCATGGGATGACTTCCAAAGAAGAAACAATGATGAATTGGCAGATGTAATAGGAAACTTCCTGCATCGTACATTTGTATTTACTAAGAAATACTTTGACAGCAAAATCCCTGAATATGAAAATCCTAGTGAGGAAGATGAGGAATTCAGAAAAGCAATTGAAAGCCTGCCTGACAAAGCGGGCGAATATATAGCAAATTATGAATTTAGGGAAGCTTTACTTGAGATATTTAAGGTAGCCAAAAAAGGAAACAAATACTTCAACGACTGTGAACCGTGGAAAGCGGTAAAAGAGGACATGACCAAAGCGGCTAACTGTTTATATTTATCTAACCAGCTTGCGAAAACACTGGCATATACATTAAAGCCGTTCCTTCCGACAAAAGCAGACAAAATAGCTGAAATAATGAACATCAATACATTGGACGTATGGAATGATGCAAAAGTAACATTGCCTAGCGGTCATGAGATAAATAAGGCCAAACCTTTATTCAAAAAGATTGAAGATGAAGAGATTGAAGCTCAAAAAGCTAAATTGAAAGAAAACCTAAACGATAAAGAAGATGAAAATATGAGTGATTTAATAAGTATTGATCAATTTGATGAAGTAGTAATTAAGATTGGACAAGTAAAAGAGGCAGAAAAGATAGAAAAATCCGACAAGTTATTGAAACTTCAAGTCGACATCGGAGAAGACAAACCTAGACAAATAGTTGCAGGTTTAGCTAAATTCTACTCTCCGGAAGAATTAATCGACAGAAAAGTTTGTGTAGTGGCTAACTTACAACCTGCTAAACTCTTCGGAACATTATCAGAAGGAATGATTTTAGCAACCGGAAAATCAGGCGCTTTGCTGTCTCCGGATGAAGCCGGCGAAGTTGGTGAAAGAATCCAATAAAACAGATTAAAATGCCAGAATCTGCACTAGTGAATAAGGCCGAGAACTACCTGAAGGAAATCGCAAACGATTCAATCGACTTAGAAAACATTGAAAACTTTGAGGATTTCAAAAAGCTTTACTTTAAACTAGATGACAGATTAAACTTTTTACAAAAATTAAGAGATGATATGGATGTGCAGGGATACACATCCCCCTTTGCATCCCTCAATAAATACGGCACCAAAGCAGTGGCCGAAGTGGCCGCCGACGAAATCAGGGAAAACAGCCGCCATAACAAAATATTCAGGATGAAGGCAAATGCAAAAAAGAACATCCTTGACCGTGTGAAATCCGCTATTGATTCACATAAGATTGCGCTTGGAAACCTGGAACAGTTTGGTTATGTCAAATGCAATAACTGTTATAAGAAATATTCCATTGAGGAATATAAAGAAATGAACGGCCAATGCAGCTGCAATAGCAAAGGATTTTCATTTAAAGTCAACAAAGAACTGACCCATCGCCTTGAAATTATTCCCTATTTGCCGTTATCGGGAAATTATATGGTTTTGATGAGCGAGCTTTCCCCATATGCTCGGGAGTCATTTAAGCAGGTTCTAAATATCTTAAAGCAGGAACGTAAAGGCGTTGTAAAAACCATTGCTCTTGTCATTAGATTTAGGGATGACAACAATCGTTTAATTAGAAAAAACATCACTCTCGAATCCGAATATGTTGACAATTATGAGGAGGAGGTAAGGAGAAGGTACGGCAAGAATGCACGTATCGAATCATTGAGGCTCCACAGGACAAAACCTGCAATAATCGATGATAAGCATGCAAGGACAGCCCTCGCACTGGCTTATGTCGGATACTCTCAGGAAATCATATCCATGGTTAAGGACGATATCCTGAAACGCAGACTCACGGACTTCAAAAGGATAAACAAGTATGATGAGATATTAACCGAATTCCAAAATCAAAGGCCGGATTTCATAGACAAATATGATCTGGATGCGATTGAGGCATGGAGACAATCTGAAATCCAAAAAAGATTCAGAAGCCTGAATTACATTGATAACTTCGGCAACATGGCAAGATCCCTTAAAAGGGACTTGAAAGTCAGGGAAAGCATTTATAAAGGCACATTTAAAAATATTGCCGCCGCCCTGATAACTTGGGACATCTTCAGATATTATCTGACCACATCCGGAAATGGGCGCAGGATAAACAGCGGGCCGTTTCCATATATCCGCGTTGAACTGGACCGTGAACAGAGAAAGGTATTCCAGACCACATATACAAAAGTGATAGACATTTTAAATGGCTTCACAGACATCAAGATTATCCCAATTCCTGAAATGGATTTGTTGCTGTATGAGAAATTCAAATTTGAAAAGGAAATGCGCAATTCAAATATCAAATTCAATCATGTGGCTTTGGGCGCTGCTTTAATCCATTTAAATTCTGATGTGGGACTTGAAAGCATAAGCAATGCATTCAATGTTAATGAATCTAAAATCAAAAAGGAAATAAACAATATTAATCAGATTAGAAATCCGAAAAGTGACAAGTCCAAAAAGTTCCTGGATTTAATTAAAAAGTGATAATATGGATGAGGACGTAACAACAATTCATATTTCAAAAACATTATCATCATCAATGATTGTGGAATTAATCGAAAAATACCCTAATCTTGAAGAGATAACATGTCCTCCCAGCATTTATAAAAGAACATCAAAAACCTATATTGAAGCACTAAGCCAATTGGATATAAACGTTAAGGCCAAATATGAGTGGGGCGCTAAATCCAGAAGCAATGGGATTGAATTTTATGTGTTGAAACTATCCAATGAAGGATTGACTGCAAGACAAATCTCCAAAAAACTTGACATATCACTTAACCGCGTATATTATTTGCTTAGAAAAAGCAAAGCCGATTTTGATAATCGCAAGCGCAAATACAACCACACCGAAATCAAACAGCTTAGGGAAGACGGTTTTTCACCGAAGGAGATTTCCCAAAATTTGGATATTCCCCTAAGAAGTGTCTATTATATTTTAAATAAAAAATAACTACTTTTTTTAATAATGAGTATTAAATATTTAACCATGATATTATTACCCCAACTTCCATTATATGCAATAGCAATAATCTGCGGTTTGCTGTCTTTTATCGTAACCAAATTGGCAATGCCAATTATTATTCGCAAACTTGAAGAAGCCGATATTGTTGGAAAGGATATTCATAAATCCTGGAGGCCCGTTGTAGCTGAAATGGGCGGATTTGGAATACTGTTCGGATTTATAATAGGAATGTTTTCCGGAATATACATGCACGATATCCTAACATCCCAATTGGTGATTGTCCTGGTTGTAATTTTGCTTGTGGGAATAATCGGTATTGTGGATGATTTGCTTGCACTGTCTTCAAAGGAAAAATTCTTTTTACTCTTCCTGGCTGGTTTGCCATTGATTTGGGCGGCACCGCCTAATGTAGGATTGTTATATCTGATTACAATTCCAATTGCATTATCAATCGGATCCAATTTGACCAATATGCTCGCTGGTTTGAACGGTATCGAATCAGGTTTGGGAATCATTTCAATGACTTCACTTACAATAGCTTGCATAATACTTGGAAAATACGATGTCACAATCATCTCAATGAGCATGCTAGGCGCTCTGGTTGCATTTTTATACTATAACAGGTATCCCGCTAAGATTTTCCCTGGAGATACAGGAACACTCATTATTGGAGCTGCAATTGTATGCATTGCTTTTATTGGAAGGGTAAAGTTAATTGCTTTTATTGTCATGATGCCGAATATTATTGATGCAGCATTGAAATTCTACTCAGCTGGCGTGATGAATCGCCAACAGCAAAAGCCGACACAATTAAATGATGAGGGCAAACTTGTAAGGCCTGAAACAGGATTCAAATCTTTAATAAGGCTGGTCTTAAGACATCCTATTGCTGAAAAGGATGCTGTCAAAATAATTTGGGGAATTGGCATATTCTTCGGTGTTTTAGGTATAATAACCGCTTTAATAATGCCGGGAATGCTTGATAATCAGACATTAATGAATTTCTTAAACATCAAAGAAATGTTTTATCATATTTAGGTGAAATAATGAGGCCTTATGTAATTTTAAATTCCGCAATGACATTGGACGGCAAGATTGCAACAGCCACCGGAAGTTCCAACATTTCCGGTAAAAAAGACCTGGAAAGGGTCCATCAGATAAGAAAGGAATGTGATGCGATAATGGTCGGAATCGGAACCGTGATTGCAGACGATCCTAGACTGACGGTTCACAAGATTGATGCTGATCCTGAAGACAATCCGGTTAGAGTTGTTGTTGACAGCAGATGCCGAACACCAGTCGATGCAAGAATAACAAATAATGATGCTAAAACAATAATAGCAGGTGCCAATGAATATAAGGAAGATTTCATGGCCACCGATACATATGAAACCCTTAAAGAACGTGGCGTTAAGTTCTTTTTTTCAGGTGATAAAAGAGTTGATTTAAAGGCATTGATGAATTATCTCCATGAGGAAGGAATAGAAAAGCTTATGCTTGAAGGGGGAGCCACACTGAACTTCTCCATGATTAAGGCAGGTCTCATTGATGAAATAAGCATATGCATTGCGCCAATGATAGTTGGCGGTGCCAATGCAAAAACGTTTTTCGACGGCGAAGGATTTGATACAATGGATGAGGCAGTCAGATTGGAATTGACCGACTCATACACTCTCGATAAGGATTTGATTTTAACCTACAAGGTCCTGAATGACTGATTTCATCCTATGTAATTTTTTAGAAAGATATATATCTAATCAAAAATATATTCCATTTTATGTTTAATAGGGAAATTAAAATAGTTATTTTTACTATACTGTTTTTACTGTCCATTAGTGTAGTTTTTGCAAATGATAACGCTACGTTAGATGATGGAACTCTCGGCAGTGAAGACAAGTACAGTATTGATATTCAAAATGGAATAGATCAAACGGATGAAAATGGAGTAGTTGAACTTAATGGAACATATTCTATAGGGACTACGGTTAGTATAACTAAAAACATTACCTTAAACGGAAATAACGATACGATTTTTGACGGTAATTCCGGCGCAAATATTGAATCCTCAAGTAAGGATTTAACTTTTAAAAATATTCTCTTTAAAAATTTTCAAAGTGGTGCGGTTAAAACCAATGGAAAAACAACATTTATAAATTGCGTTTTCACAGGAAATTATGCCAATTTTGGTGGAGCACTGGACTTGACTGGAACTTCTACATTGATTGATTGTATTTTTAAAGAAAATCGTGGTTATCAAGGAGGAGCTATCTTAAATAAAGGTGATTTAACTGTAACTAACTGCTCTTTTATTAATAATTATGCAGAAGATAAATTCGGAGCAATATGTTCTTATCATGATTATGATGATATTTCTAGAGCAGATATTCCTGATATGTTAAAGTATTATGGTACAGGAACAGTTAAAATTATTGATTCCAAATTTGAAAATAACTCAGCAAACAATGCTGTGGGAGCAATATTTTCATCACAAAATCTAATAATTGACAACACATCATTTATAAGCAATAGAGCAAAGTTCATGGGAGTTATACTTTCAACAGCAGATTTAATCATTAATAATTCAAAATTCAATAAAAACAGCGTATACAATTCGAATAATATATTTTATTTAGATGAAGGATTGATTTCCACAATCAATTCAATATACGGAAAAACCACTATTTTGAATTCAGAATTCATTGGCAATCTTGCAAATTACTGTGCTATAAGCCTTTCTAAAACCATCGTTAATTTGCAAAACAATGTTTTTTCTGGAAACTCACTCGGAACAATATTCATTGGAGATTGTACCTCCAAATATCCAAAATACACAATTTTGGATGATAATTTAAAATCTATAAAATTATTTAAATTAACCATTAACAATGTTGTTACTACTGTATTCAGTGATAAATCTATCAAAGCGGTAGTAACTGATCTAACTACTTCCAAACCTATTGCAAATGTGCCGCTTGAAGCTTCATATTCACAATCCACTCGTACAGTAATTTGTAGCGGAATTACAAATAGTAATGGTGTTGCTTCTCTACCTTCTTTAGTTGGAAAACTTGGAACTCATAATAATAAAGGATATCTTTATTCACATACTTTCTGGTCAGGTTTTCTTACAGTTGACTTTAAATATACAGTAAATAAAATACCAACAACAGTTAAAGCTCCTAAAGTCAAATTCAAACATAAAAAATCAAAATACTTTAAGGTTTATGTTAAAACAGGCAAAAAACCTCTGAAAATGGTATTGCTTAAGATCAAAATCGATAAGAAAGTGCATAAAGTTAAAACCAACTCAAAAGGTATTGCAAAATTCAACACTAAGAAATTGAAAGTTGGAAAACATAAAGTTCGCATCTATTCCGGAAATGTGAACTATGCAATTAATGGAAAAAGTGTTATTAAAATTAAAAGATAATTAATTTTATCTTTTTTCTTTTTTTAAATTCAATAATTATTTCTTGTTTTTGAAGATTTTAAACCATATGAACTCATCGCCTGCATAAAGACTAATCAATATGGATACGATTGTAGTCAATACAAATATTATGAATACACTTGCCGGAGTAAATATAAAGAACATCATCAATAGGAGTATTTCTGATATAATGAATGTTTTCAATGGATTTCTGACTTCAATATAGCTCAATACGCCCAATACGATAGGAGTTAGGATAATGGCAAGTATATATAATATTGAATCATATAAACTAACAAGGTTTGCAACAGGCAGATTCAGGATATTCATAAAGAGATACATCTCTAAAACTGTTAAAAAGAATCCCTGAACGCCTCCGCTGATTGCCTGTGACAATGTATGCTTTTCCAAAAGCACTCTTGACCAGATTAAAACAGGATATATCAAACCGAAAAGCGCACCGATTGGTCCTAAAAGCAATATCAAAGCACCCACAGGACCGGACAAGCCGGTTGTGTGAACACTTATTTTCCATTTGGTGGTAAACAGCAATACAACTCCCGTATTTATTGAATAACATAAAAGTAAGCATGTCAAAAAGTTATCCAAGTTAAAAATCAAACATACTAAAAAGCCAATGAAGTATGAGACAATTCCAACAATCAGGGGCATGAACCTGTCTGATCTGTTTGAAATATCTTTATCGGTGCCCAGTTTTTTTGCCCAGAAAAGAATGATTGCCATAGGAAGTAGGGAAGCAAAAATCAATGATACTATTTCCAAAACGATGAATTTGGAGAAATCAAATCCGCTAGGCGTAAATGATAATGTTAAACAGATTATTAAGAATAAGGGTATGCATATAATTGGCGGATTAGTAATTGTTGAAATTCTTTCAGCGATTTTTAACTTATTCATATTTAATTATAGGATTTTATGATATATTAAAATTTAGAAAATAATTTAAATGACTAAATCAATATATATAAACAACTATTAATGGGGCATTATTATGAAGATGGAAATTGAATTAACTGAATCTCAAGCTGAAAAAGTCGAGATTTTAAAAGAAAACGGTATTGAAGTCGGTGAAGCTATTGACATGTTCTTTGAAATGAAAGATGCTGTGTCACAGTCCAGCCAGGATATTTTAGACCTTAGAATTCAAAGAGCCAATGAAGAAAAAGCCGAACTAGAAGAAAAACTCGCAAAGGTAGAGGATGATATATCCTTCTTTAATAAATTAAATGATACTGCTCTTGATCCTAGTCAAAAACAAAAACTAATTGAAAAGGAATACGGTTTTAGCCCTAAAACTTATGATGAAACCGTACAGGACGCTAAACATAAAGTGAAATGGAGTAAAATTTTCAAATCCTAATCCATTTTATTTTTTCTATTTTTTTATATTTTCTTAAAATTGTTGCAATGTCAATAGTTGTCAATGCAACAGTTTATATATGATGGGAACTAATAGTAACTTATGAAATCATTAGTAGCTTATTATTCAAGAACAAATGTTACAAAAAAGCTTGCAGAAGATATTGCCAAAAAGACCAATGCAGATATCGAAGAAATTATTCCTAAAGTAAATTATCAGGGAAAACTTGGTTTTATGCGCGGCGGAAAACATGCACTTTCCGAAAAGATCATAGACATAGAAAACATGAAATTCGACCCTGCCGATTATGATGTTGTCTATATCGGAAGTCCTATCTGGGCAGGAAAAACATCAGCACCCGTCATCTCTTATCTAAAGCAGAATGAGGGAAAGTTCAGCAATGTTAAATTCTTCATGACTGCAGGAAGCCCTGATTTTGAAAAGGCTTTTGAACAAATGGAAAAATTTTCAGCAAAACCGCTCAAAACCCTGGGCCTGACCACTAAAGAAGTTAAGAAGGATGACTATATATTGGACTCATTTTTAGAATAGATAACATGTCAGTTGAAGAGCTTGATGCATCTTGCATTCCAATCGCTAAGCTAATAACAATCATTGCAAGAGGCCAGACTACTTATTTAAATCATGAACTGAAAGATTTGGATATTAATTCGACACAGCTGCATTTGCTGTTTGAAATATCAAATCGGAACGATTTAAATCAGGAAATGATATCATCCGGATGCAGCATTGATAAGGGTGCAGTTGCAAGGTCCGTCAAGAAGCTGGAGGAAAAGGGATTAGTCTCAAGAAAAGTTGATGAGGATAACAGAAGACAGAATAAGATCTCTTTAACACAGAAAGGTAGAAAAACATTAGATGAAAGTATTGGTTTGCTGAATAAATTTGAAGAGGAATTGATTGATGAGTCCATTATTGAAAAGGAACTCTTGCAGAAGGCACTGAAGGAAATTGCTATAAGGACAATGGAGCTAAATCAAAACATTAAATTTAAATGAATATGGAAATCAAAAGGGGTGTGACGATTTCCATTAAAATGTTTTTTTAACTAGTTTTTTATACTTTTTTAACTAAAATATAATCATGGAATTCATAGTGAACAACAAAAAATACTCTATCCTAAACCATGAATTATATGTTGACTACATCATGGTCGAATCTTATTTTAAAGACTATTCCAAATATGACTATGATATCCATTTTGATTTTCTTGACTATGTTTTAAACATGGATAAGGTTACTTTTGAAGACATTCTTGAAGCAACAAAGTATCTTGAGGAATTAATTGAAAAAGGGGAAATTAATTTCACACCGCCGGGCTTAAGAATTGATGTGCATCAAAATGAGAGTTTTAAAATTACCTATCAAACATTGGAATTTGAGAATATTAATGTAGGTGAAGCAATACCATTAATGATTGCTTTAACAAGCCTGTTAAACCATAAACCCGTTATAAGCCTATATCAGATAGAAGAAGAGCTTAATTATTTTTTGGAAAAATTCAGGTATTATGAAAACATTGATTAGTATTCCAAATTGCATGGCCTGATGTGGCAGGTACTGGTTTTTTTCCAGTAGCAGTTGTTGCATGTTATACAACGGCTTTCACCGTTTCCTTCAATTTGCCAATCGACAAGGAAACTAGGATCCTTTACAAACGGGCGCTGCATTGAAATGAAATCGATGTTTGTTGAATTCAGTATGTTGTTTATTTGATTTTGGCTGTTCACTCCCCCTCCCAGAATAACTGGAATGTCTACGTTTTCAATGATTTCTTCAGTGGCCTCAATAAGGGGATTTTTTTGTCTGTTTTCACGTGTGAAGAATTGCGGTGAGCGTGGACGTGTAATCTGTAATGAGTCAACTCCATGTTTTTCAAGCAATTTGGCTATATCAATTGTTTCATTTAATGTCATTCCGTTTGTTGTTCCATCAAATGCATTTAAACGACAGTTTATATGTAAATTTGTTGTGTCCTTGATAACTTTAATCATCTCTAATACGATTCTTAAGCGGTTTAATGTATTGCCCCCATATTTGTCTGTACGTGAATTGAAGTTGGGGTTAATGAATCTGGATAAGAAATAATAGTTTCCAAGTCCTAACTGAATTCCGTCAAATCCGCCATAATCAAATTTTTGAGCTGCAATGATGATGTCCGTTTGGATTTTACGTATATCATCAATGGTAACGTTTTCAACTTTGATGTTCTGTTCCAGCCTTTTGTTATACTGAACGAATCCTAACTGGGCAAAGATGGGTACGTCATATAAATGGACAAGGTCAGTCAAATCACGGGCTTCACGAACAAAACGGGAATGGTTAACAGTATTGGAGTATTTTGAAAAGACATCCTTTGGATAAAGTGAGAAAAGTTCGGTGATTATTAATCCGACACCGCTGGCAGCCATATTTTCATAGCGGTCATATATTTCAGGTGTGAAATTGCCTGTTTTTTCCCTTTGTGACTCCCAAAGGCCTGTTCGGACAATACGGCTGTTTAACTTGAAATTTCCAAACTCAACTAAATCAAATAAATCCTTCATAGTTAATATATAAATCAAAATTGTATAAATAGATTTTTCAATATATTTTTTACATTTTGCCATTGCAGCCATTCTGTTTAATTGAAGTCATTAAAACTATTCATTTTAAATATAAAGAGCCAACAATAGTTAGATTAGGAAATAACATATTGTTGTTTCCAACCGACTGACTATGCAAATGATTAATTGGGAGAAAAATCCCATTTAATCACAACTAATTTTATATGAAATAACAAACAAAATTAATGTAATGACTTTCAATATAATATCCACTTTTCTAATTGCCGTAGCTCTTGCAATGGATGCCTTTAGCGTATCTATGTTAAAGGGTTTTACTCAAAAGAATTTAACCAATTCGCAAATATTATATTATGGCCTGTTCTTTGGCGGTTTTCAGGCTTTGATGCCTATTTTAGGATACTTCTGCGGCAATGTGATTGCAAGCATTGTAGAATCACTTGCACCTATTGTTGGATTTTTACTTCTTTTAGCGATAGGATTGAATATGATTCGTGAAAGCTTGTCAGGTGATGATGAAGATGTTGCGGATAACTTTTCATTTAGGGAAGTGACCCTTCTTGCAATAGCCACAAGCATTGATGCATTTGCTGTTGGAATAACAATTGCTCTCATTAAAGATCCGATATTGATATCCTCTGTAATTATTGGTGTTGTTGCATTTTTATTTAGTGTTGCAGGTATTTTCATTGGAAAGAAACTTGGAAATTATGTTGGTGGCAAATTCCAACTCCTTGGAGGAGTAATTTTAATTTTAATTGGTATAAAAATACTTTTAGGTTTCTAATTTCAATGTCTTAATTTAACTTTTTTGAGAAAATGATGAGTTTTGACTAGATCATATAGGGTAAGGCGTTGAGATTTCAACTTTTAATTTTTGTGAAATTCCTGAAATTTATAAAAATTAATAAATTTCATTAAAATTAATAATTTTTATTATCAATATCCTCGTATCGATGAGTATTTACCATATAATGTATTGATTTAATTTTGATTAATTATTGTAATGTGCATATTATTTTATCATGATAAATATGCTATAATCTAATATTATTTTAAGATTAAACTCTTTATACAGGTTATTTTTAGTAAAATTCTTGTTAGTGTGATATTACAATAGTCGGCATAGTATTTCCGTATATTAACCTTATTTATATATTAATAGATAAATATGTAAAAATAGGTTTAATAGTTTAAGTTGTATTAATTATATTATATGTATAAATAGTATAATACTAGTAAATACTTATTTACATATTATACTACTATCAGTATATATGGAAAATATATATTAATAGTATTTCCATATTTACAGAAAGTAGGATTATACTTATTTTACCACTACTACTCAAGTAATATTAAGAAAATGTAATAAATCAATAGCTCCATATATATCAAGCTATTAATATATACTATTTTCTTTAAATTTTACTATTTTTTAATAAATTTTATGAAATTTAATAAATTTTAGCGTCATCGACGATATCTCATGAATACCACAAATTGATATATTACATAAAATAGTATGCCCACGAAAATTACAAATCCGATAATTGATAGTAATATGAAAAGGTTGTCTAAAAGTGAATCTTCCTTAACAAAACTTATAGATTCAATATATTTATAATCTGGAGCTATTGGAATGTCTTCTCCTTTTATGACAGTATTGTTATAGTAAATATCATCAATATCATAAAGATTTTGCATATCAAACAATGATCCGTCATCATTTGAAACATATATATCTGTAGTATTGTTATTTCCATTTATATGAATGTCGTAGGTAACAATTGCACGTCTGGAAAGTCCAAACATGTCTGAGCGAGCCAAATCAGTCATTACTTTTATCTTATCAGTAGTATTTAATGGAATTTCGCCAGCTCTAGAATAATAATAGTTGTTTGGTATTGAAATATACTGTCCAGGTTTTAAATGACCGGTTTTCAGTTTTGTTGGTGTTGCAAAACCATAATTTCCATTAGGTGCTTTAATAACAACGTGGCCCATTTTATATGGTATTTTTATGGCCTGAATCTCCTCTAATTTCTCCTCAGAGATAGTATAATTGTCATTAATCATAGTAGCGGTTATATTTTCGCAACGTTCATTATCAATACCATCATCAAGGCCGCCTAATCCGATTACCCAACCGTCATCAGTGATAATTACATGGTTAAAATATCCATAATCAGTTTTATGCTGTTTGATTGCCGGAATTCCATGCCAAATTATCTTATCTATATGAATGTCTGCAGTTAGATTGGCATCACGTCTATAGGATAATATGGAACTGTCGTTTTCTAATTGTAAAACAACAGAACAACAGCCAACGTCTGTTTCATTGTTATTTTGTAAATTAACTATCGTATTATCCGTATTTTGACTATCATAGACTGAATAAACAGCACATAATGATATAAAAAATATAAATATGCTTAATATAATAATTTTTTTATTTAAATTCATATAAATCGTTTTTCAATTGTTTTCTAGTTTATATTAGGTTAAAGTAGTATTTAAATTCATTTATTTTATATTAAGCATTAAATTTTTTTAAGAAAATTTATATGAATTGGCCTTTAATTTTTGTTTCATTTGCTCACGGTCAATGTGTATGTATTTATCTGTAGTTTGGGAATTAGAATGGCCTGCAATTGATTGTACCTCAGCAACTGTTAATATTTCAGCAAAATGAGACAGTGCCGTATGTCTTAAAATGTGAACACTAACATTCTCGCTGTAATTTACAGGACAATCTATTCCTTCACTTTCTATTCTTCTATCACATTCACGTGCATGCTTTTTGATGATATCCTGTACACCACGTTTACCAATTCGGTTCCCTTTTATATTAGTAAATAGTTCTTCACGAGTAACTTCCAATGCAGCTTTTTTTCGTTGAATGACTGGGCGATATATATTATTTGTATTTTTCCTAAGCTTTGTGGTACGTTCTCTCATCATTTCATTAAGGCTGACTAATGTATCATAGGTGATAAATGTTGTTCGGTCTTTTAATTCACCTTTGGTAGTTTCTGCACGTAGATATACATCAATAAAGTCATCAGTATCATTTGGTAGCTCATAGAAGCCATGTTCATCAATTGGAACTTGGATGTCATCTTTGTTTAAGAGCACTAGCTCCTTTAACCTCATTCCAGAATCAATGAAAGTCCTACAAATTGCATAATCCCTTTTATTTCCGCTCTGTTGGATGGTATCTAAAAAGAAATTGGATTGTTGCCATGTTAGAGATATCTTTTCTATTCTTTTTTTAGCGGTTTCGGGATCTTCGGCTTTTACTTCAATTATATCCTTCATCTTGATTGTTTCATGTTGGATTTCTTCCTGAACATCTTCAGAGTTGATGAATTCCAAAATGTTCATCATATATGTTTTTACCGTAGTTCTCTTATTGCCTCTCTTCTTTAAACAGTGCCTACGGTATTGTCTTAATTGTTTTTTGACATTTTTTTCATTTAATTCATCGATTCCTTCATTTTCAAGATATTCAATGAATTTGGATATATTGAATGTCTGTTTTTGGATTGTTTCCTTTGTAAGATTTTTTACTTCCTGTTTTTCTTCTAAGTATTCATCTAGGTAGTCAGTTAGCTCATTGACTTCGATCATAAGCTTTTCGCCTCCTAAATTTCTTTACTCAAACCCTTGTTATACTATTTATTTTTTTAGTATATAAATACTTCGTATCTTTTCACTATTACTGTATATTATTACATAAAATATACGTTCTTTTTATATATAAAATTTGGATAATTTGTGACTTTGTTGGGAAATGTTGAAAGTAAGGTAAGACATATACATCAAGCGGTTTCAAAATGCTATTTTCTTCACTTTTTTGATTTGTAATAAAAAATATTTAATAAGTAATAAAAAATTTTGGGCTTTGAAATTTTTTGACATTCACTCAAAAGTAAAACTCCAAATCATATTAGAGAAAATGGATATGTGAAAAATTGTCACAGTTTGAAAAGTGGTAACAGATGAACAAATATTTTCAGGAGAATATTTAAAATAAGAAAATTTCATAAATAATCAAGAAAAAGAGATGCTTAAGATTATTATGAGATTTAAAAATATTAAAATTATTGAAGATCCCGAATTATTGATTAATGCCCGAAAGCCTGAAGGCAAACTCGGAAGCAAACTGATTGAAAAGATGAACGTCAATCATGAAGGCCTGGCCCAGTGGAGCTTGAGCCATTTGGATATTTCAAAAGACGATGTTATTTTAGATATCGGCTGCGGCGGAGGAGTCAATGTAGACAGGTTCCTTAAAATCACTGAAAATAAAGTGTATGGGCTTGATTATTCAGAAGCGGCATGTGAAAAATCAGCATTGCTGAATGAAGAAGCAATTTCCGATGGCAGATGTGAGATTATACAGGGTTCCGTTTCTGAATTGCCTTTTGATGATAACACTTTCGACATTGCAACAGGATTTGAAACCGTTTATTTCTGGCCCGATTTCATCAATGATTTGAAGGAAGTCCACAGAGTCTTAAAAGATGATGGCAGGATTTTCATTGCTAATGAAGCACTTCCAAAAGAAAACGATGCCCGCCAAAAGGAACTGATAGAATTGCTGAATATGAAAATATATTCCAAAGACCAATTGGAAGAGTATCTGCTTGAAGCAGGTTTTTCAAATGTAATAAGTTATGTTAAGGAATCAAAGGATTCATTTACAGGCGAATCTGCCGATTGGATTTGTGTAATTGGCCAAAAATGATTTATCTAAAAGATATTATTTTGGATTTTTTTAATGAAAACCTTCTTTCGATTATTATAAATATGTTATTTTTCTAAAATAATAATTAATAAAGGAGGATACTTATGAAGATTAAACATTTGATTATTGTTAGCCTGATATTGGCTATCTTGACAATTGGTGCTGTAAGCGCTAGTGAAAACATTACCTCAGATGATCAACTGGCTGTTGAGGAGGATGTTGATGTTCAGGAAACACCTCAGGAGGATGTCTTAAGCGATTCTCTAAAAAAATCAGATTTTCATGTAGATTTTACTGAAATCATTGCAGTCAATTCTAAAGATAATGTAATTGACATTTATGAGCAGACTGTTGATGGCGTCAATGGAAATCTCACAGTTTCAGTTGGAGATAATGAACCTGTATACAATAAAAAATTCGATTATGAGGCTACTCTAACGATAACAGACTTAGGCATAACTTCACCTGGAATTTATAATATTCACGCTAACTTCATACCAGTTAATGGAAATTCAATCGTTCTTCTGGACGATACATTAAATGTGACTGAAAAAGAAGGGTATGGAGACATGACTGTCAATATCTATAGTGCGGATTATAATCCTGGATGGGATGATGATGAGTATAATCTGTTAGCCGATATATATGACATGCCTTCAAGTGGAACTGTTTTAGTATATATCGATGGGGATTTATGTTATAATGGCACTGGCGAGTATATATTTTTGAATGACTTAAATAAGAAGCCAAGCATAGGCAGACATTACGTGAAAGTGAGCTTTTGGAATGGAAAAAATGAGACTGTTGTAAAATCAAGAATGATTTATGTGGGATATCATTTCTATGTTGGTGAACATGACGATGAATTTTATTTAGGTGAAGATGCAGAATTGTGTATTATATTACCTAACGATGCAAAAGGAGATATTTACGTAACTGTAAATGGAAAAACACAAAAGATTTCTCATAAAAAGGGCCAATCATGGGTAAACTATGTGATAAAAACCAATTCCCTAAAATTAAATAAGAAATACAAATTCCATATGGAATTGCGAAATGACCCATTTTATCCATTTAAGACTTATGAATTTGAGTTTTCACTGATACCTCATATCTCTTACTTTGACATGGGCGTAGGCGAAAATGGATATGTGACAATCAATCTGCCGGAAGGTTATAAGGGTACTTTAAAGCTCTATAATACAAAAGATGGAAAATACGACAAGGTGAAATCAGGAAAAGCAATCAAGACTGTAAAAGTCAAAAACGGGAAAGCAAGCATACCAATATCATATTCCAAAAAAGGAGAAAAGAATTTCATTATTGAATATGTTGACGGAAAATACGTTTACTCCCAACATTGCTATTTCTTTGTCTATAAGAACGACAAGAAGTTTTCATCAAGCATCAGCTCCAATAAAATCAAATTCAACAAGAAGGTTGTAGTCAAACTTAAAGGTCCAAAGACTTTCAAAAAACGATTCTATATTTATGTTGATGGAAAATACCTTAAATCAGTTAAATTGAATAAGAAAGGTGTTAAAAAGGTTTCAATTAAATTTAAATCATCAGGAAAACACAGCATTAAAGTTATAACAGATCAGTATTCCAGCAAATTTTATTCAAACACTTTCACAATCAAAGTTAAACAGCCTGATGTTAAATTGACATTAAAGAAAATTACCCTCAAAAAGCCAATGAAGAAAGTAACCTTAAAATCAACATTGAAGATTAAAGGAAAAGCCAAAAAAGGACTGAAAGTTAAATTTAAATTTAACAAAAAATCCTATAAAGCAAAAACCAATAAGAAAGGTATTGCAAAAGTCACTGTTAAAAAATCAGTCCTTAAAAAACTAAAAGTCGGCCAGACCGTTAAGTATCAAGTAAAATATGGCAAAACCGTCACTACCCAATCAACAAAAGTTAAAAATTAGAAATTGATTTTTCTAATTTTTTTTAATTTTTTTAAATGAGTACGAATCCCTATTTTTACCAATCTTTCAGTTCCTGATAGGTCATATTGACATTAAGGGGAGTTAGGCTTGGACGTTTTTCAACGAACAGCGCATATCCGTCAGTGCCATCCTCATATTCCTTTACAAGATTTGATGTAATCATAATCAAATCATCACTGCTTTGGTTTTCTTCTAAAGGATAATTAAATATCTCCGCTTTTTCTTTATCAGTGTTGTCAATGACTTTTTTATCAAGCATTTTATCCGATAAATGTGTTATTTTAACATCTTCTGATTCATAATTTGATGGCACGTTTAGATTAAATAGGTCAACGCCTTCTGGAAATCCTTCATCAATTATTTTCAAAACAAGGTCATGCAAAACTTTCTTTGCTAAATCAAAATCATAATCCAAATACCATTCTCCATCATCATCCTGTTTATATGCGGTTTTTGGATCTATAAAAAGAGAAGCCGCAATTGCAGGGATTCCTAAACTGACAGCTTCAAAAGCAGCGCAGACGGTACCTGAAGAGGTTATGTCGCAACTTATATTCACGCCGGAATTTATTCCTGTTATGACCAAATCGGGTTTTTCATCCATAATGTAATTTGCACCGACAATTACTGCATCAGCGGGACTGCCTGATACAGAGTATGCTGCGCTTCCGTCCTCGAGTTTGCAATCGGCAATCTTCAAATGTTTGAACAATGTTATTCGACGGCCCACACTGCTGTTGTTCTCATCTGGCGCTACAACGGTTACGTTGGCCAAATCTTCAACAGCTTGTTTTGCAGCCAATATTCCTGGTGCAAAAACGCCGTCATCGTTAGATATTAAAATATTCATTTTGCCAAAACCTTAACATGTTATATTTAATATCTTAAATCTTTTAGTTAAAAAATATTTCTCAATTTTGGAAAAATCATATTTCCATATTATTGTGATGTTTTAAGTAATGGTTTTGCAATATTTAAAAAAATAATAATAATAGATGTTAATTCAAACATCTATCTTGCTGTTAATCAAAGAGTCATCGCCTGCAGATATGATTTCACCATCCAAAACTTCAATAACCCTATCTGCTAGTTTGGCCACATCCATATCATGAGTCACTATAATCAATGTTACATTTTTACTTTCATGCAAATCAATTAGTTGCTTAAGGATTTTAGTACTTGTTTTGGAATCTAGTGATCCTGTTGGCTCATCAGCTAATATTATTGATGGATTATTTGCCAGTGCACGAGCAATTGCAACCCTCTGACGTTCACCACCGGACAGTTTATTTGGTAAAATCTTGGCTTTGTCCTTAAGGCCGACATCATCCAATAATTTTAATGCACGGCTTCTCATTTCAGAGGAGGACAATCCTTGTGTAAACATTGGAATTTCAATGTTTTCGACAACTGAAATATTTGGAATCAGGTTATGCAATTGGAAAATGAATCCGATTTTTTCACTTCTAAACTCATTTAATTTTTTAGATGAGTTTAAATCCTGACCGGCTACTTTGATAGATCCGGAATCAGGAACATCAAGTGCCCCAAGCATATTAAGCAATGTTGATTTTCCAGAGCCTGACGGGCCGATTATTGAAACGAATTCCCCATCCCTAATTGTGAGGTTGATTCCATTCAATGCCTTGATTTTTCCATCTTCATAGCTTTTATATAAATCTTTTATTTCTACTGCATCCATATTTACACCTCACTCATACCTCAATGCCTCTGTCGGAGGCAATTTAACAGCTTTAATAGCAGGGAAAAGTCCTCCAATAATTCCAACAACAATAGCTATTGCAAATGCCTGGATGAATATCTTTGGAGTGAATAATGGACTTATTCCCATATATGGGGCCAACAAAGTACAGGCTAAAAATCCTATCAAGGATCCGATAATGGCAGAAACTATTGTAATAACTAATGATTCGCCAACAATCATTAACAGAATTCTTTTATCAGACCAGCCCACTGCCTTTAAAACACCTATTTCACGGGTCCTTTCAAACACTGACATCAGCATTGTGTTGATAATGCCAAGGCCTCCAACAACAATTGCAAGGAGTGAAATTGCCCATGTTGAAGCCTGAAGCATATTCAACATATCCCCCATTTGCTGCATTTCCATAACTGATGTGATGGTTGCTATATCATCACCATATTTTTCATCAATTCTGTCAGCCACTTCTTGGGCATCAGCACCTTTTTCAACTTTAACATAGATGTTTGAGATTGAATCTTCATCATCCATCAAATCTCCAACTTTGGAAATTGATGTGAATACTCCTCCGGCCATATTTTGGTCGCCGGTTTCATAAATTCCAACAACTTCAAAGTCTTCGCCGCCGATTTTTATATTATCTCCCACTGAATAATCATTATCATCAGCATAAATTTCGCCTAAAATTGCTTCGGACTCGTTATCTTTGAAAATTCTACCTTCTTTCATTGAAATGTCTGCCAAAGTAGCTCCCTGAGGATCGATACCAATCAGCGTATTCATGTAATCATCCCCAACCGATGTCAGGACTACATATATCGGATATGCCTCTTCAACACCTGAAACATTTGCAATTTTATCTGTCCAATTTGCATCGATAGTATTAGTTCCATATGCTGAATCTCCAGTTTCCTTTCCTGAAATTGAAAAATCAGCACCCCCTGCATGAATTGTATCTTCAAAGGTATTGACTAAACCATCTGTGATTCCACCAAGAGCAACTATGACTATAATTCCAATTGCAATCCCTACGATTGCTAAAATTGCACTAGTCTTTCTCCTGAATGGATTTTTAAGAATAAATTTTAAAAATGACATAATATTAAATTGGAGTGTAGTATATAAATAACTAATTGCAGGTTTTACTAAGGTGCAAAAATTAGGTGTTAAAATACATTTATCATATGATAAAGTATTTTTTAAATAAAATACATAGATAAAACATATTATCAAATTGGATTGAATGTTATGAATATTGGAAAGTTAATTGGCAACACACCAATGATAAAGATTAATTATGAATATGAAGGAAAACAGGGAAGCATATACACTAAACTTGAATATTACAATTATTCCGGAAGCATTAAAGACAGAATTGCATATTACATCATTGAAAAAGAAAAGGAAAACGGCAAATTAGCTGACGGTCAGGCTATTGTGGAAGTGACCAGTGGAAATACGGGCATTGCATTCAGTGCCATCGGCGCTCTTTTCGGTCATGAAGTACACATTTTCATGCCTGATTGGGCATCACTTGAGAGAAGAAAACTAATCGAAATGTATGGCGCTCATGTTCATCTTGTATCCCGGGAAGAAGGAGGATTTAAAAAGGCTCTTGAACTTGCAGAGGAATTTGCAAATGAAACTGGCGCATACAGACCGCTCCAATTTGATAATGAATTAAATCCTGAAGCCCAATATAAAACAACAGGTCAGGAAATCATCGATGCGATTCCAGATGTTAATGCATTCGTTTCAGGCATAGGAACAGGCGGAACACTTATAGGAATAGGCAGGAAACTGAAAGACAATAACCCAGACTCAAAAATATTTGCCCTTGAACCTTCAACATTATCCATCCTTAAGATGGGAATGGAAGAGGGAAGCCATATGATTGAAGGAATAGGCGATGACTTTATTCCTGGAATTGTTGATGAAGATCTGATTGACGATATCGTTTTGATTCATGACTGTGATGCAATCAATATGTCTAAAAGAATAGCTAAAGAATTCGGTTTGGGCATAGGCATTTCCAGTGGAGCCAACTTCCTGGCTAGTGTCATAAAGGATAATGATGATTTAAAGATAGCCACAGTTTTTCCTGATGACAATAAGAAATACATAACTACAAAATTATCCGAAGAAATTGATGATGATCCTAAATTGCTTTCAAATCAAATCAGACTAATTGATTTTGAAGTAATTTAACTTTTTTTTTAAATCTTTAAAAAATTGATAAGATAATCCTTTCCGGATTATCTGTTAATTAATCCTCTTTTTATTTGTTCCCACATTGCTTGTTCTTCACCGCATCCACTCATAATAACATATTTGTATTCTGAATTGCGCGCTAGCTCTATCAATTTATTTATCCTTTCATCCATCTCTTCATAGCTTAACGGATAAAACTCAGCATCATCGTATTCCTCTTTGATGATTTCATAATATTCCTTTGCTTTATCAATGGATTTTCTTCCAGGAACAACGATTACATGTTCAGGATTCATGCTTTTGATAACTTTAAAGTGGTCATCGAATATTTCCTCTTCATTCTCTTCAGGGGTTGTATAAATAAATTCCAACGGAGCGTCGACAAATTGATTCATAAACATAGCATTGATTTTTAATGCATCTCCATTATCTCCCTGTCCAAGTCCAACGAATTTTCCGCCAATATCAACTACCTCAAATCTTCCAGGAGGTATGAATGACATGTCCAGGTTATTGAATACCTCATAAATAGTGGATTCGATATTTTCAACTTTCGGTGTAAAAGTCGCATAAGCGGTGATTGATGCTAAAGTATTGTAAATATTATGGAAACCGAATGGCGGGACTTTAAGTTCCAAGTCCAGTTTAATATTTTTGGAAGTTGTATAATTAAATAAATCTCCCTCAATATTTAAAATCCACTTGTCGGTACTGAACTCGGCATTAGTTAATTTTACATTAGGTTCCGGACGTTTGAATCCGCAACTGCAGGAATAAACTCCCCTATGGTTCAGATAATGTTTAGAATAAGTTAATTTTTCACCACATTTCGGACAGTCAACACTTTCCCCGCCGATATCCTCAATGCCTTCGGTTGCAATACCGTAATAATTGACATTCACATCTTTTTCTTTTTCAAGGCCGATTAAAGCAGTTCTCGGATCGTCACAATTAGTTACAATAGTGCCCCTTTCCATCCCTTGAGATAATAGTTTTTTGGCTTTGTAATAATCTTCAAACGGATTTTTGATGCCTGCAACCTGTGTGTGTTCTTGAGAAATAGTTGTATAAACCACTCCAATCGGTTTAATTAATCTTTCAACAGTATCTGGAATACCATAAGTCATGTTCCTAATACCATATTCGAATATGCCCAAATCCCCTTCTTGAGTTAAAAGAGAGGTTGTCATTGAATTCAGGATATTGTTTTCATAAGTTTGCCTGATTTGAATATCATTTGACATTAATTTGATTAAAAGAGTGGTGGTTGTTGTCTTACCGTTAGTGCCTGTGATGAGAATGGAACCAATCTTTAACTGTGAAGCTAACTCGGTGATTGATTCGTATCCCCCAATTTTAGTAAATATATGGCCTGCGTATGTTCCGCCACTTCCACTACCTTTTTTTGCTAAAAAGGCTACAACTTTTCCAGATACTTTTGCCATTTTAAATTTCAATAAATTTACCATCACTATATATTATGTTTATATAGTATATAATAATTTAGCATTAATTATTTCCAGAAACCCTTTTTAGATATGGGATTTTATTTAAAATGGACAATATTAACAGTGAAATTATCAATGTTAAAACAACAAATAGAGGTATCCAAAAAAGAGGGCTTTGTTGCGTATAGTCAGTTAGATTTAATAGGTTATTCTTTAGGCAATGCAATATCATATAATGGGCCAGATAAATCCCGAAACTATAATTGCTTATATATGTAAAGGCTTTTCCGAGGGAATTGTTTTCCAAGTTATCCATATAATTTGCTTTAGATAAAAATTTGAACATCAAAAAGAAGTTAACAGACATGAACAATATTGTTAAATTAAAATATCCCAAGGCTGTGAAATGGTTATGGGACTGAGACATAGGCACAACATAACCGAATATGTAATAGAGATAAGTGGCAATGAATAGGATTCCTGTGATTATGGCTAATCTATTTGCAGGTATCTTTGATTCAAGATAATTATTGTTTGCTATAAAGTATCCGATGATAATATATGCCATGAATGAAATGAAGTATGTTATTTTCGAAGGGTACGGATTGAACAAATGGAATTGGACAATAACAAAATAAATTAGAGAAATTATTGTTAGGAAATTGATGAATTTCTTATCGAATGCATCGTCTTTTTTCAGTCCAAATGAAATGGTTTGATTAATTATAAAAATCAGTATATATGCAATTGTAATCATCCAGATAAACCAGAATGCAACCCCCAATGTCGAAGAAGTTCCAAAGAAGACATCTATCGAATAGCTCAAGTCAAATCCATGGGTAACAAAAAGTGAGGAATAGACTATATAGATTACAACCCAAAACAGGAATGGGATAAAAATTCTTGATAATCTCTTTTTAAAAAATGTTTTCAATGAATCCTTTTTATTTATAAGTAAAGCTCCGCTGAGCATTACAAAAACAGGTATTGAAAATTCTCTAAAACAATCAAAAAATGCAGAAATATAAAAGTCAGGATTATTTATTCCTGTTAGAACAAATACTATTGATGCATGGCAGAATACTATGCCAATGATGGCCAATGCTCTTAAAACATCATAATAAAATATTCTTTTTGATTGATTCATGTGATTATATTTGTAGATTCTATAATTAAATGTAATTATATCAATAATATATTCAAGGAGGAATACCATGTTAGATTATTTTGTCTACCGCCAAAATCAGCTCTGTCATATGGTCATCCTTTAAATCTTGATCTGCAAAGCTATACTCTTCAAAATAGAATGCGGGAATCCCATTGTCATTTAATGGTATTGTCAAATAGGGTCCGCTTGTTGTTGAATCCGGTGCAAAATAAACAATATCAGGACAATCATTGGCAACATCTTCAGCATATTCAACGCCCAATCCCTCTTTTACCGGGCAGAATACAAACGTTTTATAATCATATGCTCCAACATTTGAGTGAACATCAATGGCCAACCGATAATCTCCGTTTCTAATCTCGGGATAAACATATTCATATGCTAAATTTTGGCCATTCTGCCTTCCAGGATCATCATAATCACTGAATCCCCCTCCATATGAACCAACACCTTCACTTACATTAATTATGTAAATGTCATAACTGTGGGTTAGATTGGCCATTTCCGGAAGTAGTTCGACTAACGTTTCATGGGTTTCATGTTCCAGCGGGTGAACGCCAACAACATAAGCTATTTTACTGCCATTGGGATTTCCGATATTCCTGATTACCTCAACCGTTCCTGGGTCATCACTATTATTGGCCAACACTTCACGATAAGGCATTGAAACATTGTTTTCAGTTGGATTTTCAATAGTGGATATAATAATAAGCATGCTAAAGATTAAGATGATTATAACCAATATTGAAATAATGATGTATTCCTTTCTTGTCATAATTACAAATCATAGTGTATATTGTGCAGTTTGTATAAGCATACTGAACTGCTTGACGGGAATGTGTAAATCATATAATCAAGTTCTTCTAAAGTTATTTTTTGGTTAATGATGAAAGCAAACATATTTGCTACATTTTCTGCATCTGCAGCATATATTTCGGCGCCGACAATGTTTAAATCCTTATCTACAATAACTTTAGCTTCGGCACGCTTATCGTTTTTAAGTACTGTAGAATAAGATTTGCCGTACCTTATTGTGTGAACTTCATATTCATCGCTTTCTTCTGCAATATAAGCAGGAATTCCTACAGTAGCTATTCTCGGTATAGTGTAAGCAACAGCCGGAATTACAGGATATGTTATCTCATCTGCTTCACCTAACAGTTCTTTAGCAAGGTATTTGGATTGATGTATGGCAACTGTGACGAGCTTTGCAATTCCCGTATCGGCAACATCGCCTGAAGCGTAGATATTTGGAACGTCTGTTTGCAGGTGGCCATTGACTTTAATTCCCTTATTTGTATATTTTAGGCCTACATTTTCAAGACCTATATCTTCTACATTAGCAGTTCTTCCCATTCCTGCAATCACATAGTCACCAGTTAAGCTAAGTCCGCTTTCACAATTGACTGTAAATCCATTTTCATATGCTTTATTATCAATTTTAGCTTCAGGATCCCTTAAATATTCATCTGAATTCATTGCATTTTCAATATTTAAGACTTTTTCTTCCGGATTATCTATTGTTACATCATCACTTTTAATGACTTCTTTAACTGTCTGGTTAAAATGGAAGCGAATATTCTTCTTTTTAAGAATTTCAATAACATTTTGTACATATGGTTGGTGGAAGTATTTTAAAGCCATATCTCCTCTAACAATAACATCAGCTTCAAGGCCGGCTTCCGCAAGTATTGATGCAAATTCCATTCCTACAAAACCCGCACCTATTATTATGGTATGTTTTGGAAGCTCGTCAATGTCTAAAAAGTCATTACTGTCGTGGAGATACTGTTTTCCTTTAATATCTGGGATTATTGGTTTTAATCCTGTACAAATTACAATCTTATCTGTGGTGAATTTCTTATCTGCGACCTGGACTGTATGTTCATCTAGAATTATGCCTTTTCCATGAGCCACATCCAAATCGTATTCCCTAAATTTGCCATCTAAAAATACTGACATGTTTGCAATACGGTCTCTTTTTAATTTCATCAGTTCCGGCCAGTTTACTTCAAAGTTGCCTGATTTACCGAAACCCTCAAAATTGTCCGTCAATGATTTGACTTCATATGCTGAGTCGAGAATTGCTTTTGAGTTACATCCCCTATTTGCACATGCCCCTCCGTAGAGACCTTCTTCAATTATCAATATTTTAAGGCCGGCTTTTCTTAAAAATCGTCCGCCTTGCCATGCCGCATTTCCGCTTCCAATATATATTACATCATAATCCATGTTTAAACCTCGTTATGTAATATTTGTTAAAAACATTATAAAATTGTATCTAATTTATTGATTTTTTTGAAAAATTAATCCTTTGATGTAGATATTAATTTTATTATTATACTTTTATTGGATAGGATTAATGCAAATATAAAAGAGGATTCATAAAAATGATAGTTATACTAATAACTCTCTTTATTTTATAGCTATCTTTAATTATATTGGTGGCAACTTCATTGCCATTTATAGTTTGAATATAATCTATCTGTTTTTACAACATCCGAAAAAGAAGTTTTTTACTTTTTTAACTTTTGAGTTTTTTTCCTTTTCAATCCTTTCATTTCTTTCATGCATGTTTTTTCTAGCTTCTACCATATCATCCATAACAATCATCTAAATTTAGGTATTCCTAAATAATATTATTTTTAAATTTATATATAAAGTTTTTTAACTAAAAAAGAAAATATTAATCAAGGTGACTAATTTGGAAAAATCAACAATCATAATTATCCTGATAATCCTTTTAATTATTGGCTCACTAATATATATCGGAATGCCAAAATATAAAGAAATAGAATATATTACTCTCGCAAATACAAGTATCGGCACAGTAGAAGTTGGTGTAGCAGGAAATGAAAGCGCTACAACTTGCATCGCGCTAATTACTGGAATCCATCCAAGAGAAACACTATCAATAGAACCTGAAATACAAGCTGCAAAGGAATTCGCAAATGATGATGTAAAAATAATCCACTACAAGGTAACTGTAACAGACAACCCTCATGATTATAATACCGGTCGGGCAAATGGGGAAAGATTGATTAATGAATATGTGAATCAGAATGTCACACAATCCGATGCCGATGCAGTTATAATCAGCCACTCACATATACCTGAATATGGTGTTGGATTTTACTTGGCCACACCTGAAATGGATGATGAATCAGTGAATGTTGCTGAAAAGATAAGCAATGCAAGTGATTTCAATTATTATCCAGTAAAAGGTAATGAAACATATAAATCAACTTCAGCAAAACTTGTTTCAAAACCAATAGCTCAATCAGGATATCCTACTTTTGTATATGAGATACCTGAAGACATTTCACAAAGAACCGCAACAGATAAAACCAAAGAATTGTTTAATCTAATCGTGCAGAATATCTGAACATCTTAAAAAAAGTTTAAAATTGATTTTTTAAAAAAAAGAAAAAAATATAGTGAATTAGAATAATATCTCTGCATATTTACCATGTAAGGTATATGAATTGGTATTCCAATTAACTACTTTTCCAAATGAATTTCTTGTACTTGTTGGGTCTGCAACAGTCCATGTATTTCCAATTAATACTTGGGCCCATACGTGACCGTAAGTACTTCCACTACTAAATGTACAAGTTCCGTGAACATATCTAGCATGTAGGCCAGCAGTTCTAAACATAGCAATTAGTAAATGTGCTTGATCAACACAATTTCCTGAACCTGCATTTAATGTTCCAACTGCACCATGTTTGGTATCATAATAGAAACTGTAGGATATTTTGTCTCTAACAAAATTATATATTGCATTTGCTTTAGCTGAATCAGTGGTTAATCCTTTTGTTAAAGAAGTAACTTTTGATTTAATCTGTGAATTGCCCACCTCACAATGAGTGGTTTTCTTAAGATAAGCAGCTAAATCGCTTTGACTAATGGTATTCTTCTCATTAATACCTGACTGAGTTGAGGAAGATCCACCAGATGCAGTATTAATTACTACATAAGCCGGTAAGAGATTATTGTTATTTCCATAAAATGCAACGATTCTGGCAGTAGCATCTACCAATTCGGTATAAATGACTTTACCGACAGCAGATGAAGCGTAATTCGGTGCTTGTTTATGGTTTTTTATATAATCTGCAATATTTTTAGCCCATTTTAAGTAATTCTCTTTAGTTAATTGCTTTGAATTAATATTATCTCCGGATGGAGACGCAGGTGCCTTAACTCCAGATATGATTGATACATCTTTTGTATTGGAATTGCCTAATTGGACAATTGTCTCACTCAATACATATAAGAACTCAGGCATTGTTAAAGTAACCCCTCCTGAAGTTACAGAAGACGGCAATTTCTTATTATTTTGATAATAATTTTTAACAGTGTTAGCTGCTTTAACAATATTATTTATAGATATTGATGTAATCTTTTTGGCTTGAAGAGTTGTTTTACCTGAACTTGGGGCATTTAAATTGTTTCCATTATAACTGTATGACACAGTATGGCTTCCAACTGCAAAACTTACCTTGAATGTTGCATAACCTGTTGAAGAGGTTGTAGCAGTATAATCCTTTGAATCAACGGTTAATTTAACAGTTCCGCCAGAAATTGGTTTATTATTAGAGTCGAGCACTAAAAGTTGGCAAGTTTGTGTTCCTTGATTGAAGGAAGTTGCACTTGACCATTTAATAGAGGTCGGAGCTCTTTTTATAACATTAATTGTAGTAGATCCAGTTTTTGAATCAAGTTTAGAAAATGCTTTATTAGTATATGATATAGTATAAGTGCCTATAGCTACATTAATCGGGAGTGAAACTATTCCATTATTGTCTGTGGTTAGTGTATACTTGGTTCCTTTTAAGGAAATAGTTACTTGTTTGTTGACAATAGGAACATTTCCAGAAGTTAAAGCTACTTTGAATGGTGTTCCAGCTCCTTGACCAAAAGTGGTTGTACTTTTAACAGTAAAAGTTGGAGTTTTACTAGGAAGAACATACAATTTACTTTTAGCGCTTGATGCCTTGTAAAAAGCAGTTGATGCAAACTTATATTTTACAGTATAAGTACCCGGATTAATAGATTGCAGTTTAATTTTAGCAATACCCTTTTTGTTAGTGCTTGCAGTATACTTTTTGCCGTCAACTTTGAAATTAATTATTTGACCTTTTCCAGGCGCGTAGCCGAAGGCATTAAGTAATTTGACTTTAATCTTTTTAGTATCGCCCTTAAGGAAAATATAAGTTTTAGGTGTTAAAGAAGTTTTAGCACTTTTATAAACTTTAACTTTATTGGTTTGCTTTAAACCATCTTTATTATATGAAATAATTTTATAAGTTCCTTTTGTAAGGCTTGTTAAAGATAAACTTGCCACTCCATTCTTATTAGTTTTTACTTGGTAAGTCTGACCATCAATTTTAAATTTAATTTTCTTTTTAGCTAATGGTTTACCATTCTTTTTTAAGAATTTAGCGGTAAATTTCCTACTATCGCTAACGACTTTGGAAACATCGTTGGCTGTGATAGTGGATAACACTTTAAAAGTAGTAGTTAAACTGTAACCGTTAACAGGATTAGTTGCTTTAATCATGTAGGTTCCAGGTTTAAGATCGATATCTAATGAAGCTACACCTTTACTATCAGTTTTCACGTTATGAGTAACGCCCTTTACAACAATTTTAACATTAGTATTAGCTAATGGATTTCCATTTAGATTTACAAATGTCGCTGTATATTTAGCGTTTCCCTTATAATATTTAGTAACGTCTTTTGCAGTGATAGTTTTGACTGTATTGGATGAAACAGGTTGGTTATCACTTGAAAGAACTTCATTATCCATGTTAGTTGATAAAGTACTTGAAATTTCAGATTTTAATACATCGTCAGATGCATCATTATCAACACTAGATTCATATGTATCGTCCTCGGATGCATAAATTATTTGATCTTGAGTATCGCCAAGGATTTGACCTTCACTTTGACCAATTGCATCTTGAGCAATATCCTCATTTTGTTGGGAAATATATGAATCTATTTCATTTACATCACTTGCATAAATTGTGCCAACAGATAATGCAACAATCAGCACAACTGCTAAAGCGAGTAATATTTTTTTGTTCAAAATATTTTACCTCCATAACAATCTCGAGAATAAATCTCGTACAATAGTAAATATATACAAATATCTTATATAAACCTTTTTATTAGCTAAATCCAATTAAATAAGTCTAATTTTAAAAAATAAGGCTAAAATACTATTAAAATAAAACATTAAAGTAATGTATAGGTAAATTAATCTATAAAAAGATTAAATCATATGAATCTATTTATAAAGCTAAGTCAATATATAAAACTTAAAAAATTAATCTTTCACCTAATAATTAAAAATAACACTAAGTTTAAAGTAGTTTAATACAAAATGATAAAATTTTTACTATAAAATGAGCTATTTAAGTAAAATAATCGAATTTTATTTAAAAATAACGATTTTAATCAACTTTATAAATTTTTTTGAAAAAAATATGACTCTTTCAAAAACTTTGTTGATTTTCAAAATCCTTTTTGCGATTGTCATTCCAAATTAGATCTCTGCGATATATTCGTTTTAAAACGCCTCGTTTGGTCTTGAATGTTCGTTTTCTTGATTTTGGCATTGTTTTTTGA
>NZ_JAFYHP010000024.1 GCF_017539065.1 Methanobrevibacter sp.
GTATTTGTTTTTTGGTTATGCATAATAAAAACTTTTACTCCACCTATTTATTAAATTTAACTATTTTTAAGCAAAATTAAAAATTACAAACTAATTTTCATTAAAAAATTTCAAATCAACAAAGTTTTTGAAAGAGTCAAATTGAAACATTTAATATATATTAATACAATAGTTAATAATGTAACAAAATTTATAGGCCATAACCTATAAAAAAATTTTAAATTGGAGATAATTAATGATTGTTGGAACCCGTGGGAGTCAATTAGCTTTAGCCCAAACAAAACAAGTTTGCGCTGATTTGTCTAAAATAACTGGCGAATCTATTGATGTTGAGATTATCAAGACAAAAGGAGATAAAATTACTACATCACAATTATATAACATGGATTCAAAAGGTCTTTTTACAAAAGAATTAGATATTGCTCTTTTAGAAGAGGAAGTTGACTTCACAGTACACAGTTTTAAAGATTTGCCTACTGAATTAGATGAAGATTTAGAAGTTGTTGCTGTTCCAAAACGTGAATCTCCAAATGAAGTGTTAATCTCAAAAAAAGACTGGAATGATCTGGGGCCAGGTTCTCGCCTTGGAACAAGCAGTCTTAGAAGAGAAGCATTCTGTAATCTTTACAATAAAGAATTTGAACTCAGACCTATCAGAGGAAATATTGAAACTAGGATTCAAAAAGCTTTAGAAAGCGATTTAGATGCAACTATCATGGCACAGGCGGGCCTTAAAAGATTGAATCTGACAAAATATATTAAAAATGTATTTCCACTAGATTATATCACTCCCCCTGCTGGTCAAGGTGCATTAGCTATAATTACAAGGCGCGACTCAGATAAAAAAGAGTTAATTTCTAAATTAAACGATTACATCTCAATGCAAGAAGTATTTGCAGAGAAAAAAGTGCTTGAAGAGCTGGGCGTTGGTTGTCAATGGCCAATAGGCGCTATAGCACGTGTGAAAAATGATGAATTTAATATTTATTCAATATTATTAACTAAAGAAGGAGAAATCCTTAAAGAACACACAGAAAAAGGATCTATAAAAAATGCGGTTGAACTTGGCGGCCGCATTGGAAGAATTTTTGAGGATTATGTTTAAACGGAGGAATTAGATTGAAGAGTGTTAACGTAGGAGTAGTCGGTGTGGGAGCGATGGGTGAAAACCATGTTCGTGTTTACCACAAAATGGAAGAAGCAAATTTAGTCGCTGTAAGTGATGTAAGTGAAAGAGCACTTAAAAAAATCGAAAAGAAATACGGTGCTAAAGGTTTTACAGAATACAGTGAACTATTAGAAAACCCCGAAATTGAGGCGGTGAGTGTATGTGTACCAACCACATTCCACCATGCTGTTGTAATGGAAGCTATTAAACATGGAAAACATGTTCTAGTTGAAAAACCTATTGCATTTACAGTACAGGAAGCTGAAGAAATGATTGCTGCTGCTAAAGAAGCAGGCGTTCTACTTGCAACCGGACATGTTGAAAGATTTAATCCTGCTGTTCAAAAAGCTAAGGAACTTATTGATGATGGAGTAATTGGAGATGTAGTATCTGCTTTTGCAAAAAGAGTAGGACCACTCCCACCAAGAATTAAAGATGTCGGTGTATCAATTGACTTGGCTATTCACGATTTAGATATAATGAATTACTTATTTGAAGAAGAAGTTACTCAAGTTTACGGTTCAATGAACTGTAGTTTCGATGACAGTGAATTTGAAGACCATGCAGAAATAATGGTTAACTTTGACAACGAATCTACAGGAATTGTTGAGGTAAATTGGTTGACTCCATACAAACGTAGAGAATTGGAACTTACCGGTACTGCAGGAATCATATCTGTAGATTATATTAAACAGAGCATTGAAGTGTATGGTAAATTTGCCCAAGATATTCAAATTAAACACGAAGAACCGCTTAAAAGTGAATTAAGATCATTCTTAAATGCAGTGATGAATGGAGAAGAACCAGAAATTACTGGTGAAGATGGGCTTAAAGCTCTTAAAATGGTTATTGCTGCAAACAGATCCTCTAAAGAACATAAACCAATTAGTTTTGAAGAACTTAAGTAAGGTGATAATGTGAAAGAAAAATTAATAGCAAAAGCTCAAGAACTCAGACAACATGGATTTACCACTGGGGAAATTGCTGACGAATTGAATGTTAGTATGGATACTGCTAGATGGTTAACTCTTCAAAAAACAACTGAAGAGAAAACAGAAGCTCCAGTTGATTTTGCTATAAACTGGAAAAGCATTGGTGGAAACTCAACCCGTTTAAGTTATGTTTCAGGCGCTTTAAGTGATATGGCATTATCACATGGGGAAGCTGATACTGTAGTTGGTGTTGCAGTTAGTGGAGTTCCATTTGCAACAGTAATGGCCGATTTGATTGAAGATATGAGCGGAGAAGATACTTCCTTAGCTATTTTCCACCCTCATAAACATAGAAAAGATGCTGACGAAAGCAACGACGAAGGTACCATCAGTACCAACTTCGGAAGCGTTGAAGGAAAAAGAGTCGTGATTGTTGATGATGTAATCACAAGCGGAAAAACCGCAAAAGAAGTTATCCACACTGTAAAAGACCTTGGCGGAGAACCTACTTGTGTTACAGTATTAATCGACAAAGCAGGCCTTTCCGAAATCGAAGGCGTGCCTGTTGAATCTTTAATTAAAGTTAGTAGATTATAATCTACTACAATTTTTTCATTATTTAAAACACCACCACACTAAAAAAAAATATTAATAACTTAATTGATACACTTTAAATACAGAGGTGAAAAAATGTTCATTACCATTCTGGCCTTTAAGAACTTGCATGGTGAAAAACCACTCAAATTAGACGCAATAGTCAAATTAGTCAAAGAACCTGACAACAAATATGATACAGAAGCGATAGCCTGCGAAGTAAGATATTTCGGAAAAATCGGTTATGTTGCAAACAGTACAAATACCGTGATAAAAGGCTGCATGAGTTCAGGCCGTGTTTTCGATAAAATTGATGACGAATACTTTGCTAAAGTTAAATTCATAACCGACAATAATGCAATAGCCAAAATATTGTCTGCAGATGAATTCATTGAAGAAATTGAAAATCCGGAAAGTGATGTTCACTATTTAAGTGAAAATCCATCAAAATTGGAAGCACCACATTAAACCACATTACGATTTAGAAGATGATATAAATGATGACCCTTGGCAAGGATATTGAACTTTTAAAACCGCAAGTGCACGAAAACCTCGCAATAATCCCCCTAAAAACTGAAAAATCATATATTGACATAATGACCCTTAAGAAAGGTTTTGAATTGGGATTAGCTGAAGTTAAAGAATGTGACAATTCACAGGTAAACACATTAATCGTCAAAAATATGGCAGTTACACCATTAATCTTAATTGATGGTGAAGAAGTAGTTGGAGGAGACCAGAACCGTATAGTGAATGCAACTATCCTGATTGATGCAAAAAGTGAGATGAAGATACCTGTAAGCTGTACTGAAAAGGGAAGATGGGGTTTTAAAAGCGAATTCAAGCAGTCAAATTATATTGCAAACTATAACACCAGAAGAGCGAAGGAATACGCTTCAAGAAAGCATCATCATTTTCAAGACGTAATTTGGTCATCAATCAATGATTTGGAAATTGAAAATTCATTCGCATCACCTACAAGCGCAATGGAAGAAAGCTATGAAAATCTAAAGATTGACCACAACAAGATTATAAGCGAATTTGATATTGTTCCGGGCCAAAATGGCGTTTTGATTATTGTAGACGGTGAAATCAAAGGTTTTGAATTATTCCTAAACTCTGAAATCTACAAAGAGTTTCATGAAAAGATACTTAAAAGCTATTTGATCGACTCAAAAATAGAAAACAAGACATTTACAATAAATGTTGATGCTGCACAACTGGTGATTAACAATGCTCTTGCTTCAACATTTGAGGAAAAACAGAATCACGGTGTTGAAGAAGCATTTGAATTTGAAAATGATGAGGGTCTTGGAACACTTTATACCTACAAGGACCAAATTATTCACTTATCCTACTTTAAAAAGTTAGAAGATATTATTGAGGATGGAGTCATTGAAGATATCTCTTTAAAAACGGATATCTAGTTCATCCATCATCTTTTCTATTTTTAAATTTAAATCCCTGATGTTGGAATCAATGTCCTGTTTTTCCATAACCAATTCATCAAGGGAAATGAATTCCCCTTCAAATGTGTCCACATAACGGGAAACTGAAAGATTAAAATTGTTATTTTTTATTTCATCAATGGAAATTAAATTGGAGAATTTAGGCAATGACAATCTCCTTACAAAAGCATTCTCCATCTTTTCAATGGTTGTATCATCTAAAATGAGATTTTTTCTAAATAATCCCGGATAAACAATATCGCTTCTTTTTGTTTCATAGTCTGAAGACATGTCAATGAACAGAATATCCTTATTTACCCTGTTTTTCCTGAATACGATTACGACTTCCGGCCTTGAACGGTTGATCTCATTCGGAATCCTAATAATCGTATCAATGTAATTTTTCTTCAATGTCAAGTATTTCCTAAGAATTTCAAGTGAATTCTTGAATAGGAAATTTTCAGAAATGCTTATAGCCATTATTCCATCATCTTTTAGGGAATCAATCAGATTGAGCAAAAATAAAAATTCACTATCCCTAAGAATTTCATATTGTCCTTCAAAATCTATATTTAACTCATTTTCAACATCGATTTTATTGACAAGATTTTCCAAAGCACTGTTTAATTCACTGTCTAATTTGAATGAATCCCCATCAATGCCGAAGTTATTCAGCAAAAGATTTTCCAATTCGCTGCGTTTGCTTCTTTTTGACATTTCCCTGCTTTGGTTGATATTTGAAGAATAGTAATTCTTAATGGCTATCGGAATTCTGGATAGAATAACATCAAAAGATGCTCCATTAATGTCGACTGAATCAAGAGCATCCTCCTGTTTTAAAAATACGTTTTTAAATGAAAAGTTATTTATGAAAAATCTGACAATCGTATAAAGATAATTCAGCCTACTTATATCCTTGCCGTAGCAATAGCTTAAACCGTATTCTATTTCTTTACGCAATTTCATGATGGAGCTTCCATCTTTCATAAATGGATCGTAAGCACTTTCAATAGTTTGTTTTTCACTTAAAACCAGTTTAGACAATATTTGTGTGATGAATTCCGGATTGGAACTGACATGGGCCAATCTGGATGCAGAAATTATATCAAATACATCACTAAACTCCAAATCCAATTCAAAAACGTCCAATTGGGAAATTAAATATATGATTTCGCAAACATTTTTGGTAACTTCCTCATCATATTCATAAGTATCGATTTCATTGTCGATGGTTTTGAACAAATCATCAAAATATTTTAGATTATGATATTCTGAGCTGAATATTGAGTATTCTGGAAATATTTTTAAGAAATCCGGCAGAAATCCTGGTTTTAGGTAATTATTGTTAACAACCTCATCAATGAAAGCTTCAGATCTTTTAATATAAAATCCGTATAATTTCAATGCATCGAAGGACACCCTTTCCTGATAAGCAGGATTCCTATAGGATTCATCGATGGTTAACTCCTTATCCTTTAATTCAAGCAAGAGGAAGTCTTTTATGTTATCTGAGCAATATTTATATAAAAAAGTGTAAAGAACTATGTAGTCCATTTCATCAGGAAGCTTGACCCCTCTGGATTTGGACATCAGTTGTTTTAAAATGGTGTAATTTGTTGATTTTTTATCTTTCATGGATTATCTCCCCACAAATCATTTAGAATTGCTTCTTTGAGGTGTCTGTCATATTCGACCTGGCGTTGGTCTTCGAATATTTTATCATTGATCGTGTTTAAAAGTTCCCCATATTTTATCTGTGTTTCCAAATCCGGAAGGATGAGTTGAAGCTGTTTTATTTCCTTAAGAGATGTATGAGGCAGCTTTCCACTACCTCCGAGTTCATGCAGTTGCTTTTTAATATGAGCATTTGTTAGCAGATGTGCAATGAATTCCGGATCAAATCCCTTTTTGAGTCTTATTATTGCAATCCTGTCACTTATTATCAAGTCTTCATCTTTAACGCAAACAACATCATAAGGATATGTCATTTTCATTAACACATCATTTTTTCGTGTATAATACCTGTCTTTAAAGGTGCCATTCAGTTTCACTTCTTCAAAATCGGATAATATTCCATCTTTTTTAATGGATCTTTGCACAATTACCTTGAATTTTTCCCCATCCTCATCTAAGTAACGCCTATATGAGAGTCCGGAAATGATTTCTGCTATATCATTTAATATTATTTTTTGCATTTTTATCCCTTTGAAGAAAGTTTTTGTGATGGTGGTTGAATGAGCATTAGTTTTGGTGGTGAGCCAAAACTAATCTATTGGTAGAGGCCTCCTACATCATCGAGCAGTGGTGTTTCATCAGGGATTTCTGATGGGTCGATTTTTTCTGCGGAAACTCCGCCAATTACTCCTACGCTTTGAATATTATCTTTCAAAACCGCAGTTGAGGTGATTCCAGGACCTTGCGGTGATAATACGAATAAATCAAGGAATACTTCATCTTCACCAACAATGAATGCCGGTTCGATTGCCTCTGACGCTTTTGTTTGAACTTTGATTAAGATATGTTTGGCTTCGTTTTCGCCTTCAATACCAATCTCTTTCCTTATTGTTTCATCTAAATGTTTTACTTTTTCGCTCCAATTAATTTTTGAGTTCATATCATTACCTCGCTTATTTTTTTATTTTTCACCTTAAAATACAATGGTGTGGCTTTAGTGTCAATGCATTTTTTAGAAAGTTATGCCCTTTCTAATAATACATTGAATTTCATAGTATATAAACTTAACTATTTTAATTATATTTTTCAAAAAATTACAGTTTTCAACTGCAAAATAATATATATTTCAGGTTATATATAAAGGTTTTTGTATTTTTTAAAAAAATGCAAAAAAGTGAGTCCGTGCTTATGCACAAATATTAAAAAAAGGTTAAAGTTTAAGATTAAAAAAAGTATAGAAATTGTTGAATAAAAAATAGAATGAGAGGCAGAGATTACGCCTCATCTTTTTTCTTTTTATCTTTCTTGTCGACGATTACCATCTTTTGTTCTTCTTCGTCAACTTCCATTACAATTGGATCGGATTCTAATGCACCAGGGTCCTTTTCAATACATTCATTGATTTTAGATTGAATTGTTCCAATATCCTCTGTATCGATTAAGTCAATTATCTCTAATTGTTGTTGGAATCTTTCAATACCGTCGAGAGGAACATTTTCAACAAAAGGAATTGCCCCAGTAGCGCCGATGATTTTCTTTTTATCTGCGTCAGCACCGTGTTCATATAATGCCTGAATACTTTGACCGGTGATGTGACCTTGCACTTCAGCACCAGCCAAAATCAAGAACCTAATATTTGGATTAGATATAATATTCGCTACAACTTTTTCAATACCTAAGTTTTCTGTTTTACATGGTCCTGCAATAGCTGCTCCAGATAATTCTGCTTCAATGTGAGAAGCAAGAGTAGTTACTGCAACTGGACTTTCTGGATCTCCTACAATATAGTCACCACTAATTACCGGCCAACCATCTGCAGGTGCTTTTTTATCAGCCATGATTGATTCCTCCTATTGCATACTTGAATTTATTTATAAGAATATTTAAATATTTTGAAAACTTTGGTAGTATAGTTCAGAAGGTTTCCCAATATATTCAAAGTCATCCTTGTTTTGCAAGTATTTTACACCGATAACTTTTTCATCAGGGAATTTTGTAACAACACTCATTCCCTCATTAACATCAATTATGATTAGTTTAGTGTTTTCCTCACCAGCAGCTTCTATTTTTATGATATCATCATTTTGAAGAAGTTCCGCATCTTCAAATTCATTACTAATATCCGTTGAATACCAGTGCTGTGGCAATTTAACTCTTATATCCAAATCATCTAACAAATCTTTAACATGCATTTTAATACCCTCTCTGATTTCTATATAGAAATTATATTTAAATAATTTATAAATATTTTGTAACTTTTCAAGGGTGTTAAGTAGCTAAACCAAGAAATGTATTTTGTTCTTGTCGATGTCGTCCAGCGTATGAGCATCAGGAATATCTTCAGAATGGCCTAAAGCCATTATTCCAACAATCCTATAATGGTCATCGATTTTTAAAATATCTCTAACAATTTCCTCAGAATCCTTGCCGTTCTTACTTCTTAAATGGATTTGAACCCAACAACTTCCAAGACCCAACTCAGTTGCCATTAAATGCATGTAAGTTAGAGCAATTGAAGAATCTTCAATCCAAGTATCTGCAATCATAGTATCCCCAACGACAACTATTGCTTTATTAGCGCCCTTAATTAAATCCGCACCATGATCTTTAGATTTGGATAATTCTTCTAAAGTTTCTTCTCTTTCAACAACCATGAAGTTGCATGGTTTACGATTCATACTTGTCGGTGCGAGAAGTGCCGCTTGTAAAATTTTATCCAATTCCGATTTTGTAATCGGTTCATCACTAAATTTTCTTGTACTTCTTCTTTTAAGCATTACATCAATAAGTTCCATAGCAATATTTTTAGAAAATAATGTAATTATATATTGTGATATACCATTGGCACAATTATTCTTTCAACATTGGCATTGCATTATAGAAATTGAAAATCACGCATAATTAAATTAATAGAAATCAAATCAAACCCCATTTAATTAAATGTAATTTTAAAATACTTGAAAAAAATTATGTTTGAAAAAATAAATTAGTATATTGTTGCATTAATCAACAATCAATTGTTTAAAAAAAATCGAAGCTGCGGCAGAGCAACTTCGAAATGTTATTTTTCACGACTTGTTAATCAGTCACTTATTAATTATTACTTTCATAGTTTATAAATTAAATGGTTTAAAAAAAATCTCTTAAAATCTTTTTTGAAAAGTCCAAATTTAATGCAATAAAATCCATATTTTAAAAAGCTTAAAATCAATGATAAAATCTAAATATTGATTTAATAGCATAATAGATACATTTAAAAACTATTAATAAAATATTAAGTAAATACAAACAGAATTGGTGAGAAATATGCAATTTAAGAGCAATATTAATATGAAAGATATATCTCGCATGATAGAAATCGCAGAAATTTACAGTATTACTAATCAAAAAGGAAAATATGAAGAATGCCTTAAAAATATCATTAAACTTTGTGACGAATCCCCTAAAAATGAAGACACACTACAAATTAAAATGCACTCATTAACCTTATTAAATAAACCATATAAATCACTGGAAACGACAAATGAACTATTAAATTTAAACCCTTACAATATTCACGCATTACTTAATATTGCTGCATATTTAAGGAGTGATTAAATGTTTAAAAAAGATTCCATTGAAATAATGCTAAAAAAGGCGAACAAACGTTTAGAAGAAAAAAATTATATTGAGGCCAAGAATATTTATTTAAAATGCCTTGCAATAGAACCCGATAATCTAAATGCCCTGAATAATTTAGCGCAATTATATGGTCTGCTTGGAGACGACATAAAAGCAAAAGGATATAATGAACTACTTTTAGAAGAATGCAACAAACAGTTACAACACCAGAAAAACAGGACTCTCCTAATGTTAAAAACAAATGCATTAATTTCCCTTAAAAGAAATGAAGAATTGAATGAAACATTAGATGAGCTACTAAAAATAGAACCAAAAAACATTATTGGGCTATTTCAAAAAGCGCATTACTTGGAAATAACTAATCAGAACGAAAAGGCAATTGAATATCTTGATAGAATCTTAGATGATGACCCTTATAATATTGCGGGACTACTTTCAAAGGGAAGGAATCTTGTCAGATTAGATGAATTTGAAAAAGCGGAAGACTGCTATAACCTAGTTTTAAAAATCGAAACAAAAAACATTACTGCAATCGGTTTAAAATCAGAAATGCTTAAAAAGAAACATGACACAACAATAACCCCACATGATCTCATGCAGAAAGCCATTTATTGTTGGGAAATGAAAGATTTTGAAACATCGGCTGAATTTTTTAAAAAGGCAATCAATTTAAATCCTAATTACGATGAAATATGGTTTGCCCAGGGAGAATTGTTCATTCGTATGGGAAAAATCACAAATGCAATCAACTCATTTGAGGAGGCTTTCAAGCTCAATCCCAATAGTGGAGGAATTGTAAAGCATGAAGAATTTTTTAAGTTACTTAATCGGATGAAATGGATTAATACAGTCCTCGGATATGAAAAATAGGGCATTATTTTTAATACATCAAATTACAATTTAAAACCTGTTCCTACAAATTGTGCAACATCACGGCCGGTGTCATCGGATACATTAACAATTACGATTGAAGATGTGCGGCCACTTTTACGACATGTTGCCTCTGCAATGAGTTTTTCTCCTTTAGGAGCAGACAAATAGTTTATACTTACCTGTTGGGCCACAGTTAACTGATGAATCTGATTGGACAATACTGCAAAAGCAAAATCGGCCAATGTAAATATTACACCACCCATTACTCCTCCATAAGCATTCTTATGCTCATCAGTTACTCTTAGTGAACAAATTGCCTTGTCCTCTGTCAAGTCATCTAATGTTATTCCTGCATTTACTGCAAATTTGTCTTTGTAGAAGAATTCTCTTGCGCTTTCAACTGTTTCATAATTTACCATAAGTACACCAGATAATTATTTATTTATTCATATTAATAAAATTGCAGATAGCAATTAATAAATATCTATTTCAACATATTTTTAACTACCAAAATACGGGAGGTAATTAAATGAAATTAAATAAAGTATTTGTCGCACTAATAATTTTGATTTTTGTCTCAAGTATCGGAATGGCAGTGGCGGAAGATGCTTCTGTTGCAGGTTATACATTCACAGTACCTGAAGGATACACAATATTAAATACTACTGATGATTCTGTAGTAATGCAAATGGATGATAACAACGCAATTGTATTTTCAACCAACGTTGGAGATGACATAGAAGCTGCTAAAGAAACCTTCATATCACAAGGAAAAGAATTGATTGAAGAAAATGTTCAAGACTTAGATGGTTTAGAAGTTAATCTACAAGCTTTCTCCGTACCTGGAACTGACATTAATTCTTACAATTATATTGTATTATCCGACGACGGTAATATCTTAGTTACTGTTTCAAGTGATGATCCAAACTTTGATACTGATTTAAACTCTGAAGGCAACCCTGCTGCGGAAATCTTCAATAGTTTAGAAATGGAATAGATTTTAAATCTATTCTCCTTTTTTTTATTTATTTACATAAGAATATTAATCTGAAATTTTAAAAGTAATTATATGACAGATTTAACTTTTAAAATAGCTGAAAGACAGGATTCTCCTTTAATTTTAGAATATATTAAAAAACTTGCCGATTATGAGAAAAGATTAGATGAAGTTATCGCAACTGAAAGCGATATTGAAAAGTGGGTTTTTGATGAAAAACAAGCAGAAGTAATATTTGCCTACTTAAATGATAAAGTAATCGGTTTTGCATTGTATTTTTTAAGTTTTTCAACCTACATTGGAAATGTGAATATGCATTTGGAAGATCTTTTTATTGACCCCGAATATCGTGGCAAAGGTTATGGAAAAGCGCTTTTAAAAGAACTTGCAAATATTGTGCTTGATAGAGGTTACGGTCGCTTTGAATGGACCTGCCTTAGCTGGAACAAACCAAGCATTGACTTTTACTTATCAATTGGTGCCGAACAGAAAGATTGGAACGTATTCCATTTCAAAGGTGATGCTTTGGAAAACTTCGTGAAAAATAAATAGAAAGGAATCAATGAATGATTCCCAAATTATTCTCTTTTTGTATTGAATTCGTCTTTTGAACGTACTCCCACAAGGGAAGCAAATATTGCAAGAACGCATGCAACAGTACAGATTAAACAAATTGTCTGTGATGCCTGAACAATCATGCTTGCATATTGTGGAGCAAGTTTTAAACTGCCCATCACCCAAGCAAATATTAATGTTAAAAGGCCCAAACTCATTGTTTGACCGATTGTCCTCATTGTTGCCTGTGAAGCGGATGCAGTCGGAGCATATTTTGGTGGAACTGAACTCATTATCGCATTCATATTCGGACTTGAGAACAATCCCATACCGATACCCTGCAAAACCATAGCCAATACAACAACATAAAGCGGTGTGTCTCCATTCAAGAATGTCAATATTGCCAATGCAACTGCAGCTATTGCCATACCTGTCGCCGCAAGCTTTTGTGGATGAATCCTATCTGACAGCTTACCTGCATTAGGCGCCATCACTGCCATTATGATTGGAGTGATAATCAATATTAAACCTGACATTTGGGCGTCCCAACCACGCACATACTGGAAATGGTAATTCAAAATTGTTGTAACCACCATAATTGCGATATAACTACATAATGCAGCTACATTGGATGATGTGAACTTACTGTTTTTAAATAGTTTCATGTTGAATACTGGAGAACTTTGTTTTAACTCATAAGCACCAAATATGCATAAAACAATTAATCCAAATACAGTTAAAATGATACCCTGAGTATTAACCAGTGATGTAAATCCATAAATGAATGTTAAAATACCTATTCCCCATAAGATTGAACCGACTTTATCAATTGGCTGATCTTCATATGTTTTCCACTCTTGAGGTATTTTTAAAACCATTATTATGATACATAACACTAAAAACGGAATTACAAAATAAAATATTGATCTCCAGCCGATATTGTGGACTAAAAATCCGCAAATTACCGGTGACAGTGAGGTTGCAAGATATACTCCGGTTACGGTAAACCCTAAAGCTTTACCCCTATTTTTTGGAGGCACAGCATGAACAACCATTGCCATGGCAGAAACGTTTAAAAACGCCATTCCTGCACCCTGCATCATTCTGAAAAATAAAAAGGACTCTGTTGAAAATGATAAACAAGCCCCAATTGATCCTATTAAGAATACTATTATACCTGCCAATAATGATTTTTTAACACCGAATTTTCCTGAAATTTGCCCAGCCGGAACAGTGAACATCGCAACAACCAGGAATAATATTGTCGGCACCCAATTTTGGATGACGTTATTCATTCCAAAATCCTGCGCAATTGCTGGAACTCCTATAATTACACCATTTGATAAAAACACTGCAAAAAATGAAGTTATAAATGATATAAATACTACATATGTTTCAAATTTTATCTCCATATTTTCCCTCCTCAATTATCTTCAATAAGTTTCATACCGTTAATAGCTATTTCCATTATTCTTCTTCTTAATTCTTCATCAGAATCTGTTATTCCTACCTCTTTTTCCCATTCTTTTGAAATTTGTCTGTATTTGGGAACCAGTTCACTTCCCTTTTCAGTTGTATTAATCATATACTTTCTACGATTTTCCGGATTTATTTCCCTTTCGATATAACCTAAATCCTCTAATTTCTTTAGTACTTTAGCGATATTGCCCTTGCTTTGGCTGAACATATTTACCAAGTCTTCCTGTGAACAATCAGGATTATCATAAATGAACATGATATATCGTACATCATGGCCCAGATTTAGATCATTGAATTTTGATTTAATGTATTTCTGTTGATTTAGGGATATATTATGAATCCATGCGATGAATGGAGAATTTTTAGTTATTGCCTGAAAGCTTTCATTATCCATTTTTTCACCTAATTAATAATATTAATATAACCATATATAACTGTTTCTAATGAAACAGTTTAAAATGAAACAAAAAATTGCCAAAAAAATTCTAAATGTCATATATTTTTGTAAAATGTAAAAATTAAGCCAAAATCTACATTATTTATTAATTCCATGGATTTGACAAAATCAAAGACGCATTCATACTCATGGATGAAAAACCAAGAGACCTAATTAAACCAATTGTTTACATTGATGATTTAGATTAGATTTACAAATCTTTTCTAATCTTTTATTTTTTTTTTCACTATTTTTAGTTAACTTTATATAATTTGAAGTCCATAATTTACCTAACGAACGGTAGGTAGGTAATAATGAATACTAAAGAAAAAATATTTGAAGTATCCCTGGATTTATTTTCAAAAAAAGGATATGATTCTGTCTCATTAAGAGAGATTGCAGAAGAGGTAGGGATACAAAAAAGTTCAATTTATAGTCACTATTCTTCAAAAGAATCAATATTAATGGACATATTTAATCAGTTCACCAACAGTTTTGAAATCGATGATGAGGAAATTCAGCTAAGCGAAGACAATCCCCTATTGGAAAACCCCGAATTATTCTATCATAAAGGATCCGAAGCAATAAAGAACATGCTATTTCAAGAGACAAACCTCAAGATTTGGAAATTGATTCTTATTCAAATGCACCATAATGAAACAATAAGGTTATTTTTCCAAAACGAGATACTGGTTAAACCATTAATATTCTGGGAAGGATTATTCACAATTTTAAAGGAAAAAGGAATCATACTCCAAGACTCAAACCCCAAATTACTAGCAAAACAATATTACAGTTTCCCAATTTATTCTCTTTTAGAAATGTGTGCAAAGTATGACGACATACCGCAAGAGGTCCTGGAAAACTTCTTTAGCGAAACCGAAGAACATGCAAAATTCCTTTTTGAAAGTGTGAAGGTGAAATCATGAATAGTGATTTCAATATTCAGGAATATCTGGCGGATGGAGTTGAATATATTGTAAAGGATGCGATTCGCGCATCAATTAGAAATCCCAAAGAAATTTTATTTTTACATAAATTCTCTAAAAATACAAAAAAGGCTACTGAAATCAGACAAAAATATGATGAAAACGGGCAAAACATCCCGGTATTTTTAATTGCAAGCATTACAAGCAGCTGCAACCTACATTGCAGCGGATGTTACTCAAGATCCAATAATTCCTGCAGTGATGATGCTCCCATAAATCAGCTTTCGGATGAAGAATGGGAAGATGTTTTCAGGCAAGCAAAGGAAATGGGAATAAGCTTCATTGTTCTTGCAGGAGGAGAACCTATGATTAGGGATGACGTCATAGCTAAAGCCACCGAGTTTCCTGAAATTCTATTTCCAATATTCACAAATGGAACTATGATGAATGAAGATTATTTAAAGTTATTTGATGCCAACAGAAATATTGTTCCAATCTTTTCCATTGAGGGAGATGAAGAGACTACCGATTCCAGAAGAGGCGAAGGAGTCTATAAACAATTGGTTGAATCAATGGAAGTGATGAAGAAAAACAATATAATTTTCGGCGCTTCGCTCACTTTTACAAACAACAATATATACTCGCTCATTTCAAGGGAATTCATTGATAAACTCCATGATTTTGGATGCAAAGTGGTCTTTTTCATCGAATATGTTCCAGTCAATGGGGAAACTAAACGAATCGCTCCAAGCGATGAGAAAAGAGAATTATTATTAGATAATATTGAATGTCTGCGAAAAGAATATGAGGATATGCTATTCATGTCATTTCCAGGAGATGAAAAGACTTCCGGAGGTTGTTTGGCCGCAGGAAGAGGATTTTTCCACATCAATTCACATGGAGGGGCAGAACCTTGTCCCGCTTCACCTTATTCAGACATCAATGTTAAGGACACATCACTTCTTGAAGCATTAAATTCAAAACTGTTTAAATCACTTAGAGAAGGAGATATTCTAATGGATGACCATGAAGGGGGCTGTGTCTTATTCGAACACCGTGAAGAAGTAGAAAAATTATTAGAAAATTAACATTTTAAATAAAAAAAAGAAACAAGGAAATCTATACGATTCATTGTGTCCTTTTTTCTAAATCGTTTAGCGAAACTTTACGTAAATCATCATAGTTACCTTTTTCGAATTTCTCAATTTGTTGGTTATAGTATTCAGCTTCTTCATTGGAAAATTCCTCATTTTTCAGATAATAATCTATCAGAAAACTGATGGTATAATCAAATTTTTCCCCTTTCGAAGTTATTTCACATAGGCAGTCATAAACTTTGGGAAATTTTAATTTTTCTACTTATCATCAATATCGCCTAAAAAATATGCTTAACAATACGTTATAATTAACTTAAATTAAACTAAAGATAATGCCAGCAAACATGCGCCAACCATAATATTTAAGTATTCCTTGTTCTTATATCCTAAAAAAATTATTATTAAACATAAGATTATCTGAATTATTGTTAATATTAGTCTTACCATTAATTAACCAACTCTATTAAGTTTTTTAATGAATGTAGGAAGTATTATATACTAATGAACTAGAAAAATATGAGTAGATATTATGGGAAATTAATCCCATAATACGCATTTCAGCAGTTCAATTAATGCAGTGATCAACATTAGGACTGCTGAGATGAACCTCATTTTTTCATCATCCATTGTATTATCACCTCCTACGAGATACTCATTTATTTATCTTAGTATATAAGTTTTAAGGAACATATGGCCTTTAAAAATTGTTTTCACTACGTAAAATTGCTTTGAAAAAAACATACTATTTAAATGTTTGCTTACATTAAAAAACAACACACAATATCAAAGATATTAATCCCACTATTGAGTGAAAATTATACCCTCACAGAATATGGAAATAATATTTAAAACCAAAAAAATTAATTAATGAAAATAGTTTAAAACAATTAAGTCAAAATTAAAACAACTAATTTTAAATTTATAAAACTAAAAATATCCAATATAATAAATAAAACTCAAATAACTTAAAAAAAGAAAAAAATAAACAAGGAAATCTATACGATTCCTTGTGAATTCATTGCGTCAACAACTTTTCTGAATCCTGCAATGTTTGCTCCTGCAACATAGTTTTTGCCTAAACCATATTCATCAGCAGCATCTGCAACATTTGCAAAGATATCTTCCATGATTGTTTGAAGTCTGCTGTCTACTTCTTCAAAGGTCCATGATAATCTTTGTGAGTTTTGAGTCATTTCTAAAGCAGAAGTAGCTACTCCACCAGCATTGGATGCTTTACCTGGTGAGAACAATACATCATTTTCTAATAAGTATTCGGTTGCTTCAATAGTGGTTGGCATGTTTGCTCCTTCAGCAACTGCGAGTACTCCATTTTCCACTAAGGTTTTTGCATCTTCTAATTGCAATTCGTTTTGAGTAGCACATGGAAGAGCAATGTCACATTTTACAGACCATACGCCTTTACCTTCGTGGTATTCTGCAGAAGGTCTTGCTTCAGCATAAGCGGTTAATCTTTCACGTTTTACTTCTTTAACTTCTTTGAGTAATTCCACATCGATTCCTTCTGGGTCGTAAATCCAACCTGTTGAATCGGTACATGTTACTACTTTACCGCCTAATTGTTGAGCTTTTTCGATTGCGTAAATTGCTACATTACCTGCACCTGACACTACAATGGTTTTTCCTGCAATGTCAATATCATTTGCTTTTAACATAGCGTTTGTGAAGTATAATAATCCGTATCCGGTTGCTTCAGTTCTTGCAAGAGATCCTCCGAAGGATAATCCTTTACCGGTTAATACTCCTTCGTATAATCCTCTAATTCTTTTGTATTGGCCGAATAAGAAACCGATTTCGCGACCACCTACACCAATATCCCCTGCAGGAACATCAGTATCAGCACCAATGTATTTGCATAATTCAGTCATGAAACTTTGACAGAAAGCCATGATTTCTCTGTCAGATTTTCCTTTAGGATCAAAGTCGGATCCTCCTTTTCCTCCACCAATTGGAAGTCCAGTTAAGGAGTTTTTGAAGATTTGTTCAAATCCTAAGAATTTAATAATACCTAAGTTTACAGATGGGTGGAAACGTAATCCGCCTTTGTAAGGTCCAATTGCTGAGTTGAATTGAACACGGTACCCGGTATTAACTTGCACTTGACCGTTGTCGTCAATCCATGGGACACGGAATTTGATTTGTCTTTCTGGATTGGTTAATCTTTCAAGAAGTGCATCTTTTCTGTATTCATCTTCGTTTTCTTCAATTACAACCCTTAAAGATTCTAAAACTTCACGTACTGCTTGGTGAAATTCAGGTTCTGAAGGGTTTTGTTCTATTATAGTTTCAATTACTTCGTCTACGTATGACAAAAATATTCCTCCGAATAACTTTTGAATTATATCATTAAATTTTAACAATATAATTAATTATTTACATCTTCTCATATTTAACTATATTCAATTTTTAGTAAAAATTAGTCAAAATTATTCATAAAAATTAAGATAAATATTATACAAATTAAAAAAAATTCAGAATAAACTGATTAAATTTTTAAATCTTTTTAAATATTTTTCTACAATTGACAATAAAAATTATCTATACATAAACAAAAGTCGGAAAGCATATTCCACCATAAACTTTCCGAATGAAAAAAAATTTCAAATGTTCGGGCAAAACATGTTTTTCACTTCAAAATCCGAACAAATGAAATGAATAATAAAAAAAATTAAACAAAATTATATACAAATTTAAAAAGCATATTCCTTTATATACCATAATTTACAAATCAATATTTAAAATTGGGATGATTTTAATTTTTAATAAACAAAGTGATAAAAATGATGATTAGTAAAAGTCAATATGAAACACTTAAGGAAAATTACTTAACAAAAAATAGAAGTATGCATTCACTATATATTGAACTAAACAAAGAAAATACTGTGCCAAAACAAATATTTTTTAGATTAATCAACCAAATCCGCCAAGAAGAAGGGTTAAATGAGTATTATACAAAAAAAGAAAAAAGAAAAAGTAATGTTATAACACATTTGGACAAATCGCCAAAATGCTATAACTAACGTTCAACATAATATCTGAGTATTGCACCTATTCCACCAAATGCTCTAAACAGCTGCATACCCTCTTCAGTTTCAGTAGAAATAAACTCAACATTCGTATTCATTTCTTCAGCTTTTTCTACAAATTCTTCTGCCAAATCAATAGAAGATTCTTCTTTCAAAATTTCATTACAATTTGGGCATCTTTCTCCCATATTGTCCGCTTCCGCTTGTGTTTTAACAGTGAATTCTTTTTGTGTTCCGCAACTAGGACAAGCAAAAGTCTTGCGCATGCTGGTTAAATCTTCAGATAAAAGCAGCACGTCAACGGCACCTATGATTAAGTTATTTCTAACTTCATCTTCACCATAGGAGTAAAGTCCCTTATCTTTTCTTAATTCTTGGATGAATCTTTGGACAAGTTTCTTTTCCTGAATTACATCAAGATTTGCCAATTCATCAGCAGATTTGGCAATGACTTCACGAATACCCTCTTCACCAGTGTAGGAAGTATCGACTATAGTCATGACCTTATCCTTCAATTCATATTGTAGATAATCTCCTTCGTAGAAATCCTTTTTGGTAAAACCAGGTCCCCCTATGATAATTCCTTTCAAATCATCTTTTAAAGGTAGAAATGCTTCATTCATATGTTCTCCAATACGTTTTAAGAACTGGTGAGCAAGATCTTCGATTACCCTGTCAAACCTTCTTTGAGATTGTCCCCCGGCTTTGTGCTTGCCTGGAACACCACTAGTCAAGTGACCAAGAATATTTTCTTTTTTACCTTTTAAAGTAGCATAAGTAGCTTCGTTTCTATCAATGACCGCTACACCATAAACATCATGCTCTTCAATCATATATTCTAAAGGTTCCAAGAAAAATTCATTATTACATTTATACCAATAAGTTGTAACCGGTTCAGGCGGTTCTATAATGTATTTTTCCATTTTTTCAGTGCCCGGACCACCTTTAGGAATCATACCTACAAATAAAACTAAACCAGTTTCAGGAGGTTGTTTGTATAATTTAATACTCTCCAAAATTACAGCAATTGCAGATTGTACATTTTTTCTTGTTTGTTTACTCTTAATGTTAGCACTCTGACCCATTTCATCTCTCATGTGCTTACCAACATCACTTAATTGTTTGGTTGGTGGAATATAAACGGAAACAAGCTCAGTACCTCTGCCTCTTTTATTTGATAATTCTTTTAATGTCTTTTTAAATTCATATAATTCTTTTGATGATACGCCAGCCATGTTATCCCTATAATAATTAAATTAATATAATAGTAATAATTATATAAATACAAATATAAATAATTAATGAAAAAATGGCAAAAAATCTATAAATTAATGTGACTTTTATGAAATGGAAAATTGGAAATGTCAAAATTGATAATCAAGTAGTCCTAGCACCAATGGCCGGAATAACAGATTCCGCATTTAGAAGAATAGCTAAATCAATGGGTTGCGGATTACTATCAACAGAAATGGTGTCTGATAAGGCAATAATGTATGAAAACACCAGAACAAAAGAAATGCTTTACATGACTGAGTCTGAAAGACCCATTTCCCAACAAATATTCGGAGCAGAAGTAAAATCGTTTAAAATAGCTGCAAAATACATCTGTGAGAATATGAAACCTGACATTATTGATATTAATGTAGGGTGTCCCGTTCCAAAAGTTGCAGAAAGATCAAAGGCAGGAAGTGCACTTTTAAAAAATCCTCAAAAAATAGGTGAAATAGTAGAAGCGGTTGTTGATACCGTCAATGTTCCAGTTACTGCCAAAATCAGAAGTGGATGGGACAATACTTGTATAAATGCATTAGAAGTTTCAGGAATTATTGAAGATGCAGGAGCATCAGCAATTACTGTTCACCCACGAACAAGAGAACAAAGGTACGGTGAAAAGGCAGACTGGTCCATTATTAAGGATGTTAAAGATACATTATCAATACCTGTTATCGGTAATGGAGACATTTTCACATGCTACGATGCAAAAAAAATGATTGATGAAACAAATTGTGATGCAATAATGCTTGGAAGAGGAGCAATCGGAAATCCCTGGTTAATCAAGCAATGTATCGATTATTTGGATGAAGGCATTGAACCTGAAAAAGTAAGTTTAGATGAAAAAATTGAAATGATTAAAAAACATGCCGTGCTTCTTAGTGAATTGAGAAGTGAAAAGCCTGCAATGCATAAGATGAGAACCCATACCGCTTATTATCTTAAGGGCCAATGGAGAAGTGCAGAAATAAAGCCAAAAATATTTAAGATGAATACAAAAGAAGAGTTATTTAATCTACTTGACGAATATGTTGAATTAATCAGCTAACTTCAAATCTCCAAATCTTTCAAACAATTCCAAATCGCCATCAGAAATTGTATTAATTTCAAGAAGATCCATTCCCGTAATTTCAATTACTTCACGTGCCATGTGCACATAAGTATCCGGATAATCATTATACCCGAAAATGTGCCAGATAATATTCTTTTCAAAAACTATTTCCAAATACCAGTCGTAACCTTCCAAATCATCGGGGTCGCGTGTATTGGATTTATTGTGATATTCGTCAAAAATCCACATGTAAACATGATATCTCTCAAATAATTCCAAAATCAACTCCTTATCACTGGAAGTCAATTCTTTTTCAATATATCCTTCAATTGTATTTTTCTCAAAATTGATTATCAAACGCGGATTAGGAAGTTCATAGGGATATGTTTGGTAATGTCCGAATTCAATGGTTTTTATTGATAATTTATCATCACCGTAAATCCCATCTTTTCTAATGTCATAATATAAGGGAGTAGCTAATTGCTTTTGATAATTCAGGTGCAAAACATCAAAATCAAACAAATCTTTTAAAATTTCGCCAAATTTAATCCAATTGGAAGGGAAGTTATTTTTAAAACTGTATTCCTCATAATTATCAGTAGAATAAATAATAACATTACAGGAATAAATCAGTTCTATTTTTTCAAAATAAGTAAAATCTTCAGAAACAAATCCCTCAAACAAGTTCAAATTATTAAAATCATCCAAAAATTCATCAATCTGCGAATCAGATAAATTATGGATTTCACTAGTCATTTTACATCTCAAATCAACCAGTATTTCAATCCATGAATCATCACAAAGCGAATGTTCTGTCAAAAACTTATCTCCACTGCCTCTCTCGGAAATCTTATAATAAGCATTTTTATTAACCAAATCGATTGTGAAACATTCATAGTGGCGATTGAGCCTTTTGAAATTGAATCTTTGGGTAATTTCGATTTTTTCAATCATTGATTATTCTATCTTAAGCAAGTTTAATATATTTAACTAAATTTAAAAACATTTAAGTAATTAAGTTCAATATAATTAAGTAAGTGATAATATGATGAGAAGATGCCCACAATGCGGTACTACATCCGACGATATTTACGGCTTCTGCTACAAATGCGGACGGGAGTTTTCAAAACCGAATCCTGGAGAACATGTTTGCCCCTTATGCGGATATCAAAATCCTGATGAAGCAGATTATTGTGTTAAATGTGGTACTCCATTAGTTTTTAAAAGCCAGTTTGAACAAACAACCACCAGTAGCTTTGGCCCTATAGTCATTGAAAAAACAATTGCCAAAAATACTGCCAAACCTGGAAAATACAAAACAAGCCAATGGCTGATAATATTCGGTTATATCTTCTCAATTCTTGGAGGCCTTTTGGGTTTAATCATTGCAATCTATTTATCCACTAGAAAAGATCCTAATGCCAAAAAACATGGACATATTCAATTAGCAATTTTCGGATTTTATATATTACTAATTTTGATTTTCTATTTTACTGGAAACATTCCGGCAGAAGCTATAACCCAATATAAACAGATATTAGCGGGAAATTTTACCTCTATTTAAAGGCAGATACATTACTAAAGCCCCATCCCCATTCTCATAATAACCCGGGACGGTCCTGTCAATTTTAAAATTAAATGTTTTGTAAAATTCGACAGCTTCAGTATTATTCTCATTCACTTCCAGATATATTGTGTCGATTCTTAAAAGGGACAGTATAGAAATAGCTTTTACTAAAAGTTGAGTGCCCGCCTTTAAACGGCGGTAATTCTTATCGACGGCGATGGAAATTATGTGACCCTGATTTTCATATTTAATCCAAAAAATCACATATCCGATTACATAACCTTCTTCTTCAGCTACCAAAAAGCCAACACCCATTTCATATAACTGTTGGAACATGTTGATGCCATAGGATTGGCTAAAGGACATGTTTTCTATTTCATAAACTCTTTTTAAATCATTTGGATTAAATTTCCTAATAATCATGTAAATTAATAATATAAAAAGCAATGTATTTAATAGTTTTGTTTGCGAATATTAAATTGAGGATAAAAAAATGTGGGACGATTTTGCCGAGTATATTTTAAGTGAAGTTGGAGAAAATGAAGTTAAAATTGCAGAAATAGCTGTCGGCAAATTCGACAAAATAGCCGAATATTTAGCTTCAAAAGATAATATCACATTAATCAAAACAGATATCACTCCAAAAGATGAAACAGTACTAAAAGACGACATTACAAATCCAGATTTGGATTTGTACAAAGATATGGATATCCTTTACTCAATCAGACCTCCCAGTGAACTTCAACCGTATCTGGTGAAGCTGGCACTTGAAATAGGTTCGCAACTTATAATAAAACCCCTGACAAACGAAGATTTAAATACCGGCAAAGTTAAAATGAAATTAAAAAATTTTAAAAAAGCAAGTTTTTACACACTTAGGTGAAGTAATGGAAGATATTCTAAAGAAATTCAACACCCGAATCGAAGGACTTAACCAGGAAGAGGTTCTTGAAAGGCAAAAGGAGCATGGCCTAAACAAGATAGAAGAGAAAAAGCCGACTCCATTAATTAAACTATTCCTAATTCAATTTGTAGATATTCTCATAGGCCTTCTTTTGATAGCTGCAGTTGCAGCTTATGCCATTGGAGATGTTATTGATGCAGGAGTAATTCTGCTTGCGGTTTTGTTAAATGTCATTATGGGTTTTATTCAGGAATATCGTTCGCAAAAAGCGGTCGAAAGTCTTAAAAGTTTTATTGTGAAAACTACCATAGTCAGAAGAGAGAATATTGTAGAAAAAGTTAATGCCCAGGAGTTAACAATTGGGGATATTGTACTGTTTGAAGAAGGAGAAAAGGTACCTGCAGACTTAGTGTTAATTGAAGTTAACAATTTAACCTGTGATGAATCAAATCTGACTGGGGAATCGGAAGCCGTAAGAAAGGAAATCGAAGATGAAGTTTATATGGATTCCAATATTCTTTCAGGACATGGTCTGGGTGTTGTAAAAAACATCGGAATGAAAACACAAATTGGCGAAATTGCAGAAATTGTCCAAGAAGAAGATGAAGATACTCCTTTAAAAACTAAAGTTGGAAAGCTTGGGAAGACATTGTCTTTGATTGCAATTATAGTTTGTATTGCCATTTTTGTTTTAGAATTATTTAAAGGAGTCCCGCTTGTTGAAACATTTATGACTGCCGTTTCACTTGCGGTTGCAGCAATTCCTGAGGGATTGCCTGCTGTTCTAACATTAACACTTGCTTTAGGAATGTCTGAAATGGCAAAATCACAAGCAATCGTTAGGAAACTATTGTCTGTTGAAACTTTAGGATCATGTACAATAATATGCAGTGATAAAACAGGTACTTTAACTGAAAACAAAATGACAGTTGTTGATTCATATTATACTAATGAAGATAAAACACTTGAAATTGGAAAACTGTGCAATAATGCCAATATCCGTAATGGAGAAATAATAGGTGACCAGACTGATGGTGCGATTTTAAAATTCTGCCAAAATCATGAAAACGACTTGAAAAGAGTTGGAGAAATTCCTCTTGACAGCAATCGTAAAATGATGACTACGATACATAGATTAGACAATGAAAATAATATTGTTTATACAAAAGGTGCTCCAGAAATAATTCTAGACAAATGCAAATACATAGATTATGATGGAACTATTGAAATAATCAATGCTGAAATCAAGGAAACGATACTTAAAAAAATTGACGAAATGAGTGGGGATGCGTTAAGAGTCATAGGTTTTGCATACAAAGTTGAAGATGACGGACCAACTGAAGAAAATTTGACCTTTACCGGAATGCTTGGATTGATGGACCCTCCAAAAAAAGATGCTAAAAAAGCCGTAAGCGATTGTATCAATGCCGGAATTAAAGTAAAAATGATTACCGGGGACCATGAAAAAACAGCCCGTGCGATAGCTAAAGAGCTTGGAATACTTACAACCGGAAGGGTTATAACTGGAGATGAACTAGCTGAACTCACAACTGAAGAATACCTGTCAATAGCCGATGATATCCAAGTCTATGCAAGAGTAAAACCAACACAAAAAATGAGAATTGTCGAGGCGCTTAAAAGTTCCAACCACATTGTTGCAATGACCGGTGATGGAGTCAACGATGCTCCTGCACTCAAAAAGGCATCAATTGGAGTTGCAATGGGTGATGGAACTGATGTTGCAAAAGAATCAGCAGACATGATTCTGCAAAACAATGACTTTGCAACAATAGTGAGGGCAATAAAAGAAGGCCGTAAAATTTATGATAACATTAAAAGATTTGTTAAATTCCAAGTTTCAACAAACGTTGGTGCAATTTTAACAATTATCGGAACATCACTGCTTAGTTTACCACTGCCATTTAATCCAGTACAGCTTTTATGGTTAAACATCGTAATGGATGGCCCTCCAGCACAAACATTAGGAATTGAAGGTGCAGAAAAAGACTTAATGCAACGTGAACCTGAAACCGGAGATATTTTAACAAGAAAAACACTGCTGGAAATATTAATTTCAGGAATTGTAATGGCAATAGGAACAATAGCCGTATTCAGTTACCAGTTAAGCATCAGTTCAACAGAAAGAAAGGCTATGACAGTCGCGTTTACACTGTTTGTAATGTATCAATTGTTTAATGCATATAACAGAAAGGCGAATTCTGATAAACCAAGCACCTATCTTTATTTAGCCATCATAACGTCATTCATACTCCAAATACTAATTATATACTTGCCGCAATTGCAAATAATATTCAGAACAACAAATATTGGATTAATCGATTGGTTAATGATTATAGTTGTCGCATTTACAATTATCATTGCAGAAAAAATAATGAATAAAGTGATAACATGAAAATATTACTACTGGGAGGAACTAAAGACTCCACAAATATCATTGAACATATAAAAAAGAATTATGATGCTTACATTCTGACAACCACCACAACTGAATATGGTGCAAAATTAGCTAAAGAAAGTGGGAGCGATGATGTAATAGCTCGTCCACTACTAAAAAATGAGATAATTGAGATAATTAAAAAAGAAAATTTCAATTTACTGATTGATGCAACACATCCTTTTGCAGAACACATTACAAAAACAAGTGTCGGTATTGCTCATGAGCTAAAAATGCCCTATATTCGCTTTGAAAGACCTACCGCAAACCTTGAAAACATAGATACATCACACATCCATTATGTAAATTCATTCGATGAAGCCGGAAAATTAATAGCTGATGAATTTGTTGAAGGAAATATCCTACATTTTGCAGGAGCCAACACCATGGAGGATATCTTAAAATATGTTAGCGTTGATCGATTCTATCCAAGGATTTTAAAAGTTGAAAGCTCCCTTGAAAAATGTGAAAAACTAGGCGTCGATCCATCACATATCATCCCAATGAAAGGAGCTGCAAGTTTAGATGAAAACCTTGAGCTGATAGAAAAATATGGTGCCAGTGCAATGATTACAAAAGAAAGTGGCGAAATTGGCGGAGTAATTGAAAAAATTGAAGCTGCAAATAAAAAAAATATAGCAGTTATAATGATTCAAAGACCAAAAATAGATGGTTTAAATAAAAATAATAGTGTATCTAATCTTGATGAATTAGATATTAAATTACAAAACTTTTTTTAAAAAATAGATATTTATAACGCCGAGACTGGGATTTGAACCCAGGCGAGGATGACCTCACAGGATTTCAAGTCCTGCGCCTTACCAGACTAGACTATCTCGGCATATGAAAAGGAATATTTAGAAGGATTCTAAATATTTATCCTTTAAGTTCAATTTCAATACTTACATTATCTGGAACATTAACTTTCATGACTTGTCTCATAGCACGTTCGTCAGCTCCAATACCGATTAAACGTTTGTGAATTCTGAGTTCCCATTTTTCCCAAGAAGCTTTACCTTCTCCATCTGGAGATTTTCTTGTTGGAACTACTAATTTTTTAGTAGGTAATGGAATAGGACCAGACAAGTCGACACCAGTTCTTTCAGCAATTTTTTTAAGTTGATCACATACATATGCTAATTTTTCTGGGTCTGTTCCAGTAAGCTTAATTCTTGCTTGATTCATTTATTTTCCTCCAAAAAAACAAAAAGAAAGAAAGTAAAAAATTACTTTCTAATTATTGTTTACAAACTTATTTTGCTGAGGTAACTTTAAGACATAATCCAGCAGCAACAGTTTGACCCATATCTCTGATAGCAAACCTACCCATAGGTGGAATGTTTTTAGCTTCTTCCATAACCATAGGTTTAGTTGGTTTGATTTCAACGATAGCTGCGTCACCAGTTTTAATGAAGTCAGGTTTGTCTGCTTCAGGTTGACCGGTAGCAGGGTCGAGTTTAGAAGTTAATTCTAAGAAAGTACATGCAGTTTGTGAAGTGTGACAGTGGAATACAGGAGTGTATCCAACGGTAATTACACCAGGGTGTTGTAATACTACAACTTGTGCGGTGAATTGTTTTGCTACAGTAGGAGCGTTGTCAGTGTGTCCTGCTACGTCTCCTCTTCTGATATCGTTTTTACCTACACCTCTTACGTTGAATCCGATGTTGTCACCAGGTTCAGCTTCATCAAATACTTCGTGGTGCATTTCGATGGATTTAACTTCTCCAGAAGCTCCAGCTGGTTCAAAGATAACGTTTTCACCTTTTTTCATGATACCGGTTTCAACTCTTCCTACAGGTACGGTTCCTACACCAGTAATGGAGTAAACGTCTTGAATAGGAATTCTTAATGGTAAGTCTACAGGTTTTTCAGGTGGAGTTAATTTGTCTAACTCTTCCATGAGAGTTCCGCCTTTGTACCAGGTCATGTTGTCACTTTTTTCTTTAATGTTGTCTCCTTCAAATGCGGAAAGAGGGATGAAAGGTACATCATCTGGGTTTTTACCAATAGATTTGAGTAATACGGAAACTTGTTCTTTAACTTCGTTGAATTTTTCTTCACTGTAGTCAACAATATCCATTTTGTTGATAGCAATGATGATTTGTTTAATACCTAAAGTCATGGATAAGAACATGTGTTCTTTGGTTTGAGGCATTACACCATCTTTTGCGTCTACTACTAATACAGCAGCGTCAGCTTGGGATGCACCAGTGATCATGTTTTTAACGAAGTCTCTGTGTCCAGGACAATCTACAACAGTGTAGTCGTATTTGTTGGTGGAGAATTTTTGGTGAGCTAAATCGATAGTTACTCCTCTTTCTCTTTCTTCTCCTAATTTGTCCATAACAAATCTGAATTTGTTTTCTCCGTCATCTAATTGTTGTTCAGCGATTGCACCAGCTTTTAATAATAAGTGTCCAACTAAAGTGGATTTTCCGTGGTCAACGTGTCCAATAAATGCTAAGTTAATATGTTCTTTTTCTTTTGCCATTATATAACCTCTTTTAGTAATATTAACATACAATATTTTATAAGCTTAAATGATAGCTTAAATACCTTATATGTTTTTTAACATATAAATAAGTAATGTTTTTTTCATGAATTTTAATAAAAATATAAAAAAATTAAAAATTTAAAATTTTAATTTTATAAATCACCTAAGTAGTGGCTTGCAGGGAATGGTTCTGCGGATAAGCCTTTTCTTTGTCTGATTTCTCTTACGATTTGATTTTGCATCTCACGTGGGAGAGGTTCAAATCCTGCAATTTCAGTAGACCATAAACATCTACCTTCAGCAGCTGATCTGATATCTCCAGCGAAACCGAACATTTCAGCTACAGGTACTTTAGATTCAATTCTTGCCATGTCCCCTTCTTGACCCATGTTAACGATTTGACCTCTTCTGTTTTGGATTTCACGAGTACATGCACCCATGTAATCATTAGGAGTGTCAATAACTACTTTTTGCATTGGTTCGAGTAATGCAGGTTCAGCAAGCATCATGGAACCTAAGATTGCGTTTCTGATAGCAGGCAATACTTGTGCAGGTCCTCTGTGAACTGCGTCTTCGTGAAGTTTTGCATCGTGGAGTTTGAATTTTAATCCCATAGCGATTTCTTCACCTAAAGGACCGTTTTTCAAAGTATTTTCAAATCCTTCGAGTAACAATTCTTTAACTTCATCCAAGTATTGAATACCACGAGTCATGTTGAGGAATATGCTTCTGTTGTGAACAGCCCATACTCTTCTAGCTTCTTCTTTATCTAAACCGTATTCCATAAAGTCAGCAGCAGATTCTTTACCTTTGACTCTACCTTCTTTAATGTCTCCTTCTTGGATAGCTGCATAAAGTTCAGGTTCAATAGGTTCAACAGTAATGTAGAATCTGTTGTGTTTGTTTGGAGATTTACCTTCAACTTGTGGAGATAATTGTCTTACGGTTTCCCTGTATACAACAATAGGTTCAGAAGTTGTAATGTCTACTCCTTTTTCACTAATTCTGTAACCGATAACTTCTAAGTGAAGCTCTCCCATACCGGATACTAAGTGTTCACCGGTTTCTTCGTTAATATCGATTTTAACGGTAGGGTCTTCTTTACCAGTTTGTCTTAATACTTCAATTAATTTTGGTAAATCTTTGGTATTTTTAGCTTCTACAGCTACAGTAACTACAGGTTCAGAAATATGTTCTAATCCTTCAAACTCTTTAATTTTGTGATCAGGAGAACATAAGGTTTCACCAGCGATAGCTCCTTTTGCACCAGCAACATATACAATGTTACCAGCAGGAACCTTATCGGTATTGACTCTTTCAGGACCGAAGTATACACCTACTTGTTGTACTCTGGATTTACCATGAGAACCTACAAGATATACTTCTGTACCTTTTTCGATAGCTCCTCCGTATACTCTACCAGTAGCGATTTCACCAGCGTGTTTATCTACAGATACGTTGGTAACCATTACAGCTAAAGGTCCGTCAGGAGAAGTATTGATCATACCTTCACCAGCAGGAGAGTCAATGTCTCCATCCCAGATGTTAGGCACTCTGTATTCTTGTGCTACTTTAGGGGAAGGTAAGTGTTCTACTACCATACCTAATAATACATCGGATAAAGGTACTTTTTTAGCTAATTCTTTTTCATTGTCAGCATTACAGTAATCGATAATATGTTTAAAATTAATTCCAGTTTCTTGCATGGTTGGAACATTGATAGCCCAATTGTGGTATGCAGAACCGAATGCTACACTACCATCAGTGAAATCTAATGCCCATTCATCTTTCTTGTCTTCAGGAGCCATGTTTTTGATTAATTTGTTAGCTTCCATGAATATTTTGATGAATCTGTTTTGTAACTCTTCAGGTTCTAATTTTAACTCGTTGATTAACCTGTCAACTTTGTTGATGAACAATACAGGTTTTACGTTTTCTTTAAGTGCTTGTCTGAATACAGTTTCAGTTTGAGGCATGATACCTTCTACAGCACAAACTACAACTACTGCACCATCTACAGCTCTCATTGCACGAGTTACGTCCCCACCGAAGTCAACGTGACCAGGTGTATCGATTAAGTTAATTAAATATTCTTTTTCTTTGTAATCGTGTACCATAGATACGTTAGCTGCATCAATAGTAATACCACGAGCTTGTTCTTGTTCGTCAAAATCTAAGAATCTTTGGTCACCAGCAAGTTCTTCGGAAATCATTCCTGCCCCTGCGAGGAGGTTATCAGATAAAGTGGTTTTACCGTGATCGATGTGAGCACAGATACCAATATTTCTGATTTGATCTGGTTCGTACATTAATTCTTTGATTTTTGCAATCATTTTGTCTCTTCTACTCAAAATAACCACCTAAATAATAAATATTATACGATTAGTGTGCTGCTTTAGCAACTCTTTCTTTCTCTTCAGCTTTTTGTAAAGCAAAACTTCTTGAATCTTCTTCAGAAGCAAGAATTAATTCTTCAGCTAAACATTCTGCAACAGATTTTCTGTTTTTGAATGAAGATTGTAAAGTACCTCTAGTTAAGAATCCTAATGAAAGGTCAACTCTTCTTTGTGGAGAAATGTCTACAGCAACTTGGTATCCAATACCACCGTATTTGATACGGGTAGTTTCTTCACGAGGTGCAGTATTTTCAACTGCGGTTACTAAAACTTGAACAGGATTCTTTTTAGTCCTTTGATTAATAATTTCTAAAGCATCTCTAACAATATTGTAAGCTTTATTTTTCTTACCTGAGTTGAGATGGGTTCTCATAATCTTATTCATTAATCTTTCAACAATTGACACTTTAGATTTTGCGAATTGTCTTTTTACATGTCTACCAGAAGTATGTGGAACTAAAGTTTCGTCTAAGCATATGTATTTAACTAAACCTAAGTCCTCAACTTTTACTTCATCGAGATCCCATTTATCAAATAATTTACTCATAAATATAACCACCTTATCTTACAGGTTTTTCTATTTTTCCACTTACCATTTCTGATAAAGCTACGTTATTGACTTTGGAAACTTTCCAACGGACTCCCGGAATATCTCCCATGGATCTTCCAGATGGTCCACCGATTCCTTCAATCATTACTTCATCGTGTTCATCGATAAATCCAATAGCTCCGTCACCTGGTGCGAAAGCAGTTAATTGTTTACCGTTTTTAATTAATTGAACACGTACACATTTACGAATAGCAGAGTTAGGTTGTTTTGCTTCTATCCCTACTTTCTCAATTACAATTCCTCTAGCTTGAGGAGCTCCTTCTAAAGGATCTGCTTTAACATCTAACCTTAAAGCTCTCCTTTTATAATCTACGTCTTTCCACTTAAAATTTTGTCTATTTCTTTTAAGTTTTTTTGCAGCAAAAAGTCCCGGCATAATTTTTTCCTCGAATTTTTTGTTAAAAATATATCTAAGAATCCACCGCTGCGATTTATACTATTGACTAATAGTACAATCTAAATTCTGAGATACAATCAGTAATAATAATTAATTAGATAAAATACATTATCTAAAAGAAGATATCTTGAAATAATTATTAAAAACAATGACAAAAAGCACACATAGTCATGTTATAAAAAGTACAGATATCTTATGGTAATTTATATACTTACCCCTTTATAAAGGTATTTATTTTAAATATAAAATTAAGTAAAAATTCAAAATTTTGAATTTTTTATATTCTCTCTAAAATTATTTGAAAACCAAAAAAATTAGTTTTAAAAAAAATAATAATTATTAAAATAGCTCGAAAGCTATTTTAAAATAATATTACTAATATTATGTTGTCTATCAGCTAATAATTTAGCTCTTTCAATATTGATTCCGTTTTTACCGATAGCAATACGTTTGTTGGTATTGTCTGCTGTAACAATAGCTATCTTTTCACCTGATTGCTTTTGAGATATTTTAACAGATTGTAATTTTGCAGGAGATAAACAATTTTTAATAAATTGGATTGGATCTTCATCTAACTCTACAATTTCAATACCTTTATCTACTGCTCTTTGAACTTTAGATACGGAACTTCCTCCTTTACCAATTGCAAGTCCCATGTCACCATTTTTTACAACAAATGTGACTTTTCCATGTTCATCATCGATAATGCAATCTTTTACCATTGCTCCAGTCATATTTTCGAAAAGAGCTATGAATCTAATTTCATTTGCACTGAATTTAATAGACACTTAAATCTACCTCAAATCGTCTAATATTGTAGAATCTCCTGGATCGTTTACGATTAATGTAGCAACAGTGAAAGGTTTACCACAAACAGAACCCAAATCTACACTAGTTCCATCATATACTAAGGATGGAATTTCGGAAAGATTTGCATAATATTCAACATCTTCAAGAATTTCTTTAGGAGCGTTACTAGCAACAACTACGAGTTGGCCTTTTCCTAATTTTAAAGATTGAATTGATTTTTCAGAGCCTAATATAACATCACCAGTGTCAACAGCAACTCTGATTCCTCTATCTACGTCCATCATCTAGCCTCCTATTTATTTTTATAATCCATTTTGACACCGACTGAACCGGTACCAAGAGGTATTGGTTGTCCAATAATAATATTTTCGATGATACCTGTTAAATCATCAACTTCTCCACGGATACTTGCGTGAAGTAGATGTTTACCAGTTTCTTCAAAAGCTGCACGAGCTAAAACACTTGATTTTTCACCACTAATACCATGTCTTCCGATTGATTTAACAATACCTTCAGAAGTCATAATATCCGCAACTAACATGATATGCCTTACATCAACACTAAGACCTTGTTCGGAAAGTGTATTTTGAGCTTCATTAATAATTGATTGACGAGCTGCTTCAATACCTAACACTTCACCAATTTCATGAATGTTGTTAGTGGTGGTCCTTACAGGGTCAATACCTTCCTTACTAAGAATTTCTTTAAGGTTTGATCCTTCAGTGTGAATAATCCATTCTTTTTGACCTTCAAATTCCGCTAATTCAAATGGCACATCATCACGACGGATAATAACTTTACCAATATTTTTTATACCACTAATTTGTAAATCACGAACTTTATCAGCTAAAAGACGAAGTTCACGAATTTCAAATTTAGATTCGGATTTATCAGATTTTGAAGAAGATATGATAATTTCATCACCATTAATGACCACTTTTTTGAAAGCTTTTTCAATTGCAGCATTAATTTCATCTCTATCAAGTCTTTTTTCTTCAATTTTTTTAGAATCTAAAACCGCTTCGACTTCCATAGTACCATAGTTTAAATTGAAATCTGAAAGAATGTCATTTATGGTACTTTTACCAATTTGGTTAGCTAAAATTCTAACAAATTCTTCGTCGTCGCGTCTTTCTTCATTGAAATAAATATCCATAGTTGGAGTAGCAATATCTTTTCTTGCGTCAACAATTTCAATAAGTCTTGGAAGACCTAATGTTACGTTTAACTCAGTTACCCCTGCATAGTGAAAAGTACGCATAGTCATCTGAGTACCAGGTTCACCTACAGATTGTGCAGCTACTGTTCCAACAGCCTCGCCAGCTTCAACGCGAGCTCGGTCATAGGCCTGTTTAAGTTTTCTGATGAGTTCTTTTAACTCATCATCAGTTAAATCTTCATCAACATAAGCTTTAGCTAAATCTTTGATATAACTATCTGGAAACTCAATTTCAAGATTTTCAGTATCATTTAGTTCTACAATTGTATCTTTTACCTTAAGTATAATATCATCCATAGTTACACCTACTTACCTTCCTGAGTTAACTTTTCTTCCATTCTTATTTCATCTATAAGTTTACTTAAGTCAGCTGGTTTACCGAAGTCAGATTTAGCTGGATCTACTCCATCCTCTCCAAACATAGTTTGGATAACATTACCTTGATTATCAGTAACAAGTCCAGATGGTTTAACTTGTAAATCTTGTAGAGCGTTTACGAGTCTTCTTTGCATGTAACCGGATTGTGCGGTACGTATCGCTGTATCTACAAGACCTTCTCTTCCTCCCATTGCGTGGAAGAAGAATTCGATTGGGTCAAGACCTGATTTGTAACTTGAGTGTACAAATCCTTTCGCTTTTGCCCCTAACTCACCTTTTTTGAAGTGAGGTAATGTACGGTTTAGGTATCCTCTTTCGATACGTCCACCCCTAACTGCTTGTTGTCCTACACAAGCAGTAATCTGAGTAAGGTTCAGCATGGATGCTCTTGCACCGGTACGTGCCATTACTACAGAGTGGTTTTCAACTGCCATTACATGGTCGTATGGGTCATCATCTGATTGTTTACCCATAGTTAGGTAGTTTTCAGCAATGCTACCGGACATGTCCCTAGCTTCCCCGAGTACTTGCATGATTTTCATCTCTAAAGTCTCTTCAAGACTTCTGCCCGGTAAAGCTTGGAGATATCCTTCTTCGTAAGATTCTACAAGTTTATCTACTTCTGCCATTTTCTTATCTAAGTGCTCGTTAATACGGTCTTGAGCTTCTTGAGGAATTTCCTCATCGTTTAATGAAGTGGTGATTCCTGTTTTCATGATTCCGCAGATTGCTAAGTCAGTAGCTCTGTCTAAGAATTCTTTTGCTCTTCCTGGACCGTATTCCTTAACTATCTTATCTAAAATTTTACCTGAGAATGAACCGTAAGCGGATTCATCAATTACCCCTTGCTCAAGAATACCGTTCTTAATTACAACGGTTGCATCCTCTTGAGGGTATACCACAGGACATTTAGAAATTTCAGCAGTATAAGATAAGTTCAAATCATTTGGTAATAATAATGAGAACAATTCTTTACCAGTCCACATTGCACCTTCATCTTTATAGATATATGATTTTTCAATATCTGCTGGGGCTTCCATACCTGGTTTTAAATCTAAATCAGTTTTTAAAACCCATTGCCCTCTTTTGAATTCAGGTAATTTCAAGTGGGATTTTCTGATAATTTGTAAAGCTTGTTCTTCTGTAAATTCAACCCCATCACGAGTTAATAAGTATGCTCCACTAATGTGGTCGTGAATAGCACCAATAATTGGTCCTCCGAACCTTGGAGATAAGATATGTTCTTGTACACGCATTAATGATTTAGCTTCTGCTCTTGATTCGTCAGTTTGGAATACGTGCATGTTCATTTCGTCCCCGTCGAAATCCGCATTGTATGGAGGGCAAACACATAAGTTTAATCTGAAAGTTTTATATGGTAAAACTCTTACTTCGTGTGCCATCATACTCATTCTGTGTAAGGAAGGTTGACGATTGAATAAAACCATGTCTCCATCTTTTAAGTGTCTTTCGACTATGAAACCTGGTTCTAATTGTTCTAATACTAATTCAATAGTTTCTTCATTACGTATTCTGATTTTTCTTCCATCTTTTCTGATTACATAGTTTGCACCAGGGTGAATATTGGAACCGTTTTTAATGTATTTCTTCATTTCTTCGATGTTCCATTCGTTTACATATACTGGTACGGTTACTTCTTTTGCAATCATTTCTGGAACTCCGACCTCATTAATACTGATGTTTGGGTCTGGAGAAATAACAGTACGTGCTGAGAAGTTTACACGTTTACCTGATAAATTGGATCTGAAACGTCCTTCCTTACCTTTAAGCCTTTGAGTTAATGTTTTCAATGGTCTTCCGGACCTGTGTCTTGCAGGTGGAACACCACTTGCTTCATTATCAAAGTAGGTTGTTACATGGTATTGTAATAATTCCCATAAGTCTTCAACGATTAATTGAGGAGCTCCAGCTTCCATGTTTTCAAGTAATCTTTGATTAATACGTAAAATATCAACTAATTTGTGAGTTAAATCGTCTTCTGAACGTTCACCAGTGTCTAAAGTAATTGATGGTCTTACAGTTACTGGAGGTACTGGTAAAACAGTTAACACTAACCATTCTGGCCTTGCTACTTCAGGGTTAACACCTAAGACATATGAATCCTCATCAGTGATTCTTTCAAGTCTTTCACGAACTTCAGAAGCGGTTAATTTATAATCTCCTTGACGAATAGTAACAGGTTTGTCTAATTTAATTGGTTCTTGAATTAATTTTTGAAGATATGCTTTGATGTAATTTCTAGTTTCGGTTCTTACTTGTCTAGCCTTATCTTCTTCAAGTGATTCCAGAATTTCATCAGGAATTAAATTAGCATCTTCAACAGATTCAATGTATTTGTTGAAATCTTTACTGTTTTCATCATTCTCTGAGATATTTAATTTTTTAAGAAGATTATCATCAAATTTGCCTAATGCTTTTTTATAAATGGAAATTGAATTTTCTACATCTTTAGACTCAGAAATCTCTTTTCTCAAATCAGAAATGGTTGATTCAAAGTTAGTGAATGGACCCATATCTTCATCAGGGGATTCATCATCAAGAGTTGATTTGAATAACTTTTTGAGTCTTTTAAGAATTCTGTCAAGTTCCTTGTTTAATTCGGAATTTTTTGATGAAATAATTTTGTTAAAGTTGAAAATATAATCGATGTCACTTTGAATTGCTTTTGATTCGACATTTTCAAATGTGTTTTCAATATTATCTAATGAAGAGTTTTTCTTACAATGAGGACATAACATTTTAGCATCAATGTAAGTTCTAGGAGAATCTTCACCAGCTATATATGCATCTGTGAATAATTGTTTTGAAACACTAACTAGAATAGTTTCAATTCTTGAATAATCCAAATCATCGACACCGTCAGGGAAATAATCATTCCATACTTTTTTAACTATTTCCTCTTGCTTATCTTCTTTCATTTCCAAGTTTTTAGTAGCATTATACAATTCTTTTAAAATATTAGAAATGTTTTCTTTACCATTTTTAGATTCGTTGATTTTAGTAGTGAACTTTTCAATTTGTTCATCAGTTAAAAGAACACGACCGCATTCATTACAAGTTGAACGTAAAATCTTGTGAATTACATCACCAAAACCAATGTGAATAACCGGCCTTGCAAGTTCAATACTACCGAAATGTCCTTGACAATCTCCACCTCTAAAACCACAAGTCCTACAGACTAAACTTGGATCAATAACTCCTAAACGAGGATCCATCAAACCTTTTTCAATAGGGAAACCATCATCCTCATATGTGTCAGGAGTTTCAACAGTTACAACAGACATGTCACGAATATCTTCAGGAGACATTAGCCCAAAGTTGATTTGTTCAATTTTTTTAATAAATCCTTTCAATGTATTGGCTCCTTTAAAACTGTAATTATGCTTTGTCTCCTAAAACTAATTTAGGGAAAATACATAAACTCTTAAGTTCGTCTAATAATAATTTAAATGCGTATGAAATTTCTACTGGATATGTTTCTACATCTCCACAGATTGGGCAGTATTTTTTATTTTTATTCTTATCATATACTGCTAACATTCCACAGTTTTCACAAACAATTGCATCATATTTGTCAGATTCGTCAAGAAGTCTTTCTTTTAAGGTTAATGCTGCACCATGTGCAATGAGACAATCTCTTTCCATTTCTCCGAATCTTAATCCACCTTCACGTGCTCTACCTTCGGTAGGTTGACGTGTAAGCACTTGTACTGGACCTCTTGAACGAGCATAAACTTTATCAGTAGTCATGTGATGTAATTTTTGGTAATAAGCAACACCAACGAAAATTTCGGCATCGATTCTTTCACCTGTCACACCACTGTATAATGATTCACATCCTGCTGATTCGAATCCATTATCGATGAGTTGTTGTTTGATTTCGTCTTCAAGTGTTTGGTTAAATGGAGTTGCATCTACACGTTTTCCTTCAAGACAACCTGCTTTACCTGCAACCATTTCCAATACTTGACCAATAGACATCCTAGATGGAATAGCGTGAGGATTAACTATTAAATCAGGTACCACACCAAATTCTGTGAATGGAACATCTTCAGGAGATAATATTAAACCAACAACCCCTTTCTGACCGTGTCTTGATGCGAATTTATCACCAAACTCAGGTTGTCTGGTATCTCTTACTCTGATTTTAGCTAATCTTGAACCTTCAACAGTTTCTGATAAAAGAACTGCGTCAACAATACCTTTTTCACCGTGTCTTACAGTTACTGAGGTTTCTCTTCTTTTATCTGCAATGGTTCCTAAGTTTTCTTCCAAGAATCTTGGTGGTGAAGTTTTACCTATTAACACATCTCCAGATTCAACATAGGATTCCGGATTGACAACACCGTCTTCATCCAAGTTTCTGTAAACTTCTTCAGACCTGTATCCTTTAACGTTTTTATCAGGAACTTCGAAGTTATCGGATAAACCACCGGCATACATTTTTTCTGATGTATCATAAGACCTAAAGAAAGAAGATCTGGCTAAACCTCTTTCAAGAGATCCTTTGTTGATAACCATTGCGTCTTCCATGTTGTATCCTTCATAAGACATTAATGCTACAACAAAGTTTTGACCAGATGGTCTTAAGTCATAATTAGTTGAATCAATAATACGTGTTTTAACAATAGGGGTTTGAGGATGATGTAACAAGTGTGCCCTAGTATCAGTACGTAATGCATAGTTAGAAACATATAATCCTAATGCTTGTTTTGTCATACCCGCTTCCATTGTGTTCCTTGGGGAAGAGTTATGGTCTGAGAATGGAATAATACCTGCACAGATACCAAGCATGGTTGCCGGATCGATTTCTAAGTGAGTGTGGTCTTCATTTAACTCAGCTAAGCTCATTGAAATGTATGAATTTTCTTCTTCTTCAGCATCTAAGTATTCAATGAGACCTTTTTCAATTAAATCATCCCATTTGAGTTTACCATTAGCAATTTTGTTTAAATGTTCTTCTTTTAAAAGAGGAACTCCGTCTTTAACAATAATTAATGGTCTTCTAGCTCTACCAGGGTCATTGAATATATAAATTTCATTATTATCTTCATAATAAGTAATATTCATTTCATGAGAGATTTCGCCATTTCTTCTTTTTTCTCTCATTTCCTGAGTGAATTCAACTGGGTTTTCACAGTATCCTAAAAGTTCCCCATTAATGTAAATTTTAGTTTGATTAGGTTTTGGTTCAAATCTAACTGGTCTTTGAGGAACAACTTCTTCTTCAATAGGGACCGGTTCGATTTCGTCATCTTCAATTTCTTCTTCATCTTCATCTTCGGAAGTTTCTTCTTCAGGTTGTTCTTCAACAACTTCTTCCTCTTCTGAAACTTCTTCAACAGGAACTTCTTCAGCTTCTTCAACATCAGTTGGAGCAACTGCATCAACAATTTCCTCATCAGCAGCAGGTTCAACAACTTCTTCTTCACTGACTTCAACTGAAAACTCGAAGCCTTTGAAATCCTTTTTATAAGATTGCCATTTTTGTCTACGTTTATCTTTATTGAATCCTTTGAATATTGAATGGTCATTTCTCAATTCAGGATCTTCAAAATATGCTTCAATATGTTCTGCATGTTCATGAATTCTTTCTGCTAATTTATCATCATGACCAAAGTTTTCTTTCAATTCTTCAATTCTGCCGGCAACATCCTTAAATGGAACTATTGCATCAAAACCAAAGTAATGAAATGCTTTTCTCTCTTCAGTAGTAGGTTTTTTAATATTCTTTGACAACATCTCACCTCCCTTTAAATCAACTCAACATCCATTCTTTCAATAACATCAATAATTTCTTGTTCATCAGAACCTTCTGAAATATTACATAATAAAGCTAAGTTCTTTACCAAACCACAGTTAGGTCCTTCTGGTGTTTCGTTTGGACAAATTTTTCCAAATTGAGTTGGGTGCAAATCTCTTGCTTCGAAGTGAGGTTGACTTCTTGTTAATGGAGATACAACACGTCTTAAGTGGGAAAGGGTTCCCATGTAACTTGTCCTATCTAAAAGTTGGCTTACACCAGCTCTTCCACCAACCCAGTTTCCGGTAGCGATTGCATGTTTGATGTTTTCAGTTAAAACATCACTACGAACTGCCTGTTTAATTGAAAGTTCTTTACCACGAGAAAGGCTTCTTTCAAGTTGATAACTCATATCTCTGGTTAAATTTGTAAAAGCAACTCTGAATAAATCTTCCATTAAATCTCCAGAAACTCTGAGTCTTTTGTTAGTGTAATGGTCCTTATCGTGAGGTTCTCTTTTTCCTTCGATAACTTCTAATAACATTTCAGTCATTTCAGCTAAGTAAATAGCTTTATCATAACATCTTTCTTCTTCAGTACCCATGTGAGGTAATAAATAACGGTTTACAACATCACGAGCTCTTTTTAAACGATAATCATTAGGCATGTTTCTAGCTACTTTGTTACCAATGTATTTTACAGCTGCAAGTTGCAAGTATTCTCTTCTTTCCTCAAAGGTCATTCCATCCATTTCATTTTGGTCTAATTTCAATGCTTCGGAAGAGACTTGTAAATCATCCGCAATCATCATTTGGAAATTATTATCGTCAGAAATTGCTGTAATAATTTCTTCATCTGTAGATAATCCAAGGGCTCTTAATAAGATAACTAATGGAATTTCACCAGGAAGGTAAGGGAATGAAATTCTTAAAAATACACCATTTTTACGTGGTTTTTTATACTCTAAAGTAATTCTAGCTCTGAAACCACTTTTAATGGAAGTAACAACAGCTTTTGCATGTCTGTCTTCAGGTTTGTCAAGACGTTCAAGAATGATTTTGTTCGGAGCGATTTCTTCCATTGTAACAACTGCCCTTTCGGAACCGTTCACAATAAAGTATCCTCCTAAGTCTTGAGGGTCTTCATTCTTCTCAATCAATTCTTCAGCACTAAGACCATTGAGATGGCAAATGTCGGATTTGAGCATTACCGGCAATTCACCGATATATACTTCTTCCAATTCATTGTCTTCGCCTTCTTCATTTAAAGCCATTTCAAGATACATGTCTGCTGAATAATTTAAGTTTCTAAGTCTTGCTTCAGTTGGATCAATTTCACTGCGTGAACCGTCAGCTTCCTTATTAGATGGCTTTTCAATACGTACTTTACCAGTTTTTAAAGTGTATTTACCATCTTCTAAAGTGATAGGCTCAGTAATATCAATGATATTCTGAATTCTATTATTCACAAAATCATTGTAGGATTTGATATGATGATCCACTAAATCATATTTATCAAAAAATGCATCAACTAATTTCCAATTATTCTCTGTCATGGATATCCTCCAGCATTACGTACGCTATAAAAATAATTAACTAAATAAAAATAAAATGTAATTAGGATTAACCTAATATTAACTAAATTCATTTAATCATTATTCTTAATTTACTCATAACTATCTCCTATAGATAATTCCTCTCAAACTAAGTTCTAAATTTATTATAATGAATTTCTAAAAAAACAAAAAATACAGAAATTTTATAATATATTAAATTTCACACTCTAATATTATATTAAAAACATTTAATCTTCTACAATCCTATAAGTTACAAATTCCCCAGCAGTTTGACTTTCACGAGTTATTCTTAAGACATTACCAGGTTCAGCGCCTATAGCTTTAACAACCGGATCTTTAGATTTAATTTTGGGAAGATTTTTAAAATCATAATCAACTTCACTAAATTCTTCTGAAATTTCTTCTTCAGTCATGATTTCATGCTTTGGTACAAGCATATGGTTTTGAATATCGATTTTCAAATTTTGTCCTCCAAATAAAAAAGTTAAAATATAAAATTAGAAACAGGCCTGACGGGAATTGAACCCGCGGCCGCTTGGTTAAAAGCCAAGCGCTCTGCCAGACTGAGCTACAGGCCTATATGACTTAACTACTATTTTGATATGAGCGCCCTGGCCGGGATTTGAACCCGAGTCGCGGGCTCGACAGGCCCACATGATAGCCCCTACACCACCAGGGCATATCGGTAAACAGTAATTATACACTATCAATTAATCTAATTTTCATCATATATAAATGTTATGGAAAAATCACTTATTTTCGAAAAAATTGTATATGACTCCAAATAAATAAATTGAAAAATCCCGCCTGCCGGACTTGAACCAGCAACATTTGGATCTACAGTCCAACGCTCTGCCAAATTGAGCTAAGGCGGGCAAAATGGGTCCGCCCGGATTTGAACCGGAGTCTCAGGCTCCCAAAGCCCAAAGGATCGACCAAGCTACCCTACGGACCCACACACAAAATGCATGCAGATAACATACTAATAAAAGTATAATTCTACAACTATATAAACATTTCTATAATTCCTATAAAATAATAAAAAATCGAAAATTTTAATTATAGATAAAGAAGCCCCGGACGGGAATTGAACCCGCGACCACGAGATTACAAGTCTCGCGCTCTACCAGACTGAGCCACCGAGGCAGTATATCAATATTGTAGAACAATATAAATTATATTAAAAATCATTTAAATACTTTACTATAAAATGCAATTTTTTCATAAAAAATTTAAATAATAAAAAAATTATAATTAATAATCATGACAAATAATGAAGCTCTATTACTCGATAAAATAGATGACACTTTAAGAAACATAAAAGAAAAAAATGCATTAACCCACTGTATAACAAATTCAGTGACAATAAACGATTGTGCAAATGCGGTTCTTGCAATAGGTGGTTCCCCATTTATGGCGGAAGATGCTGAAGAACTTGAAGAAGTAGTGACAATAGCCGATGTGCTTGTCATCAATATTGGAAAATTAAGTAAAGACCAAATTGAATCCATGAAAATCAGCTGCGAAACTGCAAACAAAACAAATACTCCTATTGTTTTAGATCCTGTAGGTGTTGGAGTAACTGAACTCAGAAACAAAACAACACTGGACTTAATTGAAAATTATGATATCACAACAATAAGAGGAAACATAAGTGAAATTAAAGCAATTGCTAAATTAGTGGGCGTTTTAGATGAAAGCAATGTTGCAAAAGGCGTTGATGTTAATATTGATGATATAATTACCGAAGAAAACTTAAAAGCAAATGGAGATTTGATTTGCACACTTGCCAAAAAATTAAATACCGTAATTTTAGCCAGTGGCCCAATCGACATATTAAGTGACGGTACAACAACAGTGGCAATCAATAACGGAGATGATATGATGCCTTTAATCACAGGAAGTGGCTGTATGTTATCATCTATTGTTGGAAGCTGTGTTGGAGGGTCAAATCCATTAGATGGCAGCCTTGTAGCAATTTTAGCAATGGACATAGCTGGTGAAAAAGCAAGAGCTAAAGTTGATGAAAGAGATGAAGGAACCGGTTCATTTAGAACATATTTAATTGATTATCTCTACAAAACCGATAGTGAAACTTTAATAAACGAATCAAACATTAAGATATTATGAAAAACTTAGATTTATCCCTCTACCTTGTCACAGATAAAAGTGATGATGTAGAAAAATTTTTAAAGACAATTGAAGAAGGAATTAAAGGTGGAGTCAGCGTAGTTCAAATTAGAGAAAAAACTGCAGATACTCTTGACTTTTATAATTTAGCTTTAAAAGTCAAAAAAATAACTACAAAATATAACGTGCCTTTAATTATAAATGATAGAGTTGATGTTGCTCTTGCGATTGATGCTGACGGCGTCCATGTTGGCCAATCCGACATGCCTTGTGATGTTACAAGAAAACTAGTCGGTCCTGACAAAATTGTAGGAGTCTCAGCCGCCACAATAGATGAAGCAAAAAAAGCTGAAAAAGATGGTGCAGACTACATTGGGTCTGGAGCAATATTTCCAACCGCAACAAAAGATGATGCACCAAAAATAACTAAAAAAGATTTGAAAGAAATTGTGGATTCTATTAATATTCCAGTAGTAGCTATTGGAGGAATAACACTAGAAAATGCTCATGAATTAAGTGATACTGGAATCGCAGGACTGTCTGTTGTAAGTGCAATAATGAGCTCAGATAATCCTAAAAAATCTTCAGAAAAGTTATTAAATATATTTAATAACTAACTTTTACTATTTTTTAAAGCTTCTACTGCTGCTAATTTTTTACCTGCGAGCATACTAATACAAGCTCCGCCACCACTGCTTAAGTGACTCATATGCTCCTCTAAGCCAAGACCGGCTGTAGCCGCAGCTATGTGTCCTCCACCAATTAATGTAAAACCTTCAGAGTTTGCCATAGCATTAATTAAATCTTCCGTACCCATTGCAAATTTAGGGTCTTCAAATACACCTGCAGGACCATTAGCAAAAATATATTTAGCATTTCTGATTTCTTGTGCATAAAGTGAAATAGTTTTTTCACCAATGTCAAAGATAGCTTCATTAGGAATTTCATTGCTATCAATATCAACTCTTTTTCCATCAATTTCACAAGCCACATCAATAGGATACTTTACTTTATCACCAAATTTATCAATTAATTCTTTAGATCTGGCGACCATACTCTCATATCCTTTGCTAATAATGAAATCCTTGTTAACTTGACCAATATCAGCACCAGATGCCCATAACACAATATTTCCAACAATACCTGTTGTTAAAACTGAATCTGCTGTTCCATTACTTAAAACATTCTCCATAACGTCAATAGAATCTTCAGGTTTCATTCCGCCAAGTAAAAACACACAAGGATGATTGACATTATCAAGTGCATCTTGAATTACGGTTAATTCTTTTTCCATTACTCTTCCGGCAGCAGAAGGAGTGTTAACCGTAAAACCGACTAATGATGCTTGAGACCTATGAGCTGCTGCAAATGCATCATTGACAAAATAATCAATTAATGGGGACAAATGTCTTACAAGTAGTGTTTTTGATTGTTCTAAAGGAGTTCTTGAAAGAGTTTCTTCAGAGAAAAATCTTGCATTTTCAAGTAAAAGAATTTCATGAGGCTTTAAAGATTTGATTGCATCTTTTGCAGCATTAGAAAATAATGAATCAATATACTTGACCCTTAAGTTTAGAATGTCTGATAGAGCATCAGCATGTTGAGACAATGTTGTGAAATCCTTTTTACCCGGACGAGACTGGTGAGCAAGCAATACTACCTTTGCACCTTTATTTGACAACTCTTTAACTGTTTGAGCATGTAATTTTAATCTGGTATCATCTAAAATGATTCCAGAACTCGGATCTACAGGAGCGTTAATATCAATTCTTACAAGAACGGTTTTACCTTCAACATCGAAATCATCGATTGTATTAAATTCTTTAACCATTTTCTCACTCTATAATTTACTTACTAAATCAAGTAAAGCATCTTTAGGGTTTTCAGCTTTGATAATTCCAGATGCAAGCAGTACTCCGTCTGCACCTAAATCCATAGCTGCTTTCATATCCTCACCAGTTGTAATACCTGCACCGCACAATACTTTGACATTTTTGTTGATTGCTTTAACTTCTTTAACAGTGTCTTCAACGACTTCAGGTTGTGCTTGTGATACTGGAATACCTGTACCTATAAGTTCAGGAGGTTCAACAGCTACTGCAACAGGATTTAAAGCTGCAATCGCTTTTGAAGTTTCTATATTATTAGTGCATACACATGATTCGATTTCATTTTCCTTACATAATTTTACTACTTCAGCAATATCTGCAAGTTTCATTCTGTTTTCAGAATGGTTTATTAAAGTTCCGCTAATTCCCGCTTCAATTAATGTATTAATCAAGTTGGAGCCGGTGTGTCCGCCGGGAGATATTGCATCAATGTGTTGAGCAAAGATAGGGATTGAAGTTTCTTCACTAATCCTATAAATGTCTGCCGCTTGAGGAGCTGCAACCATAGTAATTCCAGATTCGCTGGCAGCACTTTGTAAGTCATGTGCAAGTTCTAGAGCATTTAAACCACTTGATTCCAAATAAGTTTTATAGTTCAATATTACAATTGGAGTGTCCATAATAATCCCACAATAACTTTTTGATTAAATATATATAAGACATTATTAAATAAATTTTTGATTATAAAATCCACTTTTTGATAAAATATCCTGCTGTGTAAAAATGTATATAGTATCAAAGTTAAAAATAAATCTGATTTTATGTCATTCAATAAAAGCCAAATCGAAAAACTAGAAAAAAGCGGATATAGATTCGTCGGCAAACATGGTCATGCGGCTGTTAAAACCTGCCACTGGACTCGCCAGAGCATATCTGATAAAGGAGTATGTTATAAAGAAAAATTCTATGGTATTCAGTCCCACAGATGTCTTCAGATGTCTCCTGCTGTACCTAACTGCCAGCAGGAATGTGAGTTCTGCTGGAGGGATTTGACATACACACAGACCACTTGGGAAGATGAGGAATATGACGAACCTAAAGTCATAGTCGACGAGGCCATCAAAGCTCAGAATAACTTACTGTGCGGCTTTTATGGAAATGACAAGGCAAACAAAAAGAAACTGGAAGAGATGAAAAACCCGAATAATGCAGCAATATCCCTTGCAGGAGAGCCTACTCTCTATCCGAAAATCGATGAGTTGATTGGTGAATTCAATCGCCGAGACTTTACAACATTTGTCGTTAGCAATGGGCAATGCGTCGACAGATTACGCAATCTAGAAAACGATCCATATCAACTATATCTTTCCTTGGATGCACCTGATGAGAAAATATTCAAGGATGTCTGCAGGCCTAGAATAAATGGGGCTTGGAGCAATTTAAATGAATCACTTGAAACATTAGCCAGTTTCGACTCACGTACATGTATACGAAATACCTGCGTTAAAGGAAAGAATATGGAAAACCCTGAAGGTTATGCAAAATTAATAAAAAAAGCAGACCCAGATTACGTTGAAGTGAAAGCATATATGTGTGTTGGGTCATCCCGTGAAAGGTTAACTTTGGACAATATGCCTACTTTTGATGAAATTAAAGATTTCGCCACAAAAATTGGTGATGCATGTGGTAAAGAATTAGTAAATGAATCTGAAGTTAGTCGAGTTGTCCTGCTCGAATAAGAACTTTCAGATGCATCTAACTCTTTAGTGTTAATTGAGTTTTTATATGGCAAAAGTTATTTGCCTTCTGCTTTCAATTCTTCACAAAGTTGAACAGCTTTGAGAGCAGCCTTTTCCATTGAGGTTTCAAATGGAATTCCCGCTTCTTCTAAAAGTCTTTGACCCTCTTTTTCATTGGTACCAGTCAATCTAATAACGACAGGCACTTTACGGTCGACTTGTTCTAAAGCCTTGATTACTCCACGAGCGACATCGTCCGCTTTAGTAATACCTCCTAGAACGTTTAAGAATACCACTTTAACAGGATCATAGTTTAAAACTATGCTTAAGGCTTGTTTGATAATTTGTTCTGAAGCTCCACCACCGATATCCAGGAATGTTGCCGGTTCTCCGCCATTTAGTTTAATCATGTCCATTGCAGTCAATGTTAAACCTGCACCATTACCAATAACAGCAATATCTCCATCCAATTGAACAAAGTCCACTGCTTTCTTTTTATAATGGAGTTTGTCGACCAAATCCTGATGTCTGAACAATGAATCATTTTCAACAACCATTTTTGCATCAGCGGCAATTAATCCTTTTGGAGTTAAAACTAATGGGTTGATTTCAGCGGTGTCCGCATCGTATTTGATAAATACATTATATAACTTCCAAATAATATCTCCCATTGGAGAAATTAGCTCGGATGGCACTTCCATCTTGCGTGCAACTTCACGTGCCTCATAAGGTAAAAATTCAAGTAAAGGATTTGGATAATATTTGATAATCTTTTCAGGATTGGTTTTAGCCAAATTTTCAATTTCAATTCCGCCTTCTTTACTTGCAATAATGACAGGTCTTCTAGCGCCTCTGTCAACAGAAACGGTTACAAAAAATTCATGCAAGATTTCTGCTTTTTCTTCAACTAATAAATGTTTTACTTTTTCACCTTTAATTTCCATTCCCAAAATTTCTTCAGAAACTTTTAATGCTTCACCAGGGTTGTCTGCGAATTTAACGCCTCCTGCCTTACCTCTTCCACCAGTCAAAACTTGTGCTTTGATAACAACAGGCACCCCCATCTCTGAAGAAATGGCCATTGCCTCTTCAGGATAATTTGCGACGTGACCTTCTAAAATTGGAATTCCTTCATCATGAAAAATTGTTTTCGCTACGTTTTCAAATAATCTCATATTAACACCTATTCAACTAAAGCATAACCCGCTTCGAAAGCAGAAATGTTCTTCTCTTCTGTTCCTTTAGGAACACTAGCTTCAATAGCTTTCATTGCTGCTTCTTTGGATATTACTTCAGTAATTTTTGTGATAGCTCCGACCATAACAATATTCGCTACAATTTTGAGTCCAATTTCATCAGTAGCGGTTTTTGTTGCAGGAGCTTCATAAACCTTAATATTATGTTCATCAATAAAATCCCTTACATCTTCAACATCAGTTGTTCCCGGATCAACAATTAAAGTTCCCTCATCTTTTAAATCCACAATATATTTAATTAATGCCTCATTTGACATTGCAATTAAAATATCTGGACTTTGAACTTTAGGATAGTCAACTTTAGTGTCGCTAATAACAACTTCACATTTGGAAGCTCCTCCACGAGCTTCCGGACCATAAGATTGGGTTTGGACCGCTTCTTTTTCATCAAAAAGACTTGCAGCTTTACCTAATATAATTCCTGCAAGAATTATTCCTTGACCTCCAAATCCACAAATTCTAATTTCAGTTCTCATATTATCCACCTACAATTCTGTTGAATATGCAGAATTGATAAGAGTTTTCTTACCAGATTTTTCCACACTAATCTTTTCAAGGTTATTAGTAAATTCGTCTTTTGAAACATTGGCGAATTCACCAACTACAATTTTGCCTTCAAGTTCTTTTGCGCTCATCCTATCTGCAGCAGATTTATATACAGAATTTGCTTTCATTACTGCAGCCATTGCAGTAGGAGTTCTAAGTTTATTTTTACGGCCATAATAAGTTGGACATTGTGTGGCAACTTCAATAAATGAAAATCCATCATTTTCTAGTCCGGCTTTAATAGACAATACTAAATTTTCCATTTGAACTGTTGACCATCTTGCAGAATAGCTTGCGCCTGCGGCCGCTGCAAGTTCAGCCAATTTAAATGGAGCATCCAGATTACCGTAAGGTGCAGTTGTTCCAAAACTGCCTTTAGGAGAAGTAGGACTGATTTGACCTCCAGTCATACCATAAATATTATTATTGATACATATTACAGTTAGATTAATGTTTCTTCTAGCTGCATGAATTAAATGATTACCTCCAATAGAAGCCGCATCCCCATCACCGGTAAATACTACCACATCCAAATCTTTATTGGCAGTTTTTAAACCAGTAGCAAAACTTAATGCCCTTCCATGAGTTGTATGAAGAGAATCGCATTTTAAATAACCTGGAATTCTTGAAGAACAACCAATTCCAGAAACCATTGCAATATTCTCAAAATCCATATCCGCTTTTTCCATAGCTGCTAAAAATGCATTGATAATTGCACCGTTTCCGCAACCTGGACAGAAAATATGAGGCAATCTATCTTCTCTTAAATATGGGAGAAATCTATTTTTATTTTCTGACATTTTAGTTTCCTCCAATCTTGTTAATTTCATCTAAAATTTCATCAGGAGTTGGCAATAATCCTCCAATTACTCCCATCAAATGAACATTAGTATCCTTTTTAAGAACACGGTCAACTTCATAATACATTTGACCTAAATTCATCTCTACAACAAGCACATCACTGGCATTCTTAGTAATTTCCTTTAATTGTTCATCAGGGAATGGCCATGGAGTATCGATTTTAACATAACCTATTTTTTGATTATTTTCTCTTGCCTTATTCACAGCTTCAACAGCAGATCTGACCGGAGCTCCATAAGAAACAATGATAATGTCTGCGTCTTCACAATTTTCAGACCTTACAGAGCATATTTTATCTTTATTATTTAAAACCTTGTCACAAATCCTTTTAACAAGCTTATGATGAGTTTCAGGAGTGTTTGTATCAGGATAACCCCTTTCATCATGAGTTAGACCAGTTACATGAATATTAAACCCATCACCAAATGCCGGCATCGGAGTTGTTCCGTTTTCAATATTTTCAAATGGCAAATAATCATCGGTTTTTTCAGGCCTTTTTCTTGCAACAATTTCAATATCATCGTCAATTACGATTTTTTCTCTCATATGTCCAATAACTTCATCTGCCATAACCAAAACAGGAACTCTGTATTCTTCTGACAAATTAAATGCCTTTATTGTGAAATCGAAAAATTCCTGAACGCTTGATGGAGATAATGCAATTGGCTCATAATCCCCGTGAGATCCCCAACGTGCTTGCATCATATCTGATTGTGAAGCCATTGTTGGCTGAGCTGTTGAAGGAGAACCTCTTTGAACATCGACAATGACAATTGGAGTTTCTGTCATGAATGCATAACCAATATTTTCTTGCATCAATGAAATGCCCGGACCGGAAGTTGCTGTCATTGATTTGGTTCCTCCCCAAGAACCGCCAATAATAGCTCCAGCAGATGCAATTTCATCTTCCATTTGAACAAATGAACCTCCAACTTTTGGTAATTCACGAGCTAAAGTTTCTGCAACTTCTGTAGATGGAGTGATAGGATAACCGGCAAAGAACCTGCAACCTGCAGCTATTGCCCCTTTAGCACATGCTTCATTTCCTTGAATAAATAATTCTTCAGCCATTTTATACACCTACTTTTTATGCCTTGTGAATAACGGATTAAAGTTAACATCTTCATTCATCCACCAATTTTCTGGTAAATCAACTGTAATTGCTTGGTCTGGACATGCAACTTCACAAGTACCGCATTTTGTACACCTTTCTTCAAATTTTACAAAGGGTAATTGGACTCCTTTTTTATTTACATCAGGAGATATTGCATATACATTCTTATAACACATGAATAAGCAAAGATGACATCCTTTACACAAATTTTCATCAATAATAATCAATTTAAAATCTCCTCATATATTTATAATGAATAAATATAGAACATGACATATGTATGTTAATAAACATTTAAATATCTTATGAAAAATCATGACAAATTAAAAAATTTATTAAAAATTAAAATAAAATAATTATTATGAAAGATTTAACTACTCCAATTAGTGATGATGAAATCGCTGCCCTCAAAGTTGGCGACCAAATCACTATTTCTGGAACAATCTATACCGGCCGTGACGCGGCACTTCCACAGCTTGTTGAATTGATTAAAAAAGATAAAGTCCCTATTGATTTGGAAGGAGCAGTCATAATGCACACCGCATTCAGTGATGCGGGAATTGCACCGACAACAAGCAGTAAAGTGGAAATAGAATCATCAATTGGACCATTAAGCAAGGCAGGTGTTAAAATTCACATTGGAAAGGGAAGGTTGAGTGATGCAACTGTCGATGCACTGGCTCAAAACAATTCTATTTTTGTAATAACTCCTCCAGTTGCGGCATTGCTTACAAGTAAAGTTTGTGAAAAAAAATGCGTTTTGTTTAAAAATGAGGGCATGGAAGCCATGTATGAACTGAAAGTAAAAGGTATTCCTGGAATTGTAGCAGTCCAGGATAAAAAAAGAATTTAAGAGAAGACTTATTCTTCGTCTTCTTCATCTTCGGTTTCTTCTTTTTTCTCGAAAGCATCTACGAAATTAACTTTGGTAATTTCATCGATGTTGTCCCAAATGTCTTTAGCGATTCTGAATCTTGCGAAGGTAATGTCCATGTAAGATTGTTGATCGAATTTGGACATTTCATCTAATTTGATGTTTGCAACGCCGTCTTCGATGTCGATTTCGGTTTTATCAATGTCGACATTAGGATTGGAGTAGTGTAACTCAATCATACTTTTGATTTTTTCTTCTTCATCTTGAATGATTTCAGTTACTTCAACATCATAAACTAAGTCTTTTCCTGCTAATTCATGGTTGAAATCAACTTTTACCCTTCCACCGTTAACAGTTAAGATTTTACCTGTTGCTCCTTCAGATTGGATTTTCATACCTGGGAATGGAGTCATGCCTTGTTTTTTGAATTCTTTCATAGGCACTAATTGAATTAAAGAAGGATTTCTAGGACCGAAAGCATTTTCGGAATCCACTTCAATAGTTTTTTTGTCTCCTTCTTCTAATCCGATGATTGCTTCTTCGATAGCAGGCAATAAGTGGTTTCCTCCTACAACGATAGGGATTGGTTTGTAGGTTTTCTTTTCTTCAAAAATTCCTGCTTCTTGTGCAACTTCATCATAAGTAGTATCAAATACGTCTTCAGTTTCTTTTATTTTACCAGTAAAGTTTACTCTAACAAAATCTCCGTTATCTATAGCCATAATATTCGCTCCTAATAATTTTGATTAAATAATTTGTTAATAAATATAACATTAATTAATATGATAATCAATAGTTAATAAAGTTTTGTTTAAAAATAATCTGATGCAACATTTTTATGAAAAGTGAAAAAATTAAAAAAAATTACTTATCAAATGCTCTCACTAAAAACCTAATATTTATAATAAATATAATTATATTTCATGCAAAGAAGAGGAGCAGTTAATTTACCCCTTCATGGAGGCCATCCTCCAAGATGGCTGTTTTCAAGAATGGTTAAATTATCAGGGGCGTTGACTTCAGTAATCATTGAAGAATACAGTTTGGAAGAGTTTTTAAATCGTATCTCTAATCCTTACTGGTTTCAAGCGTTTTCCTGTGTTTTGGGATTTGATTGGCATTCCTCAGGAACAACCACAACAACATTAGGCGCCTTAAGGGAATCATTGTCTCCCGAAGAGCATGGTATTTATGTAGCTGGAGGAAAAGGTGCAAAATCAAGAAGAACACCACTAAGCATTGAACACGCAGGGGAATTGTTCAATCTGAAAACAAAAACAACTGAAAAGTTAGTTGAAACAAGCAAATTATCCGCCAAAATTGATAATTCATGCATTCAGGATGGATACACTCTATACCAACATAACTTCTTTGTTACGGAAAAAGGAGATTGGGCTGTTGTCCAACAAGGTTTAAACACTGAAAACAAGTATGCCCGCCGATACCATTGGTTGGGCAGTGAAGTTGATAAACTGTTAAATGATCCACATAGCGGAATATCATGTGATTCAAAAACCCCCAATACCCTAAACATGTCTTCAAAAGACAGTACAGAAGCTCAAAAAATAAGTGTCGATTTAATTAATGATAATCCAAATCATTTAAGACAATATTTTAAAAGAAAAGATAACCAAATGCTTTTAGAAGACTTTTCAATGCCCGCTCATCACCCAGTTCTGGACATGGACATTTCCGATAAGGAATTTGAAGTGCTGACCAAGGCATGGGAAATACAGCCTGAAAACTATGAAGAATTAATTTTATTAAAGGGAATCGGGCCTAAAAAAATAAGGGCTCTTGCATTAATCTCCGATTTGGTTTATGGTGAACCTGCAAGTTGGAAAGACCCTGTAAAATATAGCTTTACACATGGCGGAAAAGACGGTTTTCCATATCCTGTTGATAAAGAGGTATATGACAATTCGATTCAAACAATGCGCGATGCGATTGATCAGGCAAGAATAAAAAAAGATGAAAAGTTAAAAGCCATCAAAAGGCTGGATGACTTCATTTCCTAGCGATTCTCATCATGAATGTTAACTGTTTTACCATGTGCGGTCGGAATAACCTCAAGCACTGGATTTTCAAATTCCAAATCAAACTCCTTGCCGTCCATCAACAAGTGCTGGAATACGGCAAGTGAAGATACTTCTGAGTGGGGTTGTGTTGTTACTGATACATTCCAATCAGCAGCCTTATAGACTTTACCAGGAACTTTAGAACCTCCGACAATAATTAAAATATCTGATCCATCATCTCGGATTTCTGGTGCTGTTTCATGGGCTTGTGTACCATACATTGTCAAATGCACTACTTTACCCCCATCTGCTTTCCACTTGTTAATGACACCCATGTAACTTTCAGCGTATTCAATTTCAAAATTTCCACCAAATCTTGAAGCAGTGTCTCTCACATTTTCCATTAAACGATTATCACGTTCTCCGGCCAAGTATATTTTGCTTGCTCCAAATGCGCGTGCGGTTAAGCATACATGAGTTGTAATACGAGTATCTCTTTTTAATCTATGGTCTAATCTTAAAACATTAACATTCATACTAATCAGTTAATTATTATCCTTAAAAATATATAAATTTGATGAGAAAAACCACTTTTTCTTTAGTGGAGGCAAACATGCGGTAATGTAAATGATTTTATTTTATACTGAAAACTAAATATTAAGAAAAACACATCTAAACAGTGGTAAATCTCATCACTACTAGATTAAACCACTTATTATTTAAACTAATGTATAAAACAACTTCAATATTGATTTTAAATTGTTAAATTTAGTTAAATGAAAAATAACGCAACTGCCATGAACAATAATGAGAATAAACGTCCTACCTCATTACTCATACCTAAAACATCCCCATTGGCAAGGACAAAATTGCGCCTTGCAATAGTTGCTATTAAAATTCCAGATACAATGGCGCCCAAAACTCCACAAATGCCGACCAATCCTCCTATAAGATATGCAATCATTGCAATGATTACAGTTGAAGCGAAATAATTGGCAGGATTAGTTTCTTTTATAAAGTAACTTCCAATTCCAGGAGTTAAAGGTTTTGATAACAGTGCAGTAGTAAGCAATGATGTTTTTGCAGTCATTTCACAAATAATAATGCCCATTATAAAATGATAATCAAGAATATTGTAAAATCCGGCAATTGTTAGGCTTGCAACTATAAACAGTGTTGCCATACCTCCTGCGCCGACGGATGAGTCTTTCATGACCATAATCTTTCTTTCAGGCTCTCCATGAACCATCACCCCATCGGCCATGTCCATTACTCCATCCAAGTGATTGTAACCTGTTATTATCATTAAGAATGCATAGACGATAGTTGCTGTGAAAAATGAATTTAAATGCAGAATCTCTAATGAAATATAACCACAAAGTGCTGCTAAAATTCCAACAAAAATGTGTAAAAACGGCCACACCCAAGTTAATTTAGTCATATACTCAATTGAAGTGTATACCTTAATTGGCAAGATTGTTGAAAATGTCAAAAGTCCTAAAATTGATTTTATTGGGGAAAACTCCTCATCTTCAAAATAGTTATCTTCTTCCATAATTATTCCTCAAATATCTTAGACATGCATCCTGCAATCAAACCGGCGAAAATATCATCAAGCATTGGAGGCAATCCATAAATTATTCCCGGTTTTGCTTCATCATATCTTTTAAAATTAAATGCGGCTTTGGTTCCTGCGATTTGGTTTGAAATAGCTAATCCCAATACTTCATCAGTGTAGAGATGAGCAGGGTCATCACTAACATCCACTTCGCGTATTCTATTACATGTCAAGTCTTGCTCTGTTCTCATTGCAGCCACCAGGAGTGAAATGACATTGATGTCAGTTAGGGATTTTAGAATTTGTGCCTTCATTTTGTCTTTTAGCTCTTCGGTTACTTCAACACCCTCAACAAGCTCCATTCCGGCATCAACCAAATCTCCAATTTGTATTCCTTCAGCAACAAAGTAATCAAGAATACCGAATGTCAAGCTAAGCTTTTCAAATGCATCTTCCAAACTAATTTCAATAGCTTCTGAAATTCTTATTTTAAAATCATCAAAATCAATATCATCATATTCCGCATTGTTGATGTCTAAAGATTCCTCGCCACTTTCAGGAACATTACCCAAAACAGCTAAAAAATCATCAGTATTTAAAATATTTTGAATATGTAGCGGCAAAGCCATATTGGCCAATACTTTAGATTTGACACTAGTAATTAATTTAAATAATCTGAGCAAATCTTTTGGGGAAATTACTTTATCAATGTAAATCACATGACTTAAATTGATTCTGGCATCACCAAATCCTTTAGGGGAATTTGCAACTTGCAAATGTTCTGTGAAATCTTCAACAACGACATCATTTGCCATGAATGTAAAAATAGTTAAATCATCATAAGTATTTGAAAAATAATCTAGAGATTCTGTTGCCTGTGCAATATATGAACCTTTCAGCCTGTTAAAAACCTCCGCTTTTTTTGCTGTGGCTTTAAAATCATTTTTAGCCTTTACAATATTAACATTTTCAACAATGTCGATTCCATCACTTACAGTAAAATCACTGAATGCTAAAAAATGATTTGGATTATTTATGCAAATCCCATAATCTTTTTTGATGACATTGAATTTCATGTGATAATATATATTAATTATTTAATTTAAAGTTATATTATACTAGTAAAAAGGACTTATCATTATGACAATAATTATTGATCCACAAGGTAGTGGAATAGCCGGAAATATGCTAATTGGCGCATTTGTTGATTTGGGTGCAGATGCTGACAGATTAAAAGAAGTAATGGAAGCATCAGCCAAAGAATTTGGAGAAGTCAATGTAGAATTCAATAAAACCAAGAAACATGGAATAGAATCAACATTTTGTAATGTTGAAATGCTGGAAAACAACCCCCCAATCAACTTTAAAGATTTCATCTTAAAAATTGAAGAATTAAAATTGGATGGCAATATAAAAGCCACTTCAATCAACATATTCAAAAGGATAGCTGAAGCTGAAGCTAAAGTTCATGGAAAAAAATTAGAGGAAGTTCATTTTCATGAAGTTGGGGCCAGCGATGCGGTAGCTGATGTGATAGGTTCTGTTTATGCCTACTTCAGTTTAGGTTATGACAATCAAAAAACAATTGGCCTTCCAATATCTGTCGGAGGAGGAAGGGTTGAGACCTCCCATGGAACAATTCCTGTTCCTGTGCCTGCAACTGTTGAGATTTTAAAAGAGGCAAATATGATTGGAGGACCTGTTGATAGTGAACTTGCAACCCCTACTGGATGTGCGATTTATATGGAATTGTGTGATGAAATAAAAGAGTTCATTCCAATGATAAAGGCTAAAAAAGTAGGTTATGGCGCGGGTAAAAGAGACTTTGACCACCCGAATGTCTTAAGAATAATTGAAAGTTCGGATATCTGTGAAAGTGACGAAATAGATGTTATTGAAACAAATATTGACCATTTGACCGGTGAGGAAATCGGTTATCTGTTTGATGTCCTACTCGATGCGGGTGCAAGGGACATATCCATTACACCCATAATAATGAAGAAAAACCGCCAAGGCAGTCTTTTAAAAGTCATTTCAAAAAAAGACAAAAGGGATGTCATTTTAGACACTATTTTTAAAGAAACCGGCAGTTTAGGCATCAGGATTGCCCCAAACATCCACAGAGGAATCTCTAAAAAGGAATTTGAAAAGAAAACATTCAATATTAATGGCAAGGATTACGAAGTAACATTCAAAATAGGTTATGTTAACGGCGAAATCATATCCAAAAGGCCGGAATATGAAGATTTAAAAAGAATTGCTCAGGATAGCGGACTTCCTTTAAAAGAAGTTAAAGAGTTGATCCTATGAAAAAAGCCATTTCCGTTCTTTCAGGAGGCCTTGACTGTACTGTTGCAACATCAGTATATGACAAAGACTATGAAATTCATGCGATAACATTTAATTATGGTCAAAAAGCATTTGAACAGGAATTAAATGCTTCTAAAAATATCTGCAAAAAAATGGGTTGGACCCATGAAGTGATTGACCTTCCATGGCTTGCAGAAATAAGCGATTCCAGCCTTAACACTGATGATGAGATTCCTGTAATCAGTGAAGAGGACTTGGACAATTTAGACAAAAGCAGTGAAACTGCAAGCAATGTTTGGGTTCCTGCCAGAAATACTGTTTTTACATCAATTGCGCTTTCATATGCTGAAAGTATTGATGCTGAGATAATAATTGTCGGTTGGAACGGTGAGGAGGGCACTACCTTTCCGGACAATTCAAAAGAATATTTAAATGAATTTAATGATTTAATTGCTGTAGGTTCACCTGAAAAAATAAGAATTGAAGCACCATGTATTGATTTAAACAAAGAGGAGATTGTTGAATTAGGTGTTGAAATTGGTGCTCCAATTGATTTGAGTTATTCTTGCTATAAAGGAGAGGCTGAACCCTGCGGTGTTTGCGAAAGTTGTATGAGGCGGAAACGAGCATTTAAAAAAATGGGAATGAAATATGATTAATCATCATATTTTCTAAGACGTTTATTCCAGCCGGACTCTTCTAGATTGCAGTTGGATCTCAAATGATCAGTGGCATCTGAAACAGATGTGAAGACATCTTCGAATCCTTCTTTTGTTTTTCTATAATTGGCTATACGAGACTTTTTAATTCCAATGTGTCCTGCTTCGGAGTATGAATCAATATCTGCTCCGATGTAGATGAATTCCCAATTGTGATTAGCGATTAAACTTCTAATTTGTTCTTTTGAAAATTCGCGAGAAGAATTTTCCATTCCGTCAGTCATTATGACAAATAGGACTTTGTTATCAATTTCTTTGTCAAGAGTGTTGATTGTTTTTCCTATTGCGTCTAAAAGCGCAGTGCATCCTCTTACCCAGTATTCCTCTCCTGTGAGTTTAGATACTTCATTAATTGGTTTTCTTTTGTATAACACTTCGTATTGGTCATCGAAAAGGATTGTGGTTACATGAGTGTTTAGGTTTTTGTCTTTTTCTCTTTGAATGAATGAGTTAAATCCTCCGATGGTATCCTCTTCTGAACCGCCCATTGATCCACTGCGGTCCATTACAAATATCAAATCCAAATTTTCACTTGATGGTGTCTCTTTCATTCTTTCACTTCCTGTTAATTTTATGTTTATAAGTTGTGTATAACTTACACACAATATATTAACATCTAATAGTATTTAAAGGTTTTGGTGATGTGGAAAAAATAATGAAAAAGAAGTTATTTAATTTGGTCAAGGATTTCTAAACCTTCATCAGACAATCTATAAAGACGTCCTTTTCTCATGTTGGGATTTAGGCATTCAACAACATTTTTTTCTTTTAAATCTCTTAAAACATTTGATATATGGCTTTGTAAAATACCGCTATCCCTGGCAATCTCCTTAGGAATTTTTACATCCTCCCCAATTGCCTTTAAAGCACGAGATCTGTAACTTGATTTATTAATATATTTAACTAAATCATCATCCATATATTATCCCCCTTAAATTTTATTGCCACAGTTCATGCAGAATGCATCTCCCTTATTAATGGCGGCACCGCATTTGCTGCATTTTAGCTCCCCTTCAAATTTAGCTCCGCAATTCCTGCAGAATTGATCTTCGCTTGACATAGGCGCACCGCATTGCTGACAGTGCTTAATATTGTCTGCTGTTTCAGGTCCATCTTTAGGTTTTGAAGTCTTTCCTATAACCGGTTGAGAATAGAAATCAGTTTGATTTTCTATTTCAATAATCAAATCATTCATGGCAGCAATTCTTTTTGAATCTGCAGGGTGTGTTGAGAAAAAATCATGTTCATTCGAATTTTTAGCAGACATTGCCTCCCAAAACGCTGGAATATGAGAAATATCATAACCTGCCCAATGAATTATCATCATGCCTAATCTGTCGGCTTCAAGTTCTTGATCCCTTCCCCATGGATTAATTAGTAAAAACTGAGACCCTGCACTTGCAACATTGGTGGCCGCTCTTGTTAAAGACCCAAGCGCTCCAAGGCCAAATAAGTCCATAGCAATACTGCCAACCCATGCGGCGGAAGTTAGAGCATTTTGAGCATTTTGAGCACTAATTCTTGTTCTTGCATGATCAAGAAGTGCGTGAGCCATTTCATGACCTAAAATAAATGCAATTTTTTCTTCAGTGTTAGCAACTGATAAAATACCTGAAAACATTACAATTTTGCCTCCAGGCATACAAAAAGCATTTACAGTATTATCAGCAACTAAATGAACATCCCAATCATAATAATTTTCAACATAATCGAGCCTGCCAATCTTAGACAAATAATTTTCAACAGCCTGAATTAATTTAATAGCCACATTTCTAACTATTTGTCCATTTTGAGTATTATCTAAGAGTTGTACTCGATTAATCAATGCATAATATTCATTATATGATTGTTGAAGAAACTTATCGTCGTTTACCATATCAAAATGTGATTTTCCAGTAAATGGATTTACGCCACTTCTATCATTTTTTGCCATACTATATTTTATTAACACTTTGTGTATAAAAACTTTTTTAATATAATGATTAAATACCATTATAATAATAACAAATAATGGTGATAATTATGATGCACAAGATTTGTCCTAGATGTGGTTCTAGAAACGTTGACTGGATTATTCCGCAAAATTGGTCCCAATGTGTCTGCAAGGATTGCGATTACACAGGACCTATCATTGAAGGAAACGATGAACTAGCTGAAGAAATCCGTGAATGTTATCTGGAATCCTTAAAACACTCCAAAAAAGAATAATGCGAGGTTTAAAATGCCTGATGGAAATATTAGAAATCCCCCAAGCAATGATGCATACCCCATTGTTTCAACATTATTCGTTAACAAAAGGTTTAACAAACATGAAATTCTCATAAATTCCCTATCACTTACAATATTAGATTTAATTAAAAAAGACCAGATTAAATGTGAAATCAATTGGGAAAAATCACACAGTGTGGGAAAAAAACTAACCGAAACCGATTTAGAAGTTATGAAAAACATTACCCTTAGAATTGCCAATAAAGGGGAATTAAAAACATCTGAATTCTTAGTAATTAAACTTTTAAAAGCAATGAATAAAAATAAGAAATTCAACTTAAAAGATATGTTAAAGCAAAGTAAAAATTCCGCAATAGCAAATAAATTTGGAGAAGGCTTCATGGAATTTAAAACTGCTATTGAAAATGAAAATGACTATACATCTAAAGATTACAAAGACATTTTAGTAAACGGCAAATTCACTAGAGAAGGAAAAGAACTTCAAAAAGAATGGGGCAATTTCCAAAAATACCTAAAGTCACAAGATTTAACCGAAAAATATCCTCCCGAATCCATTGAAGAAAACTCTTCACAAATAATTTATGGAGCTTGTTTTAACATGGAAAAGGATGTTCTGAAATTAAGAGAAAATAACTCCATATTATGTGATTTTATTGATAAAGACGGGTACAAATTACTTAATATAATCTTCAATAATGCCTTATCTCACGTTAGTGAAAAACACAAAGGCAATGGAATATTCTATGGCGTAAATGATAAATACACAATTCCTGGCGGAGTATGAGAAATATTCCAGATAGAGTTCAAACTCTATCTTCCTCTTTAATTAATGTATATTTTATTTAACTTTTTGATTTTAGTAGATCATTCTTATTTTTAATTAATATTAAATTTTTTTACTTGATAAACATTTAACGTGTGCAAATAACTATTTTTACAAAAATTACATGAAAACAAGTGAAAAATAAAGAAAAGGCAATGTTAATTCATTTTATATTTTTTGTTATATTCAAAACATTTATATATCAATAATAATAAATTATTAGTCGGAAGGAACATTCCTTCCGACTATGTATTTTACTAAATTCATTTAGTCAAAATGGTTTTCCAATTTACACATTATTCAACTAAATGGATAATATACACAAAAAATGATGTGAGAAAATGTCAGAAAAAGATAAAAAATTAGACCAAATAATAAAAACTATCGAAGAAAACGATATAAAATTTTTGAAATTAGAACTCTCAGATATACATGGATTGCCAAAAAGTATGGCAGTACCGCTTAAAAAAGCGGACGACGTTGAGGACATAGTAAATGATGGATTATTATTTGACGGATCCTCAATAGCTGGATTAGCTTCAATTAATGATAGTGATTTGCTTGCAAAACCAGATATCGACACCTTCTCAACAATCCCATGGAGACCTGAAGTAAAAGGTACTAGTAGATTTATATGTGATATTTTCACTACAGAAGGAAAACCATATGACGGAGATCCAAGGGGAATACTTAAAAAATCCCTTGAATTAGCAGAAAAAAGAGGATACCAATTTAATATGGGTCCTGAACCAGAATTTTTCATTATAACAAAAGATGAAGATGGAAATTACATCCCTGCAGATGAAGCTGAATACTTTGATGTAGAACCTTTAGATCAAGGAACTGATATTAGAAGGGAAATCGTATTAGGTTTAGAAAAATTAGATTTCAATGTTGAAGTAAGTCACCACGAAGTAGCAGCAGGACAACACGAAGTTGATTTTAAATATGCAGATGCTTTAAAAACTGCTGACGCTGTTATAACATTTAAAGAAGCTGTTAAAGCATTAGTTAATAAATTAGGTTTTAAAGCAACATTCATGCCAAAACCATTCTTAGGAATTAACGGTAGTGGAATGCACTGTAATCAAAGTTTATTCAAAGATGGAAAAAATATTTTCTATGACCCTGATACTGAAAATCAAATATCACAAGAAGCTTTATACTTCATTGGAGGATTATTAAAACATGCTCCAGCTTTATCAGCAATTTTATCCCCAACTGTTAACTCTTATAAACGTTTAGTACCAGGTTACGAAGCACCATGTTACATTGCTTACGGTTTTAAAAACAGATCAACATTATTAAGAATTCCTGCATCTCGTGGATTAGGTACAAGAATTGAATGTAGGTCAGCTGACCCTTCATGTAACCCATACTTAGCATTTGCAGTATTACTTGAAGCAGGTTTAGACGGTATGGATAATAAAATCGACCCTGGTGAACCAACTGAAGAAAACCTATTCGCACTTTCTGAAGAAGAAATCGAGGCAAGGGGAATCGGTAATTTACCAACAAGTTTATGGGAAGCATACCATTCATTAGAGCAAGACGATGTTGTTAAAAATGCTCTTGGAGAAAAAGTATTTAATCAATTCTACAGCATCAAAAGAGCTGAATGGGATGCTTATAGAGTACAAGTATTCGATTACGAAAGAGATGAATACTTAAATGTGTAGATTATTCCTTTATTGAATATTATTGGTGGTCAAATAAAATTTCGGCCACCAATTAATCTTAAATGTATGGAGGTTTTGAAAATTAAAAAAATGAAGTCAAAACGTGATGAATATATGTATATTGAAGTTAAATATTTTTTGAAATTTTAGAATTAACATTTAAGGGCATATGGTGTAATTTTAGAATTATTAGTACTTATTAAAGGCATATAATAAGTTTAGAATCAATTTTTATGATTATTATTTTAAGGCATGTGGTAATTTAGAATTATTAGATTTATAAGGCATATGATGAGATAAAACTAAAGATATCAGATTTAAAATAAGATCAACTTAATTTATTGATTATAATTTGTTTTGAATTAACTTGAAAATACGTGTATTCACCGATTATTTTATTTGGAGGAGAAAAAATGTGTGGAATAGCAGGTGTAATATACAAAGATAAAAAAACTCACCTTGTAGGAAAAGCATTAACATCAATGTTAGAATCCCTACAACACAGAGGACCGGATTCAGCAGGTTATGCAATCTACGGTAGTTTAGATTTTCCTAAAAATCATTATCAATTAAACATTGAAGTAAAAAGGAAAAGAGGAGCATTGGACAATTTAAAATCATTATTAAATCAAATTAGTCCAATATTCGAAGAACAATTAATCGAGTCAGTAGGCGACTCAGACGTATATAAATGCAATATAGCATTGGATGAGTATTCTCTTTTAAAACCATGTATAAAAGAAATAGATGAATTAGAAAATGTAAGGGTCATCAACGGTTCACATTCATTTGAAATGATAAAGGATGTGGGAAAAGTAAAAGACATTGCAGAAAGGTTTGACGTTACAAGTAGAGTCGGAACACATGGAATAGGACATACTCGTTTTGCAACAGAAAGTGGTGTGGACCGTTATCATGCACATCCATATCAAAGCTACATCATACCTGATATAACTGTAGTGCACAATGGCCAAATCACTAATTACTGGAAAATAAGAGATCCATTAGAAAGAAAAGGACACGTTTTTGAATCATTTAATGATACAGAATGTATTGTTCATTATATGGCTGATAAACTTGACCAAGGCTATAAATTAGAAGAAGCATTGGATCAGGCGGTAATCGATTTGGATGGTCCTTTTTCAATATTAGTTGGAACACCTAATGGTATCGGTATTGCAAAGGATAAACTTGGTCTTAGGCCGGGAGTAATGGTGGAGACTGATGAAATCTTTGCAATTGCTTCAGAAGAAATGGCATTGCATAATGTTGTCGATTCAAATGAAATAGAACAAATAGCTCCAGGAGAAACAAGAGCTTACACCATCTAATAAGGGGTTTTATCTATGGAAGAATACTTTATTTTTGCAAAAAATATGGAAGAGAAAGCATTAAACCGCACTATAAAAGAACAGGCTCCCCGTCACGATAAACTCATTATTAATTATCCTGAATCCAAACACAACATCTGTGCAGGCCTAAGCGAAGACGTGAACATAGAAATCAATGGTTCTGTGGGTTATTTTGTTGGAACAATGGTTAACGGACCAAAGATACACATCAACGGAAATGCCGGATGGTTTGCTGGGGATAATATGACAGAAGGCGAACTGATTATTGAGGGCACAGCAGGTGACGGCGCAGGACAAGGAATCTATGGTGGAACAGTAATAGTGAAAGGAAGTGCAGGTTCAAGAACTGGAGAAATCATGAAAGGCGGAACCGTAATAATTGGCGGAAACAGTGGATACATGACCGGGCTGCTTATGATGGGCGGAAGACTCATCATACTAGGTGATGTAACCGATGATGTCGGCGAATCAATTATGAGGGGAACCATATATGTTCTTGGAGATGTGAAAAGCTTAGGGAAAAACGCTATGATGGAAGAACTCACTTCACAAGATCAAGAAGAGTTAAAAGAAGTTTTAACAGAATATGGCTTTGAACTAAGTGATGAAGATTATACAAATTTTAATAAAATCGTTAATATACAATAGGGGCTGAAAAAATGAGTGAACATAGAATTGCTATGGTTGGAACACCATGTGAAATTATGGCAGCATCCAAACTACAATATTATACAGATAGCCCTATTGATGTTAAACTGGGCTTATTTTGTATGGAAAATTTTTCATACAAATACTTTGGAAATCTCTTAAAAGAGTATGATTTGAAAATGGAGGACATTGAAAAATTCCAAATTGATAAAGGATTTGTATTCCTATTATTGAAAACAAAAGAAACAGTCAAAATACCTTTATCCGTGGCTAAAAGGATAATCAGGAAAAACTGTAACATATGTGTTGAATTAACCTCAGAAACATCTGATATTTCAATAGGTTCCATAGGATCCGAAGACGGTTGGTCAACATTAATCATCAGAACTGAAAAAGGCGAGGAAATAGTCAATGGAGCAATAGAACAAAAATTCATTGAAGCTAAAGATTTTTCACAAACACAATTCAATTTACTGAATAGACTTGCGGAGAACAAAATAAACAAAAATCTGGAAAACATTGAAAAAAGAGAATTCTTTGCTAGGCCTGTCCTATACCAAAGGGAAAAATCAGATGATTCAATCAATAGGGAAATTTCAGAGTCTAATTTCTTAGATTTAAAAGCAAATGTTATTGATGTTGGAGTATGTGTGCTCTGCGGAGCATGCGAATATGCATGTCCAGATGACTTGATTACAATCGATGACACAAAACCAAGAATGAAAGGCGAATGCCCTCCAGATTGTCATGCCTGCTTTACAGTCTGTCCAAGAACATTCATACCTGAAGATTTACGAAATGACAATTCAAAAGCGATTGGCGATTATATAAAAGTGCTGACTGTTAAATCCTTAAAACATACTCAAGGTCAAGACGGTTCCATCGTTACAACATTGCTAGACTATCTATTGACTAATGATATTGTAACAGATGCACTTATTGTTGATAAAGAAGATTATCTGGCTTGGAAACCTTATGCAAAGATAACAAGCGATATTGATGAGGTTGTAAAATCTGGAGGAACAAAATATTCCGTTTGTCCGGTATTCAAACCATTAAGAGACATTAAAGAGGGGGTAGATTAGATGCCATTCACTGTTGAAAGAAAATCAGAAATATGTAAACAGAGCAATGACAGGCCTGGCTGTTGCTGGTATTTATGTGACAATCCTAAAAAATCCGCATGTAAAAACTGTTACAGCTGTTATTCAAACTGCCCTCACGACGTATATGAAGTAATAAATGATGAACCTTATCCAATTCATCAGGAAAACTGCGTAGGATGTAAAATATGTGAAGAAATGTGTCCAACACACGCAATATACGTTAGGCCTCTTGCTGATGAAGGAAGAGGAATATGGTCAAATTCAACAATGGTTGAAATCAAACGTAAAAGTCAAACCGGATCATATAAAGTGCGCGGTTGCGGAATGACTAGGAAAATCCCAACATTTGACGATTTAAGCATATTGCCTGCACAAGTTTCAAGGCCTCCAATAGATTCATACAGGGAACCATGTAAAACTTCAGTAGTGCTTGGAGACAGATTTGCAGAAAATCCGATTGAGATAGACACCCCTATTATGATTGGGGCAATGTCCTTTGGTGCAATAAGTAAAGAAGCAAAAATAGCACTAGCTATAGGAAGCAGTAAAGTAGGTACAATAACCAATACCGGTGAAGGAGGAATGCTTCCCGAAGAAAGGCATTATGCTGACAAACTAATTGCCCAGTATGCATCAGGCCGTTTTGGAGTTTCAGCCAGTTATCTGAACAGTGCAGAAGCTGTTGAAATAAAAATAGGTCAAGGTGCAAAATCCGGTATGGGAGGACATTTACTTTCCCATAAAGTAACTGCTGAAGTGGCTAGAGTCCGTAATATCCCAGAAGGAACCTCAGCATTAAGCCCTGCAAGACATATGGATATTGTTGGACCTGAGGATTTAGGTATGAAAATCAATCAGTTAAGGGAAATCACTGACTGGAAGATACCTATTATTGTGAAATTTGCATCCGGTAGAGTGGAACAGGATGTAAAAATCGCAGCAAAAGCAGGTGCAGACATAATTGTAGTCGATGGTATGCAGGGAGGAACCGGTGCAGGACCTGAGGCAGTTACAGAACATGCAGGTATTCCTACAATAGAAGCAATTGTAAAAGCGGATGACGCTCTTAAAGACATTAATTTAAGAAGTGAAGTAAGCCTTGTGGCTGCTGGAGGAATAAGATCCGGATCTGATGTTGCAAAAGCGATAGCTTTAGGTGCAGATGCGGTATACATTGCTACATCCGCATTAATCTCAATAGGTTGTAAAGTCTGTCAAACCTGTTCTGAAGGTACCTGTCCTAAAGGAATTGCAACACAGGAAAGAGTGCTTAGAAGAAGGTTAGACCCTATAAGAAAAGGAGAGCAAGTTGCAAATTATATTGAAGCAATGACTCAGGAAGTTACTGCCTTAACCCAACAAGCAGGAAATACCGATATAGAAAAACTTGAACGTCAAGATTTAGTTGCATTAACTATGGAAGCTTCACAATTAACTGGAGTGCCAATGGTGAGAAATTAAATAAAAATTAGGAGATATTATTATGGCCGCATTCGATAGAATTAAATCAGGAATCCCTGGGCTTGATGAAGCTCTGGATAATATCCGTTTAGGAGATAATGTAGTATGGAATGTTACAAATTTAAATGAATTTTCTTACTTTGTCAATCCATATGTGAAACAAGCAAAAGAGGATAACAGGAACTTGATATACATTCGATTTGCTAATCATCCTCCATTAATAGAAATGACTGAAAAGGATTTTAAATTGCTTGAAAAAGAACAGAAGAATCCTGACACTGAATTCTGTATGATAGAACGTGACGGGATTAAGATTTATCAGGTGAATCCATACAACCAGTTCGAAACATTTACTTTGGAAGTTCACAGAATTATAGAAAAGGAAGGCTTTGACGCATTCTATGTCTTCGACTGCTTAAGTGACCTTCAGGCTGTTTGGTCAACAGACTTGATGATGGGTAATTTCTTTAAGGTTACCTGTCCGTTTTTATTCCAACTGGATACCGTAGCATATTTCCCGATCATTCGTGGAAGACATTCATATGATGCTATAGCCAAGATACGTGAGACCACACAGCTATTCCTGAATGTATACTCAAATTCCCCGGAAGAGGTTTACGTCTCCCCATTGAAAGTATGGAACAGATATTCCCAAACCATGTTTTTAGGGCACAAATTCAACCCTAGAACCGGCTTTGTCAAAGTCCTGCAGGATGGCCAAGAGGTCAGCAAATACTATAAGACCATCAATTCAGACAAATATCAGGACGGACGGACTTTAGACAGTTGGGAAAGATATATGCTTCAGGTCAGAATGAAGTATGAAGATGGTGGCAACGTCGATGACGAGTGCGATAAGATTTGTGAACTGATGATGACGAAAGATGAAAAGATGCTTTCTAAAATCAAGGAATACTTCACCTTTGAGGATTATATCACAATCTATGACCGCCGTGTAGGCAGCGGATTGGTAGGTGGTAAGACATGCGGAATGCTGCTTGCAAGAAAGATTATTGAAAAGGATCGTCCTGAAATATACAAAAACTTTGAACCTGACGATTCATTTTACATCGGATCAGATTTATTTTACACATACATCGTTTCAAATGACTTGTGGGACATTAGGGTAAAGCAAAGAACACCCGAAGGTTACTACAAATATGGTAAGGAGTTAGAGGAAGCTCTTAAGAACGGTACCTTCTCAGACCAGACTAAAAAAGATTTTATACATATACTGGACTATTTCGGGCAAAATCCTATTATCGTTCGGTCAAGTAGTTTCCTTGAAGACGGTTATGGAAATGCATTTGCAGGAAAATACGAATCAGTGTTCTGTGTAAACAGAGGTTCCCTTGAAGAGCGTTTAGCTGCATTTGAAGAAGCGGTGAAAACCGTCTATTCAAGTACCATGAACATTTCTGCTTTGGAATATAGGAAATTAAATGGATTAGACGATACTGATGAACAAATGGCATTATTAGTTCAAAGAGTTTCAGGCTCCTATCATGGGGACTATCTCTTCCCGACAGCTGCTGGCGTAGGATTTTCATACAGTCCATATTCCCCTCTTCCGGATATGGACAACAGCAAAGGTATGTTGAGACTTGTAATGGGTCTTGGTACAAAAGCTGTTGACAGGACAAAAAAAGACTATCCTAGAATCATAAATCTTGACAAGCCCGAAGTGACTCTAGTGAAGGACATGAAAGAAAAGCACAGATATTCCCAACATTATCTGGATGTAATCGATTTAAAGAATATCAGTTTGCATGACATTCCTGTCGATGAAGGTTTAGAGATAATTCCAAGATATTCCAAAAAAGTTTTAGTTGAACATGACCGTGAAGTTGAGAGAATGTTCCGTGAACGCGGACAACGCCGCGAAGTGGTATTCGTCAACTGTGAGGGAATCGTAAAGAATCAGGATTTCATTGATGAGATGAAAGAGATTCTAAATACCCTGCAGACCGCATATGATTACCCGGTAGATATTGAATATACCGTTAATTTTGGAGAGGATTCATTTAATATAAACCTACTGCAATGTCGTCCTCTTCAAGTTTCAACTAACAACGAATCTATTGAAATGCCTGAAGATAAAAATGTTTTCTTCCATATCAAGGAATCTTCAATGGGCATGTCAAGAAAGAACACAATAGACACAATCTGTTATGTTGATCCTCATAAGTATTATGAGTATCCTTATGCTCAAAAAAGTTCAATACCTCGGATAATTAGTGATGTGAACACTTATTGTAAGGATAATGACAAAACCGCAATCCTGATTGTTCCTGGAAGAATAGGTACCTCTTCTCCAGAATTAGGTATTCCAGTGGTGTTTGCTGACATCAGCCATTTCACTGCAATTCTGGAAGAAGCCTACAGTGAAGTCGGTTACATGCCTGAACTATCCTTCGGAAGCCACATGTTCCAGGATTTGGTGGAAGCGGAAATATACTACGGAGCACTGTTTGAAAATGAGAAAAAGCTAGAATTCAACAGGGATATGATTTACGATTATCCGAATATCCTGAAAGATATAAATCCTAACTTGAATGAGGAGATATATCAAATGATACAGGTCATAGACTTCGATGAGAATAAGGCAGAATTGTATCATGACATGAATAAAGACGAAACACTGTGTATCTTCAAATAATTAGGTTTGAAACACGATTATAATGGACGGCATTCCATTATTTAGGGCGGCAGGGTGGGACATATGCCTTTTTATTTGTAATAATTCTTTTGCACAAAAAGATTCTTCAAATAAAAGAAACGTATGACAAAATGTGATCAATGGCCCTATTTGACATTATAGGGTCGTTTTTCACATACTTTTTTTTAATCCATATGAACCTGCAAAAGTAAGGGTCCCTCGAATGCCTGATTGAAATACTTAAATGAACGGCCAATATTTTAAATTTTCAATCCAAGAAATAGTGAAATATTGAAGATATAATGAATAATCCGATGGGTTTTTTGGTCTGGAAAAAATAAAAAAAAGGAAGTAACTGCCGAAGCAATTACTTATTAACTATCACTTTTGATTTAACAGTTTCATTTCTGTAAATAACCTTCATGTTATATTTCTTACCAACTTTGAGAAGAACATTCTTCTTTTTAAAAGTGAGTTTTAGTATTTTTTGATTAACAATCTTTACAGATAGTTTAATTTTTGCTATTCCATTTTTGTTGGTTTTTACAGTGAATTTTTTACCTTTAACTTTAAATGAAACCTTTTTGCCCACAATTGCTTTTCCATTACTCCATTTGAGGGTTGCTTTTAATACAAATTTAGTATCAGACATTTTAACTTTAAATGACTTTTCAGCTTTTAAAGTATTTTTGACCTTGAGGGTGTTTTTATTTGTAGCTCCCTTATATGTTGAAGTAATGACATAAGTGTTTGGCATTAACCTGATTGGCAATGTCGCATAACCGTTCTTATCTGTTTTTATAGGGTATGTTATGGTATGTACATTTATTTTTACAATTTCGCCTACAACAGGATTTCCATCCTCATCGAAGACTTGGATTTTATAATTATTTCCCAAGTAATCCATTTCCAAATCATTAGATGATATTCTAGGCAAGCAACTTATCACAACAGTATCAAAAGCATTTCCTATCAATGCTGTTACACTGCCTTTTTTACCATTTGAAGAGAACTTGACAACATCTCCGAAATAAACAACATTCTTATTGACTTTGCCGTTTGTTGAAGTTATTGTTAAATTAACAGGTTCTAAAAGAGAAGAATCAAACTTCTTATTAGATGAACCGGTAACTTTATTGTAAACAAATAGATTAAAGACAATGTTAGAATTTCCAAGATATGAAACTGAAGTAGGATTAGCTGCAGCACTTAGGAATAACCATGTGTTGCATTCGACAGTACCGTTTATCTTTGGGAAAACCTTATAATTGGTTGCATTATGTCCAAACCAGTTATCATTAACGCTTAATTTAGAATCGCTTCCACCATTGTGGGAAATGTCATAAGCCCTGAGAGGATTTAGGAAAATGTTGTTGGTTATGTTTGTACCTTCTGCATTTTCAATATGGATAACAGAAATTGTGGCCGTGTTATTCATGAATAGGCAATGGAATATTGAATCTTCTACACTTACATTATTAAGATAAATAATTCCATCTTCAAGAGCATAGTTATTGATGAAATTTGAATTGAATTTATTTTGCAATGATGTGGCGGAAATGAAGATTGCAGCGCCTTTATAAGCAACATTGCCAACGAAATTAGAGTTGAATGCATTATTTGTCATAGGCACTGGCCCTGACCTAGTGCTTTCCATTTTCACTGAATCGGCAAATATTGCACCGCCCTCTATAGCGTGGTTCTTTACAAAATCGCCGGTGAAAACAACATTCTGCATGGTTCCAATAACACATAATGCACCACCGAAACCGCCTTGTCCGGAATAATCCACTATTCCATAATCTTCCATACTCAACTCTTCTTCGCTTTTTGCGACATTATTTACAAAATTAGCGAGTATTTCTGTATTGTCCATGGAAAATGCGAAAATCGCACCACCCATGCCGGCAGTGTTGTTGGCAAAATAACCGGAAACATTTGAATAGAACAAACATGGCGCATTTATTGCGCCGCCCACCTTAGCGGTGTTGTTGGCAAAATAACCGGAAACATTGGAATCTTCCAACACTTCACCAATACATATTGCGCCCCCTTGCACAGCGGAGTTATACATGAAATAACCTGCGATATTGGAATATTCTACAACCTGAAGCCATAGTGCACCTCCCAATTCTGCACTGTTAAGTGAGAACTGGCTAGAAATATCAGATCTGTTAACAAGTCCAAGAGCACAAACGGCACCTCCCAATTCTGCGCCGAGGTTATTTGTAAATTCTCCAGCGATATTGGAATTTTCTAAAATTCCAACAATGCTTATTGCACCACCTAAACAAGGATTAACACTGTATCCCTCCATAAATTGCTGGACAGATTCAACAATTTGAGGATCAAGATATTCACTAAGATATCCTAAATTCTCATTTATGATTTCCGGATAATCAGATGCAAGAGCACTATCTACAGTATTGTTTGTGAAATTAGAATCTATTTTGGTATTGTTAACAACGTTTGTAAAGATAGCGCCGCCCGCCAAAGCAGTGTTATTTACATAATCGCCTTTGATATTGTCATGAATCATAAAAGGAGCATATATTGCACCGCCCAACAATGCAGAGTTAATCTTGAAATCACTGCTTGTAAGATTAGTGCTTATGATGCCTTCCATGGCAAATATGGCACCACCAAACATGTCAGCGACATTATGTGTAAAGTCGCCGTCAATAAAGGAATCCTTTATATTTCCAAAAACGAATATGGCTCCACCAGAACCCATTAAATACTCAAAATCTGATCCTCCTTCAGTAAAGGCACTTGCAGTATTGTTGCAGAACCATGCAGAAATTAAAGAGTTTTCCACATCCCCGTTAACATATATTGCGCCTCCGATTGGGGCAGAGTTCTCAATAAAAGCCCCTCCAATATGACTATTTTTCAAACCATTGGTAAAGGAGAGTGCTCCTCCAAAATAAGTATTAAACGCATTGGTGAATGTTATTTCTGTAACATTAAACTCATCAGCTTCAATAGTTAATATTCCACATTCATTCTGTGCATCAAATATTACTTGACCAGGCCCCCAACTCTGAAGAGTCAGCTTCTTGTCAATAATTAAACCTATATTTGCTTCACCACTATATGTTCCAGCAGCAATATGGATTATATCTCCATCTTCCCTAATACTTTGACCTTCTTTGTCATATAAAGCATTTTTTAAAGATTTATATGGGTTATCTTCAGTTCCCCATTCATTATCACCAGTATAACTACCGTTTACAAAACAGTTTGACCCGCCAGTCAAGACTTGCCCATCATCTGACGCAGCCAATGCATTTTCGCTTTCATCATTTGCGGATGCTTCCAAAGCATCGCCTTGCATTTCACCTGTCGATATATCTTTTGTTATTTCGTTTGTTTGCGTATCGCTTTCTATAGAAGCAACATCTCCAGTATCTTCAGCTGCACCAACAGCAGAGATTGCGACCAAAGCTATGAAGAATATTGCAAGCACCATAAATTTCTTGTTTAACATAAAAGTATCATCTCACCAAACTTTTAGTCAATATATATTATATTTAATATGTTTACATATTCTTTTCGATGCGATGATCAAATTCAGAAAAAATATTTTGGAGAAATTTTAAAAAAATGAATAGATGTTGGTGAAACATCTATTTAACGGTTATTTTTGTGTTTACAGTTTTTGAGTTGTAGTATTTATCTCCCGCATACTTAACTACTGCGTTGGAAGTGCCTTTTTTCTTCAAGTTTGTAATCTTGAAGGTTGCCTGACCTTTACTGTTGGTTTTGACTTTGTAGGTCTTTTTGTTGACTTTCAAAGTAACCCATTTGCTTTTTATTACCTTGTTCTGATTTGTTTTTAGGGCAACTTTATATTTTTTGATTTTGACAGATTTTTTGAAAGTTTTTTTAGATGCGGTCAGTTTTGGAGTGGCTTTAGTAACTTTAACACTGACAGTTTTAGTGGACTTAACATAATTGGCATTTCCTGCAAAGGAAATTGTAGCTGAGTATGTTTTTGGAGCCAAACCGTCTGTAGACAATTTGACTTTACCGTTTTTATCAGTGTTTTTGTTATAAATTATTCCATTTAGCCTGATTTCTACTTTAACGCCACTAATTGCTTTTCCAGCATTATCTTTTAAAGTTGCAACAATATATTCGCCTCCATTGTAGACAGTAGCCACTGGAGAAGCGGATAATGTGGAAGCAATCATATTGACTGTTATTGTAACTGTTTTGGTAACTGCAGTGTGGTTTTCATCAGGCTTGGTAGTTACAGTCAATGAATGAACACCAGCTTTTAAACCAGAAACCGGAACATTAAACCCATTGACCTTGACGTTATTATTGTCAATCTTAGCAGAAATGCCTGAAGCGCCTTCAGCAGATACGGAAACGATAATGGACATACCATAATCCAAAACAACATCACTAACAGTTAATGATGAGTTTATTTTGTTTACTGTGAATTCAGCACTCTTTGAACAGTTGCAAACATAAGTATCGCCGTTATATCTTACTTCAATCGTGTGCTTGCCTGCATTCAAGTAGTGTTTTGGAATGGCATATCTGATTTCGTTATTATCAATAACCAACCCGTCTTCAATGGTTCTACCATCCAATATGATTGTCACGTTACCTTCTGCATCAATATTGGCGGTTATTGTTTCATTTTCACCATAGGCAATATTCTTAACAGTCAATTCGACATCAACCTTTCTTAAGACTTTGAATTCATTACTTGTTGTGGTTGCTGAGAGGCATGTGCAGGTAAGGTTCCTGCTGGAATCAGTGTAATATACAATGTCAGGAGTTGTTATTGTTGCGACATATGAACCAAAATCAAGATTTAGGTTTGCACTCGCATGACCGTTTGTAATTTGGATGTTGCCTTTTGGGTCATTGTTTATAGTTAAACTTGCAGCAGCATTAAGATTCTCAGGTTGTGTTATGTTAAATAATGTTTCATTGCCTTTAACATAATTAGGAATGTAAAGTGTTGCATTGAGGTCATTGAAAATTGCAATTGGCCCCAATATTTCATTATCCTGATCGAATTCACTATGGACATCTTCCTGATTAACATTACTGTTTAAGATATTTGCATTTCCTCCCCAAATACAAAGAATTTTACCATTTGCAGCATCGTTATTTATAAAATTAGAGCGGATTATATCTAAATTAGAATAATGCCCATATATTGCACCTCCAAATCCGTCTTTTGCCTCGTTGTCTTTGAATGTGCAGTTAATTATTGTTAAATTACTGTTGGCAACATAGATTGCTCCGCCCATTCGTGTTTGTTCTTTGAGGTGGGATGCTGAGACGGCATGACCTCCTTCTAGTGTTATGTTTACCATCCTCACATCTGCTTCGTTTTCTATGTAGAATATTGCCCCGTCATCCATATTGCTCGCTTTAACGCTGTGACCATTACCATTAATGGTCAATTCTTTACTGGAAATTTTTATTCCTCCAGGAGCATCGCATGCCGTATTAAATATGTAATCCTGATTTAAGGTTACATTATCTGTTGATTTGCTTATCAAATCTTCCAAAGCACTTAATGATCCATCGCATATGATTCTGAAGTTTATTTCCAGATAAGGTTTGGTATCCTCCCTGTCAAAAGCTTTTTCATCAACGGAAATGAAATTTTTAAATCTGGCCGTGTACCTGTTAATATCCAAATTCATGGTAGTGTTGCCTTTGCCCTTTGCGACATCAACATTGGTATTATATATTGTATTTGTTATATTTACGGTTATGCTGCCGGTGAAATCCTCATCTATTCCACTAACACTAATAAAAACAGGAGTTCCGTTATAAATTGTCTCCTGAATATAAGCATTAACCTCAGTAGTCAATAAATCAATGTCCCTTTTATCATCAAGCCTTCTTTCATTATCATCAAGATTAACGGCAACCTTATCCTCTACCATTGTGGTGTTTATTATGGTCAATCTAAAAGAATCATCTTCTGTACCATAATTATAGATTGCCCTGTCATACTTTGAATTTTTTTCAAATCGTGAATTGACTATTTTCAAGGTACCCTCATAATTATAGATTGCTCCTCCCATTTCGGTTGTTGCAGTGTTGTTGGTGAATGTACAGTTTATTACCGTTAATGTACCTTGGTCATTATAGATTGCTCCACCATCAACATCAAGATTATTGAGCGCATTTTTGAGAATGAGGTTTTCCAGTTTTAAGGTAGCGCCATTATTAATCTCAAATATATGGGAATTTAGTCTTTGAGCATCAATTGTGTGTCCCTTACCGTCAATTGTCACTGTTCCTGAATCAATAGAAATTCCTGACCCCTCAGCATAGTAGACATCATCCCCCGAGAGTTCAATCACAGCCCCATCGTTAATGGCAGACTCAAGTTCCCCCCAATTGTTTACAGTAGTAGTTCCACTGTCCTTTAATACATTATCAGGAGTATCTGCCCCCATTTTTAAAGCATTTTCACTTTCTTGCTTGTTGTCATCACTAATTGATTTTTCAGTAGCATTATCCTCAACTGCATCCAGATGTTGTGTGATTGTATTGTCCGCTAAATCAGAACCCAATGCAGTCACATTGACATCGCTTGCCGCACTAACTGCACCAATCATTAAGAAAAACAGTAAGAATAATGTTATAAATATTATTTTTTTATAACCTATTTTAACACCGCCTAAGATGTATTATTAAAATTACTCTTATTTTAAAAACCGTTATAATTTTTATTCAATCCTCTAATTAAATATTGCCCTTGATTTTATAGGATTTAGGAAAAAAGTTTGTTAACATATGATGAAAAATCGGCTTTAACAAAACGTTAGAATTAAATTTTATATCTGATGAATTGAAATAAATAATAATATGCATGTCAGAAAAGCAAAACACGATGATTTAAGTGTAATTATGAGCATTTATCATGCTGCACAAGATTTTATGATTGCATCAGGCAATCCGGACCAATGGGGACATTCATATCCCAGTGAAGATTTGATCCGGGACGATATTGCCAATGAAGTTTGTCATTTGATTTATGATGATGAGTGTGTCCATGGAGTATTTGCACTTTTTGACAATGTTGAACCGACATACCAATACATAGAGGATGGCCAGTGGCTTAATGATGAATCATATGTAACTGTGCATAGGATAGCGAGTGACGGCAAGGTACATGGCATTTTTAAGTGTGTAGCGGATTACTGTAAAAGCATATCCAACAATATACGAATAGACACCCATGAAAACAATTTAATCATGCAAAAACAAATTGAAAAAAATGGTTTTAAAAAATGTGGAACCATCTATGTCAGAGACAAATCCCCCAGAATAGCTTATCAGTGGTCAAAATATTAAAGAAAGTTGTGGATTAATGCTTAAAACAGGTTTTAGCTTGTACCGACTAATATTTTAATATAAAATAATAAAAAAGAGTAATGAATCATTACTTTAGATAAAATCACTAAAAAAATAGTGCAAATAGTCATGATTAAAAAAAAAGACTGAATTGAGTTGAAAAAATAAAAAAAAGTAAGTAACTGCCGAAGCAATTACTTTTTAACTTTCTTAGTTAATTATACCTAATTTTATGGCAGTCTTTTCATCAACTTTACCTGTTACTTTTAGTCCTTTGTCGTTTTGGAATTCTTTAACTGATCTGACTGTGCAGGAGTTGTATTTTCCGTCGACTTTAAGGTAATGTCCTCTATAGGAGATGTAGTAACCGTTGTCTTTTAGGACTTGTTGTATTTCCTTGACGGTTGATTTGTCTTTGCTGCCTTTAGATACTGTTTTGAAACTAACAATAACATTGATTTTGACTTTCTTGGTTAGTTTTTTGTAGTATTTGTTTCCTTTGTATTTGATGACTGCTTTAAAGGTTCCTTTCTTGTTTAGTTTGGTAATCTTGAAGGTGGCTTTGCCTTTGGAGTTGGTTTTTGCTTTGTAGGTTTTGCCTTTGACTTTCAAGGTTACTTTAGCATTCTTGATTGGTTTACCGGCATTATCTTTTAATGTTATTGTGTATTTTTTGGTTTTAACAGATTTTTTAAAGGTTTTCTTTTTGGCTGTTATTTTAGGAGTTGCCTTTTTAACAGTAACTTTAACATCTTTGGTTGATTTATCATAGTTAGTCTCGCCGTTGAATGTTATTTTAGCATTGTAAGTTTTAGGAGCTAAACCTTTTGTGGATATTTTAACCTGACCGTTCTTGTCAGTTGTGTATTCTTTAGCGCCGTTTAAATCAACAGTGACTTTAACACCAGTTAATGCTTTGCCTGTGCTGTCTTTTAATGTAATTACTAAGTCTTTGTTGATGTTGTATGTTGTAGTAATAGCAGTTGCTGATAATTCTGTTTTAAGCTTGTCAACAGTTATTGTTGCATTGTTGATTGTTACATTATCCAATCCCTCAAATGTTGCATTGACTTCATATTCTCCATAATCATCAAATGTATATACTGCCCACCATGTTCCGTTACCTGCATAAGTTGCATTAATCGGATTAGTGTTTGGGACTATAAATAGTAATTTACCATCCATAATGAATCTCGAAAAATAGAATTTTATTAAAAAGTTTCATAATTCTTAAAAAAAACAAGTATTTTATGATAAATGCTTTTTAGAACAAGAAATGGATTATATTCATTAAAAAAAATATAA